>NZ_JBFRDF010000012.1:0-133112 GCF_052113445.1 Paenarthrobacter sp. YAF11_1
GACCGACCAATCAAATCACCACTGATGGTCCCAGCTTGATCCACCCCTTGAGACAAAGCAGGACGAGGCACAGCGGACAACGCCGTCTTCGCTTGCCTCTCCCGGATCTGCTTCATACCCCCAACTCTCGCAGGAGGCACAGACATTATTAGAGGCTCCGCTCAACCCCAACCCCAGCGACCACAAACCAGCCTCCGGGGCGCAGTTTCGCCGCCCGGGAGCATCTTCCGGGGCAGAGCCCAGTGTTGCGTCGGCAGTCCGGGCAGGCCAGGGACCAACATACCGACCGCCCTCGACCCGTGACCGGTGACCACCCGAAGAGGCTGTGACAGCTAGTCCGGCGCGTCCGTGGGGGCTTCGTATCCTTCGGGAATCATCGGCACTGCGGCATCCAGTGCTCCGGTATAGACGCGCGCGGAGCCAAGGCGGCCATCCTCACCGCTTAGTTTCACGTGCAACCTTTTCGCGGTGACAACGGGCAACTGGTGAATGCGTCGGTTGCCCACCGTCTTCCCCTCCACAAGCCCCGCTCCGGCAAGGCCCGCCCCACCAAGGCCCGCTCCGGCACCGCCGTCATCAGCAACAACCCCATCACCAAACACCGCGTGCTGAGTGATCCGCTGCCCCGAGCTCAGGTCCTCCACGAGCTCCAGGTGGTTGAAGGTCACCGCAGCCGGGAAACTCAGGGTGGCTCCGCCGTCGTGATGTTCAACAGTGGCCTCAACCGTGCCGGAGAGGCGACGGTCCAGCTCGGCCTTCCACTCCTGGAGCCTCGCGACATCCCGCTCCGGAATCAGCCCACGTGTGTCCGGCGGAAGGTTCAGCAGGAGATTCGCACCCATTCCCACCGACTGGTAGTAAATAGCGAGCAGGTGTTCGGTGGATTTGGGCTCGTCGTCCGGGTGCCAGAACCAACCGCGGCGGAGGGAAACATCGCATTCCGGCGGCAGATAGTGTTCGGCCTCCAGCCCGGAGCTGGAATCCGTGTATTGGGTGTCGGACGTGCGATCCACCACGTAGTTCACGGGGTCCGACGCCAGTCCGTTCTCATTGCCTACCCAGCGGATGGTGGGCTGGCCCATGTTGAAGATCATGGCGTCAGGCTGGTGCTCCTTAACAACAGCGATGATCCGTTCCCAGTCATACTCCCGGCCCACAGACCCGGCACCGTCGAACCACAATTCCATGACCTGGCCATAACCGGTGCAGAGTTCCGTGAGCTGCTGGACGTAGAAGTCGTCGTAGGCTGCGGGATCGCTGTAACAGTCGGCGTTCCGGTCCCAGGGAGACAGGTAGAGCCCCAGCCCGATGCCCTGTTCTGCGCAGGCCTCGGCAACGTCGCGAACAACGTCGCCTGAACCACCGCGCCACGGCGAGGACGCGACGGAGTAGTCAGTTGTTGCCGTGGGCCAGAGGCAGAATCCGTCGTGGTGCTTGGCAGTGAGGACCAAATACCTCGCTCCCGCCTCCTTGGCCGCCCGGACCCAGCTGCCGGCGTCGAGTTCTGTCGGGTTAAAAGTCGACGGCGGAATGGTGCCGTCGCTCCACTCCTTGCCGGCAAAGGTATTGATGCCGAAATGGATGAAGGCGCCGAATTCGAGTTGCTGCCAGCGGAACTGCGCGGGTGTGGGTGTCAGATGGGTCATTGGGCGGCTTCCTGTCCGTGGATCAACCACTGTGCGGTGCGGATGATTGCTTGATCGCCGTGCTCGGTGCGTAGCCCCGCGATGTCGGATCGTGTCACAGCCGCCCCCTCAAAGAGGCTGACGATCGCGCTTGCCACTCCCCTCAGGGACGGCTCCGACAGTTCCGGCCTGCCCCGCCGGACCACACCTTCTACGTGCGCAGTGTATTGGGCGTAAAAAGACCGCAGAGCACCGGCGGCCTGATCATCCGAGGCGGACAGCGCCCAGATCTCCACGTGCATCCTCACATCCGCCAACTCGGAATGCTCCTGAAGCAGCGCGGTGAGCAGACGGTAGGAATCGTCCCGGGACAACGTGCCTGACGCGTCTGAGTCGAGATCGAATCCGGCCGTCTCCTCAAGCCGCCGCAGCGAGCGCGCCAGGGCTCGATCAAGGACAGCGCGAATGAGGTCTGAACGGGCTGGAAAGTAGTGCTGCAGGTGTCCAATCCGCACCCCTGCGGCAGCTGCAAAGTCCCGCATTGCAGCGTTCGCGTTGCCCTTGGTGACCAGCACTTCTTCAGCAGCGTCAAGGAGCGCAGCCTTCCTCAGGGCGCCCTTGCTTTCAGTCATGACCTCAATATTGTCACACCGTGCGATTCGAGTTCCGTGAGTTGGGACGCGGAATCCAGGGTGGATTCGGGGAAGGAAACACCGGGCCGCGCGCCCTCCGCGAGAACTGCGCGCAGCCCCAGCAATCCGCCCAACGCCGTCAGGTGGGCTTGACCTTGTGGGTCCGAAATGACGGCCGTTCGTGTTCCGGCCGGACCTTTCACGTCAACACGGATGTGAGCCGTGCCGCCCGCACCGGGCGAGTACAACAGGGAGCGCCGCAGCGGTGACCACCGTTCCCCGCTACCCCAGCGGAACAGTCCCACCGCACGTGCGGCGAGCAACGCCGTCGTGGACGTATTGGAGCTGAACCCGATCCGGGTTGCCACGGATCCGGCGCCAAGGGTGAGCGGCAAAGTGAACTGTTCAGGCGTGTCGAGCCGTGCCACCTTGGTGCGGTGCCCGGCAATGTCCACCCAGCGCGTGTCGCTTAAGGGACGCACGACGGCGGCCTTACCGCCTTTGCGTACTTCAAAGTCCAGTCCCAGCCGGTCCATGAAGTCCACTGAGTCAACCCCGGCGCGGTCGTTGATGTCGTACCGGATGGCGACGTCAATCTGGTCACCGCCGCCCGCGTCCTGGGCCAAAGCTGCTGCGACGATGTTGATCACGCCGCCCATCCAGCCCGAGCTCAGCAATACAGGAGCAGTTGGCCGAAGGAGGGTTGCCAGAGTAGCTGCCCTGGTGACGCGACTGGTCCAGCGGGTGACGTCGACGTACGGGATCCCGGCGCTGACGGCAGCGCGGAGAACCCTGTCGTCGGGGTCGTTGACGGTGCTGATCACCGCCCTGACCTTGGCGTGGAAGGGTTCCGGCCGGCTGAGGTCCCACCTTTGGACAGTCACGTTTCCGTTTGCCAGGTGGCTGCCGCGGTCCGGGTTCCTGCCCGTGAGAAGCAGCGGCCATTGCGTACCGGCGAGTCCCGTGAGTGCCGTACCGACGGTGCCGTAGCCGCCGACGATCAGCACGGGACCTGTGGGATCAAATTCAAGGAGGTCATTCATGATCTCATCCTAGGTCAAATGACCTAGAAAGTTGCAAATGCGGGAACCCCTATAGCTGCCACGCAACCCGGAGTAGGCTGCAAGCATCTGCCCGGAGCACTACACCTGAGTAAGCAAAAGGAGAGATCATGACCCTTCCTCCCACTCACGAGCCCGAGCCATTCCCCCCGGACCCGGGGCCGGTGCCGCCACCGGATCCCACCACGCCGTTTCCACCCAGCCCCATTCCGGATCCAAACCCCACCCCCGGGCCCTCGCCGGTTCCCGACCCAGGTCCAGTACCACCACACCCTGATCCGACCCACTAGGAAGGTGCAATAGTCAGTAGGCTTATGTTTGATCAGGTCGGTTGACCGATGCGAACGAACAGGAGCCCCCATGACGGCACACGAGGAAACAGCGCCCGTTTCCGTCCGCAGGCAACACAAGCCTGAACCCTGGAAAGACTCCTTGGGCCGAGCTTCCGTGCGGGCAGCGCAGGTCCTGCTCATACTGACCCTGACGGTGGTGGCGATCTTCGGGCTGCTCCAAATCCGTCTGCTGGTCATCCCGGTGCTCATAGCCCTGATCCTTGCGGCGGCCATAGGGCCGTTCGTCAACATGCTTCGACGGCGCGGCTGGCGAGGCGGCCTGGCCACTGGCGTCGCATTCCTTGGCCTCTTGATGGTGCTCGGCGGAGTCATCACGGTGATCGTCCTGTCGGTGCGCAGCCAGTGGGACGAACTGATCGGCCAGGCCGCAGCCGGCCTTGATGAGTTGGAGAACTTCCTGCTGACCGGGCCGTTTCCGATCGACCGGGAGCAGTTGAACCAGGCCCGTGAAGGGGCCGTGGAGTTTGCCCAGAGCAGTCAGGTGCGTTCCGGGGCGGTTACTGGGTTATCGGTGGTGACCGAGTTCCTTGCCGGCGCCAGCCTGGTGGTAGTGATCCTGTTCTTCTTCCTCAAGGACGGCGCCAAGATCTGGGAGTTCTTCCTGCGACCCTTCACAGGCCTGAGGGAAGCCAAGCTTCGCCGGGTTGGGAAGCGCACCATGGAGGTCCTGGGCGGCTACGTTCGAGGCACGGCGATTGTCGCGTTGGTGGACACGGTAGCGATCGGCACGGTCCTGCTCATCCTCCAAGTCCCGCTGGCCATCCCCCTGGCAATCATCGTGTTCATTGGAGCCTTCATCCCCTTGGTGGGGGCGACGGTCGCCGGGATCCTGGCAGCTTTGGTCGCGCTCGTCGCCAACGGCCCGATCGTGGCGCTGATCGTCGTGATCGCAGTGATCGCCGTCAATCAACTTGAAGGTGACCTCCTTCAACCGGTGGTCATGGGCAAGTCCTTGGAACTGCACGCACTGGTCATCCTGATGGCGCTGACAGCAGGCACCATCCTCGCCGGAATCATCGGCGCCGTGTTGTCGGTTCCCATTGCGGCGGTTGCCTGGGCCATCGTCCAGGTGTGGACGGCAGAAGATCCGGACCTGGAACCCATGAATCCGGATCTGCCGCCGGCCAACAGTCAGCCGGCCTAAGGTCGCAAGCGATTATGCCAGCGCCCTCTTGATCAGCTCCACGATCTTTGCCTCGACCTCCGGCGTCATTTCCTTCAGGGCAAACGACGTGGGCCACATGTCGCCGTCGTCGAGTTTGGCGTTTTCTTCGAACCCGAGCGTGGCGTACCGGGCCTTGAACTTGTGGGAGCTTTGGAAGAAGACGATGTTCTTTCCGTCCTTGGCGTAGGCCGGCATCCCGTACCAGGTCTTGGACGTGAGTTCGGGCGCGTGCTCCTTGACGATCGCATGCAGGGCTTCGGCTATGGCTTTGTCCCCGTCGGGCATCTCGGCGATTTTGGCCAGGACGTCAGCTTCACCGTCAGCTTTGCTTGCCTTCTTGCGCGGAGCCTTCTTCAGTTCCTGCGCACGCTCCTTCATCGCCGTGCGCTCTTCCTCCGTGAAGCCGTCGTAGGACTTGGTCTTGTCAGTTGTTCCGGTCTCAGCCATGGTGGGTTCCTTCGTCTCTGCTGCGTGATGGTGCTCTTAACCCAAAGCTACGGCGCCGGCGGGCCGGAAGCTTCTCCGAAACTGCTCAGTTGAGGCTGCGGCGAGTCGAAGGGAAGCCGTCAGCTGACGGCGGTCAGGGCGTCGTCGTAAATCGCCAATGCTTGGCGTACTTCTTCGGGGTTTACGACGGCGGGAGGCACCACGTGCACGCGGTTGTCGGCGATGAAGGGCAACAGTCCGCGGTTGAGCAGTTCCGCTTTGAGCCTCGCCATGAACGCTGCACTGACCGGCGTCCGTGTCTGGCGGTCCTCCACGAGCTCGAGGGCCCAGAACACGCCGCGTCCCCGGACTTCACCGATGACGTCATGGCGGGCGGCCAAAGATGCCAGGCCGGGCTCGAGGTGGTCGCGGCCGATCCGGGTGGCGTTCCCTATGATGTCTTCTTCTTCAAAGGCCTCGATCGAGGCAACAATCGAGGCCGCGGCCAGTGGGTGCCCCGAGTAGGTGAGGCCGCCGGGGAAGACACGGTCGTCGAAGGTGGTCGAGATTTCTTCGGAGATGATGACGCCGCCTACCGGGACGTAGCCCGAGTTGACGCCCTTGGCGAAGGTGATGAGATCGGGCCTGACATTGAAGGCGTCCAGGGCGAACCAGTCGCCGGTGCGTCCGAAGCCGGCCATGACCTCGTCAAGGATCAGGATGATTCCATGCTGATCGCAGAGTGCACGGACGCCCTCGAGGTAGCCGGGCGGCGGGAGCAGAATGCCGGCCGTCCCGGGAACGGTTTCGAGCAGCACTGCGGCAACGGACTGCGGCCCTTCCAGTTCGATGGTCCGGCGCAGGTGCTGCAGGGCGCGCTCCGCTTCCTGTTCCGGGGTTTCGGCCCAGAACTCGGAGCGGTAAAGATATGGCCCGAAGACGTGGACGTGTCCGCGGGAGTATTCGTTGGGGATGCGGCGCCAGTCGCCGGTGGCCACGATGGCTGCGCCGGTGTTGCCGTGATAGGAGCGGTAGCGGGAGATGACCTTGTCCCGCCCGGTGTGCAAGCGGGCCATGCGGATGGCGTTCTCGTTGGCGTCAGCGCCGCCGTTGGTGAAGAACACCTTCTCCATGTTCGACGGCGAGTGGGCCAGGACCTTCCGGGCCGCCAGGGCGCGGGTGTGGTTGGCGTGCGCGGGAGCAACGGTGGTGAGCGTGTCCAGTTGCTGCTTGATGGCTTCGATGAGGCGCGGGTGCTGGTGGCCTATGTTCGTGTTGACCAACTGGCTGGAAAAGTCCAAGTACGTCCTGCCCTCGTGGTCCCAAACGGTACTGCCGGAGCCGCCGGCGATGGCGAGGGGGTTCAGCGTTTTCTGGGCTGACCAGGAGTGGAAGACGTTGGCGGTGTCCAGCGCGGCGACCTCCTCGTTGGTGGTGGGAACAGCCAGGGCGGTCCGGGTTGGCGACATGGGAAGGTCCTCTCGAAAGGGCGGGCGGGGCTTCCCCTTCATCTTGCTCTTCTGAACAGGGATGCACCTCAGGACATTTGTATAGTTGGCAGGGTGTGGAACTACGTTTTTCCAAGGAGCGCCTGAGTATGCCGCTGACCATCAACACCATCCTTCGCAACAGCTCGCTCAACTTAAGGCTGGTGACGCCGGAGGCAGGTGACCCTGCGGTGGAAACATCCGTGTCCTGGGTCCATAGTTCCGATCTCGACGACCCCACTCCGTTCCTCGATCCGGGGCAGTTGCTGCTGACGGATGGTACGCAGTTTCCCGTGGGCGATGGCCCCGGCGAGCTCTATAGCGACTATGTGGCGCGGTTGGTCAAGCATGGGATCAGCGGCCTCGGTTTCGCCACCCAAGTGATTCACGGCGTACTGCCGCCGGGACTGGTTGAGGCGTGCCGGACCCATGGGTTGCCGTTGCTGGAGGTCCCCGACAGGACGCCGTTCATCGCCGTCATACGATTCGTTGCAGACTTGCTGGCGAAGGAGCAGAACGCCAGGTCCGAATGGTCGCTCCAAGCACAACGGGCCATCGCACGGGCTGCCCTGCGTCCTGACGGACTGCGTTCCATCCTGGCCGAGCTCGAGCGGCAACTGCATGGCTGGGTGGCGATGTTCGACGCCGCGGGAAACCATATCCTGATGCCCAACAACCGTCCCGTGCCGTCGTCGTTGATGCCCGGGGTGACGGATGCTGTCAGGAAATCCTTGGACCAAGGCTCGCGATCGGTCTCGCAATTAACGGTGGACGGCGAGCAGATCACCCTGCAAACGCTGGGCCGCCGGCATCATTTGCGCGGTGTGCTGGTCCTGGGCGCCATCGAACCCCTGGACCCTGCCCGCACCGACATCATCAACAGTGTGATCGCACTGGCGAGCCTCGCCTTGGAGCAAACGCGCACCCTCGATACCGCACGCCGCCATCTGCGTGCAGGCGTTTTCGAACAATTGTTGGCAGGAAGCACGGACGTTGCCGAGCGCACGGCACGCCAGGTCTGGGGCAGGCTGCCCGCAGACCCCGTGGTGGTGACCATGGCGCAGCCTCCCGGGCAAGGACAGAACCTCCTGGAGGCACTGGAACTGTTGTCGGACGACCACCGCGGAGCCGTCTTCTACGCTCAACGGAACGAGAACGTTGTAGTGCTGGCAGGATCAGCACTCCAGCAGAAGGCCACAGTCCTCCTGGAAAGATACGGCGCAACCGCAGGTACTTCAGGGGAAACGGACTTTGCCAGCCTGGCCAGGGCCTTGAAGGAGGCAGAGCGATCACTGCAAAGGGCTCTGGAACTCGCCCGCCCCCTTGTCACCTTCGAGGAAATCTCACGGGGTGGGATGTTGGGCCTGCTGCACCGCGATGAGGCCGGCTCCGTTGCCCGGCGGCTCATTGAGCCGTTGGCCAAGCACGACGAAACCGAACAGACCCAGCTGCTGCCAACAGTTACCGCGTGGTTGGCGAACAACTGTGTCTGGGACCGGACAGCACGGCAGCTGGGGATCCACCGGCACACCCTCAGGAACCGGATCGATGCTGCGGGCACCGTCTTGGGACTCAACCTCGACAGCCTGCGCGACAGGCTGGAACTGTTCGCCGCCGTCGAGTATCTGGAAGAGCGTTAGCCCGAAACCAGCGGGAAGTGAGAGAGCGTGTCAGGTCCGACCCTCTCTCACCTCCCGGCCCTATATCACCGACGCTCCATCACATCCCTCTAGTTCTGGGGGAATCCGAGGTTGATGCCGCCGTGGCTGGGGTCGAGCCAACGTGAGGTGATGGCTTTTTCGCGGGTGTAGAACTGGAAGCCCTGCACGCCGTAAGCCTTGGAGCTGCCGAAGATGGAGTCCTTGAAGCCGCCGAAGGAGTAATAGGCCACGGGCACGGGAATGGGCACGTTGATACCCACCATCCCCACTTCAACCTCGGTCTGGAAGCGGCGGGCCGCACCGCCGTCGTTCGTGAAAATCGCCGTCCCGTTGCCGAAGGCGCCGGAGTTGATCAGGTGCAGGCCCTCTTCGTAGCTCTTCACTCGGACCACTGCCAGTACCGGGCCGAAGATTTCCTCGGTGTACACGCGGGAGGTGACCGGGACGTCGTCGATCAGCGTCGGGCCGAGCCAGAAGCCGTTCGGGTCGCCGTCGACCTCGATGCCGCGGCCGTCCACCACCACCTTGGCGCCATCCTCAAGGGCGACGTCGATGTACGAGGCCACTTTGTCGCGGTGCTGGCGGGTGACCAACGGGCCCATGTCGCAATTGCGGCGGCCATCGCCGATCTTCAGGGTGGACATCCGGGCGGTGATTTTCTCAATCAACGCATCCGCGACAGGTTCGACCGCCACCACCACACTGATCGCCATGCACCGCTCCCCCGCGGAACCGAACCCGGCGTTGATGGCGGCGTCGGCAGTCAGTTCGAGGTCGGCGTCGGGCAGGACCAGCATGTGGTTCTTCGCCCCGCCGAGCGCCTGGACCCGCTTGCCCTTGCGGGCCGCGGTCTCGTAAATGTACTGCGCGATCGGGGTGGAACCGACAAAGGAAATCGCTTTGACGTCCGGGTGTTCCAGGAGCCCGTCCACTGCTTCCTTGTCGCCATGCAGGACGTTGAAGACACCATCCGGGAGGCCGGCCTCGGAGAAAAGGGCAGCAAGCCAGTTGGCCGCCGTCGGGTCCTTCTCGCTCGGCTTCAACACCACAGTGTTGCCGGCCGCGATGGCAATCGGCAGGAACCACAACGGCACCATGGCGGGGAAGTTGAACGGGCTGATGATGCCTACAACACCCAGCGGCGCCTTGGTGGAGTAAACGTCGACGCCGGTGGAGACATTTTCTGAATGCTCGCCCTTGATGAGGTGAGGGAAGCCGGTGGCCAGTTCCACGACTTCCTGGCCGCGGGTGATTTCCCCGAGGGCATCGGAGACTACCTTGCCGTGCTCGGAGGTGATGATCTCCGCGAGTTCGCCCTTCCGCTCGTTCAGCAGCTCCCGGAAACGGAAGATAATCTGCTGGCGCTTGGTGATGGACATGTCGCGCCACGCCGGGAAGGCTTTGTGCGCCGAGGAGATGGCCGTCTCGATGTCCTCGGCGTTGCCAAGGTTGACCAGCTTGGTTTCCCTGCCCAGGGCGGGATCGAAGACGGGGGCCGTGCGGTCCCCGGCCGACGGCGCCTCAGCGCCTCCGATCCAGTGCGGAACCACGGGGAGCTGGTTGATTTCAGTCACTGCATTCTCTTTTCTGACGGCGGATCGATGTGCGAAGCATCTGGATCCACCGTAGGTTCGGAATCGACCTTCCAGCTCGGTACATTCAGCCAAGAAGCCATGACCTGTTGGACATATGTCGATCACTCACCCTTGAGTTTTGTCCGGTTAACCTTCCGACACCTGCTGCAAGGACTGGATGTCCGAGGCGCCAACGGCGCATCAGTAGACCCCGCCGGGCCCGTCCGCCGCGGAAACAACCTCGGCGACGCTGATCCGTGGACAGAAACCTGGTTCTACGCGAACCCGGTGTTCATCGACGTCGCGTAGCTGTTCATCGGCGGCGGCGCCTGGAGGACAATGGCCCCATGATGCTCCCTCGCAAGGCACCGCCGCTGCCGGACGGGCAGGAACAAGAACTGCTCGCCGCGGCAAAGGACTGGGCACAGGCCATCGTGGACAACGATGCCTCCCGCATCGCCGCCTTCGTAACGGACGACTGGGTCATCGTTTCCGATTCCGGCATCTCCCCCGGCGTGAAGTTCTTCGCCTTGGTGGAAT
The DNA here is from genome assembly GCF_052113445.1 of Paenarthrobacter sp. YAF11_1. Classification (NCBI taxonomy): domain Bacteria; kingdom Bacillati; phylum Actinomycetota; class Actinomycetes; order Micrococcales; family Micrococcaceae; genus Paenarthrobacter; species Paenarthrobacter sp. YAF11_1. The sequence goes on from NZ_JBFRDF010000012.1 coordinate 10,525, forward strand.
CCGGGGACCTGACGCATTCACGAATGGTCGTGGTGGGTGAGCCCCGAGTTCGCATTTTCGAGGACTCGGCGACCATCACAGCCCGCGTCACCACCACCGCGCATTACCGCGGCCTGCGGAGTGACGCCGACGAATGGACCACCGATGTCTTCGTCAAACGGGATGGACGATGGTTGTGCGCGCTGACCCACTACACAGCGGTCAGCCCGCCGCCGTCCTCGGATGGTAGTCAGCCGGCGTCCGTTTGAACGTCGCCTTCCTCGGGGTCATCGGCGGAACGGACCTCACTCCGGATAATGCCCAGCTCTTCGAGCTGGGCCGACATCCCGGCCCCATCGGGCGCGTAGATCCACGGCACCCCTGGGGTGGGCTGGCCGCCTGTCTTTGAACGGCCGCCGGCGAGGACCGCCTCACCGGCGGAGAGTTGTCGAATGGCGATCGCCTTGACGTTTTCAGGATGCCGCTGGGCAAACTCGGAGTAGATGGCTTCGTCATGTTGTCCGTCGTCGCCCACCAGCAACCATTTGATGTGCGGGAACTCTTCCGCGAGTCGTTCCAGGGAGTTCCTCTTGTGCTCCTGACCACTGCGGAACCAGCGGTCAGGGGTAGGGCCCCAGTCGGTCAGCAGCTTGGGACCGGCAGGGTACAAGTTGCGGGAAAGGAACCGCGACAGCGTGGGGGCAACATTCCAAGCACCAGTGGACAAATACAACACGGGGGCCGAGGGGGCGGTCCGGGCAATGCGTTCATAGAGCACAGCCATCCCGGGAGTGGGGGTCCTCGCGTGTTCGTTGAGGACAAAGGTGTTCCAGGCAGCCAGGAACGGCCGGGGCAGGGCCGTGACCATCACGGTGTCGTCAATGTCAGAGACCACACCAAAGTCGGCGTTGTCGGCAACGATCTCAACAGGAGCCTCCACCTCCCGGGACTCACCGGATTGCAGGGTGAGGGTGTGCCACCCGGCATCGAGGGCCACCGGGATGCGGGCATCCACCACACCTCCGCGATCGGCCCGTACGGTGAAAACGGTGCCCGCGAGAGTCACATTAACGTCAGCATTTGCCACCGGAGCGCTGGTGAAGTTGCGCCAGCCCCGCATGCTTTCCTGCAACGGTTTGGCGTGGCCGGCGGCATCGCGAGGGTCACTGCGGACGACGCGTGCCAGCACCCTGACCCAGGATGTGCTGCCGTAGCCGGTGTAGGGAATCACCGTTTCCACCCTGCCGCGCCGGATGGCGAGTCTCGTCTGGAAACCGAGCCACGCGTCGTCGAGCCTCAGCGCAAGATGGCGGCGGCCGTTGCGCGGCTGTTGGGGGCCGCCCTTTTCGACGGCGTCGGGCTGGGGGCGCGGTTTCATGGGACGGGGAGACATGCGTCCAGTCTTCCACGAGCTGCTCCAGGCTGCAGTCCGCTGGCTCCTACTTGCCCAAAGCAGCGCCGATCAGGACCTCGGCCGCCTGACGCGCTTGTCCGGCGGCGTCGGCCGTACCGGCGATGGCCGCGGTGGTCTGGGCGCCCTCGGCGAGGATGGCCAGTTGCGGCGCCAAGTAGGCGGGGGCGCCGGCCTCCACCGTCAGGTGCGCCACATATTCCTGGAACGACTCCTTGTGCTTCCGCGCATACTCGGCAACCTCGGGGCTTACGGCACCCAGTTCAGCGAAGCTGTTGATGAACCCGCACCCGCGGAATGAGTCCTGGCAGAACCAGCCGGCAAGGTAGTCGAAGATGGCGAGGAGGCGTTCGCGCGGCGTCCCGGCTTGTTGGACTGTGGCGTCCAGACCCTCGGTCCACGACTGATGCCGACGCTCCAGCACGGCCATCACGATACTGCTCTTTGACGGGAATTCCCCATAGAGCTTCTTCAGCGAAACCCCGGCAGCGGAACGCAACTCGTCCATCCCAACGGCCTGGATTCCCTTGGCGTTGTAGAGCTCATCGGCGGTGGCAACGATGCGTTCGCGGACCTCGGAAATATTCATGCACCCATTCTACTTGCAAAGAGAACGAACGTTCTCTACGATGGAAAACACAGGAAGAGAACGATCGTTCTCCACTCGCAGAAAAGGGACAACATCATGGGTTTCATCAAGGTCGGCACCGAAAACACCACGGACATTGAGCTCTACTACGAAGACCACGGAGCAGGTCAGCCCGTAGTCCTGATTCACGGCTACCCGCTGGACGGCGGCTCGTGGGAGAAGCAAACCGCAGCCCTCCTCAACGCCGGCTACCGCGTCATCACCTACGACCGCCGCGGATTCGGAAAGTCCAGCAAGCCGACCACCGGCTACGATTACGACACCTTCGCCGCCGATCTCAATACGGTCCTCGAAACCCTGGACCTGAACGACGCAGTACTGGTGGGCTTCTCGATGGGCACCGGCGAAGTAGGGCGCTACCTCGGCACCTACGGCGAAGGCCGCGTTGCCAAGGCCGCCTTCCTGGCGTCCCTCGAACCTTTCCTTCTCCAAACGGACGACAACCCCACCGGCGTCCCGTCTTCGGTGTTCGACGGCATCCGCGACGCCGCCATCGAGGACCGCTACGCCTGGTTCACCAACTTCTACAACGACTTCTTCAACACCGACAACTTCCTGGGCAACCGCCTCAGCGAGGAAGCCTTGCGGAACTCGTGGAACGTCGCCGCAGGCTCATCCTGGTACGCTTCCTTCGCCGTTGTGGATTCATGGCTCACGGACTTCCGCTCCGACATCGAGAAGGTCACCGTCCCGTCATTGATCGTCCACGGCACTGACGACCGCATCCTTCCAATCGACGCCACCGGACGTGAATTCACCAAGCGGCTCCCCTCCGCCGAGTACGTCGAAATCGAGGATGCCCCACACGGCATGCTCTGGACGCACGGCGCTGAAATCAACGAGATCCTGCTGCGGTTCCTGGCGAAGTAGTCCGGCGTCGGCTGAAGCGAGAGAACTTACGACGGCGGCAGGTCGCCTTGGTTCCACTGGAGCCTAAGGTGGCCTGCCGCCGTCGTGCGTTGACGTAGCGCATGTCACGCCCTATGATTTATGAATCGATTCAAGATGTAACCTTCCTCACGCTGAATGACCACTTTGTTCAGTCCTGGATGGGAAGAGTTCTTGTTCCTTGCCAACGACGCCAGAGGAGTACAGCGACGTGACAGTCACGCACCGGAGGGATCCCGTCCCCTCCCCCGAGCCCACCACCGGCCCCGAACCAACCACCGGCCAGAAGGATCCGAAGAAGGCCGCGATGAGCGGTTGGATCGGAAGCGCGCTGGAGTATTACGACTTCGCCCTGTATTCACTGGCGGCCACGCTGCTGTTTCCCACCATCTTCTTCCCCACCGAGAATGCCACCGTCGGCATCATCGCCTCACTTGCTACCTACGCCGTGGGCTACGTTTCCCGCCCACTCGGTGCCGTGATCCTGGGAGCCTACGGTGACCGGCACGGACGCAAGAAGGTGCTCGTTTTCGCGATGCTGCTCATGGGCTTCGCTACCTTTGCCGTCGGGCTCCTGCCGACGTACGGACAGGTTGGCTTGCTTGCTCCCGTCCTCCTGGTGATCCTCCGCCTGATTCAAGGATTCGCCGTTGCGGGTGAACTCGGTGGCGCCAGCGCGATGATCGTGGAGCACTCTCCGGATGCGAAGCGCGGCTTCTTCGCGAGCTTCAGCTTGCAGGGCACGCAGGTGGGTTCAATCCTTGCTACCGCAGTACTGATTCCGCTCGCCGCCTTCCTCCCCGACGAGCAGTTCCATTCCTGGGGCTGGCGCCTGCCGTTCCTGCTCAGCGCCGTGGTGATCATCGCAGGCTATGTCATCCGCCGCCGCGTGGAAGAGCCTCCCGCGTACTTGGCCCAGTCCGAAGACACCAACACCAAACGACGCTTCCCGCTGGTGGACCTCCTGCGGACCCACCCCTGGGTTCTGGTCCGTTGCGTCATCATGACCTTCACCAACGTGATCGGCATGGCCACCCTCATCTTCGGCGTCTCCTTCGCGACCCAAAAGGGCTACGGCATCGGCTTTTCCAGCAGCGAGTTCCTCTGGGTAACCCTGGCAGCCAACGTGGCCGCCGTACTGGCGATCCCTCTGTTCGGCGCCTTGTCCGACAAGATCGGCCGGCGAGCACTGATGGTGGCCGGTGGTATTGCCGGCGGATTGCTGACCGTGGGTTACCTGTGGGCCATCGAACAGCGCAGCCTGCCCCTGGTGTTCCTCTGCGTGGTGATCGTGCAGGGCATCCTCTTCCAGATGTGGAACGCCACATTCGCTACGTTCTTCCAGGAGCAGTTCCCCATGCGGATGCGGGTCACCGGTTTCGCGGTCTCCCAGAACATCGGGCTCATGATCGCGTCCTTCTTCCCCAGCCTGTTCACTGCGATCGCTCCCCCGGGATCGGCGAACATCCCCCTGGTCATCGGCCTGACCACGCTGGGCATCTGCCTCGTCTCAGCCGTAGCCACCCTGATGTCCTCTGACACGAAGGGCAAGACGCTTGAGGATCTCGAAACCCGCTAGACCGGGTTCTTCGGGGCGACCGCTGGGGGCGTGCACCGAAATCGCCGGGAGGGCTCCAGTTCGCTGGTCCCTTCCGGCGATTTCGCGTTTTTCCGGCGGCTTCGCAGTCAGTCGTTGACCAGCTCGGCGGTCTCGGTCACAGGCGTTACCGCGTCACGCACCTTCTTGCCGCGGGCATAACCCACCAGCCCCAGCGCCAGGATGCATCCAAGGGTGCCTAGGGCGAAGGCTTCGAAGGTGAACTGGGAGACACCCCACGTTGCCTCGAAGTCGTACGGCAAGCCGAAAAGCACATCCAGTGTTCCTGGGAAGATGGCCACCCAAGACCCGATCAGGATCCACGCGAAGCAGATATAGCCGAGGATCCGAAAACCCGTATCGGAGACCGGCACCTTGAAGGGCCGGTCAACCTGGGGATACTTGCTCCGGAGCTTCACTGCTGCCGGGATTGCCATCAGGTAGCTCAGCAGGAACGTCGAGATCGCGATGGAGAGCACCACGCCGAACAGTGCGCTGCTGGTGCCGCTGAGCTGCATCGCTGCGAGCATGAACAGCGTCGCCACCACGCCTGAGAGGGTATTGACGCGGATGGGCGTTCCCAGTTTGGGATGGAACCGGCCAAAGAACCCGCCGAAGAAGGAGCCATCCGCCGCAGCCATGGCCTGCATACGGTCACTGATGATCATCCAAGCGGCACCTTGGGAAACCAGGATGAAGCAGAAAACCACCGCGGAAATAGACAGCATGATCTCAGCAGCAGGACCAAACACTGTGTAGACGGTGGCGATTGCGCCGAACAGCCCGCCAATTCCTGTGATCTGGTCCAGAGGAACCACCAGCAAGATGGCAAGGATGGGAAGCAGGTAGCTCGCCGCCGCAATCATGGAGGACCGGGCTACGGAGATGGGAACGTCCTTGGCCGGGTTCTTCATCTCCCCCGCAGCACTGTTTCCGGACTCAAAACCAAGGAATGAGAACAACAACAGTGGAGTGACGCCCAGGAAGCCGGCAAGCGTCGGCGAGAAGAAGCCCAGGTCCAAGCCGTTGAACCCATGCTGCAGCCCGTAAATCATGGTGACAATGATGAAGAAGGTCAGGAACGCAACTTTGAGGATGGCGCCCAGTGAGGGCAGCCATTTGCCGTGCTTCAAGCTGATGATCGCTGAAGTAACCGTGATCCAGATGAAGAGCAGCTTGAAGAAGTAATCCACCGGGCTGCCGGCGTCGACATGGCCCACGTACTCGGACCACGTTTCCACTGCCACGAAGGCCATGGCGCCGCCGACCCACACAGGCTGCGTCACCCAGGTGAAGAGGGACGTGATGGCCGCAACCACCCGGCCAAACGCCATCTTTGTCCACACGTAGACGCCGCCCTCTTCCGTGAAGGCGCCGCCCGTCTCGGCAAAGATGAGCCCGTAGGGAACCATGAACGTGACGGCGAGGATGAGCGTCCAGGTGAAGGTCTCCCCGCCGAAGCCTGAGACCTGGCCGAGCACCTCCACTGAGATAACAGCGGCGACTACCAACAACAAAATGTCGAAGCGGCCCAGGGATTTTTGCAGATGCTTGCTTTGCTCTTGCGCGAGCCGCGTTGAGGCTACTGGCTGATCCATGATCGATCCTTTGCTACTGCTTAAGTTTGCTACTGAGCAGGATGGGTGGGAAGGGCGCCATTATGGACGCGGCTGTGTACGGGGCGGCCTCCAGCGAAAGTGAATTCGACGCCGATTTCGCCCAGCACGGCGGCCTCGACGGCGAGCGGATCGGCGTCGAGCACCACCAGGTCAGCGGCCATGCCCACCCGGATGGCGCCACGCTCGGCGTCGAGCCGGTTAGCGCGCGCAGCACCCGTGGTGTAGGCGGCGAGAGCCGCCTCGAGGGCAATCGCTTCGGCGGGTAACAGCGGATCCGTTTGCGATCGGGGGTCGCTCGCATGTGGGTCCGCCGACGGAGCCGTGCGGTTCACTGCTGTATGAATGCCCCATAAAGGATCGGGGCTGGAGACCGGCCAGTCACTGCCGATGGCAAGGTCGACGCCGGCGCGGCGCAAGGTCTCGAAGGCAAAGTGCACCTGTTGGTGGGCTTCGTCGAGATATGGCAACTTGGTTTCAACAAGCACCGGATCCTGCCTGGCCCACAGAGGTTGTATATTGGCGATCGCCCTTGTGGCTGCGAAGCGGTCGACGTCGGCCGGATCCACCAAGTCCAAGTGTGCGATCTGGTGGCGCGGGTCCCACCCTGCGCGGCGCGGCAAGTCCAGGGCGTTCAGACAGTCCCGCACGGCCTGGTCACCAACAGCGTGCAGGTGCAGGTCGAAGCCCTCCGCGTCCACGGCCCGCGTGATTCGTGCAAGCTCGTCCGGTTCGATCAGGCTCATGCCCATTTCATGGGGGTGGCCGTCGTATGGCCGGGTCAAGGCAGCGGTGAGGTTTTCGCAGACGCCGTCCACCATGATCTTTACGGCTGTAGCCCGGAAGCGTCCCCGCGCTGTGGCACGGCGGTCTTTGAAGAGTTCAAGCTGTTCGAGACCGCAGTCCCGCTTCCACCAGAGCGCCCCGGTCACGGTGGCGGTCAAGCGCCCCTCCGATTCCAAGGCCAGGTAATGATCAAAGGAGTCGGGCATTCCCAGTGCGTGTCCGACGGCGGCGTCTTGCCATGCGGTCACACCCAATGAGTGCAGATAGGCCTGGGCTGCAAGAAGGGCACGACGGATATGCTTTTGGTCCGGGTCCGGAATCAGCGCGGAGACGAGGTCTGCCGCATGTTCAATAAGCATGCCAGTGGCGGCTCCGGCTCCATCCCGGGCAATGACTCCTCCGTCCGGATCGGGAGTCGTGTCAGTGATTCCGGCACGTTCCAGTGCACGTGAGTTCACCCAGGCGCCGTGGCCGTCGTGACTGATCAGGAATACGGGCCGGTCCGGAACCAGCTCGTCCAACAGCGCACGATGCGGGAAGCCGCCGTCGAAAACGTCTCCATACCAGCCTGCACCCTGGATCCATTCAGCAGCCGGGTTGGCCCGGGCATGGTTCGCAATCAGCACGCGATACTCCGCTAGGGAATGGACCCCCGAGAGATCACAGCCGAGCATTTGCAGCCCTCCTGCGAGTGGGTGGACGTGGGCATCCTGAAAGCCGGGAAGAAGTGCCTTTCCAGTGAGGTCAACGAGCTCCGTGGCCGGACCGCGCCAGGCCGCGGCGTCGGCGCCGAGGGCCACGATTCTCCCGTGGGCCACCGCAACCGCCGCGGTGTGGGGTTGGAGGGGATCCAGAGTATGTACGGGGCCGCCGCTGAAGATCCAGTCTGCGTGGGTCATGTCATTACTTTCCATGGATTTGGGTTTCGATGGAGCTGATCTCAGTCTCTGAATCGAGACGTATCAGCGCCGGGGCCGTGCGGGCGATTAAGATGTAAACCAACGAACTGACCCCAAGACCCACGAGCCAGGCGATATCAATTCCTCCCATAGCCTCCGCCACCACACCTGTATAGAAGGAAGTGGCCATGAATGGGATCTGGGCAAGAACGCCAATGGCGAAGACAGCAAGAGAGCCTGCATTCCAGCGCCCGTAGCGGCCGCCGTCGGCAGCGTAGAACTCATCTACTGCGTAGGAGCCGTGTCGGATGACGTAGTAATCCACCAAGTTGACGGCAGACCACGGGATGAGCACGTAAAGGAGCACGCTGAGGAAACTGAAGTAGGAGGATGCGAAGCTGGTTGCGGCGGTTAAGGCCAGGGCGACACCGAGCACGTGCAACACCAGGGACGTCACCAGCCGGGCTTTGATTCCAGGACGCCATCCGCTGACGAAGGTCTCCACAAGCGTCAGGGCACATAGTGCACTGCAGTAGGCATTCACCGAGTTTCCCGCGGCGGCCACCAAAGCAAATCCCACCATGACCGCGGCACCGAGTGCCGGGCCGAGCAAGCCGTGGAGCCCTGTCATCGAATCCACACCGGCTACGGCGATTCCAACTCCGGCACCGAGGACCATCAGCACCGCGCTCGACGTGACGCAACCCAGGTACGTTCCCCAGAATGCTCCCTTGGTACCTGACTCGGCAGGCATGTACCGGGAGTAGTCCGACACATAGGGAGCGTATGTCAGTTGCCACACGATGCCGATTGCCAGCATCGCGAGGAAACCCGTCCAGGTGAATTCACCGTGGTTCATTTGGGCCCAAAAGTCGCCGCTGGCAAGAAGGCCGGCAAAGGAAACCAGCACAAGTGCGCCAACCACGTATGCACCCAGGGCCGTCACCTTCCGGACCAGGTTGTACCCGAACGCAGCGATGACGAAGCTGAGGACAGCGCAGCCGATGATCATGGCAGTTCCATTGGCCTCCGGCAAAAGCGCTGCGATCGAGTCCGAGGAAACGATCAGGTTCGAGGAGAAGTACCCCACGAACATCAGGATCGCCACCGCCACGATCAAACTGGCTCCGCGCGAACCGAATTGACCACGCGCTTGCAACATCTGGGGGACGCCCAGCTGCGGCCCTTGGGCCGCATGCAGCGCCATGGCGATTCCGCCGATTGCATGGCCGAAGAAGATCGCGATGATGGAGCTGATCATGGGAAGGCCCAACAGCGTGGTGGCAGTTGCACCGGTGACCACCGTTAGGGGCGTCATGTTCATTCCGAACCAGATGGTAAAGAGTTCCCGGGACTTACCGTGCCTCGCCTCGGCCGGAATGGGGGCGATGGATTCTTGTTCGATTTCGAAAAGACGGGAGCGAAGCATCGATTTCATGTGAGGTTGTCCTTAACACAGTGGAAGGATTCTGGCAGATTCTGGCGGGCCTCCCCCAAGCCCTTCGGCGCCAACCTGGTCTGCTGTGACACCCAGCGTAGGCCTGTGAACTGCATCACGTAAACCATTGAATAGCGATGCACATCAGCGGATTTCCAGATGCCATGAATCAGCCGAACTGGATCCAGGTAGTCTTTGGCGCGGTGTAGTTGTCGAAGGCGTGCAGGGAGAGATCACGGCCGAATCCGGACTGCTTGAAGCCCCCGAACGGGGTGGTGTTTCCCAGCGCATCCACAGTGTTGACGGAGACTGTTCCTGCGAGGAGCTCTCCAGCCACCCGGTGGCCACGGGACAGATTTGAGGTCCACACGGACGCTGCCAATCCGTAGTCCGTGTCATTGGCCAAATACACCGCTTCCTCCTCCGAGTCGAAGGCGTGCAGGACGGCCACCGGTCCAAAAATTTCCTCGCGATGGACGTCGTGGTCCGACCCCAGGCCACCCAGCAACGTGGGCTCCAAGTAGGCATCCGAACCTTGGATTTCGCGCCGCTCACCGCCGAAAAGTACCTCGCCTTCGGCGCGGCCGCGCCGAATCCAGCCTTCGACGTCGTTCGTGTGGGCGCTGCTGATCAGGGCGCCATTGCCCTCCAAGCCGGCCAGCGGATCCGCGGGTCGATAGCCTGCAGCCGCCTCTGCCAGCAAGGCAGCGAACTCGTCATAAATATCCCGCTGCACCAGGATGCGTGCGTTCGCGGAGCAGACCTGGCCTTGGTTGTAGAAGGCGCCGAAGGCAGCTTTGGCGGCCGCCTCAGGCAGGTCCGCCGTATCGGCAAAGACGATGTTTGAACTCTTGCCGCCCGCTTCGAGGCTTAGCCGTTTGAGGTTGCTGCGACCCGAGGCTTCCAACAGGGTGCGGGAGACGGCGGTGGAGCCCGTGAAGGCCAGCGCATCGACGTCCATGTGGTGCGCCAAAGCCGCCCCTACTTCCCGGCCTGTGCCAGTAATGATGTTCAGCACGCCATCCGGGAGCCCCGCTTCCGAGGCCAACTCGGCGAGGCGCAACACGCTCAGGGAGGTCTGCTCCGCAGGTTTCAGCACGACGGTGTTCCCGGAGGCGAGCGCCGGAGCCAGTTTCCACACCGCGATTTCCAGCGGGAAGTTCCACGGCACGATGGCCGCCACCACGCCCAAGGGCTCCCGCGTCACCAAGGCTGTTGCCCCGGGCGGAACTGCCGGCAGTTCCCCGCTCTGCTTGTCAGCGGCCTCCGCATACCAGCGGAGTGTCGAGATGGCACCGGGTACGTCCACGGTGGTGGTCTGAAGTATTGGTTTTCCGCTGTCCAGCGTCTCCAACAGCGCCAACTCATGGGCATGCTGCTCCATCAAGGCAGCCAACGCCAGCAATAGTCCCTTGCGTTTTTCGGCGCCCAACCGGGACCACTCAGGAAAGGCGCGTCTGGCGGCAGCTACTGCGCGATCAACGTCGCGGGACCCGCAAGCGGCCAACTCTGCGAGGACGCGGCCGTCAATCGGGCTGATGGTAGGGCGGGTAAGTTTCGTGCTTGATGCCGCCCGGCGACCGTCGACGAAAGACCTGCCATCAATCGCCAGGGTGTCGGCACGGCTGTGCCAGTCGAAGGACAACGTGGTGGAGGTGGTGTTCATGGTGACTCCTGGATGGGTTCAGTAGTGGGGGTTTAGTGGTGGTGATTCAGCGGTGGTGTTGGGTGCGGGTCATACGTAGGGCCGCCGACGCGGCCATCAGGCACAGCAGTTCAACGCCGATCAGGGCGAGCATGGCCGGTTGGTGGTCCGGCGTGGATGCACCGTGGGCGTAGCCGTGGTGGCCGCTGCCAGGCCCAAACACGGTGCCAGGCCCCAAAAGGAGGACCAGATGGATAAGGATCATGACTGCGCTCATGGCAAGGAGGTGGCCGGCGGCGCGGGGGGCAGACTGCCTGGCACAGAGCCGCTTCCTCCGGGCGAGAGGACCTGCCATGGGAGCGGCGCACGTCAAGCACGCAGCGCCCATCGCCGCCATCCACCAAGCCATCACGCCTGCCGGACCGCTTGCCGCTGCCACCACGTGGGCTGCAGCGCTGCCCACAGCTGCGACACCTACAACGCCTGCGGAAACGGGCGCGCTGGTGCCGTGCCGCCAGGGTAGGCGGAATTGCTGGTTCATTGTTCTCCTGGCCGCCGGCGCCATTTGGGTCGAGGACTTTACGCCGGCCTGTGAGGTGGGTAACATCAAAGCGTTGGTTGAACAGTTGTACCATCAAAATTCGACTTCAGGAAGTGCCATGACCCTTCAGACCACCCCCTTGGCCGCAACGACGCAGGCTCCCCAGGGACAGCATCCGCTTGACCAGCTCTCGGCACAGGAGATCCAGCATGCCCGCCGGATTCTGGCAGAAGCCGGCCTCGTCGCCGAGACCACCCGCTTCGCCTACCTGGGCCTGATCGAACCGCCCAAGGCCGCCTTGCAGGGAGACGCCGTTGATGCCCCACGCCTGGTCAGGGCCATGCTCTGGGACGCCGCGCAGTCGCTTTCGCTGGACATCAGGCTGTCCCTGACCACCGGCCTGGTCCTGGAACGGCGGGAACTCAACCCGCAGATCGATGGCCAATTGCCGGTCCTCCTCGAGGAATTCGGGATCATCGAGGACATCCTGGCCGGGGATCCGCAGTGGATCGCAGCATTGTCCAGCCGCGGCCTGACCCCGGCCCAGGTCCGCGTCGCTCCCCTCTCCGCAGGTGTCTTCGAGTACGGGAACGAGGAAGGCAAGCGGCTGCTTCGAGGCCTCGGATTCCGCCAGGACCACCCCGCAGACCACCCGTGGGCCCACCCGATTGACGGGTTGGTGGCGTTTGTTGATGTGGAGAACCGACGGGTGAACCACCTCATCGACGACGGCCCGGTTCCAGTACCGGAAGTCAACGGCAACTACACGGACCCCGCCATTCACGGCGAGCTCCGCACGGATTTGAAGCCGATAGAGATCACCCAGCCCGAAGGTCCCAGCTTCACCCTGGAGGGCAATCACCTGTCATGGGCAGGCTGGGACCTGCGCGTAGGTTTCGACGCCCGCGAAGGATTGGTGCTCCACCAGCTTCACCACTCGCACCTGGGACGGCGTCGACCGGTGGTTCACCGCGCATCCATCTCCGAAATGGTGGTTCCTTACGGAGACCCGTCCCCCTACCGAAGCTGGCAGAATTACTTCGATTCCGGCGAGTACCTGGTGGGCCGGGACGCCAACTCGCTCAAGCTCGGTTGCGACTGCCTGGGCGACATCACCTACATGTCCCCTGTGGTGGCCGATGATTTCGGCAATCCGCGGGTGATCGGGAACGGCATCTGCATCCACGAGGAAGACGCCGGGATCCTCTGGAAGCACACGGACGAATGGGCCGGCTCCAACGAGGTTCGGCGCAACCGCCGCCTGGTGGTTTCCTTCTTCACCACGGTTGGCAATTACGACTACGGCTTCTACTGGTACCTCTACCTGGACGGCACCATTGAATTCGAAGCGAAGGCCACGGGCATTGTTTTCACGGCAGCGCTCCCGGATAAGGACTACGCCTACGCATCGGAGATCGCTCCGGGCCTTGGCGCCCCTTACCACCAGCATCTCTTCAGCGCCCGGCTGGACATGATGATCGACGGCGACACGAACCGGGTTGAAGAACTGGACCTGATCCGGCTTCCCAAGGGACCCGGAAACCCCCACGGCAACGCTTTCACCCAGAAGCGCACAGTGTTGGCCCGTGAATCGGAGGCAATCCGCGACGCCGATGGCGCCAAGGGAAGGGTGTGGCACATCAGCAACCCGGACTCGTTGAACCACCTTGGCCACCCCGTGGGCTACACCCTGTATCCGGAGGGCAACCCCACGTTGGCCATGGCCGATGACTCATCCATCGCCTCGCGGGCCGCCTTTGCCAAACATCACCTGTGGGTCACACAGCACGCCGAGGACGAACTCTACGCCGCCGGCGACTTCGTCAACCAGCACCCCGGAGGTGCAGGGCTTCCCTCTTACGTAGCTCAGGATCGGGACATCGATGGCCAGGACCTCGTGGTGTGGCACTCGTTTGGTTTGACCCACTTCCCCCGCCCCGAGGACTGGCCCATCATGCCCGTTGACACCACCGGTTTCACGCTGAAACCGCACGGTTTCTTCGATCAGAACCCCACCCTCAACGTGCCATCGTCCGCGGCCGGGCACTGCGCTCCGGCAGAGCAGAACGCCGGCTCCTGCGGACACTGACGGTTCCACCCGCGACTACCACTGTGGGGGCGCGCCCCCGGCGTTCCCGCAGTGGTAGGGTGCTCACGGTCCCGCCTTGGCCACCCGCGCAAACGAACCACCATTCGAACGTCCGAAACAAAGGAGCAGCATGCCCCGTTTGGTTGATCACGAGGAACGTCGCCGTTCCATCATCGAGACCACGTGGCGTCTGATCGCGGAGCAGGGCATCGAGAACGCCAGCATGCGGGACATCGCCCGGGAGTGCGGCTACGCAGCCCCGGGCGTGCTGGCCCACTACTTCCCTAACAAGGACGCCCTCCTGCTGGCCTCCTATGAGCTGATCTGCGACCGCACCAACGAACGCATCGCCGCTGGCACGGCCGGCCGGCGCGGCCTTGCAGCCCTTCGAAGGTTGTGCCTGGAAATCATCCCGGCGGACCCCCTCACTGTGGTGGAAGCCCGCGTGGCAGTCTCTTTCTGGCAGCGCGCACAGACAGAAGACGCGCTGCGCTCCGTCGGCCGGGAGGCCCTGCTGCACTGGCGTGGCCTGGTGATGGGTTTCCTTGCCCAAGCAGAGCACGACGACGAATGCGAACCTTTGGTGGACCCCGACGCGGTTGCCGATGAGCTGCTGAACGTCATGATGGGCTTGCACGTCACGTCAATGCTGGATCCCGATGCCGTCACTGGTTCCCGGCAGCGACATCTGGTGGAGCGTGCACTTGCGCGGTTGGCTGTTCGGAAACAGCCGGCCTAGCTTCTGGCCGAGCGGGCGGCCACAATTTGGTGCCTGACCGCCTGCGCTACCGCCCGCACCCTCGCCGTGGGGCGGTGGGACTTCAGGTGCGCCAGGACTGTCTTCAATTCCGGCACGTCGTCGCGGATTTCGACGGCGGCCAGCTGGCCGCCGTCGTACGTCAACTGGTGCTGTGGCCGCTGGTGAAGGATGGAATAACCGAGGCCCCGGGCTACAAAAGTCCGCACGGTTTCGTAGCTGGCCGAACGGAACCTGATGTCCGGCTCCTGGCCACCCAGCCTGGCGATGGAGAGCATGAGATCACGGGTGTGCGGCAAGTCCAACAGCACAAAGGGTTCACCGCTCAGGGCCGACAGCTGAACAGTTTTTGATCCGGCCAGCTTGCGGTTTGGCGGAAGTGCCACGTAGGGCCTGACGGTGTCCACCACCGAACTGGCTATCACTTCGGGCAGGTCGAGGTCGTAGCACAGCGCCAAATCTGCCTGCCCACTGAGCAAAGCGGCGATGCAGCCCGATGTATCGGTTTCGATGACTTCCGCTTCAAGGGCGGGGTGGTCTTCCCGCAGTTTGGTCAGGATACCGGGAAGCAGGAAGGGCGCAAGCGTGCTGAAGCAGGCAATGCGGATCCGTCCGGAGACGCTTTGGTGTTCTCCCCGCGCGTGGTCAATGCTTTCCTCAACCTGCGCGAGGATGGCTTGGGCATCCCTGACGAACAGCTCGCCTGCCGGTGTGAGCACCAAGCCTTTGGAGCGCTGCCTGATGAAGAACTGCGTTCCAACGTGCCGCTCAAGTTGGGCGATGGCTGCTGAGACTGCTGATTGGGCCACGTTGAGGCGAACGGACGCGCCGGTCATGGACAGCTGGGCTGCCGCTTCCACAAAGTAGCGCAACTGCGTGAGGGTCACATCCATGCCACGAGAATACACCCTGCATCAGAAAAGCCGATGCAATCGTTCTAAAAGAACTGTTGGACAGATTTAGAACCCCACAGGAAGCTGAAAGATACGAGCACCCGACTTAAAGGAACGAAAGGCAAGCCGCGAAATGAAACACCAACGTATCCGTACGTTCAACACCAAAGAGACCTATCCGGAGCAGAACCTGGACAACGATCTTTGCCAGGCCGTTGTTGCCAATGGCGTGGTTTACCTCCGCGGCCAGATCGGGCAGGACCTTGAGACGCGGGAGTCTGTGGGCATTGGCGACGTCGAAGCCCAGACGGAGAAGGCCATGGCCAACATCGACATGTTGCTCAAGGAGGCGGGCAGCAGCCTTGAAGACATCGTCAAGGTCACGGTCTACCTGGTGGATCCGCGCTACCGCGAAACCGTCTACCGCACCATGGGCCGCTGGCTCAAAGGCGTGTTCCCGGTTTCGACCGGCATTGTGGTCCAAGCACTTGCCCGCCCGGAGTGGCTCGTGGAAATTGATGCCACAGCAGTGCTCTCCTCGGGTAGCTCGGAGGGGCAGCAGTGACGTTCAGCATTGCCGCCACGGACAGCCACGGCAGGTTTGGCTTGGCGGTCTGCTCGTCCTCCCCCGCCGTTGCGGCGCGGTGCGCGCACCTGCGTGATGGAGTCGGCGCTGTCAGCTCCCAGAACATTACCGATCCCCGGCTGGGAACAGCGTTGCTCGACCGCCTCCAGGCGGGCTGTTCCGCGCAGGAGGCGATTGACGCCGTCGTGCAGGAATCACCTGCGGTGGACTACCGGCAACTGGTGGTCCTGGACGCATGCGGTGGATCCGCCGTCTTCAGTGGCGCACATACGCTGGGCGTGTTGGGCGAAGGCCGGGGCGCCAACAGTGTGGCCGCGGGCAACATGCTCGCTCATCCGGGTGTTGCCCAAGCCCTCTGCGACGCCTTTGAAGCCAGTGCGGGAGAGCTGGAAGTACGGCTGATGGCTGCCCTTCGAGCGGCCGAGGCGGCCGGCGGCGAGGCAGGCCCCGTGCGTTCGGCCGGCATCTCGGTGGTGTCCGGCCACGGCTGGCGCGACACTGACCTCCGGGTGGACTGGCACGATCACCCGATCGCGGAACTCGAGGAGCTCCTGAACGTTTGGCTTCCGCAGCGCCAAGACTACGTTGTCCGCGGCCTGGACCCCGCCGCTTCCGTCAGTTACGGGGTGGCCGGCGATGAGCGCTGAGACAGCACCCACCACTCAGGAAGTCCAGCGCCAGCGGGTGCTGGATTCCGTCACTACACAGCAACCCCATTTGGTCCATCTCTCCGAAACCCTGCACGCCAACCCCGAACTTGGCTGGCAGGAGCATCGGGCCGCCGGCTGGACCGCAGAGTACCTGTCCACTCACGGCTTCGAGGTGGAGAGAGAGTATTTGGGCTTTCCCACCGCCATCCGCGCCGTCTTCGGAACGGGCTCACACCGTGTGGGGCTCATGGCCGAGTACGATGCTCTTGCGGGCCTTGGCCATGCGTGCGGCCACAACATCATCACGGCCATCTCGTGCGGTGCCGCCGTGGTTTTGGCGCAGTTTGCTGCCGAGCACGACCTGACCGTGGAACTCTACGGAACCCCAGCCGAAGAAGGCGGCGGCGGAAAGATCGAGCTCCTCAAGAAGGGAGCCTTCCAGGGCCTGGACCTTGCCATGATGGCACATCCCAGCCCGGTCGATTCCGCAGAAGCCCGTCCCTACGCAGTGGCCCACAACCACGTGGAATACCGGGGCAAATCGGCTCACGCGGCCGCGTATCCCGATCAGGGCGTGAACGCCAACGACGCCTTCATTGTTGCGCAGGTGGCGTTGGGCCTCCTGCGCCAACAGTTGCCTCCCGGCACCCGGGTCCACGGAATCCAGACGCGGGGTGGTGAAGCACCCAACGCCATCCCGGAAAAGACCGAGGGCCGGTGGTACGTCCGCGCCGAGTCACTCGCGCGGTTGGGTGAGCTCGAGGAGCGGGTACAGCGGTGCTTCGAAGCAGGGGCATTGGCATCGGGCTGCGAGTTGTCGGTGACTCCGGAGTCGGAACCATATTCAGAGTTCCGCACGGACCTGCGTGCACTTGAGCTCTACGTGCAGCACGCGCAGGCTCTGGGACGCGACTTCAATGCACCCCCGGAACAAGCCACCATGAACCGGGCGTCCACCGACATGGGCAATGTGTCCCAAGTGGTTCCTGCCATCCACCCCTACATAGGACTGGGCTGCTTCCCGGCAGCCAACCACCAACCCGAGTTCGCCGCGCACTGCGTCGGCGACGCAGCAAACCTTGCCATTCACGACGGCGCAGCCGCCTTGGCACTCACGGCACTGGACTACCTGGCAACGTAGCCAGGGAGTCCGGCGTCGTGAGCATTTCCAGGAACAGGACAATGACCGAACAAGTAACCCCTCCCTGCCCGGGAGTACGACGAGAGCACGACAGCCTCGGGGACGCGGACGTCCCCGGGGCTTCCTACTGGGGCATCAGCACGCTCCGGGCCGTGGACAACTTCCCCGTCAGCGGACGAACCATCGGCACCCTGCGTTCCCTCATCTGGAGCTTGGGTGCCGTGAAGTACTCCGCGGCACGCGCGAATGAAAGCCTGGGTCTTCTGGATCCGGACAAATCCGCAGCCATCCAAAAGGCTTCCCTGGAAGTCATGGACGGCGGTTGGGATGACCAGTTCGTGGTGGACACCATCCAAGGCGGAGCCGGGACCAGCACCAACATGAACGCCAACGAGGTCATTGCCAACCGCGCGCTGGAACTGATGGGCCACCGCAAAGGCGACTACTCCGCACTGCATCCCATTGATGATGTGAACCGCAGCCAGTCCACCAATGACGTCTACCCAACCGCCATCAAGATTGCCCTGCAGCGGGAAATATCGGAGTTCTGCGAGGAACATGCCAGGCTCATCCAAGCGTTTGATGCCAAGGCCACGGAGTTCGCCGGCATCATCAAAGTGGGCCGCACCCAACTGCAGGACGCCGTACCCATGTCCATGGGACAAGAGTTTGGCGCCTTCGCCGACACCCTCCGTGAGGATGGCCAACGGCTCCTTGAACTCCTTCCCCACCTGCGTGAATCCAACCTTGGAGCCACTGCAATCGGCACCGGCATCACCGCTTCCCCCGGGTATCGGGAAGCTGTGATCAATGAGCTCAGTTCCATCACCGGCCTGCAGCTCACCTCAGCCACCAACCTTGTGGAGGCCACCAGCGACACGGGCGTCTTTATGCTCGTGTCCGGCGTCTTGAAAAGGGCTGCGGTGAAGCTCTCCAAGATCTGCAACGATCTCCGCTTGCTCTCCTCCGGCCCGCAAACAGGATTTGGCGAGATCCTCCTGCCCGCAGTGCAGGCAGGGTCCTCCATCATGCCCGGGAAGGTCAACCCGGTCATCCCGGAGATGGTCAACCAGGTTGCCTTCCGGGTGATCGGCGCGGATGCCACCGTGACCATGGCCGTGGAGGCCGGGCAACTCCAACTCAATGCCTTCGAACCGGTCATTGCTGACGCCTTGCTTGAGTCGATCGCTTGGCTCACTGTGGCCTGCCGCCAACTCCGGACACACTGCGTGGACGGCATCACCGCCAATACGCAGATGCTGCAGCAGCGGATGATCGAATCCATCAGCGTGGTCACCGGATTGGCACCCCTGATCGGGTACGCCGCCGCGGCCGAACTGGCCAAGGAAGCTCTCGCATCCCATCGCGGCATCGCAGAACTGGTGATGGAGCGCGGACTGCTCGACCCACAGAAAATGGAGGCGGCGCTTTCGGCCAAGTCACTGGCGGGACTCGGCTGACCGGATAGCTGCGCAGGCAACAACGCAGTAAGGCTCGACGGCGGCACTCACGCGAGTGCCGCCGTCGAGCTTTGCGATCTCTAGCCACAGCAAAAGGGGACCACGCCTGCCTGGCGTGGTCCCCTTTTACTTGGTTTTTCTGGTCAGACTGCTCCGCTCGCCACCAGCGCGTCCTGCTCATTGTGGGTGAGGTAGCTCCGCTGGATGGTGATCTGGTCTGCTACGTACTTTGCGTCGTGCCAGACACCCCAGATGAAGCTGGATCCACGGCGTGACTGCCACGGCAGCCCCAGGAAATACACGCCCGGCTCTGTGGATACGCCGCGTTGCTGCAGCGGCTTTCCTTTGGCGTCGAAGGCATCCACTTGCAGCCAGCTGTAGTCCACGGCGAAACCAGTTGCCCACACGATGGAGGTGATTCCCGCTCCGGCTAGGTTGAGCTCGCGGATGGGGTTGGTGAGGCTCTCCGGGTCCGGCCTGAGGAAGCGGGCTTCGGGTTCCTCCGGCAGGTCCAGACCGTTGCGTTCAACGTAGGCGTCGGCTTCGTCGAGCAACTCCAGATAGTGCGCATCGCCGTTCGCGATGTTGGTTCGGAGGTCCTCCGCGAAGCGCATGGTGCCGTCCTGGATCTCCATGGTCCGCCCCACGAGCTTGATGCCGTTCCCGGCGAGCGCTCGGAAATCCACGGTGTGGCCGCCGTCTGCCCCGCTGACCGCGATGGTCACATGTTCGGCACCCAGGGCGGGCGTGGAGGCATCCCACTTGCCGAGTACACCGAGCCACCAGCAGAAGTCCCGGCCACGGTAGTTCCGCGGGGGGCGGTCATGCGGCCCCACCGAAAGATATACCTGCCGGCCCGAACGCTGGATCTCCGCGGCGATCTGCACGCCCGAGGAACCGGCCCCCACCACCAGGACTGCACCTTGCGGCAGTTGGCCGGGGTTGAGGTACGAGCTTGAGTGCATCTGCATCAGGCCGTCAGTTTCAGGAACGACGGCGGGGATCACCGGACGCTGGAACGGCCCTGTGGCGGCGACGACGTAACGTGCGTTGTACTCGCCGTCGGATGTTTGCACGTGGAAGCCCGGCGCGCCGACGTTTCTGCGCACGGACTTGACCTCCACGCCGCAGCGGATGGGCGCCCCAATCTTCTCGGCGTACGCCACGAAGTAGTCGGCAACCTGCTCCTTGGACGGGAACGAGCCGGCGTCGATGTCGGTGAATTCCAGTCCCGGGAAGCGGTCGTGCCAGGCGGGTCCGTTGGCAACCAGCGAGTCCCACCTCATTGAACGCCACCGCTCAGCAATGCGGTAGCGTTCCAGGACGATGTGGGGGATCCCCCGCTCGCTCAAGTGCTCGCTCATCGCTACCCCGGCCTGGCCGGCGCCTACGACGAGGACCTCAACCTCTTGGCTTGACATGTGATCTCCTATGTGGCGGAAGGCCACAGCGCGCATCGACGCTGCGGCCCTTTTCTGTGACGGTTAATTCATTCTCACGTCCACAAAGTGCATCTGCATAGTGAATAAAACAGCACAACCGCATCTAAATTTATGATGACCACCCTCCGCAACACCACATGCCTGTGGCACCATGGCATACAGCTTGCAAAGCCCATCGGGTACCTCGGATCAGCAAGGAGAACGTGACATGAGCACGCCCATCAAGATCGCTGTGACTGGCGCGGCCGGCCAGATCGGCTACAGCCTCCTCTTCCGGATCGCCAGCGGTGCCCTCTTCGGTGCCGATACACCAGTGCAACTCCGACTCCTGGAGATCACGCCCGCATTGAAGGCGCTGGAGGGTGTTGTCATGGAGCTCGATGACTGCGCGTTTCCAGCGCTCGACTCCGTGGAAATCGGCGACGACGCCGACCATATTTTCGACGGCGTCAACCTTGCCTTGCTCGTTGGCGCCCGTCCGCGGACCAAGGGCATGGAACGCGGCGACCTGCTCAGTGCCAATGGAGCTATTTTCACAGCACAGGGGAAGGCGCTGAACCGGGTCGCGGCCGACGACGTCCGTATCGGCGTGACAGGCAACCCGGCCAACACCAACGCCTTGATTGCGATGAACAATGCCCCGGACATCCCCGCCGAGCGGTTCAGCGCCCTGACCCGGCTGGATCACAACCGCGCCCTTGGACAGCTCGCTAAAAAGCTCCACGTCAGCGTGGGGGATATTCGGAAAATGACTGTCTGGGGCAATCATTCTGCAACGCAGTATCCGGACATCTTTCACGCAGAGGTCGCCGGCAGGAACGCGGCCGAGGTGGTGAATGATCACGGCTGGATCGAGAACGACTTCATCCCCACGGTTGCCCGGCGAGGTGCGGCGATCATCGATGCCCGGGGTGCGTCTTCCGCAGCATCGGCAGCGTCGGCCACCATCGACGCAGCCCGCGACTGGCTGCTCGGCACACCCGAGGGCGATTGGGTTTCCATGGCCGTTGCCTCCGACGGATCATATGGGGTGCCCGAAGGTCTCATCTATTCCTACCCGGTGACCACTTCAGGCGGGGACTGGGAAATCGTTCAGGGACTGGACGTGAACGACTTCAGCCGCAGGAAGATGGATGTGTCAGCCGACGAGCTTTTCGAGGAGCGGGCTGCCGTGGCTGAACTCGGCTTGATCTGATCTTTATCAGCGACGTGCCGTTGGCGTGACCAGCCGTGCAAGATCGGTGCCGGGTGCCGCCAGCCGGTCCACTGTACTGAAGATCAACTCCTGCATTGCTGCTGCGGCTGCTGAAGGACCAACGTCGTCGCGTCGGGCCAGGTTGACCGTTCTTGTCAGCGAGGGACTGACCAGTCGTGCGCTGCGCAGTCCAGGCCGTCCGATGACTACCATTGCCGGCACCACCGCCACGCCCAGCCCCCGTTCCACGAACCGCAGGACGGCGTCCATCTCGGCACCTTCGACCGCGATCACCGGCTCCAAGCCCCTTGCGGAGAACGCAGCCTCGGTGGCCATTCGCAGATCATAGCTGCGGTTGAAAGCCACCTGCGGAATGCGCGCCAACTCTTCCAGGGTGAGTTCTTCCGGCGACGCCGATCCGGCGGCGGAGACAACCACCAGCTCCTCGGTCAGCAACGGAATCAGCTCAGTTCCCTTCACGGCGGGGTCCGCTCCGCGGGTGACCACCAGAGCCAGATCCAGCGCGCTTTCGTTGAGGGCATCAACCAGGAACCGCGAACCGCCTTCAGTGATGTGCAATTCAATTCCGGGATGCGCGCTTCGGAAAGAGGCCAGCACATCGGCCACCAGTGAGACGCACAGGGTAGGTGGGGCGCCGAGGCGAATGCGGCCCCGGCGCAACCCCGCGAGCTCGTTCATTTGCTCCCGCGCGGTCTCTGCGTCGCCGAGCATGCGCCGGGCGATGGGCAGGAGGAGCTCCCCCGCATTCGTCAGAGTCGCCCCGGACGGTCCGCGGTGAAAAAGAGTCATTCCAAGATCGGCTTCCAAGGCTGCGATCTGCCTGCTGAGGGAAGGTTGCGCGAGATACAGCTGCTCGGCAGCGCGTGTGAAATGGCCCACTCGGGCGATCGCCTCGAAAGAGCGTAATTGCTCCAGCTTCATGCTCATAGCCTAAATGCATCGAGTTCAGTCAAACAATTCATTGGAAACATCGCGCTGCTCCTTCTAGCGTTGGCACCATGAACCTCAACACCATTCCAGAACGACTCATGTCCACCACCGTGTTGGTGATCGGGACCGGTGGCGCCGGCCTGCGCGCCTCGATTGAACTCGCCGAGCGAGGAGTCCAGGTGCTGGCGGTGGGTAAGCGTCGCAAGCACGACGCCCACACGAGCCTTGCCGCCGGTGGCATCAACGCTGCCTTGGGCACCATGGACCCTCAGGACAGCTGGCAGCAGCACGCCGCCGACACCTTGCGGGAGTCCTACTTCCTGGCCGACCCGTCCATCGTGGAAACCGTTGCCCGCAACGCCGCACGCGGGATCGAGGACCTGGAAAAATGGGGAATGCCCTTCGCCCGAGAGGACGATGGACGAATCTCCCAACGCTTCTTCGGCGCGCACAAGTATCGCCGCACGGCCTACGCCGGGGACTACACCGGGTTGGAGATCCAGCGCACTCTGATGCGCCGGGCGGCAGAGTTGAACGTGCCCATCATTGACACTGTCTACATCACGCGGTTGCTCGTGGCCGACGGCACCATCTTCGGAGCCTATGGATTCGACGTCGTGGACGGGACCCCCGTGCAGATCCACGCCGACGCGGTCATCCTGGCCGCAGGCGGACACACCCGCATCTGGCGGCACACCTCTTCCCGTCGCGATGAGAACACCGGCGATTCCTTCCGGCTGGCTGCCCTGGCCGGAGCCCGGATCCGCGACGCCGAGCTGGTCCAGTTCCACCCTTCCGGCCTCTTGGAGCCCGACGACGCGGCCGGCACGTTGGTCTCCGAGGCGGCACGCGGAGAAGGCGGCATCCTCACCAACGCCCTCGGCGAGCGCTTCATGGAACGCTACGACCCCGAGCGCATGGAACTTTCCACCCGGGACCGGGTTGCGCTGGCCGCCTTCACCGAGGTCGCCGAAGGTCGCGGGACCCAGAAGGGTGGGGTCTACCTGGACGTCTCCCACCTGCCACGCGAAACCATCATGGAAAAGCTGCCACGGGTCTACCGCACCTTGATCGACCTGCAGATGCTGGACATCACCACCACCAAAGTCGAGATTGCGCCCACCGCTCACTACTCGATGGGTGGGGTCTGGGTTGCGCCCGAGGACCACCGAACGGGAGTGAACGGCCTCTACGCAATCGGCGAGGCATCTTCCGGGCTGCACGGCGCAAACCGCCTCGGCGGCAATTCACTGATTGAGCTGCTCGTCTACGGACGTATTACCGGCGAACATGTGGCGGACTACGTCCATTCGCTCACCCACCTCGTACGGGATCCCGCCGCTGTAGGAATAGCACGCGGGGAAATGCAGTCACTGCTCAGTGAACGCGGAACAGAATCCGCGCGGCGGCTGCAGCGGGAACTACGCAACCTCATGACCGAACACGCCGGGGTGGTCCGCACTGAACAGGGACTGGAACAAGGACTCGAGAAGCTGACCGCTTTGGAGGAGCGCGCCCAGCTCGTCACCGCCCACCCGGACATCGCCGGGTTCGATGATCTGGCCCACGCTTACGACCTTCTGGGATCCCTGCTGGCAGCACGGGCTACCCTCGAGTGCGCCCTCGAACGCCGCGAAACCCGCGGCGCCCACAACCGTGCTGACTTCCCGGCGGCAGATCCCTCACTCCAAGGGAACTTTGTCTGGTCAACAGATGAGGGCGTCAGATTCGAAAGTCTGCCTCCGGCTCCGGATTCCTTCCGAGCCCTGGCCCAGGCCAGTGCGGACGACTCGGTCGCCGGCAAGCTCGTCGAGTAGAACACCGCCACCACCTGACCGAGGGACAGGACGTTTACCGGGTGACCTCTTCCAGCAACTCCAGAACATGCCGGTACTGGGAGCCCGTGGCCCGTGTCATGCCAAGCTCGCAGGTTCTGTTGCAGGAGGCGTGGGCAGCAGCGTCCAGGTCCGCTACGTCCGCGGCCTGACGCGCTGTTGCCGACGCCGTCAGTTCCGGATGCAACATGCCCCTGTCACCGGCGAACGCACAACAGCCCCAGTTTTCGGGAATGTCCACGCGTTCTGCCACTGCACCGGCAACCAGGCCCAGCGCATCATTGAGACCCATCCGCGTTGACGAGCACGTGGGATGCAGCGCCAATGACAGAAGTTTCCCGTGCTCGGGCAGCCGGGGCAGGATCCGTTCAGCGGCGAAGTCCACGGCATCCACGATCCTCAGGGGAAGCTGGCCTTCCGGTGGAATATCCGATTCAACTGCATGGCGCAGGCCCTCGGTGCAGGACGACGCGTCACAGACGATCGGCAGCTCGCCGTCACGGGTTGCCGTCCGGAGTGCTTCCACGGTTTTCGCTTTCATGGTTTCCTGGCCGTCAGCCATCCCTTTGGAAGACCACGGCGTTCCGCAGCACAGGCGGTCAATGCCTTGGGGCACCAGGAGTATGAGGCCTGCCCGGGCAGAAAGCTGCTCAAAGCTGTACTGCACACCCCGCCCCAACCCCGCCGGCCCGAACATGGTGTTGACGCAGGCAGGGAAATACACAGCGTCAACGGGCCCCGCAGGGGCAGGGCGTTTCCGCGCTGATCCTCCGCCGGGAAGCTCCGCGGAGTAGAGAGGCACGGTGTCTGCCCCCAAGACTGCCCGTGCTGCCTTGTTGGGCGGGGTGATGACGGCCGCCGGAAGCTTGTCAGCCACCGTCAGCGCAAGAGCCGCGCCCCGGGTGACACCTTCCCAGTCCTTGGCTGCGGCGTTCCACGCACGGTTGGTGAGTTTGCCGGCGTCGTTCTTCCTCAGGCGCTTCACCAGCGATCCTGTATTGATGTCCACCGGGCAGGCGGTTTGGCACATGCCGTCCACGGCGCAGGTGTCCACCGACTCGTACTCGTAGTCTCGCTCCAGCTCCTTCACCAACGCCATGTCTCCGGCCAGTCGCGCAGATTCGATGGCGCGCAACGTGACGATTCTCTGGCGCGGCGTGAGGGTGATGTCCCTACTGGGACACACCGGTTCGCAATAACCGCAGGAAACACAGCGGTCCACTTCCTCCGCTACTGGCGGCGCAGTCTTGATGTGCCGGAGGTGGGCCACGGGGTCCTCATCCATCACCACACCCGGATTCAGCATGCCCGCGGGGTCGAAAAGGCGCTTGATAGTGCGCATGACGTCGTAGAGCTCGTCGCCGTATTGCCGCCGGACGAACGGGGCCATGACCCGCCCCGTGCCGTGTTCGGCCTTCAACGATCCTCCCTCGGCAAGGACCAGGTCCACCATGTCCTCGGTGAAGGCGCTGTAGCGGTCCAGTTCGGACGTCGAGGCAAAGCCGTCGGTCAGCATGAAGTGGACGTTGCCGTCCTTGGCATGGCCGAAGATCACGCTGTTGCTGTACCCATACTTTTCAAACAGCCCTATCAAGCCCCGGCAAGTGCGGCCCAGCACGGGCACCGGCACCACAATGTCTTCCAAAAGGGCCGTGGTGCCTTGAGGGCGCGCACCGGCCACGGAGGCATAGAGTCCCTTTCGCAGCTGCCACAACCGGCCGCGATCCTTCGCGTCGGCGGTGAAGTGCGCCGGCGCTGACAAGCCCAGACCCTGCAGAATTTCCGAACCGCCCGCCTGAAGCTCTTCCAACAGACCGGCAGTACCCGCGGAGTACTCCACCAGGAGGGCGGCATGTTCGCGGACCGCTATGTCATGGACGACGGCGGGCGCTCCCTTGAGCGTCTGGCCCACCTTGAGCGACAACGCGTCCATGAGTTCAATGGTGGCGGCTCCCGTTTCCACCAGCCCGGGCAGCGCGGCGTTTGCTGCCTCAAGGTCCCGGAAGACCAGCAGACCCGTTGCAGCGTGCTGGAGCCGCGGAATGGTGCGGAAGACCGCCTCAGCCACGAATCCCAGGGTGCCTTCGCTGCCGATGATCAGGTGTGCCATGATTTCTGCCGGGTTCTGGAAGTCCAGCAGGGAGTTCAGCCCGTAGCCCATGGTGTTCTTCATGGAAAACTGCTGCCGGATCTTCCGCGCAGAGTCCGGGTTGTTCCGGACCCGCTCGGCCAGCCGTGCAAGGCCCTGGTACAGCTCCCGCTCAACGGTGCGGAGCTTTTCACCGGCATCCGGCGCCCCGGTGTCCATGACCGTCCCCGAAGGCAGCACTACGGTCAGCGACTCCAGGGTGCGGTACGTGTTGTCCACGGTGCCGCAGTTCATGCCGGAGGAGTTGTTGGCTACCACCCCGCCTACCGTGCACGCCGCTTCGCTTGCCGGATCGGGCCCGAACTTCCGGCCGTAGCCTGCCAGCCTCGCGTTCAGTGCCCGAACGGTGACGCCGGGCTGGACGCGGACCCGGGCGCCGTCGTCGAGCACTTCGATGTCCCTGAAGTTCCGGCGAACATCCACCAGCACGCCGTCGGTGACGGCCTGCCCGCTCAGGCTGGTACCGCCGGAGCGGAAGGTCAGCGGCACGCCCTGGGCTGCGCTGGCACGCAACAGACCTCCGACGTCGGCAGCCGTCTTCGCCGTGATGACAGCCTGCGGAATCAACAGGAAATGCGAGGCGTCATGGGCATGGGCGTGGAGATCGATGGCCCGGGTACTCACTGCGGTGGGATCTTCCACCGCAGCGCGGAAGCCTGACACGTCAAGAGAAGCCACGAGAGGGCACCATCCAATCCAATACGGGAGTGGACTGCATTATCTCAGCAGTTCAACCGCCTTACGTGACGGTGACCACAATCTTTCCGCGGGTGTGTCCCTCCATGTTGAGCCGGAAGGCGTCAGCTGCCTCAGCCAGCGGAAGGGCCTGCGCCACCTCCACCCGGATCTTGTGCTCGTCCACGAGTTCGGCGAGTTGCTGCAGTTCGGCACCGACGGGATTGACCCACATCCAGGTGCCGCCATGGGCTTCCACCTCGCTGTCGGCGATTGAGGCGTGCCGCCCATTCCCGGCCAGCACCTCCAGCGTTGCTTCAAGGTTGCCACCCACGAAGTCGGCCACGACGTCCACACCCTCAGGACGCAGCGCCTTCACCCTGTCAGCGAGGCCGTCACCATACGCAACCGGCTCAGCACCCAGGGACCGCAGGAAATCATGGTTCTTCTCCGACGCCGTGGCGATCACCCTAGCGCCCCGCGCCACGGCGATCTGGATACCCAGCGAGCCCACGCCGCCGGAACCGCCGTGGATCAGCACGGTCTCACCCGACCGCAGGCCCAAGCGGTTGAGGACCTGGAACGCCGTGAGCCCGGCCAACGGCAGCCCCGCCGACTCGTTCCAGTCCAATGACGCCGGCTTGCGGGCCAGCAACCGCTCCGGGAGTGCGATGTACTCGGCAAAACTGCCACCGTGGACGTAGTCCTTGCGGCCATAGGAGATCACTTCGTCGCCGACCTTGAAATGGGGAGCATCAATACCCACAGCTTCCACGACGCCGGCAACATCCCAGCCGGGGATCGCCGGAAATTGGAGGTCCATGAACGAGTCCAGGTAGCCCGCCATAATTTTCCAGTCCACCGGGTTGACCGCGGACGCCTTCACTTTGACCAGGACCATACCCGGCCCCACTTTGGGCATTGGCCGCTCCGTCAGTTCAAGGACGTCGGGGTTTCCGTATTCGCTGTAAGTCATTGCCTTCATATGAGCGCCAACTCCCATTTAGTGCAGGGTATTCCAAGGAGGCACGACGGCGGCCTGCCGCCTAGTCGAAGAAGCCCACTATGTAGCCGATGAAGTACAGCAGCGTGAGCAGGACGCCGGCACCGATGGCTGCCAGCCAGAGGAACTGCGTGCCCTTCCTGGGGCCGCCCTCGTCATGACCCTGGGGGCCGGCCGTTGATGCTTCACCCGGAGGCGTTTCTCCCGGGGGCACTCCGCCGCCCGGTTCCAGGCCTGTGATCTTGTCCTCGTAGGGATCGGGGTTGCTTCCTGACATGTCCATCACTCCCTCGATTGCAGTGCTGGTGCTGTGTTCAAGGTTACTGGTGCTCTGTTCAAGGTGACAGGCCGGGGCCGGACTCCCTCCGGACCGCATCCTGGGTCGTGGTCCTGAGCCGGTACAAGGAGGTGGTGGCCGTGATGTAGAGATCGTGCCCATCGGGCCCGCCGAAGCAGAGGTTTGAGACCCTTTCCGGAACCTCGACGGCGGCCAGCAACCCACCGTCGGGCGAATAGATGCGCACAGACGATCCTGCCGAGGTCCATACCCGCCCCTCGACGTCCACGCGGAACCCGTCAGAAGCCGCGTCGTCTTCGAGCTCAATAAAAGTCCTGCCCTCTCCGCAGCCGCCGGCCTCAACGGGGTAGACAGCAATCCGGAACGGCACTCCCAGGCCTGGACCCGCCGTGTCAGCTACATACAGGAGCGACTCATCCGGAGAGAACGCCAGCCCGTTGGGGTGTACCAGATCCGTGACCACGGGTGTCAGTTCTTCCGTTGCCGGGTCGAAGCGGAAAACGTAGCAACCGCCGTACTCCTGCTCACCTTCGTGCCCTTCCACCGTCCCGGGCAAAATTCCGTAGGGCGGGTCGGTGAACCAGACCGCCCCATTCCCGGCCACCACAACGTCGTTGGGCGAGTTGAGCCGATGCTCACCGAACGCTTCAACGATTGGCGACACCACGCCGTCGTGGTCCCGCTCAATACGCCTGCGGCCGTGGCTGCACTGCACCACGCTGCCGTCACGGCCCAGCGTCCGCCCGTTGGTGTAGTCGACGCCGGTGGCGTACTCGCGCGTCGCGCCGGTAGCAGGCGAAAACTCAAGGATCCTGTTGTTGGGAATGTCGCTCCACCGAACGGTCTGCGACTGCGGAATCCAGAGAGGACCCTCCGCCCACACGGTTCCTTCAAACAACTTTTCCAAGGTGCCGGTGATCAGTTCATCCATGTGTTCGAGACTAATCGTTCGCGGGTTCAGAGCTGGGTTTCGCGGCCGGCTCGGTGGTGTTGCCCTTCTTCTCAGCCGGCATTGCCACCACCGCCACGACAGTAAGGACTGCACTGACAAGCACAGCCACGAACACGGCAGTGGAGGCCGAAACGGTGGTTTGAGGATCGGGACCGCCGCTGGGGCCGTTGGCATAGATAGCGTTGGCAATGGCGCCGAAAACGGCCACACCAATGGAGCTGCCGATGGAACGGGCAAAGAGGTTGGTACCGGTGACCACACCGCGCTCGTTCCATTCGACGCTGGTTTGCGCGGCAATGAGGCTCGGCGTTGCCACCAGCCCGAGTCCGAGCCCAACGATGAAGCACGCCACCGCCACCAGCAGGATATTGGGTGTGGAGGCAGTGAGGGCGAGGACGGCTGCGCCGATTACCGTGATCGTGATGCCGATGATGCCTGTGTTCCGAAATCCGATGCGGAGATACAAGCGGCCCGCTTGCGATGCACTGATGGGCCAGCCAATGGTCAAGGCCGCCAAGGCGAGGCCGGCCAGGAGGGGTGAGGTTTTCAGGGACCCTTCCAGGAACGTTGGGACGTAGGAAGTAAGCCCAAGCATGACCGCGCCAACGCCGAAAGAGATCATCGCCGTCGTGGCCAGCAGCCTGCGGGAGACGACCCAAGGTGGCAGGACAGGTTCTGCAGCCTTCCTTTCCACCAAGAGGAACGCAACCAGCAACAAGGCCCCGCCGGCAAAAACAGAGATGCTGATGGCGGAGTCCCATGCCCAAGCTTGGCCCCCTTGTAGCGCCCCCAGAATGAGCAGGCTCAACGAAATCGTCAGCAGCCCCGCGCCCAAATAGTCGATGCGGTGCTTGGTCCGCTCCACCTCCTCGTGGAAGGTCCGGAGGAGCATCCAACCAGCCAGAAGGCACAACGGGATGTTGATGAGGAAGATCCCGCGCCAGATTCCCAGGGATGCGAAAACGCCTCCCAGCGTTGGGCCCACCACGGAAGAGACCGCCCACACACTGGCCAGGTAACCCTGCACTTTTGCCCGTTCGGCCAAGGTGTAGATATCGCCCGCGATCGTGATTGCCACGGGCTGGACCGCGCCGGCCCCAAGCCCCTGGAGCACACGGAATGCAATGAGCGCCGGCATGCTCCAGGCCAGCCCGCAGAGAATCGAGCCAAGCAGGAACAGGCCAATCCCACCCAGGATCATCGGCTTACGGCCCACCACATCCGAAAGCTTGGCGTAGACGGGCACGGAAACTGCCTGCGCCAAGAGGTAGGCAGAGAACAGCCAGGGGAAGGAGGCAAATCCGCCGATGTCCTCCACGATCGATGGCACCGCCGTGGCAACAATGGTGGCATCGATCGCCACCAGGCCCGTGGCGAGCATCAGTGCAATCAGAATGGGTCCACGCCGGGATCGGAACCCGACTCCTTCTTCAGCCACTGTGCTCATGTGTTCCCCTTCGCGTCGTCATCACCAGTTGCGCTCCCATGGCGTAACCCGGCGGGATGGTGAAATAGTCCCGGCTGGGTTTCGGGCGCCACCGCATCGAGCACCGTTCCGACGTTTACACACCGCGGTAATCAGCCGCCTGATGTCCAGTTCTGCTCGTGGAGTCGCTCGAATCCGTCGAGAAGCAGGTCCAAGGCAAACTCGAACTCGAATTGGTCGTCGCAGCCATTCCCGACCACGGACTGGTCGTCATGCGCTGCAGCCATGGCAATCCGAAAAAGATTGGGGTAGCTCTGCGCCATGTGCCGGGCCATCGCAGCTTGGGCTTCCGCCGCGATACGTGGCTGGTCCTTGGCGCCGTTCCCTGCTGAATCGTCAAAGACCTCTTGAGTGAACCCCCACATCCGGCTGCCCAGTGCATGCATCACGTGGTGCGTCAGGTCCTCGGAGAATCCACCCGCCAGGAACATGCCCACGAAGGAATCCATGTATCCGAGGACCGCCGGCGTGGTGTTGGTGCGGGTTTCGATGACAGGGCGGGCCCACGGATGCCGAAGGAGTGCCCGCCTGGCCGAAAGCACCCGGAGACGGACCACAGTCTTCCATGGAGCGCCGGGCACGGGTGGGTCGATCTCCCCGACGATGGTGTCCACCATGCCGTCGAGGAGTTCTTCCTTGTTGGCGATGTGCTTATAGAGCGCCATCGGAACTACGCCCAGTTCCTGTGCAAGTCGGCGCATGCTCAATGATTCGATGCCTACCTCGTCAGCAAGGGTGACGGCCGCTTGCAGCACTCGGTCGCGGTTCAAGGGCACGCGCCGCGCGGCCTCCGCTAGCTGGGTCATGCGTTCATCCCTCCCCCTTTGCGGCCAAGGTCCAAGCATGACCTTGACAGGTATACAGCGTACACCTAGTGTTTCGATCATAAAGGTGTACGCCGTACACCCCTGTTCCTAGGCGGAGTCATGAGATCGAATACCACCACATCTTCCCGGAGCCGCCGCATGAAGTGGGTGGTGCCCGCGGCGCTGATTGCCCTCAGCCTCATTCCTGTCATTGCCGGCGCAGCGCGTCTCACACAGCTGACCGGCGGCGCAACCGTCACTCCGGAAAACGCCAGGTTCTTCGCCTCGCCCCTCCCGGTGATAACGCACATCGTCACAGTCACGGTGTACAGCCTGTTGGGGGCTTTTCAGTTCGTCCCTACCCTGAGGCGGGTCCCCGGACTTCGCCGCGGCATGCGGTCCTGGCACGAAACAGTCGGGCGCATTCTGGTTCCGGCAGGCCTGCTCGCCGGTCTGTCCGGCCTCTGGATGTCCATGTTCTACGCCCTCCCGGAAACTGACGGTGAGGCACTGCTGGTTCTTCGGCTGATCTTTGGTACTGCCATGGTGGGGGGCATCATCCTGGGAATCCTGGCAATTCGCCGACGAGACTTCGCTGCGCACGGAGCCTGGATGACGCGCGCCTACGCCATCGCACTGGGAGCTGGAACGCAAGCCCTGGTGCTGCTGCCGTGGATCCTGATGGTTGGCCCCACCGACGAGACCACGCGTGCAGTCCTGATGGGCGCATCCTGGGTCATCAACCTGGCGGTGGCCGAGTACGCCATTCGACGGCGCCACGCAGTGTCCGGTCGCAAAACCCGCCCGGCGGGTCGGGCACTCACTCCTGAGACGACGACGGCGGGCCACCGGTCGGTTCCGTGAGGAACCAAGGTGACCCGCCGTCGTCGTGCTTGAGTAAGCCTTTAGTCGTTGATCAGGTCGTGAACAACGATGGTCTGGTCGCGGTCCGGGCCGACGCCGATGGCCGAGAAGCGCGTACCGGAGAGCTTTTCCAGGGCCAGCACGTAGTTGCGGGCGTTCTCCGGGAGGTCTTCCAGCGTGCGGGCGCCGGTGATGTCTTCGGTCCAGCCGTCGAAGTACTCGAAGACGGGCACTGCGTGGTGGAACTCGGTCTGCGTCATGGGCATTTCGTCGTGGCGAACGCCGTCGACGTCGTAGGCAACACAGACCGGGATCTGCTCGATGCCCGTGAGGACGTCCAGCTTGGTGACGAAGTAGTCCGTGAAGCCGTTCACGCGGGCAGCGTGGCGGGCCAGGACGGCATCGTACCAACCGCAACGACGGGGGCGGCCGGTGTTCACGCCGAACTCGCCGCCGGTCTTCTGCAGGTAAACGCCCATCTCGTCGAACAGCTCCGTGGGGAACGGGCCGGCGCCAACACGGGTGGTGTACGCCTTGATGATGCCGATGGAGCGCGAGATGCGGGTGGGACCAATGCCGGAGCCGACGGACGCGCCACCGGCTGTGGGGTTGGACGAGGTGACGAACGGGTAGGTGCCGTGATCGACGTCCAGGAACGTTGCCTGGCCACCTTCCATGAGCACAACCTTGCCTTCATCCAGGGCGTTGTTGAGGACAAGTGTGCTGTCGATGACCAGCGGGCGCAGGCGCTCGGCGAAAGCGAGGAAGTAGTCCACGATCTCGTCCACCACGATGTCCCGGCGGTTGTAGACCTTGACCAGGAGTTCATTCTTCTGGCGCAGCGAACCTTCCACCTTCTGGCGGAGGATGGACTCGTCAAAGACGTCCTGGACCCGGATGCCCAGGCGGGCCACCTTGTCCATGTAGGCAGGGCCGATGCCACGGCCTGTGGTACCGATGGCGCGGCTGCCAAGGAATCGCTCAGTCACCTTGTCCAGTACCTGGTGGTACGGAGCAACCAGGTGGGCGTTGGCCGAGACGCGCAGGCGGGACGTATCCGCGCCACGGGCTTCAAGGCCGTCGATCTCCTGGAACAGGGCCTCGAGGTTCACCACGCAGCCGTTGCCAATAATAGGAATGGCGTTGGGGCTCAGGATGCCCGCGGGAAGGAGCTTCAGCTCATACTTCTCACCGCCAACAACCACGGTGTGCCCGGCGTTGTTACCGCCGTTGGGCTTGACCACGTAGTCAACGCGGCCACCGAGCAGATCGGTTGCTTTGCCTTTGCCTTCGTCGCCCCACTGGGCTCCGACGATCACGATAGCGGGCATGGGATCCTCCCCCATTCTTTCGGGCCAAGCCGAGATGGATTGGCGCCGTACATGAGAATGCCCCGACGATACCGGTGCAGCCTGCCATGTGGGCTGGCATACGCAAGAGTTCGGGGCTCTTACCAGCCAAGTTTAGCCGATGACGCGGGTTTCTCTGGTGTCAAGGTGTCTTGAAAGGCGGCCGGGT
Organism: Paenarthrobacter sp. YAF11_1; assembly: GCF_052113445.1. NCBI lineage: Bacteria > Bacillati > Actinomycetota > Actinomycetes > Micrococcales > Micrococcaceae > Paenarthrobacter > Paenarthrobacter sp. YAF11_1. The sequence goes on from NZ_JBFRDF010000012.1 coordinate 44,724, forward strand.
GAAGTTTTCCCCAGGGAAACTTCGGCGGGTCCTGCTGTGGATGGTCATGCGACGTTTGTACAGGAACCGCCGATGCCAGCGATGATTCCTGCATTCGCCCTGACGGAGACTGGAGTGGACTTCCAACCGGCCTTCGTGATGTAGATGTCAACTTGGAACTGCGTGTTGAAACCCAGCAAGCCTCCCAGGAGCGTCGCGGGGATATCTGTGGTGTAACCGGCCGGTGTTCCCGTCGTGTTTGCCACTCCCGGATACCCCTGCAGTGTTGTCACGGCTGATCCAGCGGTTGTGAGGTGAACGTCGATCACAGCGTCCGTCAGGTTCGGATACGCGGCTGGCGGTTTCCAAAAAACCCTGACATAGGCACCGACGCCCAGAAACACCGGGTGGAACTCGCAGGGGCCGTTCAAGCTTGCGGGAGGAACGGTGATGGCGCCGAAACTGCCTGCCGAAAACTGTCCCCGTTGCCACGCCGCCTCCGTGACGGACGGCGGGTTCACCACCGATAACACCATGGCAAGAGGAAGCGCCAGCAACAGTCCTACCCGTGCCCGCTTTAGCGCGGTCACTGCACACCACCCCGCAGCCGGGCCAGCCCAAAACCGGCCGCAACCGCAACCACACCAAGGAGCGCGAAGCCTCCCATCCGAAACCCCGTCTCGGTCAGAACGCCCGACGACGGCCCGGCTGGGTTTCCGGCGGAGCCCCCACTCCCAGCGTTCCCGCCTGAGCCGGCCCCGCCGCCCGCTCCGGCACCGTTCCCTGAGCCGTTGCCATCCTCGTCCCCTGACCCGTGAACGCCCACAACGATCTGCGTTCGGCTACCTTGCACTTCACGAGGAACATCCTCTGCCAGGGTTGCCGTCAGCAGGACATGGGCATTGGCCAACTCGGTGTTATCAGGGCCCATGAGGTCCACCCGCACCCCACCCGCGCTGTTCAGCGATGTCGGGTGCATCAACACACGGTGGCCGTCGGCGCAGGAACTTCCACTCCAGGGTTCAGAGCAAGACTGCAGCTCAACGCTCAGGAAATCCCGCAGCACATCTGTTGCCGCCGGCTCGGATTTCAGCCCCACTTCAAGGGAAGTGGCCGGCTCACCGCGGACATGGACGTCCACCGCCCAATCTGCACTCCCGCCCGGGGTGAGCCGGTGCACCTGGCCGGCCGGACCGGCGTCGAGCTCCAACCATCCGGACGCTTCGCTGTCGGCTGCAACAGCTGCCGCAACTGCCGGAGCGGCGGGTGCGGCAGTTGCGGCCGCCATCAGAACTCCCAGTAACCCCGCCAGCCCCACTGAGCTACACGGCCGCATGCTGCCCGGTCCTGCGTCGGCGTGGACTCCGCGGCCACAGCACCCAGGTCACCAGCGAGGACACGGCGACGGTGGTGGCGCCGAGGACCACAGGGTTGGCGGCTGCGGCCAGCGGATGCGCGAGCCCCGGCACGGACCAGAGGACCCGCCGGACGTTCTCCACGACATAGGGCGCGGGATCGGCTTCGGTGTTGGCATCGCCCTTCATGGTGATGGTTCGTGTGGTTTCGTCCGCAGACTCGATCGTTTGGACCCTGTGCGTAATGGGCAGCTTCCCAGGCCTGTCCACAGTTACCACATCGCCAACGGCGATCTCCTCCGCCGGGATCTTAATGACTAGGGCCAGTGAACCGGCCGGGATTGCCGGCGACATGGACCCCGTCTTGAACATGATCAGCGTGATGTTGAACAGCAGCGCGCAAACCACCGCAAGGATGCACACCGCGCCACCCGCCGCAGCGACGTTCAACACGGTTTCCTGCAGCCTGCCGCTGAACCGACGGCGGCTCATGAGCTCGAGGTGGCAGTAAATTGCCAGGTAGCGGTGGCGGTTTGGCCCTGCAGTGCATTGTTGGCGCCCGCCGGAAGCGTCACTTCGAAGCAGAACTGCGTGGGTGCCCCGGGGAGCGTTGCCGTCGCGGCGGCCAAGGAATTGACGACGCCGGCCGCTTGCCCTTGCGTGAACGGCTTGGCGCCGTCGCTGCCCACCACGAAGGTTGGCGACCCCGTGAACGACGCGGCCTCGCACGTCGCAGAACGAACCACCCGGTAGCGCAGGGCGGCACCCAGATCAGCAGTGCCGGTACCGCTGCTGGTCACCACGGGGACACCAAGGACCACTTCGCCTGCCACTGAGGTTGCCTTGGTCCTGATGGCGAACGGCGCGTAGGCCACACTGCCGGGGCTCATGGCAGTTGCTGTGAATACCAGCGCAGCACCGGGCGAAACGTCGTTGGCACTCCACGTCCCTGAGGCGCTGTATGGCTTGGTGACGTTGGATTCGGTGACGAACACGCTCGCTCCGAAGGACCCCGTGGCAAAGTCGCTGTCAGTCCACGATGCCAGGGTCACGGTGCTCCCGAGCCCCAGCACCAATGCCCCCGCGAGGAGTGCGCGGATGCGGAGCAGGGCCGCACCGCGCTTGGTTTCGGCTTCTCGTCGGCCCATGGATTACTGCGATTGTGCGGCGAATTCCCAGGTGGTGGTCCCGGATTGGGATTGGACGAGGTCGTCGTCGGCGGTGATCCGGAAGCAGAGGTTTACGGCGTCGCCGTCGGCCGTGCCGGCACCCTGCGTCAGTGCGAAGGTGACGCTGCCCGGCGTCGTGCCCAATGCCTGCCCGGCTGCCACCAGCGTTTCCGTCACCGTTTCAGCGCACCCGAAATCCGTGGACTGCGTGAGCGAGTACGTCAGCCCGGTCAAAGCTCCGGTGGATGCTTCCGTGGAAACTGTGACCGTGGCGTCGTTGGTTGTTGCACCATCCAGCCTGACGGCGAAGGGTGCTGTGACCACGTCGCCGGGCGCAAGGTTGCCCGGCGCGGCGGTGAAGCCAAGAGTTGCCGGGGCAGAAACAGGGTTCTCTCCGAAGGCGGTCCCGTCCGTGCTGCCCTCAAGGTTGAATGCACCGGCAGTGAAGGTTCCCTGGGCAAACTCGGAGTCGTTCCATGCTGCCAAGGTGATGGCTGCGCCCACGCCAAGGACCAGCCCGCCGGCAAGGATGGCACGGATCTTGGGTGACTTCCCGGGCTTGGTGCCGCGATGATCCGTCTCTGGCGATGCTGTTGATGCAACCACTATTACCCCCACGATTGATGTGATGCTGACGATCAAGAGATCGGAGCCCGGAGGTGGAGGTCCCCGGTTGGTTCCCCCCAAAACCGCTGGTTCCAACCCATCATCCCCGCGAAGGTATGTCAACGCTTTGACCTGCAGAAATGGTTATATGTCCCTACCCACCCGCTACGAACTTCAGTGCTGCTTCGGCGAACGCGGGCCACTGTTCATGCGAGTCGAACGGCAGCTCCACCCAGTCTTTGTAGGGCCTGTTCATACCCGAGGGATCAAAGGGCACGGCGCCGGGAAGCGCGAGTGCGCGGGCGTGCTCCGCGGTATCACGGCCTAATTTGAAGACCACCTTGTCGCCGTTCAAACAGGCCAGCGCCTTCTTGTTCAGCATGAGGGAGGAGGCACCAAACATCTTCCCCATCACCACGCCGGCGGGCGCCAGGTCCTCCCCCAGCCCCTCAAAAGCAGAAACGGCGGCAGCGGACGATTCCTGTTTCTCCATACGGCGCATCATGCACCACACCGCATGGCGTCGTCGAGAGCAGGCCCGTTGGGCTGGGAGTTGCGGTCGAGACGCCGGACACGTTTCCGGGCAACACGCCGCGTCGCATTTAAAGGGCGCGCCGGAGCAGGACCCGTTAACCCCCATAGTCCGGTAAGGTTAGTTAGCCCCCAACAGCACCCTTTGAGGTTCGGCTGCGGCATGCCCGCGGCCCCTTGGAACGGTGCGCTGTAACACCTAGGAGACCTAACCCCTGATGCAAGAACTGGCGACTGAATCACCCGAAGAAATCCTCTGGAACCGCCGCTACGAACCGCACATTGCCGAGGTCAACGAGCTGTGCGACTCCATCAAGGAGCAGAAGCCGGGCAGCGAGGTCCTCTACATCGACCCCGCCCACAGCATGGATGACTGCCGCATCGTCAGCCTTTTCTCCAACCAGCGCACCACCACCGGTGAGGGCTTCATCACCCCCGGCGACGAGGAAGCCGCCACCCGTATGCTCGGTATGCAGTGGCAGTTGGGCCTCCGTCCCGCGCTCATGATGCCGTGGAACGCCTACCCGTGGATCGAGCCCAGTGAGGAACCGGGCAAGCTCACGCCGGCCAACATCACCGAGGGCCTGAAGCCGCTCCTGCGCCTCCTGCAGCTCCTGCCGCGCACCTCCGCCCTGGTGGCACACGGCAACGAGGCACACCGCCTGGCCGATCAGCTCATGAAGGCGGCTCCGGCCAGCATCGCCCGCCGTGGCTTCAAGACCTTCAAGGTCCGCTCGCTGGGTGGCCGCTCCTTCGCCGGCACCCCTGCCCGTCAGCAGGAATACCTGGATGCCATCCACGGCGCCTACGCCGAGGCCATGGCACGCACGGGTATCCCCCGTAAGGCCTAATTACCTTCGTTGTGTGGCCCGTTTTGCGCCCCAAACCTCCGGGTAAGCGCGCAGACCGGGCCTCACAACGCACCTACGACGGCGGCCCTCATCTTTCCGGTGAGGGCCGCCGTCGTCGTTGGGGTGCTTTTGGTGGGGCGGCGTTAGCCGACCAGCATGCTGCGGAGGTCCTTGAGGATCAGCTGCGCGCCGGTGGGGCCGAGGCCGAGGAACCAAACGTCGTCGCTGACAGCCTTGGCTTGGCCGGCTTTGACTGCACCGAGCTTGGGCCAGACAGCGCCTTCGACCACGGAGGTTTCGCCGGTTGCTGCTGGATCGCCGTAGCTGCTGTAGAAGATCCAGTCGGCGTCGCCTTGTTCGATGTTCTCGGCCGAGATCTCGGCAGCGAGTTCGTCGATGTTCTGGTTCTCCGGGCGGGCCAGGCCTGCGTCCTTCAGGATGACACCGATCAGCGACTTGTTGGCGTAGAGGCGGATCTTGCCGGGGAGGAAGCGGACCAGGGAGATCTTGGGATCGCCCTTCACATCTGCTTTGAGGGCGTCAGCCTCGGCCTGGTAATCGTTGAGGGCCTTGACTGCCTTGTCCTCCTCGCCCAGGGACTTGCCCACCAGGAGGAAGTTTTCCTTCCAGGGGAAGCCGGGACGGATGCTGAAGACCGTGGGTGCGATGGTGGATAGCTGCTTGTACAGCTTGTCAGCGCGGAGCTGGCTGCCCAGGATGAGGTCCGGCTTCAGCGCAGCAATGGCTTCGAGATTGAGGTCCTGGATGGTGCCCACCGACGCCACATCCTTCACCTTGTCCGCCAGGTAGGTGGGGACAGGGTTGGCGCCTTCAGTGGTGGCCATGCCCACCGGCGTGATGCCGAGGGTCACGACGTCGTCCAACTCGCCGGTGTCGAGGACCACCACGCGGGTGGGCTTCTTCTCCAGGGTGGTCTCACCGTTGGCGTGCTTCAGGGTGCGGGGGAAAACGCCGGGAGCGGCATCGGTGCCCAACTTGGCTGTTTCCTGGTCCGCGGTGGTGAACTTGGAGCCGCCGGTGGCAACATCGGCGTTGCCGGCGGCCGAACCTGAGCCACCACTGGCGCCGCAGCCCGCGAGGAGGCCTGCCACCACAGCGACGCCGGCCACCTTCACAGCGAGCTTGCTCACTGCACGTCGGCGCACGCGGGAAGCCTTGTGCGGCTGTACTTCAAAATCGTCATTTTTCACTGGGTAAGGCTAACCTAATTAAGGCACACTTCCGTGACGTTGTGATGACAGTCACGGAATGCCCGTCTAGTTTGTTGCCCCTCTTCGAAATGGTCCCCTGCTGTGTCCCCACTGACGGCGCTATGTCCCCAGTAGCCGCTCCCGCCCTTCCGGCTGCAACCGCGGCTGCCAGTTCCGGCGTGGTGGTGAAATCCCGCTGGCGGATCCTCTTCCTGACCTTGGCGGCGGCCGTCCTTCTCGGTGCCGTGATGTTGAGCCTGGGCGTCGGAGCCAAGTTCATCCCAGCGTCCACGGTCCTTGAAGCCTTCACCAACCCGCAGGACTCAGCCGATCACGCGATCATCCTGCAGAACCGGCTGCCGCGAACCCTGATGGGCATCGCCGTCGGAGTGGCCCTGGGCGTGGCCGGCGCGCTCATCCAGGCGATCACACGGAATCCGCTGGCAGACCCCGGCATCCTGGGTGTCAACGCCGGCGCTTCATTTGCCATTGTGATCGCGATTGGCGTCTTTGGGATCGGATCGCTGAGCGGCTATATCTGGTTTGCGTTTATTGGTGCCATCCTGACCACTGCGGCCGTCTACCTGATCGGCACCTCCGGCAGGAACGTGGTCAATCCCATCCGGCTGACGCTGGCTGGCGTGGCCTTGGGCGCGGTGCTCACCGGCATTGGATCCGGGCTCACGCTCCTGAACCCCAAAGCTTTTGACCACCTGCGCTCGTGGAGCATTGGCTCGCTGGACACCCGGAGTATGGAGTCGGTGATGACTGTAGCTCCGTTCATGGGTGCCGGACTGCTGATCGCGCTGTTCTGCGTCCGCGGGCTCAATGCCGTGGCGCTGGGCGACGACCTCGCCACCTCCCTCGGGGCCAACGTCAACCGCACCCGGATCATGGGCGTTGTGGCCATCACCCTCCTCAGTGGTGCAGCAACTGCCGGTGCCGGCGCGATCGGATTCGTGGGGCTCATGATCCCGCACGTCGCCCGGTGGATCGTCGGGCCGGACCAGCGATGGATTTTGGCAACCACAGTGCTGCTCTCCCCCATCCTGTTGCTGGTGTCCGATGTTGTGGGCAGGATCGCCGCTCCCGGGGAACTCCAGGTGGGTGTGGTGACCGCGTTCATCGGGGCGCCTGTGCTCATTGCCTTGGCGCGGCGCCGGAAGGTGAGTGGGCTGTGACGCGCCTGGATGTTGGCCGGCCTATTGTCCTGCTCCGCAACCGTTCGCTGAGCTTCCGGCTCGATGTCCGGAGCATCCTTGTCTGCGTTCCGTTGATCCTCGCAGCCCTTACGGTTGCCGTGATCAGTTTGGCGACCGGCGACTACGACGTTTCAGTACAACAGGTCCTGCAAGCCTTCACCGGTGATGCCCCCGGGCTGGCCCAAACCATCGTCATGGAGTGGCGGCTTCCCCGGGTACTCGCGGCCCTGGTGTTCGGAGCGGCCCTGGGAATGAGCGGTGGCATCTTCCAATCCATGACCCGGAATCCCTTGGGCAGCCCGGACATCATCGGCTTCAATACCGGCGCCTACACGGGGGCGCTCATCGTGATGCTGACGGTGGGCGGCGGCTACCTTGGCATTGCCGCTGGAGCACTTGTTGGCGGCATCCTTACAGCGTTGGCCGTCTACTTGCTGGCCTACCGACGCGGATCCCAAGGATTCCGGCTCATCATCGTGGGCATCGGCATCAGCGCGATGCTGGCCGCGTTCAACCACTGGCTGATCCTGCAGGCAGAACTTGAGGCGGCCTTGGCGGCAGCCGTCTGGGGAGCCGGGTCCCTCAACGGCATCACGTGGGAGCAAGCGGCGCCTGCCGCCGTCGTGGTTGTTGTGGTTGGCCTGGCCACGCTGGCCGCCGCGCGCCGCATGCGGCTTCTGGAAATGGGCGACGACGCCGCACGCGCCTTGGGCGTCCGGGCGGAACCCACCCGTTTGCTGCTGCTGATCCTGGGCGTCGCGTTGACTGCAGCCGTCACGGCGGTTGCCGGACCCATCGCGTTCGTGGCCTTGGCCGCCCCGCAGCTCGCCCGTCGACTTACCCGAAGCGCCGGCATCACCCTGGTGCCATCCGCTGTGATGGGCGCCTTCCTCCTGGTCGCCAGCGACCTCGCGGCCCAACGTTTGTTTGCCCCGATCCAATTGCCCGTCGGCGTTGTGACGGTGTGCATTGGCGGTATCTACCTCGTCTGGCTGCTGGCCAGGGAAGCAAGGAAATCATGAGCCTCACTACTGCCGCGCCCCAGCTCCATGCCGAAGCACTAACCATCGGCTACGAGCAACGCATCATCTCCGAGAACCTCAATGTACGCATTCCCGAGGGACAGTTCACGGTGATCGTGGGGCCCAACGCCTGCGGCAAATCCACGTTGTTGCGCGCTCTCGCCCGGCTCATCAAGCCCCGCAGTGGACAAGTGCTGCTGGACGGCAAGTCCGTCACCTCGCTTCCGGCAAAAGAGCTGGCCCGTCGCCTCGGGCTGCTGCCCCAGTCCTCCATCGCCCCCGACGGCATCACCGTGGCCGACCTCGTGGCCCGCGGCCGGTATCCGCACCAGAAACTGCTCCGCCAATGGTCCGAGTCCGACGAGATTGCGGTGGTTGAGGCCATGGAAGCCACGGGCACCGCGTCCTTGTCCGGCCGGCTGGTGGACGAACTGTCCGGCGGCCAGCGGCAGCGCGTGTGGGTAGCCATGGTCCTCGCCCAACAAACACCGTTGATGCTCCTGGACGAGCCCACCACGTTCCTCGATATCGCGCACCAGATCGAGCTGTTGGAACTCTTCCGCGAGCTCAATCTGGACAAGGGCCATACGCTGGTCGCCGTGCTGCACGACCTCAACCACGCCAGCCGCTACGCGGACCACATCATCGCCATGAAGGACGGTGTGGTGGTAGCCGAGGGCGCTCCCGCTGACGTGATCACCGAGTCCCTGGTGGAGGAAGTGTTCGGTATGGCCTGCCGGATCATCGACGACCCCGTGACACACACGCCGCTGGTGGTCCCGTTGGGGCGGCCACGACACTCGGCGGTCACGGACTAACGCTGTTTAACGACGACGGCGACCCTCGCCTTTCGGTGAGGGTCGCCGTCGTCGTTCGCTTGAGTCCTTAGCGGGCTTCGAGCGCTGCCTTGGCTTTCGGGTCCGAGTCGTTCAGGAACTTCTCGATCCGCTCCGGCTCTTCAGCCTCGCCGATCGCCGACGCCGCACGGCCCAGCGCGTAGAGAGCACGCAGGAAGCCCTGGTTGGGCTCGTGCTCCCACGGGATGGGTCCGACGCCGCGCCAGCCGTTGCGGCGCAGCGAATCCAGGCCGCGGTGGTAGCCGACGCGGGCGTAGGCGTAGGACTCGATGGTCCGGCCTTCGGCCCAGGCTTCCTCAGCGAGGATGGCCCACAGAAGAGACGACGTGGGGTTCTTGGCCACCAGGTCCAGCGCCTCGTTGCCGAGTGCCAGGTGCTGGTAGATCTCGGTTTCGGCGGGCAGGAGCGTGGGCTCCGGCCCCATCAGGTTCTTCCGGAATTCGTCGGACATTAGAAGGTCTTGCCCACCGATCCGAGCTGCTGGGCGGCTTCGACGATGCGCGCGGCCATGCCGGCTTCGGCCGAAGCGCCCCAGACGCGGGGATCGTAGGTCTTCTTGTTGCCCATTTCGCCGTCAATCTTCAGCACGCCGTCGTAGTTGGCAAGCATGTGGCCGGCCACCGGACGGGTGAACGCGTACTGGGTGTCGGTGTCGATGTTCATCTTGATGACACCGTAGGAAACAGCGTCGGCGATTTCCTGCTCCGTGGAGCCCGAGCCGCCGTGGAACACGAGGTCGAACGGGTTTTCCTTGCCGATCTTGGCGCCAACCTCGGCCTGGATCTGCTTGAGCAGTTCCGGGCGGAGCTTCACGTTGCCCGGCTTGTACACGCCGTGCACGTTGCCGAAGGTCAGCGCGGTGAGGTATCGGCCGTTTTCGCCGGCTCCGAGTGCCTCAATGGTGGCGAGGGCGTCTTCGGTGGTGGTGTAGAGCTTCTCGTTGATTTCGTTCTCAACGCCGTCTTCTTCGCCACCGACAGTGCCGATTTCAACTTCGAGGATGATCTTGGCTGCAGCAGCGCGCTCAAGCAGTTCGCGACCGATGCGCAGGTTCTCGGAGAGGGCTTCGTGCGAGCCGTCCCACATGTGCGAGTTGAAGATCGGGTCCTTGCCGGCCTTGACGGCTTCCTCCGAAGCGGCCAGCAGCGGAAGAACGAAGTCTGCCAGCTTGTCTTGGGGGCAGTGGTCCGTGTGCAGGGCGATGTTGACGTTGTAGTTCTTGGCAACTTCGCGGGCGAACGCGGCGAAGCCGAGGGAACCGGCAACCATGTCCTTGATCGAGGCGCCGGACCAGTAGGCTGCGCCACCGGTGGAAACCTGGATGATGCCGTCGGATTCGGCCTCGGCGAAACCGCGGATCGCAGCGTTCAGAGTCTGCGACGACGTCACGTTGACCGCGGGGAAAGCGAATCCGCCTGCCTTTGCGCGGTCGATCATCTCGGAGTAAATCTCTGGGGTTGCAATGGGCATGGTGACTCCTATGCTGAATTCGTCTGTGGGTTGGTAACCCTGGAGTAGACCGCTTACGGCTAGCACCCATCCTAGCGATATCCGCCGGGCCGCCGTGTTTCGGGTCACTGGAGCTCTTAACACTTCCGCCGAGTTGGCACTTAACCCCCACGTTTTGGGAAAACATGGGCATTAACTGCCGTCTCGGCGTCCCTCAGTGCCGCCCGGAGCCCATCTGCGGCTTTGGAGCGCGCGGCGGACTTTATGTACGACGGCGGGCCTCTCACCTTCGAGGTCGTGCTTGGAGATCCGGACTTCCAGCCAGCCATGGGAAAGCGACTTTTCCTGGCGTTCGATGTCCTTGAGATGCTGCTCAATGCCGCCATGATGCCGGCCGTCGTACTGGAGCGAGACTTTCCACTGCCGGTAGGCCGCGTCCGGCCACAGAACCGGCCGGCCAAGGTGATCGCGCACCACGTGATTAAGTTCAGGCTCCGGAAGATTCGCGTTGATCAGCGCCAGGCGCATGACCGTTTCCGGGGCTGAGTCGGCTCCTACCCGGATGAGTTCCACAGCTTCCCGCGCCGAGCGCACTCCCCGTCGGCCGGCGTGCTTCCCGACGACGGCCCTCAGCTCCTCGATGCTGCACAGCGCGTCCTTGGGCACCGGGAACTCGGGCCCGTGGGAGCATACCAGGGAGTCGCCCGCTGCAACCAGGTCTTCCAACGTCAGCACGGAGGCCAAGTCCAGCCACGTCCGCGCAGGCGAGGTGAGCCTGACGCCGTCGTACTCTCCCACCTCATCCGGCAGCAGGGTCAACGAATGCCCGGCCACGTTCACCCGTCGCGGGAAACTGAATCCCCTCCGCCGGGCCAGGTGGATCCGCCAGTCCCCGCTGAGGTAACCGGGTAACGGAACGTTCCATAGCCGGGCGGCGCTGAGCATGACCAACACTGACGCATCATCCAGGTCCGTGTAGGCCCGGAGGGCTGCCGCCCCCGAGGCACCGGACAGGACCGGCACCCTCACACCGCGGGAAACTGTTACCAGGTCCTTGGCAGCAGTGCGCTTCCGGGCTACGCCGGCCTTGTCCGATGCGCGCAAGGAAAACGAGCCCGTGGTCAGATGGTCCGGAAGGTTTGTCCTGCGCATTCCTCATTCTGGTCCGCCCTCGTGGGCGTCTTGAGGTTATCCACAGGTGCCCCCTTATTCAGCCCCGCGAGTTGGCAGATAACCCCCATGCTGGGCCCAAACATGGGGGTTATCTGCCGTCTCGGCGGAAGGTGGGTTATCCGTACATCCAGCAGTTGCTCACCGGTGCCCTGTCCGCAAAGCGGCGCTCCAGGAAGAGGAAAGCCTGCGGGATTGCCGCCGCGTAACCTCCAACGTGCGTAGCGCCGGCAGTGGTGTCGAAGTACACCGAGGAACCCCCTGCACACCACCGCTTGGCCAACTGGCGACCCTGTTGGTAAGGGATGACATCGTCCAGCACGCTGTGGGAGAGCAGAACCGGGACCTTGGGTGCACGCCCGTTGCCGATCTTCTGTTCCGCAATCACCGGTTTGACCTGAGGCAGGTCCAACAGTGAACTCAGCTTCTGCCCTGACACCGTGAGCTTGGTGGTGTCCAGGAAGCCGCTGGAAGCAATCGACTGTACGGTGCATTCCTGGTCAGTAGCGGCGATTTTCGCTTGGCCGGCAGCGCTGAGATACGGGTTGAGGTCCAATCCGCCGGCAGCACTCATGCCTGTCACTGCGTAGAGGAGAAAGCCGGTGTACAACCCGCCGTCGAGGTTGACTCCCACTGCCGGAAGATCCGCCGGGACAGCGCCGGCATAGGCTCCCTTGAGGTTCAGTTCCGGCGCGTACTGCGCTGCAAGCTCGACGGCGGCTGCCGAGGCGCCGCCGCCCTGTGAGTATCCGGCAAGTGCCACCGGTCCGCCGGCCACGAGCTGCGGGTTCCCCAGCCGCTGGGCGGCGCGAACGACGTCGAGCACTGCGTGTGCTTGCGATGCGCGGGCCATATACGTGTGGCTGCCCGGGGTGCCCAACCCTTCATAGTCGGTCACCGCAACGGAGTATCCGCGCGCCAGGAGGCCGGCGATGAAGACGCCCTCATACTCCTCGCCCGCAGCCAGTGCCCTGGATGGCGCACAGTGGTCGCCCTGCCCTTGGGTTCCGACGGCGTACCCCACCAGCGGACGTGCGCCAGAACCCAGCCATGGTGTGGATGGGACCAGGACGGTGCCGGTCACAGCGATGGGAACACCTGCACTGTTCACGGATCGGTACATGATGCGCTGCACCGCGGCCTGCGCCCGGATGGTTTTAAGGGGATCGACGTAAAAGACCGAGGGCTCAGTCCGGATCACGTCTCCGTTGGTGGGCGGAAGCGCTGCCGGGGTGGCGTAAAAATCCGCGGGCTCCGGGGCGGCTGTGGCAGCCCCGGCGCTACCTACCGCCAGCAGGCAAGCAAGGATGAAAGCTGAGGACAGGCGTAAAGAAGGATGCTTCATTGAACCTCCAGTAGTAGCCGCACTCCACGTTGAGCACGGTTCACGCCAGATGTTACTGATGAGTAACAACTTGGCCTAGGGATTCCATGAATATTTCTTGCCGCGAGTTGGCACTTAACCCCCATGTTTTGGGAAAACATGGGGGTTAAGTGCCAACTCGGCGCCGGGGAGCGCTAGGAGACGGGCTGCTGGAACACGTGGCGGCGGACCCACGCGTGCATGGCGATCGCCGCTGCCGAGGCCGCGTTCATGGATCGCGTGGATCCGAACTGTTCAATGGACAGCGTAGCGACGGCGGAATCGTGCACCTCGGGCGACAGGCCAGGGCCTTCCTGTCCGAACACCAGCACGCAGTTTTTCGGGAGGTCGTATGTCTCCAGGGGCACGGAATCCGGGAAGATATCGATGCCGATCACCGCAAGCCCCTCCCCCTCCGCCCACTGGACGAATTCCTCAACGGTGGGGTGGTGGCGGACGTGCTGGTAGCGGTCGGTGACCATGGCCCCGCGACGGTTCCACCGCCGTCGTCCAATGATGTGGACCTCTTTGGCGAGGAACGCGTTGGCGGTCCGCACCACTGTGCCGATGTTGAGATCGTGCTGCCAATTCTCGATGGCGATGTGGAAGTCGTGGCGCTTGGAATCCAGATCAGCCACGATCGCTTCATGTTTCCAGTACCTGTACTGGTCCACCACGTTGCGACGGTCACCATCCCTCAACAGGTCCGGATCCCAGTGCTCACCTACGGGCAGTTCACCTTCCCAAGGCCCGACGCCGACCTCGGGTTTCGCTTCTGCCTCGCCCTCCACGGCGGTCTCCGCAGAGGCGGCAGCGGGAGATCCGGCAGGCGTGGGCAGGGCTGTGGTGGGGGGAAGGTCAGTCACCCCTCAACTTTAGCCCTGACCCGCCGCCCGCCTGAGCGCGCTGAGTAGAGCGGGTTTTAGCCCATCTTCCACTTGTTGATGCGGTAGGAGTTGCCCAACTGCTCGAAGAGTCCCGGGTGCGCATCCCAGTACGTCTTGTGGCCACTGACGCCGAGCATCTGCGGGGTGCCCCAGGGAGTCACGGAGAACAAGTTCACGGCCTGGATGGCTTCGCCACGGGCATTGGTGCAGGTGAAGCCGATGACTACTGCGGCACCACGGCGGAACTCACGGATTTCCGGCATGGACGTCTTGAAGTCGGAGGTGCACTTGTGGCCCACCAGGTTCTGGGGCAGCTCAGTGGCGGTCATGCCTTTGTAACGCGCTTCGATGTCCTGGATGGCCTTCTTGACCTCCGCTGGATCCTTGCCGAACTTGCCTTCCTCGGACTCCGCAAAGAACGCGTAGGCGAGCGCGATGCCGTCGCCGTCGGCTTCTACCGTGCCCTGGGCCTTCTTTTGGATCTCTTCGCCAGTGGTGGGGTCCTTGGTGATGCCGAACGACTCATCGTGGGTCCACTCGGCCAAGTACTGGAAAGAGGATTCGCCCGTGACCCACTTGCTGAACAGCGGGTCCCCGTCGGCAGGAACATTGCTGGGTCCGGCAAGCTCTTCCCACACGGCCGGCAGCGGGATGGCTCCGGCAGGAATGTCGTTCGACGCCGATGCGTCGCCTGAGGGTTCAGCTGATGGTTCGGCAGAGGGCTCGGACGCTGCATCCGAAGCTTCGTCTGACGAGGTTACAGACGGCGCCGGGGTCTCCACGGCGGTGGGCTTGGTCATCGACGGGATCAGCCAGGTGAAGGCCACCACCAGCGCAATAATCACGACGACGGCGACACCGCCGAGGATGAGGAACAGCGACTTCTTGTTGTGGTCGCCCGGGTTCTGACCGGGTCCGCCGGGTCCGCCCGGGTAGCCAGGCTGGCCCGGGTATCCGGCACCCGGCGGTGGGAAGCCCGGCTGGGCCTGCTGGGCCTGGGGGTAGCGGTGGACGGTTTCGGCGGATTCGCCGTCGGGGTGCCCCTGCTGCGCGGGGAAGGCTTGCGTCGGCGGTTGCTGCGTGGGGAACGCCTCGGTCTGGCCATAGTGCGGCTGGCCTTCCTGGCCCGGCTGGCCCGGCTGCGCGCCCTGCTGCTGGCCCTCCGGCTGGTACATGGGCTGGGTCTGCCCCGGCTGGTACTGGCCGTACTGGCCCTGACCGGTGTCGTAGCGTGGCTGCGGCACGCCGTCGGGGTTGTAGGGAGGCTGAGGCGCTCCGTTGTTGTTGCTCATGGCGGGCCCTTTCGAAGGCAGTGGGTCACCGGGATGTATCTGGGGACACCCGATGGATAAACCGGAAGAGGGGACCTGCTGAAGCGTGGGCGGCACATAAAAACCACCATGTCGATCCCCCGACCCACGGTGGTGGCACGCCTGCGCCGCCCCCAGCGTAGTCGAGTCCCAGGCGTCCGACGCAAGTCACACCGGATATCCACATGGGCAGAACTACCCACATAAGCGGGATCCCAGGATGTTAGCGCCGCGGATTGATGGAAGACTGGTGGCAGTGCATGAACAACCCCAGCCGGAGGCAAATATGGCAGAAGAAACCACGTCCACATCGGTTTATCGGAACGGCCACGAAATTGAATGCTGGCTTACGGACATGGACGGTGTCCTGGTTCATGAAAACCAGGCGATCCCCGGTGCAGCTGAGCTCATCCAGCGCTGGGTGGACACGTCCAAGCGCTTCCTGGTCCTGACCAACAACTCCATCTTCACTCCCCGTGACCTCGCAGCCCGCCTGCGCGCGTCCGGCCTGGAGGTTCCGGAAGAGAACATCTGGACGTCCGCGCTGGCCACCGCCCAGTTCCTCAAGGACCAGGTCCAGTCCTCGGATTCAGGCAACCGCGCCTACACCATCGGTGAAGCCGGACTCACCACGGCCCTGCACGAGGCCGGGTTCATCCTCACTGACACCGATCCCGACTTCGTGGTCCTTGGCGAAACCCGCACTTACTCCTTCGAAGCGATCACCATGGCCGTCCGCCACATCCTGGCCGGAGCCCGCTTCATCGCCACCAACCCGGACGCCACCGGTCCCTCCAAGGACGGCCCCATGCCGGCAACCGGTGCTATCGCGGCCATGATCACCAAGGCCACCGGCCGCGAGCCGTACATTGTAGGCAAGCCGAATCCCATGATGTTCCGTTCAGCCATGAACCAGATCGACGCCCATTCCGAGACCACAGCCATGATCGGTGACCGCATGGACACGGACATCGTGGCCGGCATGGAAGCAGGCCTGCACACGGTTCTGGTCCTGAGCGGCATCACGCAGCGCGAAGAAATCGTGTCCTTCCCGTTCCGGCCCAACCAGATCCTGAACTCGGTGGCCGACCTCAAGAGCCAGATCTAAGGAACAAACCATGGCTGTGCTCAATCTGCGTCCCCTGGCCGGTGGTCGGATACTCAGGGGGAGCCAGCCGTTCGGCTTGGATGCCGCTGCAACGTCGGGTTTCCTGGCGGAGCACGGCATCCAGGCAATCGTGGACCTGCGGAGTGAGCTTGAACGCTCGCTGGTCCCGTGGCTGGTTCAGGACGACAACGACGGCGGCGGGCCTGCCGCCGTCGTCCCGCCCGCCGTCGAACTCATCCATAACCCGCTGGACCCGAACGCCATTGCCGGGTCGCTCCAAGCCGTGGAAACGGCCGAGGACCTCGGCGACTTGTATCTGGGCTGGATCCGGTTGCGCCCGGAGTGGGTCGCCGATGCGCTGCGGCCCGTCGCCCGTGGCAAACGTACGCTGGTCCACTGTTCGCTGGGCAAGGACCGGACAGGTGTGGTGTCGGCAATCGGGCTTTTGGCAGCGGGCGGAACCGAGGAGCAAGTGGTGGCGGATTATGCGGCCACCACAGCCAACCTGCCGGACGTCCTGGAAGTCATGGCAGAAACGTGGCGACTGAGCGTCCCTTCAACACCGGCGGAGTATTTCAGCCCGGACCTCATGATCCTGCAGAGCCCCGAGGCTGCCATGCGGCACTTCCTGGCCGGGTTCGCCCAGGAGTTCGGCGGCGTTCGGAGCTTTCTGCGCGAGGCGGGCCTCACCGACGTCGAGGTTGAATCGCTGCGTTGAGCGGGACGCCTGAGGTAGTCCGGACTGCACCTATGCCGGGCGGATGACCTTACCGTTGGGCTCTTGGTACGACGGCTCCTGGGGCTCGGGAGGGAGCGGTTGGAGCTCATTCTGGACTTTCTCGAGCAATGGCCGGTACACGCCACCGTTCCATTGCGGGCTGGCGTGCGCGGGCCGCGCGCCTTCGGTGCTGAGGGTGGGCAGGGCCATGTTGGCTCCGAAGACCTTGCTCCACCCGGCGCGCGCCGACTCATAGTCCACGGTGCCATCCTTGGCGTTGCCCAAAAAGGCCATCTTGGCGCCACCGATCTTTCCGGCCAGGCGGAGTCCGTCGAAGTGGTAAATGTACGCCGACTCCGTCTGGATGAGCACGCTGGAAGGGGCGATTGGGGAGAGCTGTTCCAGGCTTTGGTCGAGGATTTGCCGCCATGTTCGCTCGTCCTTGTGCGCCACGCGCTCCCCCAGTTCGTAGCCCCCGCGGAGGACCGACGGGATGCGGAAGCCATTCTCGTACAGGAACACCACACCGTCGAACCAGCTCTGGTCCAGGACGTCGGCGCGGCTGAACGGGCTCGAATCCAGGACAATCAGCTGCGTCTCGACGCCGTGCAGTTCCAAGAGGCGGGCGGCCACTTGGGTGGCGAGCATCCCGCCGAAACTGTGGCCGTAGAAGTAGAGCTTCTCCAGTTCCAGTTCGCGGACGTGGAGGATGATTTCGCGGACGATCTCGTCCACGTCCAGTCCCAGGTTGGAATATCCGACGGCGGCAAGGCGGCCGCGCTGATGCAGGGCAGGACGCAGTGAGTTCAGAATCCACTGGGCTTCTTCCCAGCTGGTTTTGTACCCGGGGAACAGGATCCAGCTGGCCTTGGGGAAGTACAGGTCCGAGTACGGATCAGGAACCCTGAGGATCTTGGTAGCCCGCCGCTCGGCCTGGACACGACGGGTAAAAAGCATGTCCCCGGCCAGCGCTGCGGAGGCTCCGGCGGTGATGAGGAAGTTTCGGCGGGACGTCTTCTTGAGGCGGGCAGCGTAAGGCAGGATCCGGGCCCATGCGCCCGGATCCTCTGCCTTCTCCGGTTCAGGAGAAGCCGGCACGGGGAGGTTTCCATCCGCCTCCGCCGGTGCCGGGAGCTTCCCTACTTGAACGTCCACGCAGCAAGCATAGGCTTCGAAAGGCGGTGCCTCACAGCCCCCCAGTTTGTGTACAGCTGATGCCCTTAAGATGCGCCTTTAAGGGCAGTAGCTGTACAAAAACTCCTTAGTCGAGGCCGAGCTCGTCCTTGCCGAAAGCGAAGAGGTACGGAACGCCGGTTTCGGCTTCGATCTTCTCTTTGGCGCCGGTGTTACGGTCAACGATCACAGCGACGGCCACCACATTGCCGCCTGCTTTACGGACACCTTCGACGGCGGTCAGTGCGGACCCGCCGGTGGTGGACGTGTCCTCGAGAACCACCACGTTGCGGCCCTCAACGGAGGGGCCTTCCACCTGACGGCCCATGCCGTAGGACTTCTGGGCCTTGCGGACCACGAAGGCGTCCACGGCACGGCCGGCGTCGGCAGCGGCGTGCATCACAGCGGTACCGACGGGGTCGGCACCCATGGTGAGTCCGCCCGCGCACTCAACTGACACGCCGGCGTCGTCGATCATTGCCAACATGACCTGGCCCACCAGCTTGGAGGCCTCGTGGTGCAGGGAGATGCGGCGGAGGTCGATGTAATAGTCCGCTTCCTTGCCGCTGGAGAGGATCACCTTGCCGCGGACCACCGCCAGTTCTTTGATGAGTTCAAGAAGGCGGGCGCGGGCAGCAGCAGTATCAAGCGTGGAAGTCATGGCTCCTAGTTTAGTAGGAGCGACGTTCAGCGAGGCGCAGGGGCGGCCGTGGTGGAGCGGATCACCAAGCGGGGGTTGACCATTTGTTCGCCGCTTGCCGGCTCTCCATCCAACTGTTGCAGCACGGCCTCCATGCAGCGGCGGCCGAGTTCCTCGAAGTCCTGCTTGATGGAGGTCAGCGGTGGCATGAAGAATTCAGCTTCGGGTTGATCGTCGTAGCCCACCACGCTGATGTCGCCGGGCACGTGACGTCCCGCTTCCTGGACGGCGCGAAGGACGCCCACGGCCATCTGATCGTTGGCTACGAAGACCGCCGTGATGCTGCCGTGCTGCAGGAGGTCTCGGCCGGCGCGGTAACCCGAGGCGGCATCCCAACCACCTTCCAGGAGGACGTCGGCTTCCAGCCCTGCAGCGCCGAGCGCTTCCTGCCAGCCTTTAATGCGCTCAGCGGCGTCGATCCAGTGCGGAGGGCCCGAGATGTGGGCAATACTGCGGTGCCCCAGATCGATCAGGTGGTCAACGGCCAGGCGGGCTCCCAACCGTTGATCGAGAGAGGCGCCCGTCAGTTGGTTACCGGCTCCTGCACCCACGGCAACGATCGGCACGGGTACCGAAACGTCACGCAGGACGGCCAGGACATCGGGGTGCGGAACCAGGATGACAATGCCGTCCACGGACTGGTTGCGGAAATGCGCAATGGCGTCGTTGATGCTTTCGCCGGTTACTTCGCGAAGATTCGCGATGCTGACGAAGTACCCTGCTTCCCTGCCGGCCTGCTCCACCCCGAGGAGCGTGTTCGCCGGACCGAACTGGCCCGTTTCGCACGCAAGTACCCCAATGGTCCGGGACCGACGGGTCACCAGGCTGCGTGCTGCTGTGTTCCGCCTGTACCCAAGGTGCGCGATGGCCGATTCCACGCGTTCCCGGGTTTTTCCGCTGACGTTGGGATGGTTGTTCAGGACGCGGGAAACAGTTTGGTGCGAGACCCCCGCCATCTTCGCAACGTCACCCATGACGGGAGGCCGGACCGGCAGCGCGGGCGAGCCCAGCGGGGCGGGCGAGCCCAGCGGGGCGGGCGAGCCCAGCAGGGTCCCGGACTGTGCCCGGGGCCCCGCTGGGGGCGGATGTTCGCCGCGTGACATGGGATCCTACTTAGCGTCGACGCCCACGGGCTCCGCTTTGGAAGCCGGAGCCGCTTCGGTTGCCGGAGGCGTGGTCTTCCACTTGAAGCGACGGCCCATGGCGGACCCTCCACCGGAACCGGTGCGGTTCTTGTTGAAGATGTCGAAGCCGACGGCGAGCAGGAGCACCAAGCCCTTGATGAGCTGCTGGTAATCGGTACCCAGGCCAAGGATGGACATGCCGTTGTTCAGGACGCCCATGATCAGGCCACCGATCATGGCACCCGCTACCGTGCCGATGCCGCCCTGGACCGCTGCGCCACCAATGAACGCGGCGGCGATGGAGTCGAGTTCGAAACCGGTACCACCGGCAGGCTGGGCCGAGTTCAGGCGGGCCGTGAAGACCAGGCCGGCCAAAGCTGCCAGGACACCCATGTTGACGAACAGGCGGAAGGTGACCTTCTTGGTCTTGATGCCCGACAGCTCGGCGGCGTGGAGGTTTCCACCGATCGCATAGGTGTGACGGCCGAAGATGCTGTTGTTCATCAGTGCCGAGTAGACGATTACCAGGACAGCCAGGACGATCAGGACAATCGGGGTTCCGCGGTAGCTGGCCAGCAGGAAGGTGATGATGAGCATCAGCACTGCGATGAAGCCGTTCTTGACGGCGAACCAGGCCATCGGCTCATTCTCGAGATTGAACTTGCGGCGTACCCGGCGTTCCTTCAATGCCTGGAAAAGGATGGCTGCAGTGCCGCCGACGCCGAGGATGACCGTCAGCCATTCCAGCACGGAGGTACCGCCGGAAATATCCGGCAGGAAGCCGCCGCCCAGTGCACGGAGTTCGTTCGGGAAGGGGGTGATCTGCTGGTTCTTGAGGGTGATGAGCGTCAGGCCACGGAAGATCAGCATGCCGGCAAGGGTGACGATAAAGGCGGGGATGCCTACATAGGCAATCCAGTAGCCTTGCCACGCTCCCACCAACGCGCCAACCAGGAGGCAGGCTGGGATGGCGAGCCACCACGCCCAGCCCCAGTGCACGATCATCACGCCTGCCACAGCACCGATGAAGCCGGCGATGGACCCGACGGACAGGTCAATGTGTCCGGCGATGATGACCATCACCATACCGATGGCCAGGATCAGGATGTAGCTGTTCTGGACCACGAGGTTGGTGACGTTCTGCGGCTGGAGCAGGATGCCGTCGGTCAGGACCTGGAAAAGGATGACGATCAGGATCAGGGCGACGAAGATGCCAACCTGGCGGAGGCGGCTTGTGAGGAAGCCAAGGGATTCTCGTAGGGCGGACATGTTCGCTATTCCTTCTCTTGGGTCATGTAGTGCATGAGGGTTTCCTGGGTGGCTTCGGCGATGGGGACTTCGCCGGTGATGTGGCCTGCCGACAGGGTGTAGATCCTGTCGCAGATGCCCAGGAGCTCCGGAAGCTCAGAGGAGATCACAATGACTGCTTTCCCCGCGGCGGCGAGCTCGGCAATGATGGTGTAGATCTCAAACTTGGCGCCGACGTCGATTCCACGAGTCGGTTCGTCCAGGATCAAGACGTCGGGGTCTGAGAACATCCACTTGCTCAGCACCACTTTTTGCTGGTTTCCACCCGAGAGTTTGCCGGTGATGGCAGCAACGGACGGAGCTTTGATGTTCATGCTCTTGCGGTAGTGGTTGGCCACGGTGGTCTCTTTGTTGCCATCCACCCAGCCGCGTTTGGCCAGCTTGTTCAGTGCGGCCATGGAGATGTTGCGCTTGATGTCTTCGATCAGGTTCAGGCCGTAGTGCTTCCGGTCCTCGGTTGCATAGGCGATCCCGTGCTCGATGGCGTCGGAGACGGTGGAGGTATTGATTTCCTGGCCGTATTTGTAGACCTTGCCCGACACCGCCCGCCCGTACGTACGGCCAAAGACGCTCATGGCCAACTCGGTCCGGCCAGCACCCATGAGGCCTGCCAGGCCTACTACTTCGCCCTTGCGGACGTTGAGGCTGGCATTGTTCACCACCATGCGGGAATGGTCTTGGGGATGCTGGACTGTCCAATCCTCAATGCGCAGGACTTCCTCGCCGATATTGGGCGTCCGGTCCGGGTAGAGGCTTTCAAGGTCGCGGCCCACCATGCCACGGATGATGCGTTCCTGGGTGATCTGGCCCTGATCCAACCGCAGGGTCTCGATGGACTTGCCATCGCGGATGATGGTGACGGCGTCTGCCACTTTGCGGATCTCGTTGAGTTTGTGGCTGATGATGATGCTGGTGACGCCCTGGCCCTTGAGGTGCAGGATGAGGTCCAGCAGGTGGTCTGAGTCTTCATCGTTAAGCGCCGCGGTGGGCTCGTCCAGAATGAGGAGTTTGACCTCTTTGGACAGCGCCTTGGCGATCTCCACCAGCTGCTGCTTGCCAACACTGATGTGCTGGATGGGGGTCACCGGATTTTCGCTGAGGCCCACCCGGGCCAGCAGCTTGGCGGCTTCCAAATTGGTCTTCCGCCAGTCCACCCAGCCGTTCTTGGCCAGCTCATTGCCGAGGTAGATGTTCTCGGCGATGGACAGGTACGGGCTGAGGGCCAGTTCCTGGTGGATGATCACGATGCCGCGCTTTTCGCTGTCCGTGATGCTCGAAAATTCGCAGGGTTCGTTCTCGAAGAGGATGTCGCCGTCGAAGGTGTTGTGGGCGTAAACGCCGGAGAGCACCTTCATGAGGGTGGACTTCCCGGCGCCGTTCTCACCACAGATGGCATGAACTTCACCTCGGTTGACGTCCAGGGTGACGTCCTGCAGGGCTTTTACCCCGGGGAAGGTCTTGGTGATTCCTCGCATTTGAAGAATGGGTACGTTCATCGTCAATTCCCGCTGACTGGTTGAAACTTGGCCGGGCCGAGGACTCGACAGGCTCTAAGGGAGGCTGCGACCCCGCCGCACTGCGCGCTGCAGCACAGGGCGGCGGGGCCACAGACCGGGAACTAGTTACTTGACGTCGGATTCCTTGTAGTAGCCCGAGTCGATGAGTTCCTTCTGGAAGTTGTCCTTGGTGATGATGACGGACTTCAGGAGGAAGGCCGGAACAACCTTGACCTTGTTGTTGTAGGTCTTGGTGTCGTTGGTTTCCGGCTCGGTGCCCTTGAGCACAGCGTCAACCATCTTCACGGCCTGCGCGCCGAGCTGGCGGGTGTCCTTGAAGATTGTGGAGTATTGCTCGCCTGCGACGATGGACTTCACGGAGCCCTTTTCTGCATCCTGGCCGGTGACCACGGGAAGGCTTCCGGTGGAGTAGCCGCCGGTGCTGGTCAGTGCGGAGATGATACCGATGGAGAGTCCGTCGTACGGGGACAGGACGCCGTCCAGCTTGGTGCCGGAGCTGTAGGCCGAGGTAAGGATGTCTTCCATGCGCTTCTGGGCTACGGGTGCCTGCCAGCGCAGGATGGCTGCCTGCTCGAACTTCGTCTGGCCACTGGGGACCTTCAGGGTGCCGGCATCCAGGTACGGCTTGAGGGTATCCATGGCGCCGGTCCAGAAGAAGTTGGCGTTGTTGTCGTCCGGGCTTCCCGCGAACAGCTCAACGTTGAACGGGCCCTTGCCCTCTACTTTCTTGCCGCTTGCGTCAACCAGGCCAAGCCCGGTCAGCAACGAGGTGGCCTGCTGGACGCCCACAGTGTAGTTGTCGAAGGTGGTGTAGTAGTCCACGTTCGGCGTTCCGTTGATGAGTCGGTCATAGGCGATGACCTTGACGTTCTGCTCCTTGGCTTTGGCCAGGACGTCGGTCAGGGTGGTGCCGTCGATGGCTGCGATGATCAGGGCCTTTGCGCCCTTGGTCAGCATGTTCTCAATCTGGGAAACCTGCGTGGGAATGTCGTCGTTGGCGAACTGGAGGTCAGTCTTGTAGCCGAGGTCCTTCAGCGACTTCTCCACGTTGGCGCCATCTGCGATCCAGCGTTCGGAGGTTTGGGTGGGCATCGAAATGCCTACCAGTGAATCGCTGGGATTCGCGCTGCTGGTGGACTCCGCGGTGCCTCCGCGGCTTCCACAGCCCGTGGCTCCCACGGTCAAGGTCAGGACAACCGCGACGGCGCCCAGGAGTTTCTTCAATCTCACGATGCTCTCCTTCCGCGGCAGCTTTGCCGCGAACTCTGATGCAGCCGGAGCATCTGCGCGTCCGGCACGGTAAAGCGATGTGGGCTTGCGTGCGGTGGGGCGACACGAGCCACTGAAAGGTGATGCGAATGCCATTGTGAACGCTAACAATACCGTTGGTCAAGTGCCTTGGATCACGAAATGATTGCAGACCAGAACCGCTCACAGGACTATTGACTTGAAACGTTGTTAGCGTTCACAATTGGCGGCCTCAATATTTCCGGACGGTCAGGGCCAACCATCCGGATGGCAGGAAAAAGCCCGGCACCGCCTTGTGGGCAGTACCGGGCTTCGATCGCTCCTCCATGATGGCGGGGAGGAACTCTTCCCTGCTGGGAACAGGGAAATCAGAGGCGGGTGTCGAACGAATCGCAGAACACGTTCTGGTTGAAGGTCCCCTGGAACCCGGACTTGCCCTGGATCTTTTGGATCGTGGCGCGAATGGCCTCACGCGTTGCTGCGTGTGCGTGAATGACGGTCTTGACCATGGGCACGTCGATCAAGTGGTTCGGCTGGTTCAAGGAGACAAACACCGTGGGAACCTCCGTGGCGTACCAAGGGATCTCGGCGGCCATGGGCGAGGACCACTTGATCCGGATTGAGGCCTCCTGCGCGAAACCCTTCACGTTCGCGAAGACGAAGGCGGCGTCGTATCGCTCCGCATAGTCGCCTGTGGCTTCCTCGGACAGGACCCGCATGAAGTTCATTCCGGCCTCCCCCGCGGCTTCGCGCTGTTCCGCGGTCCTGAAGACGCTGACCTCAAATCCTGCGGCTTCCAGTTCTTCCCGGACGGTATCCAGGTAGGCGAGAGGATCTGCTCGGGTGAAGTCGGCGCCACCGGAGATGCCGTAGAGACGGATCCGCGGATGCGTCTGAGGGGTGATCGGCAGGTTGCGGGCCGTGTCCTTCACCAGGGTGACGGTCTTGTCAGCGATGTCGGCAGCGATGGCACGGTGGTCTTCACTGCCGATGACCGCGAGTGCCTCAACCGGGGGCACCAATTCCTGGCGTACATGCAAGCCCAGGCTCGCCTTCAGGCCAAGGATGCGCCGCAGGGCATCCTGCAAACGCCCCTCGCTGATAACTCCGGACTTATAGCCATCCAGCATGTACCCGAAGTCCTCTTCCGGGTTCCGGAAGAACAGGAACATGTCGCAGCCCGCGGCGATGGTCGCAGGCACCAAGTCACGCCGCTTCATGGCCTGCGTCAAACCAACCATCAGGGACGCATCCGTCAGGACCAGCCCGTTGAAACCGAGTTCGCCGCGCAGCAGATCCTGCAACAACTCAGGCGCCAGCGTCGCAGGGAGGATTTCAGCATCCGACAAGCCAGGCCGGAAGTGCCGGGACACCTCAGGAGCGCCGATGTGGCCCACCATGATGGACTGCACGCCGTGGCCGATCATTTCGCGGTAGACGTGCCCGTAGCTGGCGTTCCACTCCTCGTAGCCAAGGGTGTTGTAGGAGGTGACTACGTGTTGATCGCGCTCATCAATGCCGTCCCCCGGAAAGTGCTTCATGGCGCAGATGGTGGGTGATTCACTGATGCCGTCGAAGTACTCCTTGGCCCGCTCCACCACAACCTCCGGGGTGTTGCCAAAGGCCCGCGTGGAGATGACCGTATTGCGCCAGTTGTAGTGAATATCCACGATCGGCGCGAAGGCCCAGTTGCAGCCCAGCGCGGCAGTTTCGACGCCGGCCACCTGGCCCATCTGCCGCGCTATGGTCTTGTCCGGGTGCGAGCCAGCCTGCAGGTGCGTGGAAACGAACGTGCCGTCGTCGCAACTGCCGGCGCCACCCATCTCCGGATTGGACGCGATCAGCAGCGGAATGCGGGTCTTGGACTGGG
Source organism: Paenarthrobacter sp. YAF11_1 (assembly GCF_052113445.1). Taxonomy (NCBI): domain Bacteria; kingdom Bacillati; phylum Actinomycetota; class Actinomycetes; order Micrococcales; family Micrococcaceae; genus Paenarthrobacter; species Paenarthrobacter sp. YAF11_1. The sequence goes on from NZ_JBFRDF010000012.1 coordinate 70,452, forward strand.
CGTAACGAATGTGTTCCTGCACGGCAGAAGAGGGCCCCGGCCGGTACCGCACACCGCCCACATGGAAGTTCTCCAGCACGCCGTCGAGGTACGCCGGGGAGTAATCGTTGTTGTGGTTGATGAACAGCTGGCCGATCTTCTCTTCCAGCGTCATGGAGCCAATGGTGCTCTCCACCCACTCCACCGCGGCGTCATCCAGGTTGTAAGGAGCCGCCGCCAAGTCCACCAAGTGCGGCCCGGCAGACGCTGCGGACTGGCCTGTCAGCGCGGCATATACGTCATTCACGATGTCCTCCACGGGCGATGCGATGTCCACAACGATCCCGGCTTCGTCGTCCTCGAGCGGTTGCAGCGTAGCCAGTTGCGAGTCCAGCAACGAGGCCGGCATGAAGTGCCCTGGACGGGCAGACATGCGGGCATTCAGCAACTCACGGGTGCCATGCAGGTGCACGAACACCACGGATGGATCGGCGCTGCGGATGATGTCCCGGTACGAGCGCTTGAGCGCGCTGCACGCGATGACAAGAGCAGAGTTCGACGCCGGGAATCGCCTGCCGATTTCAGCCAGCCAGGGCGCGCGGTCGTCGTCGTTCAGCGGAGTACCCGCGGCCATCTTGTCGATATTCGCCTGGGGGTGCAGCGAATCGCCGTCGAGGAATCCAGCGCCGAGGCGTTCGGCGAGGGCCGCACCAACGGTGCTCTTGCCGCAGCCAGCCACGCCCATCACCACGATGTGGTGGCGGTGCCCACCTTCAGAGGAAGCAGGTTTACCAGTCATGAACCGTGCCGTCCACGAGACGGTTGTACGGCAGGTATGCCTGCTGGTACGGGAAGGCCGCAGCGGCTTCTTCATTGAATTCAACGCCAATACCGGGCTGGTCGCCGGGATGCAGGTAGCCGTCCTTGAAGGTCATGGACTGCTGGAAGACCTCGTTGGTCTTGTCAGAGTGCTGCATGTATTCCTGGATGCCGTAGTTGTGGATGGCCAGGCCAACGTGCAACTGGGCGGCGAAGCCCACCGGGGAGATGTCCGTGGGGCCGTGGAAGCCGGACTTGATCTGGTACTGGGCGGCGAAGTCCATGACCTTCTTCAGCGGGGAGATGCCGCCGAAGTGGGTGGAGGCGGCACGGACGTAGTCGATCAGCTGTTCCTTGATGAGGGTCTGGAAGTCATACACGGTGTTGAAGATTTCGCCGATTGCCAGTGGGGTGGTGGTGTGCTGGCGGACCAGGCGCAAGCCCTCTTGGTTTTCGGCCGGAGTGCAGTCTTCCAGCCAGAAGAGGTCGTACGGTTCCAGGGCCTTGCCAAGCTTGGCCGCCTGGATGGGCGTCATGCGGTGGTGGCCATCATGCAGCAGCGGGATTTCCGGGCCGAACTCGTTGCGCACTGCCTCAAAAACGGTGGGCAAGTGGCGCAGGTAGGCGCGGGTGTCCCAGTCCTCTTCCAACGGGAAGTTGCCACGGCCGGCGGGCTCGTAATCGTACCGTTCGCCCGAGGCCTGGGCCTGCGCGGCAACACCATAGACGGCCTTGATGCCGGGGACCGCGGTCTGGATGCGGATGGACTTGTAGCCCAACTCCAGGTGTTCGCGAACGGAGTCGAACAGCGACGGAATGTCCGCGCCGGACGCGTGTCCGTAAGCGCGCAGGCCGTTGCGGGAAGCGCCACCCAGCAGTTGGTAGACCGGCAGGCCTGCGATTTTGCCCTTGATGTCCCACAGTGCCATGTCGACGGCGGCAATGGCCGCCATGGTGACGGGCCCGCGGCGCCAGTAGGAGCTGCGGTAGAGGAACTGCCACGTGTCCTCGATCCTGTGCGGATCCTTGCCGATCAGCAGCTGCGCAACGTGCTCCTTGAGATACGCAGCTACCGCGAGTTCACGGCCGTTGAGGGTGGCGTCTCCGATGCCCGTCACACCGTCCTCCGTGGTAATGCGCAAGGTGACGAAGTTGCGGGACGGGCTGGTCACAAAGACTTCAGCGGCAATGATCTTCACAGCTTTTCCTTTCGGGATGTGGCTGGGTGGGTTTGAGTATGATTTTAGGTTGGATTGCATCAAGTGGCAACCGGTTGCCGAACCTTTTTGGATTATTTAGCTGGGCTTGTTGCCGTGTGCGGCATGGCCGGCAGCAGCAACCTCCGGAGTTCCAGGATTTCCCTTGGGGGCGTCCTGCCTGACGTCCGCAGAACGGCGCGCACGGATCTCCCCCACAATCTGCGCATGCACCGCATCTGTGAGCTTGTACTTGGTCATCACCACTATCGCCAGGACGGTCATGATGGCCGGCAGGGCCCCGGCGGCGAACTGGATTCCCTGCATGGCTTCCGCGCTCTGGGTGGCGCCTGACGTGTAGCCGCCCACCGCGAGGCAATAGGCGGCAAGTGCCCCACCCACGGCTTGGCCGGTCTTCCGGGTGAAGGAAAACAGCGCGTAGGTGATTCCCTCCGTGCGGACACCGGTTTTCCATTCGCCGTACTCCACAGTGTCCGCTTCCAAGGCCCACACCACGATGTTCACCGCCATGACGCCCATCAGGCTGACCACGAGCCCGGAGAAGCCAACCCAGACCATGGAGGAAGGAGAGAAGAAGACAATAATTCCACCCACCATGGACAGCGTTCCGGCAGCGATGTACACGTTCTTTTTGCCGATCCTGCGGACCATTCGCGGCATCAAAGGTGCAAGGGCCAAGGTCATGACCAGTTGAACGATGGCCAGCACCGGATATAGATCCAAGCGGCCCAGGACATCGCGGAGGTAGTAGAGCTGAACGGAGGACAACGCCATGTAGCCGGTCAGGAAGAGGAACGAGCTCAGGCACAGCATGAGCAGCGGACGATTCGTCTTCAGAGTGTCCATGCTCTGCTTGAAGGAAACATTGGGGACCGTGCGGTGCACGCGCTCCCTGGCCGTGAGGACAGTGAAGAGGTAGAGGGCCGCGCCGATCACCACAAAAGCCAGCGTGATGGTAGTGAACGTGGCCTGGAGTTCAGCGCCCGGCTTGATCAGCGGCGCCACGAAGATGCCCAGGGCGGAACCCACCAGCAGTGCACCAACCGTGCGGGCGGATCCCAGCTTGGCGCGGTCCCCGGGATCCTGCGTCATGGCCCCGGCCAGCGAGCCATACGGGATGTTGACCAGGGAATAGGCCAACCCCAGAGCCGCGTAGCTCACGTAGGCGTAGAGCAAGGTGCCCGTCTCGCCCAGTTGCGGCACGGAGAACGTCGCGACGCTGAGGAGCAGGAGCGGAATGGAACCAAACATGATGAAGGGGCGGAACTTCCCAAAGCGCTTGCTGTACGAGCGGTCAACCATGCGTCCAGCGAAGACATCGGCGAAGGCGTCGAAGATCCGCACCACCAACAGCAAGGTACCGGCCGCGGCCGCCGAAATTCCTGCGACGTCCGTGTAGTACACCAGCAGGAACATCGTGGCGGTGGTGAAGGCAAGGTTATTGGCGGCATCGCCGGCACCATAGCCGGCGATGCTGAGTTTGCTGAGCTTTTTCAATGCGGGCTCCTTTACCCTTCGCGTCATTGCGGTCCAAGCCGACTCGACAGTAGATGGAACCTCTGGAATCGGTGGTGCAGCTGTTGTAATTCTAGTCACTTTGGCAAGCGTTTGGCAATCGGTTGCCGCAACATTTCATTGAAACTTACACCAAACCTCTACCCGTTGTGAGGCCCGCTTTACGCCTTAAGAACACGCCAAGGCACGCACAGCGGGCCCCACAACGCGTGGGATCGGCTGTGTTAAACGCCGGCGGCCCAGGTTGCCGGGGAAATCCTGACAACCTGGGCCAGCAACGGGCGCTGAATCAGGAAGAAGTCCTACGCGGTAGCTCCTACGCCGGAACCACTTGCGGCGGCATGCTCCGCCGCGGGTACAAAACCGGCACTAAGCTCCTCGATGAGCTTCACAACCCCGGAATCTCGGGAGAGCCCACCATCCAGCAACGACACCAGGGCAGCAATGCGGTCAAGGCCGTAAAGCTGGTTGGCCTGTGCCACCGCGCCAGACTGAGGGTCCTGCAGGCCGGGGTTCGACTCCACGTACGCAGCCCACACCGCGATCATCCTTGCCGCAGCTTCACCGGTTCGCCCTGCTGCGCGTTCGGCCCGGAGTACAGGGACGGCGCGCATGCGCAGCTTGGTGCTGGCGTCCATGGCGATCTGGGCCAAATGGTGCGCGATACGCGAATTGCCAAAGCGATCCAGCAAGGCCGCTCTGTACTCGGGAATGCGCAGGTCGTCGCCGGTGAGGTGGCGGGATGCTTCGTCCCAGAACTCCTCCACAGCCTGCGAGCACACCGGATCAGCCAAAGCTTCAGCAACGGTGGTGTGCCCACGAAGCTGTCCTGCGTAGGCCAGGATCGAGTGCGCACCGTTCAGAAGCCAGAGCTTGCGGTTTTCGTAGGGCTCGATGTCGTCCACAAAGACAGCCCCGGCATCCTCCCACCGCGGGCGGCCCGCAGGGAAGTCTCCGCTCAGTACCCAGTTGCGGAACGGTTCGGTGACCACGGGAGCGTCGTCCCGGTAGCCGCACTTTTCACTCACCAGGGCGACGTCATCCGCGGTTGGTCGGGGCGTAATCCGGTCAACGGACGTGCTCACGAAGCTCACGTTCGCCTCGATCCAGGCGGCCAGGCCGCCGTCGAATTCTCTCGCAATACCCAGCACGCCATCCCGGGCTACGTTTCCATTTTCCGAGAGGTTGTCGCACGAAACGACGGCGAGGGGGCCGGCGTCGGCGTCCTTACGTGCGGCGAGGCCCAAGACCAAGCGGCCCAACGGCGTCGTGGGCTGTGCGCCCGAAACCAGCAGCGGGACGTCGTCGGCGCCGAGTCCGTAAGCGGCTTCGGTGATGGTCAGGGTGACCACAGCGGTCTGCGGCGCGGCGACCAGTTCAACCAACCGGCCGACGTTGGCGCCATCCACGGCTTCGACGATGCTGCCCACTACCTCGAACGAGTCGCCCGCATCGGAGCGCTCCACCACGGTGAACAAACCGTCCTGCCCTGCCAGGACATCGGCGGCGTCGGGGCGTCGTCCTGTGAACGAGGCGATGCCCCACTCTCCCGCGTCGCCGGCGTGCTGCGTGAACCAGGCCTGATGCGAACGGTGGAAGGCGCCGAGGCCCAGGTGCACTATGCGGACGGGAGCTTTGGGGTTTGGCGCAACGTCGCGGTTGAGGCGCGGCAGTGCGGCGGTCATAGCTTGAACACCCTGCGTGGCGAGGAATCGACGACGTCGAGAATCAGCTCGTGCGCGCGGTCTTCAGTCACGCGGTGCTCGGCTACAAGGCGCGCGAGGAAGGACGCTTCGATCCTGCGGGAGGCGTCATGCCGTGCCGGAATGGAGCAGAAGGCGCGGGTGTCATCGATGAAGCCTGACGAGCGCGAGAAACCGGCGGTCTCAGTGACGGCTGAGCGGAACCGCAACATGGCGTCGGGCGCATCGAGGAACCACCACGGGGCGCCAATGTACACAGACGGGTAGAAGCCGGCCAGCGGCGCCAATTCGCGGGAAAACACTGTCTCGTCCAGGGTGAAGAGCACCAGGTGGAAGTCCTTGGCCGTGCCGAAGTCCTGCAGCAACGGACGGATGGCCTCGGTGTAGTTCACGGCGAACGGGATGTCGTGACCAGTGTCGGCACCAAACTCAGTGAACGTAGGTTCGTGGTGGTTGCGGTACGAACCCGGGTGGATGGTCATGACCAGGCCATCCTCCACGGACATGCGCGCCATCTGGTACATCATGTGGGCCTCGAACGCGTCGCGATCGTGCGCACTGGCCTTGCCGGAGCGTGCCTTTTCGAAGAGCGCTTCCGCTTCCGCTTCATCAAGTTTGAGGGTGGCGGGGGTGCGGACGCCATGGTCCGCCGATACCGCGCCATGCTCTACGAAATAACGACGCCGGTTTTCCAGGGCGGCGATGTAGCCGGCGTAGCCAGTGGCGCCATCGGCCGCGGTCCCGATGAGCCGATCGACGTTGGCACTCCAGCTGGGGTGGGCCACATTCAGGTAGGCGTCCGGGCGGAACGTGGGGAGGACGCGGCCGTTGAAGCTCGGATCTTCGGTGAGTGCTTTGTGGCTGGCCAGACTGTCCAGCGGATCATCCGTGGTGGCGAGGACCTCGATGTTGAAGTCCTTGAAGAGTTGCCGCGGGCGGAAGTCGGGTTCTACCAACTTCGCGGCGATCGCGTCGTAGCTTGCGTCCGCTGGCAACTCACTGAGCTCGGCCCCGAGCTTGAACACATCGTTGAACTGGGTGCGCAGCCAATACCCGGAGGCCGTGCCCTCGAACAGCGGCCAGGCTTCAACGAACTGTCGCCAGATCTCCCGGGACTCCGGGGCGGACGCTGTGCCGGCCAGCAACTGATCCATCGGAACACCGTTGGCGTGGATCAGGCGGGTGACGTAGTGATCCGGGCTGACCAGGAGCGCTGCAGGATCGGGGAACGGCGTGTTCTGCTCGATGACTGCGGCGTCAACGTGGCCGTGCGGGGAAATGATGGGCAGGTCCTGGACGCGCTCCAGCAAGGACCGCGCGATGCTGCGCGTCCCGGGATCTGCGGGCAGGAGCCTGTCAGGGTGTGCTGCGATGGACTGTGACATAGGTCAATCTTGGGGGTCCAGCCCAACCTTTGTCAACCGGTTGCCAAAAATTGCCACTCTGTTGCATCTTGCTGTGCAGCGGGGTGCTGAAGTCAGGCGAGGAGCCGTCCGCTGGACCCGCGCACCACGAGTTCCGTTTCCACCCGGACAGCTTCGCTTGGGGCGTCCTGGCCTTGGAGCATGTCCAGCAGGATAGTCACGGCACGGGTGCCGCACTCCCCCAACGGCGAGCGGACCGTGGTCAGGGCCGGGGTAGTGAAATCGGCGCCGAAGATGTCGTCGAAGCCAACAATGCTGATCTGGTCCGGAACGCGCATGCCGCCGGCCTGCAATTCCTGCATCAAGCCAATGGCCAAGAGGTCGTTGTAGGTGATCACCGCCGTCGCCCCGCTGTCCAGGACGTCGCGCGCAACCTGACGGCCGCCGTCGACCGTTGGTTTGGACGACTCGAGGCGCACCGCGCTGAGCTTGGACCATTCGGCGGCGGCTTTGACGCCTTCCCAACGGCGGGCCGTCATCCAAGACTGCTTGGGGCCAGCGACGTACGCGAGCTTTTCATGGCCGTTGGCGGCCAGGCTGCGCACGGCTTCGCTGATGCCCTTGTTGACGTCCGGAACCACGCACGGAACGCCTTGGATCTCGCGGTTGATGACGGCGACGGGTTTGTCCGCGGCCAAGGCTCGGATGTGGTCATCGTCCATGCGGGGGCTGGCCAGGATGAGTCCGTCCACGGTGCTCAGCAGGCGCCGGGCGGCGGTTACTTCAGTCTCCGGCGACTCGGCGGACTCAGCCAGAACCAGCGTGTAATCGCGGGCGGATCCGGTGGTTTCAGCGCCGCGGATGATGTCGAAGAACGTGGGGTTGGTGATGTCCGCGACGATCAGCCCAATGGTCTGGGTGCGGCCCGTGGGCAGTGCCCGGGCGAACGGATTGACCTGATAATTCAGCTCCGCAGCCGCGTCCTCAATGATCTTCTGCGTTTTGGCACTGACACGGCCAGGCTTGCTCAGCGCGCGGGACACAGTGGAGGGATTCACGCCCGCCAGCTTCGCGATGTCGTAAATCGTGGCAGAGGACTTATCCCCCCGGCCGCGCTTGGTGGGGGTGGATGCTGTTCCAGTGCTCGTCACGTCAGTCACCGCTCCATCGTAGACCGCTTGGCAACAAAAAAGGCCGGTTGCCAAGGTATGACATCCGGGACGTGAGAGAGCGATCCCCAAAACGCAACGGGACGTGAGCGAGCGATCCCCAAAAGGCAACGGGACGTGAGAGAGCGATCCCCAAAACGCAACGGGACGTGAGCGAGCGATCCCCAAAACGCAACGGGACGTGAGCGAGCGATCCCCAAAACGCAACGGGACGTGAGCGAGCGTGCTGGTGGTCCGGACACCCAACGGCGCTCTCTCACATCCCTACCCAAAAACCGCGGCGCTCTCTCACATCCCGCTGGACACCGCTGGACACGAGAGGGCGCCACACACAAACTACGAACGTTCCGGGAACTTGCCCTCTTCAGCGATGCGCTTGTTGAGCTCCTGCAGGAACTCGTCCTCATCAAAGTCCAGCGATACTTCCTTGCCGGTCCAGGCTGAGAGGTGGATGGCGTTGGCCAGGCGGACACCGTTGATGCCATCGGACCCCGGGGCCAGCAGCGGCGTACCGTCCAGGATGTTGGCAGCGAAGTTCTCCAGGACCCCTGCGTGCTGGCCGCCCCAGACGGACTCGAACTCAATGACCTCGCTGGTGTAGAGCTCGTCGCGGTTCAGCTGGCCCATGAAGAGCTTGCGGACATCGTCCATGCCCATCGAGTCGCTGATGTCCCGTTCCGGCTTGACCAAGCGGGTGACGGTGGCAACCTTGCTGCCCTCCACCACGATTTTGCCCTGGTCGCCCAGGATTTCGAACCGGTCTGTTCCCACAATGTCGTGGGTGGCCGTCACGAAAACGCCAGTGGCGCCGTTGCCATAGTCCACTACCGCGGTAACCTCATCCTCGACGGCGATATCGCGGCGGAAGCCGAACGCCACCTTCGAGTACACGGACTTGGGGACGCCGCAGATCCACTGCCAGAGGTCCAGCTGGTGCGGTGCCTGGTTGACCAAAACGCCGCCGCCTTCGCCGCCCCAGGTGGCGCGCCATTCGCTGGAGTTGTAGTAGCCCTGGGGACGCCACCAGTTGGTGATGATCCAATTGGTACGCCGGATGCTGCCGATTTCGCCGTTATCGACGATTTCCTTGAGCTTCTTGTACAGCGGGTTGTTGCGCTGGTTGAACATGATGCCGAAGGAGAGTTCCGGCTTGGAGGCCGCGAACTCGTTGAGCTCCTTGACCTGCTTGGTGTAGACGCCGGCTGGCTTCTCCACCAAGGCGTGGATGTTGCGCTTGAGTGTCTCGATGCCCATCTCCGGGTGCAGGAAATGCGGAACGCAGGTGACGATCGCGTCCACGGAACCGCTCTCCAGCATGGCGATGTAGTCCTCGAAGAACGGGACATCCGGGTACTGGGAAGCGGCAAGCTCCTTCTTGGCGGGATCGACGTCGCAGATGGCGGCGATCTCCATGTTCGGCACGAGGCCGTCGGCGATGAACTTGGCGTAGGCGCCGCCCTGCTGGCCCAAGCCGATGATGCCGAGGCGTACTTTCTTGCTCATGACTGCAATCTCCCGTGTTGAAAACTGAAACTTGTTGAAATCTAGAAAAGGTCGGCGTGGCCCATGGCCACCAGGTTGTCGTATGAGGTCTGAAGTGCATCCCATACGGTGCGCCCATAGAGCTCGTCCTGCTCCACCAGGAGGTACCTGGCACCCGCGGCCACGGCGGCAGGAACGATGGACGCGAAGTCCAGGTTGCCCTCTCCCACTTCGGCGAACTGCACCACATTGCGGAACTCGGCCATGAACCCGGGGAAATCGCCCTTCTCCAGGAGCCCGAAGGACGATTCCGGCAGTTGACCGATCCTGTAGTCCTTGAGGTGCACCATGGCAGTCTTGCCCGCGTATTTTTCGAGGGTGCGGACAGGGTCCAAACCACCGCGCTGGACCCAGTGGACGTCGATTTCCATGCCCATGGCCGGGGAGTTCTCGGCGATGATGTCCAGCATGTACTTGCCGTCAAACTTCGCGAACTCAATGTGGTGGTTGTGGTAGTACAGGCTGATGCCGTGCTCCTGAAGGCGTTCAGCGTAGCCGTTGGCCTGCTTGGCGAACTCAACCACCGAGTTCAGGGACCTCATGGCCCCGAACGGAAGCATCCCGATGCGCAGCAAGGAAGAGTCCAGGCGCTTGGCATCGTCCACGATCTTGTCGAAGTTGTCCGCCAGTGATTCCACCGGCATGCCCTTGCGGCCTTCGATATTGACCGAAAGCGCTGCGATGTCCATGCCCAACTCCGTGCGGGAACGGTCCAGTTCACCCACGTTCTCCGGAGTCATCGGGATTTGGGAAATCTCGACGGCGTTATAACCGATCGCACTGACCTTGCGGAGCGTTTCGAACGCTCCAACGTCAGCAAAACTGTCCTTCAGCATCATGGCTTGGACGCCTATTGTGGCCACTTTTTCCTCCGGGGTTTCCGGGCCCTTCCGGACCCTGGGATGTGTGATAGGTGCAGGGCCGTTCAGGCCACGGCACCTTGCTGTTCTATTTGGCTGTGTTGGTTGGCGAGCAAGCGGTGCCGGTCTGCCCGGCGTTGTTCCTGCCGGTCAGGATCGGGCACGGGCGAGGCGAGCAAAAGCCGCTGCGTGTAGGGATGTTCGGGATCGCGGGTGACCACCTCGGCGGGGCCTTGCTCCACGATTTCGCCGTGGTACATGACCGCGACGCGGTGGCTGATGTGCCGGACGACGTCGAGGTCGTGGGACACGAACAGGTATGAAACGCCGGTGTCCTTTTGGATCTGCAGGAAGAGGTCCAGCACACGGGCCTGGGTGGAGAGGTCAAGGGCACTCACCGGCTCATCACAGACAATCAGCTTCGGGGACAGGGCAAGAGCCCGGGCGATCGCAACGCGCTGGCGCTGGCCGCCGCTGAACTCGCGGGGCAGGCGGTGAATGGCGTCGGTTGGCAGCCCTACCTGGTCCAGCAGTTCCTTGACGCGTTTCTTGGCCGCTGCAGGCTCCATGCCTTGCACGCCCAGGGGTTCAGCGAGGATGTCGCCGATTTCCAGCGCCGGGTTCAGCGAGGTGTAGGGGTCCTGGAACACCACTTGAAGATCGCGGCTCAGCGTCCGGCGTTCCTTGCGGGACGCGTTGCTGATGTCGTTGCCTTCGAAGATCACCTTTCCGGCGGTGACGGGCGCGAGGCCCAGGACGGCACGGCCAAGCGTGGTCTTGCCCGAGCCGGACTCCCCCACCAGGCCCAGGGTCTCCCCCTGGCCGATGGTGATGTTGATGTCCGTCAGGGCACGGAAAGGTTTGGCCCGGAACCGCTTGCTGGGGTACTCCACCACCAGATTCTGCACTGCGAGGAGCGGGGACTTCGCTGTGGCACTCATGCGACAGGCTCCTTGTCCTTCGATACAAGCATGGTCATGGGGGTCTTTCCTTCGAGCATGGACCCCAACAGGGTCTGCGTGTACGGCTCTTTCGGGTTCCGGAGGATCTCGCGGACAGTACCTTCTTCCACCAGCCGCCCGTTCTGCATCACGGCCACGCGGTCGCACAGATCGGCAACGACTCCGAAGTTGTGGGTCACCAGGATCACGCCGATGTTCAGGCGCTGCTGCAGCTCGCGGAGCAGGTCCAGCACGTCCGCCTGGACGGTGACATCCAGCGCCGTGGTGGGTTCGTCAGCGATCACCAGGTCCGGTTCACAGCTGATGGCACCAGCGATCAATACGCGCTGGGCCATGCCGCCGGAGACCTCGTGCGGGTAAGCGTTGAAGGTTCGCTCCGGGTTGGCAATACCGACGTCGGTGAGCAGCTTGAGCGCACGCTGGCGGGCTTCGGCCTTGGAGATTCCGAGGACACGGACCATGGGCGTAACCAGCTGGTAGCCGATGGTGAAGGCCGGGTCCAGGTTGCTCATGGGTTCCTGCGGAATGTAGGAGATCCGCTTTCCGCGCAGCTTGGACAACCTTTCCTGACTGACGCGGTCATCGCCCGGAGCCACCGTGTAGTTGCCGTCGAACTGGATGGAACCGCCCACAATCCGTGCGTTGTCCGGCAGCAGGCCCAAAATGGAGAACGCGGTCTGGGACTTGCCCGAGCCCGATTCGCCAACGATGCCGAGGATTTCGCCGCGGTCCACGTGGAACGAAACGTCGTCCACTACCTTTTTGATGGAACCGTCAGCCTGCGGATAGCCGACGCCGAGATTGGTCACCTTGACCAGGTGGTGCTCTGTTCCGACGTCGACGGCGGCCACGGACTTCCGTGACTGTCGCGCCTTGGCGGGGTCCGCCGTCGTGCTTGCAGAAGAACTCGTGCTTTCAGCTGTTGCCACCGGACGCTTCTTGCGGTGCTTGATCTTTTCGCCGTCTTCCAGGGCGTCGCGGATGGCGTTGCCCAGCAGGACCAGTCCGCCGATGGTCAGTGCCATGGCCAGTGCCGGCCAGAGCAGCAGGGTGGGCGTGAGGTAGACGTTCTTGAAGCCCTCGGAGAGCATGACGCCCCACGTTGCCTTGGTGGGATCGCCCAAGCCCAGGAACTCGAGCCCGGACTGGATGGCGATGGCAACACCGGCGATGGCCGCGGTTTGGATGATGATCGGCGCCCGGACCACCGAGAAGATGTGGCGGGCGATGATGCTCAGGTCAGACAAGCCGGAGACCCTGGCAGCGTCCACATAGAGCTCGTTCCGGACCGACTGCACGGCGGTGCGGGTGAGCCGGAAATAGGACGGGCTGATCAGGACACCGAACGCGATCATGGAGATCCATACCGACGGGCCGAACGCTGCGCGGATGGTGAGGAGGACAATCAGGCCGGGCAGGCTCATGAGGATGCTGACTACCCAGTTGGAGACGGCCTCGAACTTGCCGGCGTAGTAGCCGGCGATCAGGCCGGCCGGGAGTCCGATGGCAATGGCCACGCCGGCACACAGCAACGCGGACAACAAGGTCAGCTGGGCGCCGAAGAGCAGGCGGCTCCACGTATCGCGTCCTGCACTGTCAGTACCCAGGATGTTCACTGAGTCAGGGGCTGCCAGAGTCTTGGAGATGTTGGCGAAGTTCTCTTCGAAAGGCGCTATCACCGGGGCGAGGATGGCCAGCGCAGCGATGGTCAGCAGGATCACCAGTGAGGCGATGCCCATGGGGTTCTTCAGGAGGCGGCGCAGGACGGTGGAACGGACCACCGTGCCGCTTTGGCCTGACCCCGGCTTGGCCGCAAGGCCGGCTCCGGCCGCAGTTACTGCTGCTGAATCTACGGAATCGCTCATGACACACGTACTTTCGGGTTGAGCCAGCCATTGAGGATGTCCACCAGGAGGTTCACGACGATGACCACCACCACGGTGTACATCACCACTCCCATGACGACGGGAAGATCGGTTTGAGTGGTAGCGGCGACGGCCAGCGGACCCATTCCCGGGAGGGCGAAGATCTGCTCGATGATCACCACACCGCCCAGCATGCCGATCAGTTGCAGGCTCAAGACGGTGAGGCCTGCCGGTGCGGCGCTGCGCAGCACATGTTTGAAGAGAATTTCACGCTCCCCGATGCCGCGGCTGCGCAGCGTCCTGACGTAGTCACGCTCAAGCTGCTTGATCACGGCGGACCGGATTTGCTGCGCGCCACCGGTCACGCCGTTGATCAGCAGTGCTATGACCGGGAGGGTCATAGAGTAGACCCAGGCCTCCGGACCCACCTCCGGGGAGATGGTGCTGGTGGCGGGGAAGAAGCCGAGCTGGATGGCCAGGATGGTTACCAGGAACACGCCGATCACGTAGCCGGGGATGGAGTCCCCAACAATCGCGCCAATCTGGACCACCCTGTCCACCCAGCCGCGCTTGACGGCTGCGGCAACACCGATCAGTGCGGCGCAGATGGCGATCAGGATCATTGCGGTGAAGACCATGGTCATGGTCACCGGGATGCGGGTGGCAAGCGAGTTGGCCACCGGCTCCGAGGTAAACCAGGAGGCTCCAAGGTTGCCGGTCAGGGCATCGCCCAACCAGGCGAAGTAACGGACAAAGAGCGGCTGGTCGAGTCCCAGCTCCTGTTCCTTCAAAGCCACCTGTTCAGGTGTTGCCTGATCACCCAGGATGTTCTGGGCAATACTTCCGCTGGAGGTATAGAGCAGGGTGAAGGTGAGGACCGAGACGACGAACAACACCACCAGACCGCTGCCCAGTCTTTTCGCAATGAACTTGATCATGGGGTCCTACTTGGCGGGCGAGTAGTTATAGATGGAGGGAACGGCCTGCTGGACCTGCGGCGTGACGTTCACTTTGTCGTTGTGGTAGTACATCTGGTTCACGCGGAACAGCGGAGCGAACCAAGCTTGTTCAACCACATATTTGTTGACGTCCTGGGCCAGCTTGCCGGCATCCGCACCACCGGTACGCACGGCCGCGATCTTGGCCTCAAGCTCAGGGGTGGTGTTCTTGAAAGGGTTGTACAGGGCCTTGGTGGAGACGATCTGGTCGATCGCTACCGTCGGCTCACCCTGGAAGAGGTTGAAGAAGAGTGCGGGGTACTTCTGGGCGGCAACGTCCGAGGTGAAGGTGTTGGTAATGGCCGCACCCGGGTTCAGGGTGATTCCAACGTCGGCCAGCTGCTGCTTGAGGACGGAGATCAGGGTTTCCGCGCCGGGAAGGGTGGGAACTTCGAAGCTGACCTTGCCCTCGAAGCCGGACTCCTTCAGGAGCTGCTTGGCTTTCTCGGGATCGTAACTGTAGTAGTTCTCCAGCTCCTCAGACCAGGCGCCGCTGTCCTTGCCGAACGGCTGCGTGGTGGGAGTGCCCTGGCCCAGCATGACCTGATCCAGGATGGTCTTGCGGTCAAAGGCGTGGTTGATGGCCTGGCGGACCTTGAGGTTGGCCAGGGCCGGGTTCTTGGCGCCGTCGCGGTCCAGCAGGAGCAGTCCTGACCAGTCAACCTGGTTGGTTTCGAGCTTCATCTTGGCGCCCTCGGCCTGCTTGCCGTTCTTGGGGTCCAGCAGGGTGGCGTCAATCTGGCCGGAAACCAGTGCGTTGGTGCGGGCGGTGGGGTCCAGGAGGATCTTGAGCGTCAGCTTCTTGAACTTCTGGAGATCCTTGTTCCAATAGCCTTCCCGGGCGGTGAACACGGACTGGGAGTCCTTCACGGAGGCGGCCTTGTCCATCACGTACGGGCCGGAACCTACCGGAACGGTCTTGATGGCATCGGTTCCCAGTGCGGCGGGACTTCCCATGAGGCCGGCAGCCTGGCTGAGGAAGTACTCAAGGGCCGGTTCCGGCGCGCTGAGGTTGATGTCAATGGTGTCAGCGTCCACCACGGCAACATCGGATACAGAGGCAAGCTGACTCATCTGCGGGCCGTTGGCCTTCTTGAAGTGGTCCATGTTGGCTTTTGCTGCCGTGGCGTCGAACTTGGCACCGTCACTGAAGGTGACGTCCGTGCGGAGGTCGACGGTGAGCTTGGTGTTGGTCTCGTTGTACTTCCAAGCGGTTGCCAGCATGGGGCTGAGCTTGCCGTCCGGTTCACGGAGGATCAGGGAGTCGTACGCTGCCTGATACGGCTGGAGTGCGTGGCCCACGTGGGCCTGTGCCGGATCCCAAGAGGTGAGGTCCCTCAGGGTGCCCAACGTCAAGGCCGTGACGGTCTTGCTGCCGGCAGTCGAACCAGTTCCCGCGCCGGCACCTCCGCCGCCACATGCGGTAAGCGCCAGGGAGGCGCTGAGGACGATGGCGGCTGCTGCCGCCTTGGGACCTAACTTCATTGTCGGCTCCTACTGAGTCTTTGCCTGATGCGAGTCAGAGCTTGGGGCGTGTGGCCTGCGCCACACTTTTCTTGGGTGTGGGATTTACAGTACGGACTTTGTTCGGCCTTGGCAACCGATTGTCAAAAGTTTCTTAAATTGTTGCCAAGCATCCGGATGAGACACCTGGAGACACGGACCCGCCACGCGAAAACAGCCGGAATCCCTGAGGTTTCCGGCCCTTCGCCCCACGGTTGCGCGGATGGTTCAGCCCAACCGTTCGAGCATGTCCGGGTAGCTCTGCGCGTAAATGTCCTTGATGATCCCCAAGGACTTGCCCGCCTCGGCCGGGTCGATCCAGAAAGGTCCGGGATGGGCCAACGTGGAGTAGAAGTCCGCAATCAACAACTGATGGGAAACACCCCAGTAGGACCTGCCCCCGGTTTCCGCCACCCGCTCCTGGACGACGTCGACGGTCCCATCGGCATAGGTCACCGTGAGATCGCCCCGCAGGCTAAGGGTCGCCTTCTCGGTGACGATGTCCAGCGTCACCGGAGCATTGACGGCATTGGCCAGGGTTGCGTAGAAAACGCTGCGGGCGCCGTTGACATGCTCAGCAACAAACTCCGCAGTGTCTTCCACCTCGATCACGCCACCCAACGAACGGGTGGACGCGTGGCCCTCCACTTTGGCAACATCACCTACCAGCCACTGCAGCAGGTCCACCGTGTGGATGGCCTGGTTCATCATCAGGCCGCCTCCACCCCCTGCCCACGTTCCACGCCACGGACGGCTTTCGTAGTAGCTGCCGTCCCGGTGCCACATGACGGTTGCCGAGGCACCGATCACCTGACCCAACGTGCCGCCGTCGAGCAGTTCACGCATTGCTTGCGACGTCGCGTTGTACCGGTTCTGGAAGCAGACGCCGATCTTCGCCGTGCTCCGCTCCGCCACCTCGATCAGGCGCTGCCCCTCTTCCAACGTGTGGGCCAGCGGCTTTTCGACGATCACATTCACACCGCGCTCAAGGCAGTCAGCCGCCACGGAGGCGTGAAGGTGGTGCGGCGTACAAACATGCACGACGTCGGGACGCACCTCCCGGAGCATGTCCAGGTAGTCCGCGTAGCCGGGGACGCCATGGGCGGCTGACGCCGCCTCCAACCGTTCCGGATCGGTATCGCACACTGCCACCAACTCCGCGTCCCCCACCGCAGATAGTGCCTCAAAATGAACGGTTGAAATGTCGCCACAACCGATGACTGCCGCTGTTGGCATGCCCTGCTCCTTCGAAGGATGATGCTGCCGGATGGTGATGCTGAGTGCTGGTCGTTCCACGTGCTGGTGGTGCTGGTGCCGCTTGCCGGAATCAGGCGAGGGTGACGCCGTTTTTGCTCGCGAGGCCGGCGAAGGCCCTGGCTGCGATGCCGAAAGCCACAGGACCCGAGTAGCCGCCCAGTTCGTGGGCGCTGGCCAGGTGCGGCTCCAGCGACGCGAAGCCCTTGTATCCGTCGGCGGCCAGTGCAGCGATGGTGGCATCCAGCTCGCCGTCACCCTCGCCGGAAGGAACAACCTCGCCAGTGGTGGCGATCGCATCCTTCACCTGCAGGTACTCAAGGTACGGGCGCAGCAAGGCATAGCCCTCGGTGTACGGCTTGACGCCTACCTGGACGAAGTTGGCGTTGTCCCAGGCGACGCGCAGCGCCGGGGAGTTCACCGTTTCCATGATGTCCAGGACACGCTCAGGGGTGTCACCGTAGATGCCCTTCTCGTTTTCGTGCAGCAGAATCACGTCACTGGCGGCTGCCTCAGAGGCCAAGGCCGCCATGCGCTCCATCACGGCGTCCCGAATCTCTTCCTGCCCCTGATCCTCGCCCCGGTAGAAGGAGAAGATGCGGACGTACTTGGTGTCCAGGGCTTTCGCCACCGAGATGATCTGGCGGAGCCGCGCGAGCTCATGCTCCACCGGCAGGCTGACATCCACCTTGCCAATGGGGCTGGCTACAGCGGAAACCTTGAGGCCCTTTTCGTCGAGGATCTCCTTCAAGCGCTGGACAGCTTCCGGCTCCAGTTCGGACACGTTGGTGCCCCAGGCGCTGCGGACTTCAAGGTGACTGGCGCCGAGGGCCAGCAGCACGGCGGCCTGGATGGCGGGATCTGGATCTACTTCGTCGCCGAAACCGGACAGGCTCCACACGGTATGGGGGTGGGTCACGAATTCTCCTAGGTAGCCCCGTGACGCCACCGGCCGGAGCGCGGTGACGCAGTTCACAGGAGTGTCTTGTCCCCACGAGTTTAGCCATCTTGGCACTATTTTGACAACCGATTGCCATACGCTGCCATCGTGTGGCATTCTTGGTCCACGGTGTGGCAGTGGTCACAGCCGGATGATTTTGTCGTTCCGGGAGGAACGCCCATGTTTGCTGTTCAGAGAGGAACGCCCATGGCGACGCAACCCATGGCAACAGGCCGGCCTGCCACCATCCACGACATCGCTGCGCTGTGCGGCGTCGCGGCGTCCACAGTTTCGAGGGCCCTCGCCAACCCGGACCGCGTCAATATCCGCACCCGCGAGCGGATCCAAGCTGCCGCCGTCGAGCTTCATTACACGCCCAACTCGCAGGCGAAAGCCCTGAGCTCAGGGAAGACCGGCGCTGTCGGCGTCCTGGTTCCGGACATCACCAACCCGTTCTACTTCGACCTCATCCGAGGCACCCAGTTGCAGCTCAAGGCTGCTGGCTACACCCAATTGCTGGTGGATACCGAAGAGTCGGACGAGGTGGAGGCCAGCACGCTGGAGCAGCTGCGCAAGAGCGCCGACGGCGTCATTGTTGCGGCGTCGCGCCTCAACGACGACGCCCTGGCCGCTGCCGCCGCCCTGATGCCCATGGTCACTGTTAACCGCGACGTCGACGGCGTCCCCGCAGTCATCATCGACACCCCCTCAGCCATGCCGCAGGCCCTGGACCACCTGATTTCATGGGGTCACACGTCCGTTGCCTACGTTTCCGGTCCCGCCGTTTCGCAGTCGAGTGCCCAGCGCTGGGCCGCACTGTCAGCAGCCGCGGAGGAACGCGGAGTTGAGGTCCGCCGCCTTGGCCCCTTCGCGCCCAAAACCCAATCCGGCGCAGCTGCAGCGGATGCCGCCGTCCACAGCGGGGTCACTGCGTGCATCGTCTTCAATGACCTCATCGCCATCGGCATGCTGCAACGACTCCGCGAACGGGGCCTCCGGGTACCGGAAGACATGAGCATCGTGGGCTGTGACGACATCTTTGGTGCGGATTTCTGCAACCCACCCCTGACCACCATGAGCTCACCCATCGAGCAGGCCGGCCGGGTGGCCGTGTCCATGCTGCTGGCCCAGTTGAACCCGCTGGCCGGCGGCGGAAACCGGAATCGCTCCGCCATGCCCACGCACCTCACAGTCCGTGGTTCCACGGGCCCGGTCCCCTCCGCTTAGCCCGAATCACCACGCAATATGGTTGAGCCGGTGTGACCGGGCTGACTAGTGTTGGACCATGCGCGAACTCCAGGAAAAGATCATTGAAGAAATGGGCGTCCAGCCCCGGATCAACCCTGCAGAGGAGGTCCGCAAGCGCGTCGATTTCCTGAAGGATTACCTCAAGGCGACGCACACCAAGGGATTCGTTCTTGGTATCTCCGGCGGCATAGATTCCTCGCTTGCCGGCCGCTTGGCCCAATTGGCCGTGGAGGAACTCGAAGCCGAGGGCGTAGAAGCGAACTTCGTCGCCGTCCGACTCCCCTACGGCATCCAGCACGACGAAGACGATGCCCAGGCGGCCCTCGACTTCATCAAGGCCAAGACCGAGTGGACCTACAACATCTCCCAAGCCGTGGATGGTTTCGAGGACGAATTCGAAAAGACCACGGGCGCCCCGATCTCCGATTTCCATAAGGGCAATACCAAAGCCCGCGCACGCATGATCGCCCAGTATGCACTGGCCGGTGAACACAACTACCTGGTGATCGGCACGGACCATGGGGCAGAGTCAGTGACGGGCTTCTTCACGAAGTTCGGCGACGGCGGCGCGGACATCCTTCCGCTGTTCGGCCTGAACAAACGCCAGAACCGCACCCTCCTGGCCGAACTCGGCGCGCCTTCACGGGTCTGGGAGAAGGTTCCCACCGCCGACCTCTTGGATAACAAGCCCGGCCGCACCGACGAGGACGAGCTCGGCATCACCTACGACCAGATCGACGACTACCTCGAAGGCCGCGACATCCCCCAGGACGCCGCCGAGCTCATCGAGCAGAAATACCTCCGCACGCGCCACAAGCGCACGGTTCCGGTCACCGTCTTCGACACCTGGTGGAAATAGACGCTCCAGTACCAACCACGCTTCTCCAGAACAACCACGACGGCGGGTGCCGGCTTCCGTACGGAAGTCCGCACCCGCCGTCGTGCGTTAACCAACGCTCTCTCACCTCCCGCGCCCTCCCCGCCATCCTTCTCTCACCTCCCAATTTCAACTCTTGACGTCGCGATAGTTACCGATATATCGTTAACTATCGCCGATACTTCTTCGGCGAACCATTCAACCGAAAGGACGATGCTGTTATGAAAGGCATCAACGAAAACAACAACTCATTCCCCGAGCACGACCACGGACACCCTGAACACGGCCACGGCCGAGGCCGCTTCAACCGGGGCAAGGGCCGACGCGGACCGGGCGGACACGGAGGCGGCGGATTTGGTCCGGGCTTCGGTCCGGGCGGTTTTGGCCCTGGCTTTGGACCCGGATTCGGACCAAGGGGCTTCGGTCCCGGCGGCTCACGCCGAGCCAACCGTGGTGACGTCCGGGCAGCGATTCTCTCGCTCTTGGCGGAGGCTCCCTCCAACGGCTATGGCCTCATCAAGACCATCGCTGAGAAGACATCAGGTGCATGGCGACCCAGCCCCGGCTCCGTCTACCCCACCCTGCAGCAACTGGTGGACGAAGAACTGATCGTCGCCATCGGCGAAGGCCGACGCACCGAGTTCACGCTCACGGACGACGGCAAGGCCTACGTTGCCGAGCATGAGGAAGAACTGGCCAACGCCTGGAACACGGAGGCCGACGGAACCGGCGCCGCGTTCCACCAAAGCGTCGGCAAGCTCATGGGCGTCGTCCACCAGTTCCGCTCGGCCGCCACCGACGAACAGCGTCAGGCAGCCATTGAGAAGCTGGACGAAACCCGCCGCGCCCTCTACCTGATCCTGGCCGACTAAGTGCTGGTCACCATCCCCTTGACCTTGACGTAACGTCAACCCCTACTGTCGAAGAACAAGCACAGGACGGAGGACGTATGGACTGGTCAATTCAGGAAATCGCCAAGATCGCAGGGACTACCAGCCGCACGCTGCGTCACTACGACGACATCGGACTGCTGAAACCAAGCCGGACCGGCCATAACGGCTATCGCTACTATGACGGTCCGGCCTTGGTTCAGCTCCAGCGAATCCTCCTGCTCCGGGAACTGGGGCTTGGCCTGCCGGCCATCGCCGAAGTTCTCGATCGCGAGACGGATACCGTCAAAGCGTTGAGCAGCCATCTGGAATGGCTCGCGCAGGAGCAGGACAGGCTGACCCGGCAGATCGCGTCCGTCCGGCAGACCATCGACACAATGAAAGGGGATGGAAAGTACATGGCACAGAACATGTTTGATGGCTTCGACCACACTCAGTACAAGGACGAGGTGGAGGAGCGTTGGGGCAAGGATGCCTACGCCGCCAGCGATTCGTGGTGGCGAGGGATGAGCGCCGACGAAAAGCAACAGTGGAAGGACCGGGTCCAACAGCTGGGCACGGACTGGATTTCCGCCGCGGAATCAGGGGTTTCGCCTGATGGCGCCGAGGCGCAAGACCTTGCACGGCGCCACGTCGAGTGGCTTCGCGGCATTCCGGGAACCCCGACGACGGCACCTGGCGGAGACGTCAAGGGTTACGTCATGGGACTCGGCGAGATGTACGTCGCCGACCTTAGGTTTGCCGCCAATTACGGCGGGGAATCAGGGGCGACCTTCGTCCGGGATGCCCTGCGGGTTTACGCGGAAAAGAACCTCTAAACGGTCAGGATGCGCTGATCTGAGTTAGGCAATAGTCTGGCCGAATGGGTACAAGCACCGTCAAGTCCGGCGAACAGGTTGACAGACAGAAGCGCATTCTTGAAGCGGCACTGGAACTACTGTCCCGACACGGCATTTCCGGCATCAATATGCGCGCAGTGGCACGTGAAGCCGGCGTCGCACTTGGCTTGGTGAATTACTACTACGAAGACAAATCGAGTTTGATCCGCGCGGTGCTCCACCAGATCGAAGAGCACGACCTCCTGCTGGTGGAGCCTTCGCCCACCTCCACCCCGGATAAACAACTCCGCGAATCTCTTCGTCGCGTTGCGGACCCAGGACTCCTGACCACGCCGTACCTGTCCCTCCGCCTCCATTTGTGGGCTCTTGCCCAGGCCCATGAGGACTTTGCACGGATCAATGCCGCAGCTTTTGACCGGTATCTCCAAGGGCTTGCGGTCTTGATCGGCAATGCCATTTCCGGGTTGTCTCCTGAAGAATGCAGGGAGCGGGCGGCCGACATCGTTGTGGTGCAGAACGGCATGTGGCTCACCACGCTTTTGGGCATCGACAAGGCAGCGATAGAGCGAGGCATTGCCCGCACCGAGGAGATCGCGTTCGCGCCGTCGCGGCACTAGAACGGGTCTTGGTCCTCCGGAAAAACCGACGACGGCGGCAGGACCCGCCGTCGTCGGCCGTCTGCGTACAGTGTCCTGGTCATGGCCAGTCCTTTGCCCGGTTGGTTTCGGATTGTTCTGCTATTTGCCCGCGTCAGCCTGGGGCCGGATTTCACCGGAACCCCGCTGTATCAGTTCGGTGGGGATGACGTACGTTTGGGCTGGCCCCTCGTCGCCATCGATCCTTGCAAGGATCCGCTCAGCCGCCAGCTTGCCGATGCGTTCGGGATGCTGGGCGATCACTGTGATCCCGGGGTCCATCATGTCGGCCAGAGTGAAATCATCGAATCCAACGAGAGCAACCTTGTGATGCAGTCCAAGGGCTTTCAGGGCCCGCATGGCCCCGAACGTCACCAAGTTCTGACTGGAAAAAATCGCCGTGGGCGGGTTCTCTGAGGTAAGCAGCTCGCGAACAGCCCGACATGCGGCTTCCTCGTCATCCAGGTTCTCGCGAACGTCGACGCCGGACGTGGAAAAGCCTGCTTGTCCCACGCCATCCAGGAACCCTGTCCTGCGCCTTCCGGCTGTCTGAATATCAGTCCGGTCGCCAAGGTAAGCCAGCCGGGTATGCCCATGCTGGATCAGATGAGCCGCCGCCTTTGCCGCGCCAATTTCGTTGTCAGTGACTACCGCGTCAGCCTCAATGCCCGCAGGCTCACGGTCAATGAATACCAGGGGCAAATCGCGAGAGTGCTCCGGGATCATGTACGCCTGGCTCTTGGCGATGGTAGTCAGCACCAGCCCGTCGACCCGACGGCCCAGGAAAGCTGAAATGAGTTTCCTCTCCCGGTCAGGATCGTCATCCAGGCTTGCAGCGAAGACGGCAATTCCGCGCACAGCCAAGGCGTCTTCCATGGCCCTGTGGATCTCGCCACTGAATGGGTTGGAAACGCTCGGAAGCAGCAGGCCGATGGACTGGGTCTTGCGTCCGGAACGCTTCAGGCTGCCCGCTGTGATGTCCAGTTGGTACTGCAGTTGTTCCGTCGCCCGCATGACCCGCTGCCGGGTCGCCTCGGAGACCCCTGGCTCATCGTTCACTACGCGGGAGACTGTCTTGATCCCGACGCCCGCGAGATCGGCCACGTTCTTCATGATGGGGCGCTTGCGTCCGGAGCCGGACTGGTAACGATTAGACATCGTTGTCAACTTGCTGCTCCTCAACTCGATTCAAGACTTGACTCTACCGCGTGAGCTTGCTTCCATATCCTATGACAACGTTGTCAGAGGCAGGAATGCGGATCCATCTTCCTGCCGCCGGCGCAGTCTGACGCTCGGTGCACTTAGCCTGACAGCCCGCGGAGGCAGCTCATTCCCTGCAACCAGTGGAGGCGCCATGAGAAGGCCGCCGAGGCGAAGGACCCATACCACCAGTAACCCGACGAAAGAACCGAGATGCACAACCTTCACCCAGGCGACTTTGCCCATAACCAACTGGACGTCCTCGTCATCGGCGAAGCCCTGGTCGATATTGTGAACACCCGGGAAGGAACCATCAGCTACCCTGGCGGTTCCCCCGCCAATGTCGCCTACGGCCTGGGCCGTCTCGGGGTACCGACCGGGCTGCTCACAGCAATCGGCGAGGACGAACACGGCACCGCCATCACCACCCACCTCCACAGCGCAGGCGTCAAGCTGCTTCCCGGATCAACATCCATGGAGCGCACCGCCACGGCCACCGCCACCCTCGCAACGGACGGCTCGGCCAGCTACGAGTTCGACATCCGCTGGGAGCTTGCACCAGTAGCACCGGCCTCGATCCCGAAAATCCTCCACACCGGATCCATCGCCACATTCCTGGCCCCGGGAGCCGCCACTGTGCGCACCCTCCTGGATCAGAGCCACGACTCCTGCCTGGTCACTTACGACCCCAACATCCGCCCGGCACTCCTTGGCAGCCACGCCGAAGCCAAGACGATCTTCGAGGACCTGCTCCCCCTCACCGACGTCATCAAACTCAGTGACGAAGATGCGCACTGGTTGTACCCCGCATCCTCCTTGGACGACGTCGCCTCCCGACTCCTGAATCACGGGACCCGGCTGGCCGTCATCACCCGAGGCGCTGAAGGTGCGCTCCTCGCCACCCCCGGAGCACGACTCAACGTCCCATCAGCGAAGACCCACGTTGCAGACACCATCGGCGCCGGCGACTCCTACATGGCCGCCCTCATCTTTGAACTGTTGGCCAGGGGCGAAAAGGCGTTTGCGTCACCAGCCCTCGAAAGCATCGGACAGACCGCAGCCCTGGCCGCAGCGATCACCGTCAGCCGGCCCGGAGCCAACCCTCCGACCTCCGACGAACTTCAAACGCGGCTGGAAGAACTTAAACAGCAGCCACTCGCCGCCGTATAGTCCGTTCCGCCGCATCCGCGCGAGTTTGACACCACCAACCCGGCCCGCTGGCGACTGAACAGGCCCTCCGGGCCGGGTGCCGCCGTCGTGGGTTTCCTGCCTTTGGCGGGAGGGGCAGAACTCCCCATGGCACTGCTGCGGGACGACGCCTACGATGGCAGAGGACCGCTCGGTCCCTTCAGTCACTTTTTTGGGGAAAAGGACCTTACCCATGCCGTTGCCGCGACCTGCCGCCGACCATCCGTTTCAGAGAACACGGCAGGGGGTGTGGGCCATCCTGGCGACTGTCGCTTTGGTGGCCGCGGGTCTCTTCGCCGGGCTCGCGCCCGCCTCTGCCGCGACCTACACCTTCAAGGGAGTGGTCAAGGGAAAACTGACAGCCACCGCAACGGCCACTGCGCTGGGCGATGTTTGGGTGGGTGCGTACACCAATGACGACCGGGCCGACTTCGTTGCCGGTGCGTGGTCTGCTCCCGATGGCTCCTACAGTTTCACGGTGCCGGCGTCCGGCAGTTACAAAATGTGGACCACCTGCAGCAGCGGACCCTGCTCCGCCACGTATGCACCCGAGTGGAACTCGAACCAGTCCAGCTCTTACGGTTCGACGCCGGTTGCCGTCACCGATGCTGCCCCCACCACCACGTACAACCCGCAACTGGAAGCCTTCGGCAGCATGACTGGCCGGGTCACCAATAAGGCCGGCCAGCCGCTGACGGCGGTGTCTGTCTCAGCGTCACCCAACAACGGCGGACAGGTGAGCAGCACCAAGCCCGATGCCAACGGCTACTTCACCCTCACCAAGATCCCGCCCAACCAGGCCTACATCAGCGTGCGGGACGAGTCGGGCCAGCGCCTCTACCTGGAGCAGTACTGGACCGGCACCGGCACCGTGGACACCTACACGGCGGCTACCGTCCCGGCCGGAGTCGCATGGACCAACGTGAACTTCGTCCTCAAGGATGAAACCCTCATGGAGGCCACCGTCGTCGATCCGGCGGGTGCGCCGATTGCCGACGTCGGGTATATCCCGTGGGTCTACAACGACGCAACGGCAGCCTGGGAAGGGCCCCAGATGGGCCCGCTGACCTCGAATGCCCAAGGCAAGATTTACTGGCGCATGACGGTGGGGAAGAAGTACAAGCTCTGTGTCTCGGACACTGTCTACGAGGGCACGCCCCGCGATAAGCGGTACAAAGCCGAGTGCTTCGACAACACGGCCACCAAGGACACGGCAACCGTTCTGACAGCAACTGCTGCCGGCCAGCGCGTAAAGCTCACCATGCAGCTGGACGTTGCAGGGCTGTCGCTGACCCCTGACAGGCCCTACGTTTACGGATCTGCCCAGGCCGGACAGAAACTGACCGTCGATCCCGGCGTTTGGGGACCGGCTCCGGTGACTCTTGCCTACCAGTGGCAGCGCTCCAAGGACAATGCCGAATTGCAGGACATTGCCGGCGCCACCACCACTGTCTACACCCCCACCGCGGCTGATGCCGGGTACGACATCTGGGCGAAAGTCACCGGGACCAAGACCGGATATGCCCCGCACACCACCTCGGTGCACGGCGGCAAATCCGGCGCCGCGGCTGTCACGTCGTCCAAGCCCTTCACCCTTCTGGGCACGCCCAGCGCCGGGAACACCCTGACCGTTGACCACGGCACCTTGAACCCCGCCCCTGATTTTGGCCCGTACTACGACTGGTTCGTCAATGGTGTGCAGGACTACAGGACAAACGGGTCCACGTTCCTTCTGCAAACCTCCGACGCCGGCAAAAAAGTCACCGTACGGCTCAGCGTCCACGACTGGCCGCTCCAGCCCTACTACGGCCAGGCCTCTGTCACTGTTGCGGCGGGCACGTTGACCGCGCCGGTTCCCACGGTGACGGGAACGGCGAAAGTCGGCTCGGTCCTCACTGCGGTTCCCGGGACGTGGGGACCTGCCCCCGTGACGTTGGCGTACCAGTGGTTCCGCAGCGGCGTCGCGGTGACGGGTGCTACTGCAGCTACCTACTCATTGGCTGCCGCGGATCTGGGTAAGACCATGACCGTTCGGGTCACGGGCACCAAAACCGGGTTCACGACGGCGGCGAAAACCTCCGCAGCCACTGCCGCCGTCGCGGCGGGCACGTTGACGGCGCCAGTACCGACGGTGACAGGGACAGCGAAGGTTGGTTCAGTGCTCACGGCGGTTCCCGGGACGTGGGGACCTTCCCCCGTGACGCTGGCCTACCAGTGGTACCGGAGCGGCGTCGCGATCTCCGGGGCCACCTCAGCTACCTACCCGCTGGCTGCCGCCGATTTGGGCAAAACCATGACCGTCCAGGTCACGGGCACCAAAACCGGGTTCACGACGGCGGCGAAAACCTCCGCAGCCACTGCGGCCGTGGCGGTGGGAACGTTGACCGCGCCGGTACCCACGGTGTCCGGGACGGTAAAAGTTGGCTCGGTGCTCACTGCTGTACCCGGCGCGTGGGGTCCTGCCCCAGTGACATTGGCCTACCAATGGTTCCGGACCGGCGTCGCGATCACGGGCGCTACGTCGGCTACCTACGCCCTGACTTCCGCTGACTTGGGTAAGACCATGACCGTGCGGGTCTCGGGCACAAAGGCCGGGTTTACGACGGCGGCGAAGACTTCTGCTGCGACTGCCGCCGTGGCGGTGGGAACGTTGACCGCGCCGGTGCCAACGGTGTCCGGGACGGTGAAGGTTGGTTCGGTCCTCACGGCTGTGCCAGGCGCGTGGGGTCCTGCCCCTGTGACGTTGGCGTACCAGTGGTTCCGGAGCGGCGTCGCGGTCACGGGTGCCACGTCAGCTACCTACTCACTGGCTGCCGCGGATCTGGGTAAGACCATGACCGTTCGGGTCACGGGCTCAAAGACCGGATTTACGACGGCGGCCAAGACTTCCGTAGCGACTGCTGCCGTGGCGGCGGGCACGCTGACCGGGCCCACTCCCACCGTCGCAGGCACCGCAACCGTGGGCAGCACGCTCACCGCGACCCCCGGCACGTGGGGGCCGGCTCAGGTGACGTTGACCTACCAGTGGTTCCGCGGAAGCACCGCCATTTCGGGCGCCACCGCCCAGACGTACAAACTGGTCGCCGCGGATAAGGGAAGCGCTATCAAAGTGCGCGTGACGGGCACCAAGACTGCGTACACCGCACTGGCCCGCTACTCAGCTGCCACTGCCCTGATCGGCTGAGCATCAGCGTACCTAACTGACGTTATTGACGGGACTTAAGAGACGACGACGGCGGCCGCACCGCCGTCGTCGTCTTCCTGTCGGGACTCAATCAAGGGGTACGAATCCGCTCAGAAGGCAGAGTTGAACATGCCAGATGCTTCACGGCTCGCGCAGCTTGGAGAGACACTTGCTCGATGGCAGGTGGATGGCGGCCCCGTCCACCTGCATCCTGGTGACCATCGTGGGCGCGGCTACGGGGTGGAGATCACCCGGGCGGGAGCGACGGTCCTGCGGGAGATGGGTTCATCCAGTGCCATGGTGGCCGCCGAAGGAGCCAATAAGGGGGCTCTGGCAACCTATCTCGCGGCGGGGTTCGTCCCTGCCACGCCTGTCGTGGACATGTCACGCGGTGACCACTAGCCAAGCCGGCTACCCGTTTGCGGCGCTAACCCGCGCACTGTGAGGGAGCATTTCGGACTTATCCCTTGTCGGCGATTTCCGTGGCAGCCCGTCGGGACCTGATGATCGCCAGTCCGACAACGCTGCCTGCTGCTGCCAGGAAGAAGAACAGCACCAACAGTGGACCCGACATCCCTGGGAAGAGCGGGTTGCGACCGGTCAGGAAGATCGAGGCCAACAAGCCCAGCATCGACATGCAGAACATCAGACCCAGTGCTTTCTGCATGCGGCTCTGACGGATCAGCAGTGACTTGTTTGTAGTAGCCATGGATATACCTTATCGAGCTGCTTGGTGACTTAATTGGCAAGCGGGCGGCGGCAACGCTCAAATCGATCTGGAATCCGACACTTTCGACTGGGCCTGCGGATAGCGCCCTTTTGGGATCTGATGACAAAGTCCCGGCTATCACGGCTCTACTCCTCAAGGGCTGTCACTGCCCCTGAACCAGTACCGCTCGAAGGTCCCTCGAGAGGCACTCATAGTGGCGGCAGAACAACTCGCGTTTCTCCGTATTCGAGCGTGACCTCATGGGATACGTCCACGTCGGCGGGAGTCTTGATGACGTAAGTACGTGGTGCCATGTCGGCTGTACAGGCCTGCGCAGGACGCGTTGCAATGGTCAACTTCAGGTGGTGGGAATTGAGGACCTCGATTGACGTCGGAAAGGCGGGACAGCTTGAACTGCCGCTGAGGACGACAGCAAATTTCGAACCGGCATCCAGCCAGCCGGCTACAGGAACAGGAGATGGGAACGATGGGTCCTGAGCCTCGGAGCCGGGCTTGGCGGTGATCGCCTCCGATGGAAGTCCGCCGCGAAATTCAGATTCAGAAATTGATGACGGCTCGGCTGAACATCCTGCGAGCATCGCGGACAGGCCGAAAACAAGAAATCGAAGTGAAGCCCCCATATAGCTGAGGCTACGCTGTCAGTCTCCTCGGAGACAGCAAGCGGCCCGCGCTCCTTCAACGAGCAGGTCCCCGTTGCAGTGGATTGCTACCCTTTTAGGCAGAAATATGCCATCCCGAGGACGCCTCGGTAGCCCTCTTCATATGCAGCGCGCTGTTCCTCGTATTGCCGACGGACCTGCTCTGCGGCGGGGTGGTCGGCATCGTGTGCTTCCAGCCAACGGGTAAACCTGTCGCGATACCCGGCCTCGAAGACGTCCCACTCCTGAACGCTTGCCTGGTCGTCGTCCACTACCTCGAAACCAACGGCGCGGATCTGCTCGCGTAACGCATCTTCTGTTAGGTACTCGTCGTCACGTCCAGCCAGAGGGGCGGTGGCAGCCGGATGAGGTGTTGCTGACCAGATCGCCTCGCCATAGACGAGTCGGCCGCCGGGAAGCACCAGAGCTCGAAGGGCGCGCAGGGCTGCGGCGTAGTCGAGCGGCTGCGCGTCCTCTACGGGCGGCCCCCAAATCTGACTCGCACCGATGCAGATGACAGCGTCTGCGGGGCGACCCTGGGCTTCCAGCCCAGGCTTCGAATCAAACGTCGCTCTATCGAGAAGGCCACGGCTCAATGCTTGTTGCCTCGCTCGGTCGATGAACACAAAAGCGCTGTCCACTCCCCGTCCCCGCGCCTGCGGGGCCGACGTCAAAACCCGAAGTAGTAGTTCACCCCATCCACACCCCATGTCCAGAACCTCAGCCGGCGCCGGCTCGGAAAGGAACGCCACAAGGTGTGCAGCGCGTTCCTCGGAGAGCGGGGTAAGCCACGTCAGGGACTCGTAGAGGGGCGGCAGTTCAAGCGAAGTGTCGTCGGTCACTCACTGATGTTCTCACGATTCACAGAAGCGACTGCTTGTCCGGAAGTCTGCTGCTGCGGACCGTTTTGCGCCGGATTGGGGATCCTCAACCGGACACTGCCGGATTGCCCTGTGACCTGAGCTGGCCTGCTTTGGGCGGCCCGCTTCTCTCGCCGGTCGATCACGGCTCGGTAGCAGCCTAGCGGCGTCACGTTGGAACTCGGCTATGCACGGCCCAACAACTACTCCACCGTCACCATCACCGACGGCCAACCCGAAGCTCCGTCCGGCACGGGATCGGCGCGCTTTTCGGTCTGGGTTTCGCCGGTGGCGTCGGTGGCGCGGGCCTTGACGTAGTGGATGCCGGGTGTGGCGTCCCATTCATAGGACCACTGGCGCCAGGTAACGGTGGAGGCTTCGGTGGAGAGGGTTGCTTCCACCCACTCGCCGTCGTCAATCTGGACTTCCACCTTGGTGATTCCCCGGGTCTGGGCCCATGCGGTGCCGCCCACGGCGACCTTCCCTGCCGGGAACTTCGCAAAGGACGTGGGTACGTCCACTCGTGCCATGGTTTTGATGGGACCGCGCTCTGACCAGCCGCGCTCAGTCCAGTAGGCTTTGCTGTCCGCGAAGCGGGTGACCTCCAGCTCCACTACCCACTTGGTGGCGGAGACGAATCCGTACAGCCCCGGAACCACCATGCGTACGGGGTATCCATGCTCCACCGGAAGCGGCTCACCGTTCATGCCGATCGCCAGCATCGCATCGCGGTCATCCTGCAGGACCTCCAGAGGAGTGGAGGCGCTGAAGCCATCGATGGACCGCGAGAGCACCATGTCCGCGCCGTCCTTCGGCTTGGCCCTTTTCAGGACTTCGCGGATGGGTAGGCCCAACCATTTGGCGTTTCCGGCAAGCTTTCCGCCCACCGGGTTGGATACGCAGGTGAGGGTCACGTGCGATTCGATCAGATCGGCGTCGAGCAGGTCTTGGAAGGTGAGGGTGACCTCTTCCTCAACCATTCCATGCACCCGCAGTGACCAATCATTGACGTTGATCTCGGGGACGCTCAGCGCCGTATCAATGCGGTAGAAATCGTTGTTCGGTGTCAGCCAAGCGGAGACTCCTGCCACCGGGGACTGGACTCCTGCCGGAACAGCGGGCGCGGCCTTGATGGGCGCCGGCAGCCGGAGGGCGTCCCGGGCCTGCGCAACATTGTTGCGCGCTGCACCCAGCAGCCGCCCACCGGTGGCCGCTATTCCGGCGGCGACGGCGGTGATGCCGGCGGCAGCAAAGAAGCGACGGCGGCTGGTGCCGGCTCCGCCTAGCTGGGTATCGGCGTCGGCGGCTATGTCGGCAGGGGCTTCCGGCCATGCCTTCAACCCCCACAACGGCACGATGAGTCGACGCAGGACAATGAGGCCGGAGATGGTTCCCAGAATGGAAGGGATGGCGTCGGCGGGTCCAACCCCGGCTCGAGTCAGGACGCTGGCCACGATGACCACGCCCATGAACAGCACACCCAGGACGCCCAGGGCCCACTTCTTGTAAGCCACAACGCCCAAGACGCAAGCCAGCAGGGCAATGGTCAGGCCCATGCCCACGAACAGCGCAGCCTTGTCATTGGTGCCGAACGTTGCGATCGCAAAGTCCTTCATCCACGACGGCGTGAAGTCAATGAACGTCGATCCCAAGGCAAACACCGGGGTGGCCCTGGCAGTGAAGAAGGCGCCGATCAGCTCGGCGACGGCAAGCACGACGGCGGCCGACACCACGCCTGCCAGCGCTGCCATGGTTTCGGGGCCTTTGGTCCGGAGTCCGAGCTTTTTCATGTCAGTGATTCGTAGCGGCCGGGAGCAGGGATGGGTGCCGGCAGCCTCAAGACACACAGCGGCACTTTGAACATCTGTTCATAATTTTCCTTGAACAGATGTTCAAGATGCACTAGCCTGCTTCGTATGACCCAAGCCACATTTTCCGATTCCGCCTCCACCCTTTTCATCAACGGCCGGTGGGAGCCGGCAGCGTCCGGCGCGGTGCGCGAGATCCACAACCCCGCCGACGGCGAACTGGTCGCCACGGTGTCCGAAGCCGGCCGCGAGGACGCCGAGCGCGCCATTTCCGCAGCCCGCGCGGCCTTCGATTCCGGCGTTTGGGCGAACGTCCCGGCCCCCGAGAGGGGCGCGTTCCTGCTCAAGGTCGCCGCAGAACTTCGCGAACGCCGGGAGAAATTCGCCCGCGCTGAATCCCTGGACACCGGCAAGCGGATCATCGAAAGCCGCATCGACATCGATGACATCGCCGCCTGCTTCGAATATTTCGGACGCCTCGCCGGGCAGTCGGCGGGCCGGGTGGTCGACGCCGGGGACACCGCCGTCGTCAGCAAGATCGTCTACGAGCCCGTGGGCGTCTGCGGCCTCATCACTCCGTGGAACTACCCGCTGCTGCAGGCTGCGTGGAAGATCGCGCCCGCGCTGGCCGCCGGCTGCACCTTCGTCCTGAAGCCCGCCGAGCTGACCCCCTCCACCGCCATCCTGGCCATGCAGTTGCTGCAGGATCTGGGCCTGCCGGACGGCGTCGCGAACTTGGTGACCGGCCCCGGAGTAAAAGCGGGCGCACCGCTTTCGGAGCACCCCGACATTGACCTCGTTTCCTTCACCGGCGGCTTGGAAACCGGCAAGCGCATTGCCGCGGCCGCTGCCGGCACCGTAAAGAAGGTGGCGCTGGAACTCGGCGGCAAGAACCCCAACGTCGTGTTCGCTGACGCTGACTTCGACGCCGCCGTCGACAATGCGCTGAACGGCGCCTTTGTGCACTCAGGCCAGGTCTGCTCCGCCGGGGCGCGGCTGGTGGTGGAGGAATCCATCGCCGAGCGTTTCGTCGACGAACTGGTCCGCAAAGCCAAGAGCATCCGCATAGGCGGCCCGTTCGATGAGTCTGCCGAGACCGGACCGCTGATTTCCGCGGCCCACCGGGAGAAGGTGGACGCCTACGTCCAGCGTGGCGTGGCCGAAGGCGCGCGGCTGCGGTGCGGCGGCGCGGCCCCTGAAGGCGAAAAGTTCGACGCCGGTTTCTACTACCAGCCGACTATCCTGGACCGCGTGACCCGGGGAATGTCGGTAGTCATCGACGAAGCCTTTGGCCCGGTAGTAACAGTGGAAACCTTCCGCACTGAGGTCGAAGCCGTGGCCACCGCCAACGACACCATCTACGGGCTGGCCGGCGCCGTCTGGACCCAGGACGCCGGCAAGGCCCAGCGGGTAGCGGGCCGTTTGCGGCACGGCACGGTCTGGATCAACGACTACCACCCCTACCTTCCGCAGGCCGAGTGGGGCGGCTTCGGCCAGTCCGGCGTCGGCCGCGAACTGGGCCCCACCGGGCTGGGCGAGTACCAGGAAGCCAAGCACATCTACCAGAACACCAGCCCCCAGGTGACCGGCTGGTTCGCAGACCACGGCAAGGAGAACTAGATGCACGTCGACACCATTGAGAACCTCAGCGAGCGCGGGTTCGATTACGTCGTCATTGGCGGAGGATCTGCCGGAGCTGCCGTCGCCGCCCGGCTGAGCGAGGACCCTGCCGTCACCGTGGCCTTGGTGGAAGCGGGCCCGGATGACCGCAACCTGCCGGAGATCCTGCAACTGGATCGCTGGATGGAGCTGCTGGAATCCGGCTACGACTGGGACTACCCGGTGGAGCCGCAGGAAAACGGGAACTCCTTCATGCGCCATGCCCGCGCGAAGGTCATGGGCGGCTGCTCCAGCCACAACTCCTGCATTGCTTTCTGGGCTCCCCGCGAGGACCTGGATGAGTGGGAGTCAAAGTACGGCGCAACTGGCTGGAATGCTGCTGCAGCCTGGCCTTTGTACCAGCGTCTGGAAAGCAACGAAGACGCCGGACCGGAAGCTCCACACCACGGCCACGACGGTCCGGTGCATTTGATGAACGTTCCTCCGAACGATCCCGCCGGCGTCGCGCTCCTTGATGCCTGTGAGCAGACCGGCATCCCCCGGGCAAAGTTCAATGACGGCACCACCGTGATCAACGGTGCCAACTTCTTCCAGATCAACCGCCGCTCGGACGGGACACGTTCCTCCAGCTCGGTGTCCTACATCCACCCCATCATGGACCGTGAAAACTTCACGCTGCTGACAGGCTTGCGGGCCCGCCAACTGGTGTTCGACGCGGACAAGCGCTGCACCGGCGTCGACGTCGTCGACTCGGCTTTCGGCCGCACGCACAGGCTGAACGCGCATCGCGAGGTCATCCTGTCCACCGGCGCAATAGATTCCCCCAAGCTGCTCATGCTTTCCGGCATCGGCCCGGCCGATCACTTGAACCAGCACGGCATCGAGGTCCTGGTGGATTCCCCGGGTGTCGGCGAACACCTGCAGGACCACCCGGAAGGCGTGGTGCAGTTCGAGGCCAAGCAGCCCATGGTGCAGACCTCCACTCAGTGGTGGGAGATCGGCATCTTCACCCCCACCGAAGAGGGCCTGGACCGGCCGGACCTGATGATGCACTACGGTTCCGTCCCATTCGACATGAACACCCTGCGCTACGGTTACCCCACCACGGAGAACGGCTTCAGCCTGACTCCGAATGTCACCCACGCCCGTTCCCGCGGGACGGTTCGGCTGCGCAGCCGGGACTTCCGGGACAAGCCCATGGTGGACCCCCGCTACTTCACCGATCCCGACGGCCACGACATGCGCGTCATGGTGGCCGGTATCCGCAAGGCCCGGGAAATCGCGGCGCAGCCGGCCATGGCTGAGTGGACCGGACGGGAGCTCTCCCCCGGCATCGAGGCCCAGACTGACGAGGAACTGCAGGATTACATCCGCAAAACCCACAACACGGTGTACCACCCCGTCGGTACAGTCCGCATGGGACCCGCGAACGACGACATGTCGCCCCTGGATCCCGAACTGCGGGTCAAGGGCGTTACCGGATTGCGTGTGGCGGACGCCTCCGTCATGCCGGAACACGTCACCGTCAACCCGAATATCACCGTGATGATGATCGGCGAGCGCTGCGCCGATTTCATCAAGGCGGATCTCATCAACAGCCGGACGGAGGAAACCACGACGGCGGAAGCCGGCTTCAGCTTGTCTGTCGCCTGATCAGGCGCCCTGCTTTTAGACCCACGCAACAAACAATGGGGGAAACAGCCGGAGGCACAGCGTGGTGCCCGGCCTTTGATTTCGACTGCGACCAACGGCGGCCGCAGGTCATCACCATTCGTGCACGTCTGAACTAGGAGTTCGCATGTCAGAACCCACCAAATCAGGACCCTGCAAGAGCGATGCAAGCGGCATGGACGAGTTTGGCTATGCCCAAACCCTGGACCGCAGCATCGGTAAGTTCGCCAGCTTCGCGGCCGGCGTCAGTTACATCTCCATCCTCACCGGCGTTTTTCAACTGTTTTACTTCGGATTTTCGACGGCGGGACCCGCCTACGCCTGGTCGTGGCCCATCGTCTTCGTCGGCCAGTTGATGGTCGCCCTGTGCTTCGCGGAACTGGCCGGGCGTTATCCGGTGGCTGGATCGGTCTACAACTGGGCCAAGCGCCTTTCCACCGGAACGTGGGCCTGGCTGGCGGGCTGGTTGCTGCTGCTCTCCTCCATCATGGCTCTGGGGTCCGTTGCCTTGGCCCTCCAAATCACCCTCCCGCAAATCTGGAGCGGCTTCCAACTGGTGGGCGACGGAACAGGTCCTTACGACTTCGCCGTCAACGGGGTCATCCTGGCCAGCATCATGATCGGCATTTCCACACTCATCAACGCGTTCGGCGTGAAACTCATGACCATGATCAACAGCGTGGGCGTGTTCGTGGAACTGGTTGCGGCCGTCCTGCTCATTGCGGCGCTTATCTGGCACTCCGTGCGGGGACCGGAAGTCCTGCTGGATACTGCCGGCTTCGGTGAAGAACATCCCCTGGGCTTCTTCGGAGTGTTCCTCATTGCTGCCATGGCTTCGGGGTACGTCATGTACGGCTTCGACACCGCCAGCTCCTTGGGCGAAGAAACCAAGGACCCGAAGAAGACCGCTCCCAGGGCGATCCTGCGCGCCGTCACGGCTTCCTTCCTCCTGGGAGGCTTGCTGCTCCTCGGCGGAATCCTGGCCGCCCCCGATCTCTCCGATCCCAAGCTCGGAGCCGCTGATGGCGGGCTGCAGTACATCGTTCTTTCGGTACTGGGCGGCCCCTTCGGCAAGGCCTTCCTGGCGTGCATCGTGGTAGCCGTGGTGGTCTGCACCCTCGCCGTCCATGCAGCAGCCATCCGGATGATGTTCGCCATGGCCCGCGACAACAACCTTCCCTTCAGCCGTCAGCTCAGCAAAGTGCACCCCACCCGGAAAACGCCAACCGTTGCCGCCATCGTCATCGGCATAGTGGCCGTCATCCCGCTGATCGTCAACATCTCCCAGCCGGCCATTTTCACCATTCTCTCCAGCATCAGCATCGTCCTGATCTACCTGTCTTACCTGCTGGTGACCGTGCCCATGCTGCGGCGCCGGTTCTTGAAGAAGTGGCCCCTGAAGGACGACGGATCAGAGCCGGGATTCAGCCTCGGCAAATGGGGGTTGCCCGTGAACGTCCTGGCCGTGCTGTGGGGCGGCGCGATGACGCTGAACCTTGTGTGGCCGCGGCCGGAGATTTACAACTCGGTACCGCCGTTCGAGTGGTACCTGCAATGGGGCGGCGTGATGTTTGTTGGCACAGTCATCATCGGTGGAACGCTGCTCTACCGTCTCCGCATCAGGCACAAGACCGGAGTCCTGGCCGAACACGCGGCCCTGGTCGCTCCCGAGGAGTCTCCCCAAGTGGTAACCCAAAACTCCTAGCCCTCACGTCAAAGGAGCATTCCTTCGCCAGTATCGAACCGGCGAAGGGATGCTCCTTGCGTTCTCAACCCCATCAGTGGACTCAAACGAACGCAGACTTCCCCGTCACCGCACGGGCCACGATCATCGAGTTGATCTCGTAGCTGCCCTCATAGGTGTACAGGATCTCCGCGTCGCCAAAGAGCTTTGCCATCTCAAAATCCGTAGTAACTCCGTTCCCACCCAACAAAGAACGACCCATCGCAACGGAGGAACGGGCCAGCCTGGTGGTGGTGGCTTTGCACATGGCCGCCTGCACCATCTGGAGTTTCCCGGCCTGCTGGATCCGGGCGAGCTCAACCATCATGGACAAGGACGCGTTGGCGTTGCCCAGGATGTCGGCAAGCTGCTGCTGCACCAGCTGGAAGCGGGCCAACTCCCTACCGAACTGCTTGCGTTCCAAGGCATACGACCGGGCAATATCAAAGGCTGCCAACTGGATCCCTGCGGCCTGCCATCCCACCCAGGCACGGGAATCGCGCAACAGGTCATTGGCTCGGGAGAACTCCGTGGCCCCGGGGAGGAGGTTCTCCAAAGGAATACGCACCTCGTCCAACACGATGTCGGCATTCTGCATGATGCGCAGGCCGATTTTGTTGGAGATCTTGGTGGCCGAGTATCCGGGGCGGTCCGTCTCCACGATGAAGCCCTTGACGTGCCCGTCGGATTCGTCCCGGGCCCACACCAATGCGAAATCGGCAATGGTCCCTGCCCCGATCCAGCGTTTGGCACCGCTGATGACCCATTCGCCGCCGTCGCGCCGCGCCGTCGTCGAAAGTCCTCCGGCGATGTCCGAGCCGTGGTCCGGTTCGGTGAGGGCGAAGGCGCCGAGCTGGGTGAAAGCTTCCAGCCCAGGCAGCCACTTGCGCTTCTGCTCAGGCGATCCGAGCTCATCAATCATGCCCACGATGAGTTCGTTGTGGATGCCCACCAGCGCCGAGAGAGACACATCCGCTCGGGCTACCTCGGTGTACATCAGGCCTTTGAAGAGCTTGGTGGAGCCGTCTGTTTGGAGTCCACCAAGCCCGAACTTGGCCATGTCGGCCAGCAGCCCGAAAGGGAACTCTTCCCGGTTCCAGTACTCGATGCTGGCCGAACGAATGCGGGTTTGCAGGAACTCCCTGATCTCCAAGTAACGCAAGCGCTCTCCGGCCGGGAGAAGGTCCACTACGTGCATCAGGTCCGCCTCCGGATAAGGAGGGAGGACGCGTTCTGGTGCCGCACCGCTGGTAACGGTGCCGGCAGCTTTGTCGTCGAGCATTAGACCCCTTCGTCATGTCCCGCACAGGCTCTTCCAAACCCTTGGATGTCCTAGTATATTGCAAGGTGATGTGGATCACTAGGCGGGATGTCCGGCAAAGGTGCCAGGGAAGCCCGAAGGCGAAAGGCGGACTATGACAGTCACAGAAGACTTCCGTGCGGCCCGCGACCGGCTGTTGGAACTGCGTGAGGACTACAAGCTGGCGCACGCCGAATTCGAGTGGCCGCGGTTTGAGGAGTTCAACTTCGCCTTGGATTGGTTCGATCAGATCGCGGCGGACCCGGCCAGAGGCAGCAAGCCCGCGTTGGTCATCGTGGAACAGGACGGGAGTTCCACCCGCCGCAGCTACAAAGACCTCGCGGAACGCTCAGCCCAGGTAGCCAACTGGCTTCGGAGCCAGGGCGTCCAGCGCGGCGACCACATGATCATCATGCTCGGCAACCAGGTTGAACTGTGGGAACTCATGCTCGCCGGCATCAAACTGGGCATCGTCATGATCCCCACCACCACCCTCATGGGCGCCCGCGATCTCCAGGACCGCGTCGAGCGCGGCGGGGCCGCCTGGGTGACGGTCGGAAGTGCCAACATCGGCAAGTTCGCCGACGTCGAGGGCGATTACACCCTGATCGAGGTCGGTCCCGAGAAAAACGGCGCGGACGCCAAACAGTACGCAGATTCGAACGACGCCGGCACGGACTTCACGCCCGACGCCCCCACTAAGGCAGATGAGACGCTGCTGCTCTACTTCACCTCCGGCACCACCTCACGGGCAAAGCTGGTGGAGCATACCCACACTTCCTATCCTGTGGGCCACCTGTCCACCATGTACTGGATCGGCCTGGAACCGGGCGACGTCCACCTGAACGTTGCCTCCCCCGGCTGGGCCAAGCACGCCTGGTCCAATGTCTTCACACCGTGGATCGCTGAGGCCACGGTCTTCATTTACAACTACCAGCGCTTTGATGCGGTGGCCCTCATGGAGCAAATGGGCCGCGAAGGCGTCACCAGTTTCTGCGCCCCTCCCACGGTGTGGCGCATGCTGATCCAGGCCGACCTCACGCAGCTCACCAGCCCGCCACGCAAGGTGGTCTCGGCCGGGGAGCCACTGAACGCCGAAGTCATCGGACAAGTGGAGAAAGCTTGGGGAGTGACCATCCGCGACGGCTTCGGGCAGACCGAATCCACGGTCCAGATCGCCAACACTCCCGCGCAGCCGGTCAAGATCGGCTCCATGGGCCGGCCGCTCCCCGGGTACGACGTTGTCCTGGTGGACCCGCTCACCGGACAAGAAGCCGACGACGGCGAGCTCTGCTTGCGCTTGGACCCCCGGCCCGTGGGACTGATGAAGAGC
Source organism: Paenarthrobacter sp. YAF11_1 (assembly GCF_052113445.1). NCBI lineage: Bacteria > Bacillati > Actinomycetota > Actinomycetes > Micrococcales > Micrococcaceae > Paenarthrobacter > Paenarthrobacter sp. YAF11_1. The sequence continues at coordinate 109,886 of NZ_JBFRDF010000012.1, forward strand.
TACTTCGGCGACGAAGCCAAAACGGCCGAGGCTTTCCGCGATGGCTACTATCACACGGGCGACATGGCCAGCCGCGACTCCGACGGTGTCATTACGTACGTCGGCCGGGACGACGACGTCTTCAAGTCCTCCGACTACCGGTTGTCGCCTTTCGAACTCGAAAGCGTCCTGATCGAACACCCCGCAGTGGCGGAGGCCGCCGTCGTGCCTTCGCCTGATGCTGTGAAACTGTCGGTACCCAAAGCGTTTGTGGTCCTGGCTGCCGGCTATGAAGCCGGACCGGCGGTTGCGGAGGACATTCTGAAGTATTGCCGCGAGCACCTGGCGCCGTTCAAGCGCATCCGGCGGCTGGAATTCGGCGAACTTCCCAAGACGATCTCCGGCAAGATCCGACGGGTGGAACTGCGCGGCACGGAAGTCGCCCGGCACGGGGACGGGCCGCTGCCCTCCGGTTTGGGCGTGGAATACACCGAGGAAGAGTTCCCGAATCTGAAAGACTAGCCACCCGGGTCACCAGGCCAACCAAGCAACCGAAGGAGGCCCATGGGCACACCACTCCCCCGAGACCCCATCGCCGACGCCCAGCGCAACTGGGAACGGCATGGCTGGGGCGACGTCGCCGCGCCCATGGCCGCCATCACCGCGATCATGCGCACGCAGCAGATCCTGCTGGCCCGCATCGAAACGGTCCTCAAACCGTTCGGGCTGACCTTTGCACGCTACGAGCTTCTGGCACTCCTGAGTTTCGCCCGCAGCGGCGCGCTGCCCATGAACAAAGCCAGCGCGCTCCTGCAGGTGCATCCCACCTCGGTGACCAACGCCGTCGACCGCTTGGAAAAAGCCGCCCTGGTGGCGCGTTCCCCGCATCCAACCGACGGACGCACCACCCTAATTGAGCTCACCGCCGAGGGCCGCACCCTCGCCAAGAAGGCGACGGCGGCACTCAACGCCGAGGTTTTCGGCAAGTCAGGCTTCGGGCCCGACGACGTCGATCACCTCATCCGCGTACTGGGCACCTTCCGCAGGGACGCCGGGGATTTCGAGGACTAACCCGCAGCTGGAGCAGCGCCGTTAGAGCAGCGCGATGCCCGTGTGATCTTCGAGCTTCTGAAGGAGCACGTTCTGGAACCCGGGATCGGCAGCAGCCCGGTGAGCCTGTTGGACCTGACGGTGGTACCAATAGCCGCCTGATCGCGGCTCGATGCTGTCCGGCTCGGCCGTGGCGAGCCACTCCTGCGTCCGGTGTCCCTCCACAAGACTGTCCGGAGCTCCCGAGCCGCCCATCCTCGTTGGCACCCACCCCGGATCCACGGCGTGGGCCATCACTTCCGGGTACTTGCTGGCACGAGCCAAAGCCAAGGCCGTCACGTAGAGCTTGCTGTCGTCGTAAGAGCCGCCATGCTGCGAGGCCTGCGCGAAGTCCAAAGCCGTGATGTCGGCTGAACCAGACAAATGCATGGAGCTGCTGAGGAAGATCGACCGGCTGGGCGGAGTCATCAGGGCAGTCAGGACATACGGGGCCACCACATTGACGGCCATCACCTCGGTGCCGCGCAGAACCCCTGCGTTGTGAATAACGGCGTCAAAGCTGCCAAGATCGTTGGCTTGCTTTGCGAGATGAACTGTCTCGTCCAAGCTTCCAAGGTCCCCGAACAGCACGTGTTCCACCCGCTCATGCACGTCCTTCCGGGACAGGCGCTCCTGGTTGCGGGCATGGAGCACAACATCGTGGCCCGCCTCTGCGAGCGCGTTCACGGTTTCCAGGCCGAGTCCGGACGAGGCTCCGGTGACGAGAATGAGTGACATGGTTTCCTGTCCTTAAGTCGGAAGGCCTACCAGGAGTAGGCTTGCGGAGCTTCGCCCGGGCCGGGCCAGATCCTGTCGAGTTTGTCCACTGTTTCATCATCCAACGCCACCGACACTGCCCCGAGGTCTTCCAAGAGCTCCTGAACAGTGCGTGGGCCGACAATTGTTGCGGAGACTACTGGGTTCCTCAGCAGCCAGGCGATGGCCACTTCCGTTGGCTTGGCGCCAATTTCCCGACACAAGTCTTCGAAGGCTCGAAGTTGGCTCCTGCGAGCCTCGACGTCAGGATGGGCGGGTGCGTTGCCATGAGTGGCGGCTTCCAGGGCTCCAGTGAGCAAGCCTGCACTCAGCGGGCTGTAGGGAAGGAGCCCGACGCCCAGGGCACGAAGAGCGGGAATGAGTTCCAGCTCCACGGTCCTTTGGGTGAGGTTGTACAGGCTCTGCTCCGAGGACAAGCCCATGAAGTGTCTGGCGGAGGCGGCGGACTGGGCGAGCGCGATATCCCAGCCGGCAAAGTTGCTGCTGCCGACGTAGCTGATCTTGCCTTCGCGAACCAGTTGTTCCATGGCCTGCCAGATCTCCTCCCAGGGAGTGCTCCGGTCAACGTGGTGCATCTGGTAGAGGTCGATGTGATCGGTTTGCAGGCGGCGCAGGCTCGCTTCGCAGGCACGGCGGATGTGATACGCCGAGAGTCCTCGATCATTGGGACCCAACTCCATCGGCTGGTACACCTTGGTGGCCAACACAATGCGGTCACGGTGCCCGGTCCGCTGCAGCCACCGGCCGATGATCTCTTCCGAGATCCCATAGCCCTTGGCCATATCCGGAGTCTGCACGCCTCCGTAAACATCTGCTGTGTCAAAGAAATTGATTCCAGCGTCAATGGCAGTGTCCATGATCGCGCGGCTCGTTTGCTCGTCAGCCGTGTAGCCAAAGTTCATGGTTCCGAGACCGATCCGGCTGACCTTCAGCCCGGATCTGCCCAGGTGCCCGTACGTCATGGTGTGAGTCATGCTCTTCACCGTAGATGCGGGCTGTGCTGTGAGGGAGTCCCCCGGAGGACCTCCCTTAAGCGGGACTCCCTCCGAGTCCCGAACCCTGATGTTCTTGAGTCATGACCACAACTCTCCCCACCCCTAAGACCCGGCGTTTGCCATTGGTGACCTACGTTCTGGCAGCGGGTGTGTTCCTGATGGGAACCACCGAGTTCATTGTTGCGGGCATCCTGCCGGAGATCGCCACTGATCTTGGCACGTCCGTAGCCGATGCGGGCCTCATGATCACGGTCTTCGCGGTGGGGATGATCGTGGGCACCCCCACGATGTCCATCCTGACTCTCAAGCTGCCACGCCGCCTGACGCTGAGTCTCGCACTGGTGGTCTTCGCTGTGGGTCACGTCATCGTGGCGCTCACCTCCGATTTCACGCTCATTCTTGGTGCGCGTTTCCTCACGGCCTTGGCGACTGGCGCTTTCTGGGCGGTAGCCGCCGTCGTGGGTGCCAAAGCCGCCGGCGCGGCGTCCGCGTCCCGCGCGTTGGGCGTTGTTTTGGGCGGCGGGATGCTCGCCAACGTGGTGGGTGTTCCCTTGGGAGCGTTTGCCGGTCAGGCGATTGGCTGGCGGGGGCCGTTTTGGATACTCGCGGCGTTGGCACTGGTGGGTGCAGTTGCCGTGTACCGCTTGGTTGCCACGGATCCCGCTTCGGGACAGACCCCGTCCGTCCGTGCTGAGCTGGCGAGTATGCGGGATTCGAGGGTATGGCTTGTCCTGGCAGGCTGCGCGATCGTGTGCGGATCTTCCTTGGCTGCGTACACCTTCATCTCTCCGCTGCTCACTGAGAACACCGGGCTTGCCGCTGCGGCTGTGCCCTTGGTGCTGATGGCCTACGGCGTCGGGGCATTTATTGGTTCCACCCTGGGCGGCCACTTCGGGGCCCACCGCCCCTACCCTGCACTGTTCATCTCAGCAGGAATGACATTCCTGGTTCTCGGTGTCCTCTTCCTGTTCTCCCACTACGCCGTGGTGACAGTGGTCCTGATCTTCCTGCTGGGCCTCTTCGGCATGGCAACCAACCCGATATTGATCGGCAAGGCAGTGGGATATGCCGGGCAAGCGCCAACTCTGGCCTCGGCGCTCAGCACTTCGGCATTCAATCTGGGCACGGCAGTGGGCTCGTGGATTGCCGGCTTTGCCCTGGAGTCTGCCTTGGGAGCCAGCGGTCCGGTGCTGGTGGGTACTGGGGTCGCCGCGCTCTACTTCTTGCCGCTCACAGTGCTGATGCTGAAGGATCGGAAGGAAGGTGCTTTGGCCTGAAGGTCTAGTGTTCGTCGCTCGCGCCGAAGTCGCTTGTGAGCCAGTCCTCAATTGAGTTCCAAGGGAAGGCGTGATGAGCATGTGGCCCGGGCGAGATTGTGGAGGCCTCCATCCGGTCGAGTCGAAAGAGACGCCAGTCGTCCCGGTCAAGGTCGTAAGCGACGAGGTACCAGTACTGTTGCCGCAGGAGATGCCGATAGGGCTCGACTGTGCGGCGCGAATGGCGGCCATGTTGGTCCGTGTAGTCGAAATCGAGACGTGCGCCCGTCGCAACGGAGTCGGCGATCGTGCCGACAAGCTCCCAGTCAACGGACGCAGGAGCTTCGCGTAGAACCTGTGTCGACAGAGCTACCGCTGCGGCCCGCCGCTGCAGGCCGCCAGGGAGCACCTGTTCGAGCTTCGTGCGCGCGGTCGCAGCTGTGGCATCATCCGGCAGCCACGCTTCCAGGATCAGGATGCTCGTGATGATCGTCGAGACTTCGTCCGCGCTGAGCAGGAGCGGTGGAATCTTCATGCTCGGCCGCAGCGCGTAGAGAGCACCTGGGCCGGGGCGGGAGCTGACGTCGTAACCCATGCCGCGAAGACGCATCGCGTCCCGCCGTACGGTGCGCGCGCTCACCCGCAGGCGGGCCGCGAGGTCGTGTGCGGTCCACGTCCGCCCCGACTGGAGTAGCGCCAACAACTCCAGCGACCGTGTCGAGGGTGAGTCCATGGATCCATGATCGCCCAAGATGCGGCCAGTATGCGGCCGCAATTGCACATAGCGTGGAAGAACGAGCGGAAGAAAGGAACTCCATGAAGATCGCCGTCACAACCTCCCAGGGTAACGTCGGCCGACATCTCACACGGATGCTCATCCGGGCAGGCGTCAGGCCGCTGCTTCTCACCCGCCACCCAGAGAACGTCCCCGCTGCCCTCGCCGCGCACGTCGATCTGGTGGCGACGGACTCCCGCGAGCCGGGTCAGGTCGTTTCGGCCACCGTCGGCATCGACGCCATCTACTGGGTCGATCCGCCCGCTGAGTCCCCCGACCCGATGGCCGACTACCGCCGCGCTACGGAGTCCGTTGTCTCCGCAGTTGAGGCGAACCGGATCGGACGGGTCGCCTTCCAGAGCAGCGTCGGCGCGGAGAAGCGGCACGGCGCAGGCGAGATTGACGGCCTCGCGGAGACGGAAGTCGCCCTCGACGGTTGCGGCGCGGACGTCACGCACCTGCGGTGCGGCTACTTCTTCACCAACCTGCTGTTCGAGGCGCAGTCAGTGAAGACCGGGCTGCTCCAGACCGTACTCCCCGTCGATGCCCCGATGAGCTGGGTTGCACCACGGGACATCGCCGAGGTGGCCGCTCTCAACTTGTTGAGCCTCGAGTGGAGCGGACGCCGCGTCCAAGCTGTCCACGGCCCCAAAGACCTGACATGGACGCAAGTCGCGAAGATCCTGGCGGATGAGCTGGGTCGAGAGGTGCGCGTCGAGCGGATCGCCGACGAGCAGATGCGCGAGCAGTACCTCCAGGCTGGCATGCCTCCCGCCATGGCGGACGCGGTCCTGGGGATGTCCACCGGGCTGCGAGAAGGCTTCGTGCCCGAGCAGGAACGTTCGATCGTCACCACCACACAGACCCAACTGCGGAGCTGGATCCGTGAGGAGCTCGTCCCCCTCCTCTGAACACCATGGGGAGCACGATGGAGTTCAAACGGCGGTGCGCGTCACCTGTCATGCAGTCAGCTGTCCGCCCGGGTCCTTTCGGCAGCAGGCTCGACGGCGTATTCGCTGGCAGCCCACGATGCCAGCAGCTGGAGACGCTCGGCCGACGGCGATCCGGGTTCCGCAGCGTAGATGGTCAGGGTCAGCCCGGGCTCGGCCGCCATCTCCAGGCCCTCGAAGGCGAGCGTCATTTCACCAACTATCGGATGGTTGAACGTCTTGAATCCAGTGCCGTGATGCCGGACGTTGTGGGCGCCCCAGCGGGTGCGGAATTCCTCGCTGCGGGTGCTGAGTTCACCAATGAGGTCGTGAAGCTCCTTGTTGTGCGGGTCGCGCCCGGCCTCTGTGCGCAGGATGGAAACTGTCACCTCCGCAAAGGCATCCCAGTCCGGGTAGAACTCGTGGGCACGGTCATCCAGGAAAGTGAACCGTGCGATGTTTGGCGCCTGGCCCGGCATGTCGTAACAGTCCTTGTAGAAAGCCCGGGCCAACGGGTTCACCGCCAGCAGGTCCATCCGGCCGTTGCGGACGAATGCGGGTCCGGCCGTTACCGCATCAAGCGCCCATTGCAGGCTCTGATGCGGCACGTAGGACGTTGAGTTCCGGCGCCGCGGCGGCCGCGCAACAGGACTGGCGGCGTGAGCGAGATCGAACAGGTGGGCCCGCTCGGCGTCATCGAGGTTCAACGCCCTCGCGAGGCTCTCAAGAACTTGTGGGGAGGCTCCACTGATGGCACCTCGCTCCAAGCGGGTGTAATACTCCACGCTCAGCCCGGCAAGCGTGGCCACCTCACTGCGACGCAACCCTTTGACCCGCCGATTCGAGCCGGCCGGCAGCCCCACCTGCTCAGGTGACACCTGGGCGCGCCGGGAGATCAGGAATTCGCGTACTTCCGCCCGATTATCCATACCTTCACCCTAGTTCCGGGCCGTCGCGGGAGGGAGTCCCTGCGAGGGCCTCCACCGGCCTATGCGGGATCGGCCTTCCGGCGGGACACCAACACGGGACTGTGGGCATGGTGCAGGACAGCGTGCGCCGTGGAGCCGATAGTGCCCTTGATGACCCCATGCCCTTTGGTCCCCACCACCGTAAGGCGTGCTCCTTGCGAGGCTTTGACCACCGCCCGGGAGAAGGAAGCATCCACCAGCAACTCTCCGGTCACCGTGATCCCGGGTGCTTTGTGGCGGGCCTGGCTCAGCACCGAGTCAAGCATCGCTTCAGCGTCCGGGTAAGCTTCCACGGGCTCCCGCAGCCGCCGGTAGCCATCGGGTTCGTGCAGTACGTGAACGATCATGAGTTCGGCACCTGTTGCTTCGGCGAAATGGCAGGCATCCTCAAGTGCCGCCGGTGATCCCGAGTCATCCACGGCAAGCAACACAAAACCATCAGGGTTGTCGTCAGCACGGATCACAGCCACCGGGCACTCTGCAGTTGCGGCCATCTCCAGGCTGACGGATCCCACCAGCAAACCCATGAACCCGCCAAGTCCCCGGCTTCCGAGCACCAACATCGCAGCACCGGCCGAAACGTGGGCCAGGTGATCGCGAGGCATCCCGTGCAACAAGGTGGTGTGGACTTCCAGCTCGGGAACGGTCTCCTTGGCGAGCGCAACACCTTCTTCCAGGACTTTCTGGGCAGCCCGTTCCAGGCCGCTATCGGCAACCCCGGGAACGGGTCCCCTATTGTGGGACAGCAGGACCCACAAGGAGCAGTGCACTACGTGGAGGGAACAGTCCCGCAGGATCGCATGTTTGGCGGCCCACTGGACGGCGCGGTGCGATTCTTCGGATCCGTCATAGCCAACCACGATCGTCTTCGATGCGCCCTCGTTCGTCATGGCCAGAGCCTACGCCGGCACCGGGAGCGGCACCATAGCGTAACGCCCGACGCCACAACGCAACACGCTGCTAGGCTCCGATGCTGACACTTCAGGAGGAAACACCGTGAGCTTTGCCGAAGAACTCAGGAACCAGTCCGCGGGGGATTGGGACGCCGCCGTCAACCATCCGTTCGTGGACCAACTGCTGGCCGGAACCCTTCCCGATGAGCAACTGCGCCACTACCTCGTGCAGGACTACCAGTTCTGCGATGCCTTCACCGCGCTCCTGGGCCAGGCCGTAGCCTCTGCACCGTCGCTGCCTTCCCGGCTGGTGTTCGCTGGCGTCCTGGGAGCCTTCGCTTCTGACGAAAATACATACTTCCAGGATTGCTTCAATGAGCTGGACGTTCCGGAAGCGGAGAGGACTGCGCCCGCTCTCGGAACGGCCACCCGCGGCTTCGACGCCCTCATGCGGGACGCCCTGGCGAGCCGCTCCTATCCGGAGGTCCTCGCCGTGCTCCTGGTGGCGGAGTGGCTGTACGGAGAGTGGGCCGCCCGCGCCGGAGACCCCACCCAGTGGCCCGCCGAACCCAGGCATGCCGAGTGGATCCGTCTCCACAACAACCCCGAATACAACGCGTGGGTGACGTGGCTGCGCGACGAGTTCGACGCCGTCGAGCCTTCACGGCCTCAGGAGCGGCAGCGCGTTGCTGCGGTCTTCGCGGAGGCGGTGCGGCTGGAGCGGGCGTTCTTCGATGCAGCGCTGATCCCCGCCGCTGTCAGCTAGCCCTGCTTCCGAACGGTGTAACTGAGCTCCACCAAGCCTTGGTCGTAGCTGTTCACGTCCACGAGTTTCAGAAGGGCGGGGTCGTGTCCGGCGGGGAACACGCCCCTGCCGGCGCCCTGGCCGACCGGCATCACCACCAGCCGGACCGCGTCCACCTCGCCTGCCGCGAAGAACGTCTCACCGAGGGACAGACTGCCCCACAGCACAATGTCCTTGGTGGACTCGCGCTTGATACGGCGGATCGCCTCGATCGCGTCGCCGGATTCAACGTTCGACGGCGGGAAGTCGCCCCAGGGGGCTTCCTTCAGGTGGCGCGAAAACACGTGGCGGCGCAGTCCGTTGAGTACAGGCGTGATGATGTCGGCCTCGGACGCCGGCGTAGGCCAGTACTCCAATCCTGCACGATCAGCTGTCCCATGACTCACTCCTCGAATGCGGGTGGTGGCCCGCAGGAGCCTACGCCGCGAAGTATGAGCGGACAACCCTTTCACGGTTCTCCTGCTCAGCAGCCCCGTGTTCATAGGACCCACGGCATGCCTCCGGAGTCCCCACCGGATCCATCCAGTGCCAGCTGTCAGGGCAGTGATCGTCATCGCAAAATTGCCAGGTCATGATTTCCCTCAGTCTCGCCTGCTTGTGTATCCCTCAGTAGGAGACGCAATCAGGTGGAACGTGACGAAGGAAGGACCGTGAGCTGCGTCCTACTGGACGGAACGAGCTAAAGCAGAAGAGCTGCCGCGCCTAACCCGTAAAAGCGAAGATCAGCGCCGAGCCCAAAGACAGGAGCCCGATGCCGTAACCCACCGCCAAGGCGCCTATGGCGAAGCCCCGTCCCCGTTCGCCGCGCTGCTGAATTTGGTTCAAGGCCACGTGGCCTGCCCCAACGACGAATACCGCGATGACTGCCATGCCCGCGAAAAACAGCCCGACGAGGGCAACGACTGCCATTGCGGCGGCCACGATGGCCTGCCGGTTGATCGGCTGGGTGGATGCTTCAGTGTGGTTAGCCTGAACGATCTCCGTTGACATGTTCTCTCCCCATTTGTAAGTGCACCGAGTCTATCCCCGACACACCCGAAAACACGCGCGAATTACCGGTGTTTGAACTCCGGTTGGCGCTTCTCGCTGAAGGCGGCCATGCCTTCCTTTTGGTCCTCGGTAGCGAAGAGCGAATGGAACACCCTCCGTTCGAAGACAACCCCTTGGGACAGTCCCATCTCGAAGGCCGCGTTGACTGCTTCCTTGGCCACCATGGCGGCGGGCTTGGACTTGGACGCGATGACTTCTGCTGCCTTGACTGCCTCGTCAATCACCTCAGCGGCAGGCACCACCCTGGAGACCAAACCGGACCGCTCGGCTTCATCAGCGTCCATGAACCGGCCCGTCAGGACCATGTCCATCGCCTTGGCCTTGCCGACGGCGCGGGTCAGCCGCTGAGAGCCGCCCATGCCCGGGATAACGCCCAGGTTGATCTCCGGCTGGCCGAACTTGGCGTTGTCCCCGGCAATGATGAAGTCCGCCATCATGGCCAGTTCGCAGCCGCCACCCAGGGCAAAACCGGAAACCGCGGCAATGACGGGAATGCGCAGGCGAGTGAGGTCCTCCCACCGCCGGAACCAGTCCGCCGCGTACATGTCCATGTAGCTGTTGGAAGACATTTCCTTGATGTCGGCCCCGGCTGCGAACGCCTTGGCGGAGCCCGTGATGACCACGGCCCCCACCTCCGGGTCGGTGTCCATGGCCGTCACAGCATCCACGAGCTCATTCATGAGTGCGGTGTTCAGCGCATTCAACGCCTCCGGCCGGTTCAGGGTCACCAGTCCAACCCGGCCCCGCCGTTCCACCACAATGTTCTGGTACTGCTCCGTCATGCTCTCCCTCTCCGCCAAGCCCAACAAACCCTCAACCACTCAGTTCCAACCTCTCACACGGACTTGTCCCGGATCTCGGTGATGATGCCGGAGAAGTCCCTTCCAGCTCCCTCGCCGGCTGCAAAAGCGTCATAGATACGTGACGCCAGCGGCCCCATCTCGGCGGCAACACCCGTGCTTTCCAACGCATTCAAGGCCAGGCGCAGGTCCTTGGCCATCAACGCTCCCGCGAAACCCGGCTGGTAATCACGGTTTGCCGGGCTCGTGGGCACCGGTCCCGGAACAGGACAGTTGGTAGTAAGCGCCCAGCACTGCCCGGACGCGTTGGAGGCGACGTCGAACAACGCCTGATGCGTCAGGCCCAGCTTCTCGCCCAGCACGAATGCCTCGGCAACAGCAATCATGGACACCCCCAGGATCATGTTGTTGCAGACCTTGGCAGCCTGCCCGGCCCCGTGGTCTCCACAGTGGACGATCCTCTTGCCCATCAATTCCAGGATCGGCTGCACGGTCTCAAAATCCTCCGGAAGCGCGCCCACCATGAACGTCAAAGTGCCCGCTTCGGCGCCCACCACGCCACCCGACACGGGCGCGTCCACTGATCGGTGACCCGCCGCTACTGCCAGAGCCGCGGCTTCCCGGGCTTCGTCCACATTGATGGTGGAGCAGTCCAGGAACAAGGTGTTCGGCTTCGCAACTGACAGCAGCCCCGGTCCACCTACGCCACGGTAGGCATCCAGGACATGCTTGCCGCTGGGGAGCATGGTCAGCACCACGGCCGCTTCCGCTGCGGCCTCGTGCGCCGACGATGCCATGGGAATCCCGTGCCCCACGGCCGCTTCCACGGCCGCCGGAACAGGATCATAGCCAATGACGTCGTGCCCGGCCTTGATCAAATTGGCCGCCATGGGGCCGCCCATGTGTCCAAGTCCGAGGAACGCGATGAGGCCCGTCCCCGCGGCTTGGATATCTGACATGGCTGCGTTCTCTGTCATACCGTCTCCTTCGACTCACTGCCCAGCCCGGCCAGACCCAGTTCCCGTTCGCCGAGCGGCGCAAAGTAGCCCTCGACGTCGGACACCTGGACGTCAGCCAGGGAAGGCGGCTTCCATTGCGGATTCCTGTCCTTGTCCACTACCTGCGCACGGATGCCCTCCCGGAAATCAGGACCGGCAAGGCAGCGCAGCCCCACGCGATACTCCTGATCCAAAGCCTCCTCCAGGGAAAGCCCCCGCACCCGGCGCAGCGATGCCAAAGCGACCTTCACAGACGTGGGCGACTTCGCCTCAATCGTGTCGGCTGCGGCGGCTGCCTCGTCGCCCACAGAGCGCAGGCTCCGGACAATCTCTTCGGCGTCGTCATACACGTACGCGGCGTCGATCCACCCGCGCTGGGCCGCCAAGGCCGAGTCCGGCGCGGCTTGCGCAAAGCGCTCGACGGCGGCTTCCGGCGTCGAGCTTTCCAGCGCTTCCGCCAGCGCGGGCAGGTTTTCGGACGGCACAAAGTGGTCCGCGAGTCCCAGGAACAACGCGTCCGAACCGGACAGGTGTGCTCCCGTCAGGGCCGCGTGGGTTCCCGACTCCCCCGGCGAGCGCGACAGCAGGAGCGTGCCGCCGACGTCGGGCACAAAACCAATGGTGGTTTCCGGCATGCCGGTCCGCGTCCGTTCGGTGACCACGCGCACTGAGCCATGTGCTGAGATGCCAACGCCGCCGCCCAAAACCAACCCGTCCATGAACGCCACATAGGGCTTGGGATAGTGGGCAATCAAGGAGTTCAGCCGGTACTCGTCCGCCCAGAACTCCGCGGTTTCGGTTCCGCTGTGCAGCATGTCCTTGTAGATGGCCACGATGTCGCCGCCCGCGCACAGCCCGCGGTCTCCCGCGCCGCGGACCAAAACGGTGGCGACGGCGTCGTCGTCGGCCCAGTCCGTCAGCTGCCGGAGCATGGCTTGCACCATTCCCGCGTTCAGGGCGTTGACGGCTTTCGGGCGGTTGAGAGTCACGATGCCGAGGTGGCCGCGACGCTCAAACAGGACCTCTTCCTCTACCTCCCCAGCCCGCATCAGCTGCCTGCCGGCATGATGAAGCTGGCGCCTTGGCGGATGCCGGAGGGCCACCGCGACGTCACGGTCTTGGTCTTGGTGTAGAACCGGAATGCGTCGGCGCCGTGCTGGTTGAGGTCGCCGAAGCCGGAGGCCTTCCAGCCGCCGAACGTGTAGTACGCAATCGGCACGGGAATCGGCACGTTGATGCCCACCATGCCCACCTCCACGCGGCTGGCGAAGTCGCGGGCGGAGTCGCCGTCGCGGGTGAAAATTGCGACGCCGTTGCCGAACTCGTGCTCGCTGCAGAGCCTGAGCGCTTCGTCGTAGTCAGCTGCGCGCAGGACGCTCAGGACAGGTCCGAAGATCTCTTCCTTGTAGATCTTCATGTCCTTGGTGACGTTGTCGAAGAGGGTTGGGCCAACCCAGAACCCGCCGTCGTAGCCGTCCACGGTGAGTCCGCGGCCGTCGGTGACCAGGGTTGCGCCTTCGTCCACGCCGGACTGGATGTAACCCTCGATGCGTTCCTTGGCAGAGGCCGCCACGACCGGCCCGAAGTCTGAGTCCTTGGCCAGGCTGTGGCCAACCTTCAGGTCCTTCACGCGCTCAGTCAGTTTGGCCACCAGGGCATCGGCGGTTTCCTGTCCCACCGGCACGGCCACGGAGATGGCCATGCAGCGTTCGCCTGCGGAACCGTACCCGGCACCAATCAGGGCGTCGGCTGCCATGTCCAGATCGGCGTCGGGCATGATCACCATGTGGTTCTTCGCCCCGCCGAAGCACTGTGCACGTTTGCCGTGCGCGGCTGCCGTGGCGTAGATGTACTGGGCGATCGGCGTGGAGCCCACAAAGCCGATGGCCTTCACCCGCGGATCTTCGAGCAGCGCATCCACTGCTTCCTTGTCACCGTTGATGACGTTGAAGACGCCGTTCGGAACACCGGCTTCGCTGTACAGCTCGGCGAGGCGCAGCGGAACGGACGGGTCCCGCTCGGAGGGCTTGAGGATGAAGGCGTTGCCGGCTGCGAGCGCCGGGCCTGACTTCCACAGCGGAATCATGGCCGGGAAGTTGAAGGGCGTGATGCCCGCGACCACGCCGAGTGGTTGGCGGAGCGAGTGGACATCGATCCCCTGGCCGGCGTTGTCGGAGAATTCGCCCTTGAGGAGATGTGGTGCGCCGGCGGAGAACTCCACTACCTCGATGCCGCGTTGGATATCGCCCTTGGCGTCCGCGAATGTCTTTCCGTGCTCGGAGGACAGGAGCGTGGCGAGCTCGTCCATGTTGTCATTGACCAGGTCCACGAACTTGAGCAGGATGCGTCCCCGGCGCTGCGGGTTCATGGCCGCCCATTCGAGCTGGCCCTTCTCGGCATTTGCGACGGCGTTGCGGACCTCGTCGGCGCTGGCCAGCGGAAGCCGGGCCTGGACTTCGCCCGTGCAGGGATCGTAGACATCGCTGAACCGGCCGGACGTGCCGTCGATCCTCTGGCCGTCTACGTAGTGTGAAAGCTCGCGCACCATGGTGGAATGCTCCTTTGCATCGTGAATGACTGCCGTGCCGCTGGGTGCTGGGACCATTGCGGGGAACACGTGACCAACTGTGATCCAGGTCATCTCTGAACCCGAATATACTCGGACTTCCTACTAATTTCCAGAGGGGTGTTTTTAGGGCGTGGTGGCTCCCTAGTGGACTTCCTTCATCCCCTTGTACGCTTCCAGTGCTTCCGCGCGGGTGGTTTTGAGGTCCACAATTTCCCCGGGGTATTCGGGCGTTCCGAATTCGGGGATCCAGTGGGCGATGTACTTCCCCTGGGGATCGAACTTAACCCGCTGGGCCTCAGGATTGAAGATCCTGAAGAAGGGCGAGGCGTCCGCCCCGGAGCCTGCCACCCATTGCCAGTTGGCAGGATTCGACGCCGGATCGGCATCCACCAAGGTGTCCCAGAACCACTGCTCGCCGAGCTGCCAATGGATACCCAGGTTCTTCACCAGGAAGCTGGCGGCCACCATGCGTACCCGGTTGTGCATCCAGCCGGTGTGCCATAGCTGGCGTTGCCCGGCGTCCACCATGGGGAAACCGGTGCGGCCCTGCTGCCAGGCGAGGAGCTCCTCCGGCGCGCTTTCGTGGCCGGAATGTTTCCCGTTGCCTCCGCTGCTGCCGGGCCACGCCCACGGGAACCGGTCAAACTCGGTGCGAAGGTTCGCGGTGGCGAGCTCCGGGTTGTGGAAGTACTGGTGCCAGCAGAATTCACGCCAACCCAGCTCAGAAGCATAAACCGAGGCGCTTTCGGAGCGCTTGGAGCCCAGCGCATGCCACACCTCAAACGGGCTCAGCTCACCCCACCGCAGGTAAGGCGAGAGGCAGCTGCTGCCATCCGTATCCGGACGGTTCCGGCCCTCGCTGTAGTTGGAGAGCCCCTTCTCCACGAACGCAGCGAGGCGCTGGTGGCCGGCAGCCGCTCCAGGCATCCACATCCCGGCCAATCCCCCGGACCAGTCCGGATTGGTGGGCAGGAGGTTCCAGGCGTCCAACTCGTCGTAGGACGGGAGCTTTCCGGTGTAGCCATGGCCTTTCGCGGGCACGGCCAACGGCTCGCGGAATTCCTGTGCGGACACCGTCCGCCAGAAAGGTGTGAAGACCTTGTATTGCCCACCCGTTTTGGTGGTGACATTCCACGGCTCATGAAGCAGGGACGCTTGAAAACTGGCCACGTGGAGCCCGGCCTCACCCGCCCAGGTCTTGAGTCCGGCGTCGACCGTTCGCTCAGCCGCACCATACCGGCGGTTCCAGTACAGCGCGCCCGCACCAACCGCCGTCGCGGTTTTCTGCACGACGTCTCCGGCGGCCCCACGGCGGAGCAGCAGCGGGATGCCGAGTTTGTCCAGGTCCTCACGCAGCGCCGTCAGCGAATGGTGGAGCCACCAACGCGCAGCGCCACCATGGGCGCGGATGCCTTTCGATTCTTCGTCGAGGACGAACAGGGCCACGGCGTCGCCGTCGTCGACGGCGGCCCGCAAGGCCGGGTTATCGGCGACCCTGAGGTCGTCCCGGAACCAAACGATGGACGGTTTCATCAATTCCTTTCAGCGCACACCCCGGAAACAGGAACAGCCCATGCCCCCTCATGAAATCCTAGGGGCACGGGCTGGACGCTGGCTGTTTGAATGAAATCAGGCGATGGACGGAACAGGTTCCTCGGCCATGTCGGAAAGAACCGGGACGTTGGTCTCCGACTCGCTCCACAAAGGAACACTGTTCACTACGTAGTCCCTTGCGGCCGCACCCACCATGCTCATTCCGGGATAGATTCTGCGGCCGTTTTCCTTGATGGGCCTGAGACCTTCAAGTTCAAGAGCCGTTTTGAAGGCTGAGTCGGGAATGGGGATTTTACGTCCAAGAACGCACCAGCTGATGTACAGGCCGTAGAAAGTATCAAAATCCAAGCCGTTCTCAGTGTCGTCCTCAAACACCACGCAGTCGCGGATAAAGCTGCTGATTTGGGTGTCGGTCATTACGGGGCCTCCGGCGTCGGAAGAAAAGCGGGCCGCCGGGCTGCATCAGCGAATGTCCTGTTGCCATTGTAGCCCCCTTATACCGCGGAGTAACTGAAAAACAGGTTAACTCTGGGTTATGGACACGAAGTCCCCACCGTGGACCGAAGGGCCGAACGGCTCTGGTGCCGGCACCCTCTCCGGCGTAGCGTCGACTATATCCAGGCAAACGGCCGCCGCTCACAGTGGCCGCCCGTCACAGCGGCCGCTACAGCGGCCGGGACAGCTCAGTGACAAGGAGCATCAAGTGGTTGGTTGGAATGCTGACACCGCGGCCGGGCCTTTGGGGTCGGGCACGGTCACTTTGGTGGAAGGTTCGTCTTTCTGCATTTCCTCCTCCAACGGAGACATCCATCCCGACCTGCCGCACGGCGTCTTCCATCTGGATACCCGGATACTTTCGCGGTGGGAACTGACCATCAACGGGCAGGCGATTGAGGCTTTGGCCGCAGAAACCCGGGAACCCTACCGCGCACTCTTCGCAGGCCGGGTTCCCCGCTCCGATGGGTACGCGGACAGCCCCCTGCTGGTGGAGCGGCTCAGGGAAGTCGGGGCGGGCATCTTCGAGGAAATCACGGTCCGCAACTACTCCAAGCACCCTGTGGAGTGCCGGATCCTCCTGACGGCCGAGTCGGATTTCGCGGACCTCTTTGAAGTGAAGGAAGCCCGCATCACCCGCGAATGGAAGGAGACCCGCGTCCCGGAAGGCGATTCCCTGGTGATCCGTGGAAAGTGGGAGGGAATCCGGAAGGGCGTGGCGATCCGGGCTGAAGGCGCCGGCGCCGGCGCCCGTGCTTTGGGCTTCACGGCAAAGATTCCGTCTTCGGGGAGCTGGAGCACCCGCGTCAGCGTTGTTCCCGCCGGGGATGGCACAGGAACGCCGTTCGCCCACCCGTCCCGCGGGGAGATGTCTCCCAGCGATCGCCGCCGGCAGGAATGGGTAGCTAAGATTCCCCGCCTGCAAGTGGGAAACCGTTCCATCCAACGCACTCTCAGCCGCAGTTACGAAGACCTGGGGGCACTGCGGATCCAGGACCCGGACCATCCGGACAGGGTGGTGGTGGCCGCCGGAGCGCCGTGGTTCATGACCTTGTTCGGCCGGGACTCCCTATGGGCATCAGAGATGGCATTGCCGGTTGATCCGTCGCTGGCGTTGGGCACCCTCCGCACACTCGCTGACCGGCAGGGAACGGTGGTGGACACCGCCAGCGAGGAGGAGCCGGGGAAGATCCTGCATGAAGTGCGCCTTGATGTTTCCAGCGGCCTGGCCTTGGGCGGCAAGTCCGCGTACTACGGGAGCGTGGACGCCACTCCCCTTTTCGTGATTGTCCTGGGCTCCGTCAGCCGGTGGGGCTTCGCAAAAGACGTCATTTCGGAGCTCCTGCCCAACGCAGACCGTGCGCTTGACTGGATCAGGGACTACGGCGACCGCGATGGCGACGGTTTCGTGGAGTACGGGCGGCCCAACCAGCATGGGCTCATCAACCAGGGTTGGAAGGATTCCTGGGACGGCATCAACTTTGCCGATGGCACCATCGCCGAGCCGCCGTTGGCGCTGTGCGAAGTCCAGGCATACGTGCACGGCGCCTATATGGCGCGCGCCTGGATGGCTTACGACGACGGCGACCTCACCTTGGCGGCCGAACTCCGGGAACGCGCAGACCGCCTGAAGAAGAAGTTCAACGAAGAGTTCTGGCTCCCGGACAAGGGCTACTACGCGGTTGCCTTGGATAAGGACAAGCGGCCCGTGGACGCGTGTGCCTCAAACATGGGGCACTGCCTGTGGTTTGGCCTGGTGGATGAAGACAAGGCGCCCCTGGTGGTGGAACGATTGATGTCTCCGGAGATGTTCAGCGGATGGGGCGTCCGGACGCTGGCCACGGACATGGGCGCCTACAACCCGGCCAGTTACCACAACGGATCAGTGTGGCCGCACGACAATGCGCTGATAGCGGCCGGACTGCTCCGTTACGGATTCGTGGAGGAAGCGCAGCGTATTGCGACGGCCCTCTTTGAAGCTGCGGAGTCCTCGGGAGGAAGACTCCCGGAACTCTTTTGCGGCTTTCCCCGCGAACACTTCCGGGAACCGGTGCCCTACCCCACGGCGTGTTCCCCACAAGCCTGGGCCGCCACCACCCCCATCCAGTTGATCACCGGACTCATGCGGTACGACGCCCACATCTCCATGGGAGGGCTCTGGCTGGATCCGGTCCTGCCGGAGTCCTTCGGCGACCTGCACATCAGCAACGCCCCCATGGGAAGCGGACGCATCACCATAGACGTCGATGGCTCGTCGGCGCAGGTGGAGGGACTTCCCGAGGGCATGACCCTCCACCGCGCACAACGGCCCTGGATCACGGAGCTGGTGGAACGGGCGGAGCTTCGGCGGGCTGAACCTTAGCTAGGCATCGATCACCATGTCGGTGCGTGCCGTGGAGCAGCACGGCAGGAACTTGCCCGCGTCGATTTCCCGTGCCCGGATTCCTCCCTGGTGGTTCATCTCGACATCGCCGGAAAGCTTGACGATCTTGCACGAGCCACACATGCCTTCCTTGCAGTTGGCGCCGATCCTGACGCCCGCACGCTGGGCGGGCCCAAGAATGTGCTCGCTGGGGTCGACGCGCACATTGATGCCGGTGCGCATGAAGGACAGGGTGAGGCTGCCCGTTCCCACCGTCTCAAAGCTCGAGGCATCAGGAGTAACAGCCTCTTGCTCCACGTCCGCACCGCCGTCGGAGGCACCCGGGCCGGACCCGTCCGGATCAGCGCTTTCCAGCGGCAGCCCCGTGGCCTTCAAGGTTCCCCCTGCGTCGTAGCCGGGCTCGTAGAGTCCGAACGCCGTGGGCTGGCTTTCGTAGTAATCCTCGGCGGAATCGGCGATCTCCTCCGCGATTTCCTCCGCAATGTCGGCCGCCAGCGCAAGTTCCGCCTGATATTCAAGGATGGTTTGGCGGTCTCCGGTGAAGAATTCCATGTGGATGGAGGTGTCGTCGACGCCCACCTTCCCCAGGAGCTCGGTGGCCGTGTTCAGGTACCCTTCGGGGCCGCAGGCATAGACCTGGCGTCCGTTGGCATCGGGGGCCACTTGATCCAGCATGGCCGCCGTCAGCCTTCCGCTGAGCCCTTCCCAGTCGGCGGGTTTGCCGCGATCGCCCAGGGAATAGAAGACCTTGATGCGCGAGTCCACGGAGGCGATGTAGGCGAGCTCCTTGTTGAAGGCAAAGCCCTCGTCCGCCGCTCCGTGATAGAGCACCACTACGTCTGCCTCGCCCGGCAGGGAGTGAATGGTCCGCACCATCGACATGATGGGCGTGATCCCTGCTCCGGCGGCCAACAGGAGGTAGCGTGCCCGCCGGTCGGCGTCGGGCAGGTGGAACGCGCCCACCGGCCCGAGCATCTCCAGAACCGTGCCGGGTTTGATGTTCTCGTGCACCCACGGCGAGACCAGCCCCGTGGGATCGCGTTTGACCGTGATGTCGAAGGTCCACGGCTTGGTGGGTGCGCTGGAGAGTGAGTAGCTGCGGTCCGCCGGGTCCTGGTCCTCGCCGTTCACGGGGAAGGCGACGTTCACGTACTGGCCTGCACGAAACGCCAGGGGCGCACCGTCGGAGCGACGGAACACGAAGGTCATCATGCCGCCCACTTCGGCAACAATCTCAACGCATTCGGCCGTGAACTCCTGCGGATGCCACGGGCCCAAGGCGCGGGCTGCACTGGCTGGACCCTCGGTGCTGCCCATCACCCTGTTCCACGGCATCTCAAGGCCGCGGATGCGATGTGGCTCCTGGACTACCTTCTCAGTGAGGAGTTCGGTCATGCCAAGTGCTCCTGGACACGCTGTACGTACCAGTTGATGAAGGCCTCCACCTGGTATTCGCTCTTCATGTAGGGGCCGGGCTCGTAGGCGGGGCTGCCGGCGCCCGTCTGGCACAGCTCCACGAACGCCTTGTCCTGGAGGTTGGTCTGCTTCCAGGTGTAGGTGAGCTTTTCGAGGTCGTAGTCCACGCCTTCCACGGCGTCATCGGCTACCAGCCACGTGGTGCGGACCAGGGACTGGTGTTCGTTGATGGGGAAGACGCCGAACGTGATGACATGGTCGCTCTGGAAGTGGAACCAGCTATTGGGCTGGAGGTGCATCGAGCAGCGGCCCAACCGGAAGTCCCGCAAGTCGCCGAGCAGCTTCTTGGAGAGCCTGCGGCCATCGGCCGAGAATGACTCGCCCTCGCCGTCGAGCGATTCACGTGAGATGCGGATTCCCGCAATGCGGGTATCGAGCTCCTCCACTACCTCGTAGGGAAGTCCATAGCGGCGGCAACGCTCCTCGAGCGAGGACTGTGCTTCCTTGTTGCGGTCCCATACTTCTTCAAGGTGGGCCGGGATCAAGCCCTCCGTCAGGCCCCAGGTGGGGAAGAGGGAACAGGCCAGCTCAGGGTGGCCATCGCAGTGGTAGCACTCACGGTTGTTCTCCATGACGAGCTTCCAGTTGCCCTCTTCGATGATGTTCTGCTGGTAGGCAATCTTCGTTTTGGAGAGATCGTGCGGTGCAAGGTACGGCTCGAAGATCTTGGAAGTTTCGTCAAAATCCGTCGGTGGCTCGTCGGCGATGCAGACGAAGATCAGTCCGGCAACCACGCGGCTGTGGGCGCGTTTGAGGCCGAAGCAGCCCTTGTCGAACTTGGTCTCACCCGGTGCCGAGGCGTGGATCAGGTTGCCCTCCGGGGAGTACGTCCAGGAGTGGTAGCCGCAGACCAGGTTTCCGGTTGAGCCGGCAGGCTCGGTCAGGACGCGGGCACCGCGGTGGCGGCAGACGTTGTGCAGGACGTTCACGCCGCCGTCGTCATTGCGCAGCACGATCAGGGAGTAGGGACCATAGTCGACGGTGACGTAGTCGCCCGGCTCGGGCAGTTCGGCGATGCTGCCGGCAAAGATCCAATGCTGGCCAAAAATGGCTTCCATGTCGATCTTGAAGATCGTGGCGTCGGTGTAGAAAGGCGCATCGAGGGAATATCCCTTGCGCCGGAACTCGAACAAACCGCTGATCTCCGCCAGCTGCTCTGCAGGCAAGGATGAAGCGAGTTTTCCGCGTGAGTTGAGGGGCAAGACTGGAGCAGACATATGTTTTCCTCCCGGGAGGCATGGGTCAGAGTGTGTTTCGTGGGGAGCACTGCTGCGTTGGGGGCGAGCAGCGTTGTCGAAAACCTTATAGTCATGAGATTAGGGACGATTGAACCGCAACAAAAGCGCAAGATTCAGAAGATAACCGTGCACAATAGGTGCATGATCGATGCGAGGCTCATCACACTCAGGGTGTTTGCCCGCTGCGGCACCATCGGCGCCACCGCGGAGCTCACCGGCTACTCCCCGTCCGCTGTCTCTGCACAGCTGCGGGAGCTCCAGCGCATGCTGGGAATGCAGTTGCTGACCAAGGACGGACGGGGCGTGCGGCTTACCGCCACCGGCCGCTTTCTCGTGACGGGATCGGACACCCTCATTGCCGAATGGGAGAGCCTGCGCGCAGCAGCCATGGAGGCCGGCGATCAGGTGCAGTCACATTTTGGGCTCGGCGGATTCTCGACGGCGGCCGCTCAGTTGCTGGCGCCGCTGGCGGCCACCTTGCGCTCCACGCGCCCCTTGCTGGAGGTCCAGGTGCTCGAGGCCAACCCGGCCCGCTGCTTCGACTTGTTGGTGGCAGAACGAATCGATCTCGCGGTCATCGTCGCCATGCAGTCCGAAACCTACGGCGAGGACGATCCCAGGTTCGAACAGACCGTGCTGCTCGACGATCCCTTGGACGTGATCATTCCCGCTGACCACCCGCTGGCCCAACGGGAAACCGTGACGCTCGAAGAGCTTGCGTCGGAACCCTGGATCACCGAAGCAGCCGGCTCCACTTACCATTCCCTCTTCACGGCCGCGTTCACGGCGGTGGGGGTAACACCTCGGATTGCGCATGAGGCTGTTGAGTGGGAAACCCAGATAGCGTTTGTGGGGGCGGGGCTGGGCGTGGGCCTGCTGCCACGGCTGGCACCCCTTCACAGTACGGAGAACGTGGTTCGGCTGCGTATCACCGGCAAAGGGAAGCCCACCCGCCGCATTATCGCTGCGGTGCGCAGAGGCAGTATCGCCTCACCACTGATCCAGGAGTCGCTCGGCATTCTCCAGGAGAGCGCTCATCGGATCCTCACGGCCCGCCCCGAGGACGACCGCTGAGCGCAGCCCGGCAGGCACGGACAAGCTCCTCTCAGGCCCAGACCTGGTAGCCCGTCGATTTATCGAACAGCTTCCTGGTGGACAGTCCCTCGGCGGCGATCCAGAGCACCGAATCATCATCGGTCGCCTGCTCCACCACCCCGGTGAGGACGTGATCGCCCGAAAGCCACACCTCCACGGTGTGCCCGGTCAGCTGCGCCCAATCCTTCCGGAGGCCACGGCCGTGAACAGTCTTGGCCAGAGCAAGGTCCGTCATTGCCTCTACCAGCCGCGTTCTGCGAGGCGGTGGGGCTGGGGGATGTCGTCGACGTTGATGCCCACCATGGCTTCGCCAAGTCCGCGGGAGACCTTGGCGATGACGTCGGGATCGTCGTAGTAAGCAGTGGCCTTCACGACGGCGGCGGCACGCTCGGCCGGGTTGCCGGACTTGAAGATCCCCGAGCCAACGAACACGCCGTCCGCGCCGAGCTGCATCATCATCGCAGCATCAGCCGGAGTGGCGATGCCACCGGCAGTGAACAACACGACGGGGAGCTTGCCGGTGGCGGCAACTTCCCTGACCAGCTCATACGGGGCCTGCAGTTCCTTGGCCGCGACGTAGAGCTCGTCCTCGGGCAAGGCTGCGAGCTTGGCGATCTCCGAACGGATCTGGCGCATGTGCCCGGTGGCGTTGGAAACATCACCCGTGCCGGCTTCACCCTTGGAACGGATCATCGCCGCGCCCTCGTTGATCCGGCGCAGGGCCTCACCAAGGTTGGTGGCACCACACACGAAGGGAACAGTGAAGTTCCACTTGTCGATGTGGTTGATGTAGTCCGCCGGGGTCAGGACCTCGGACTCGTCGATGTAGTCAACACCGAGGKACTGCAGGACCTGGGCTTCGACGAAGTGGCCGATGCGGGCCTTGGCCATGACCGGGATGGACACCGCAGCGATGATCGCATCGATCATGTCCGGATCCGACATACGGGACACGCCACCCTGGGCGCGGATATCGGCCGGAACGCGCTCGAGCGCCATGACAGCCACGGCACCGGCATCCTCAGCGATGCGGGCCTGCTCGACGTTAACGACGTCCATGATGACGCCGCCCTTGAGCATCTCAGCCATGCCCCGCTTGACGC
>NZ_JBFRDF010000013.1:0-135492 GCF_052113445.1 Paenarthrobacter sp. YAF11_1
GCTGAAAACCAGACCACCACACACGGGGGTGCGCGACAGTACTGGCCATAATTTCAACCAATTGATAAAACAATCGGTATCAACAAACTTGGCACACTATTGAGTTCTCAAACAACAGACACTACCRGCACCACCCACACCCACAAGGGGTCCAGGATCGCTCCGGAGCAACTTTTCAAACTTACCCGAWCAACYAGATCTTGGCAAATCAACGTTTCCGCGATTCCCGATCCAGCCCTCGGCCCCACCCTGCACAGGAACGCTCAAAAGCGAACCATTTTTCAGGCTGTTATCAAAGGGGTTCGGTCTCCGCGGCTCTCAGCYCCAGGCTGTCTCACTCGCGGCGACTCAGAAGACATTACACGCCCACGCGCCCCGGCACAAATCAACCCCAACACCACCCAAAACCCCGCAAACACGGGCCCAACAAAGCCAAACGACCCACGAACCACCCCGAACCCGCCCAAAACAACACAGGTGATGCCCGTCACACACCCAAGCCCCCACTCACCAGCCGCCCCAGCACCAAACCCAACAACCGCCGTCGAACACCAACCAAACCCGAGGGAAGTGAGCGAGCGTCGGGCCCAAACCCGAGGGAAGTGAGAGAGCGACCCGTTCAAAGACCAAGGGATGCGAGAGAGCGACGCCGTCAAACCCGAGGGATGCGAGAGAGCGTCAGCCGGAAACCCGAGGGATGAGAGAGAGCATCGGCCTGAAGCCCGAGGGACATGAGAGAGGGCCGGAAAGGGGACGCGGCACAACCGAGCGCGCCGAGGATGACCGCCGCCTCCGCCACCATCCATGCATCGGCGCCCGTCGCCTTCGAGCAACAAGCGAGGAAACGCGAAAAGGGCCGACACCCATGAAGGTGCCGGCCCTTTCGGAACTGGAGGGAAAAGAGAACCTAAGCAGAAACCTCGATCGTGGCAAGGTTTTTCTTGCCACGACGAAGGAGCAAGTACCGTCCGTGCAGCAGTTGATCCTGGGCAATGACTGCGTCAGGATCGGAGACCTTGGTGTTATTCACGTACGCGCCGCCCTCCCCTACGGTCCGCCGGGCAGCCGACTTACTGTCGGACAGACCCGAGGCAACCAGGAGGTCGATGATTCCCAAACCGTCGGTGCCGATCTTCACCAACGGAAGTTCCGCGGTGGCGGCTTCAAGGGTGCGCTCATCCAGTACCGTGAGGTCGCCGTTGCCGAAAAGTGCCGCCGAAGCAGCAATGACTTTCTCCGTTGCGTCGACGCCATGGACGAGGGAGGTCACTTCGAAAGCGAGCTTCTTCTGGCCCTCGCGGGCAAACGGACGCTCCGCAACAGCTTCCCCAAGTGCCTCAATCTCTGCACGTGAAAGGAAGGTGAACACCTTGAGTCGGTCCACAACATCCGCGTCCGCGGTGTTCAGCCAGAACTGGTAGAACGTGTACGGGCTGCACATGTCCGGGTCCAGCCAGATGGCGTTCCCTTCGCTCTTGCCGAACTTTGTGCCATCGGAGTTGGTGATGAGCGGCGTCCCCAGTGCGTGGACGCTCTTGCCTTCCACCTTGCGGATGAGTTCGGTTCCGCTGGTGAGGTTGCCCCACTGGTCGGAGCCGCCGGTCTGCAGCGCACAGCCGTAATCCCGGAAGAGCTGGAGGTAGTCCATGCCCTGGAGGATCTGGTAGCTGAATTCGGTGTAGCTGATGCCTTCGTCGGAGTTCAGCCGGGACGCCACAGCATCCTTGCGGAGCATGGTGCCCACACGGAAGTGCTTACCGATTTCGCGCAGGAAGTCGATAGCACTCAGCGGCGCTGTCCAGTCCAGATTGTTCACCATGCGTGCCGGGTTTTCGCCCTCGAAACTGAGGAAGCGGCGCACCTGGCCTTGCAGGTACCCAACCCACTCAGCAACGGTGTCCTTGGTGTTCAAGGTGCGTTCCGCCGTCGGACGCGGGTCACCGATCAGGCCGGTGGACCCACCCACCAGACCGAGCGGCTTGTGGCCTGCCAACTGCAGGCGTCGCATCACCAGCAACTGCACGAGGTTGCCCAGGTGCAGGGAGGGCGCGGTGGGATCGAAGCCGCAGTAATACGTGATCGGGTCCCCGGCGAGCAGCTTTTCCAGTTCCGTTTCATCAGTGGAAACGTGGATCAGGCCGCGCCATTTGAGCTCCTGCCAGACATTGGCAAAAGCGGGATCGTTGTGCTGGGACTCGAGGTTGTTTACGTGTGACACGAGATCTAAGTTAGCAGGATTGCAGGGGCCCTTTTTCCTAGCGCTCGATGCCCGCAGGTACCGGGGCGGCGGCAATGAGGCGCAAACGCTGCGTGGCCCGCGTCATGGCTACATAGAGGTCGCCCACCTTGCCATGCTCATGATTCAGCATCGCGGCCGGTTCCAGGACCACCACACCATCGAATTCCAGGCCCTTTGCTTCCTTGGGGCTGATGACCACGATGTCCTGTTCGTAGCTGCCGGCCCCCGCGCCAATCCGGCGTCCGTAGACCTTCCGCAGTGCAGCGGTGGCCTGCGGAAGCAGGGGCCCGTCGGCGATGACAGCCAGCAGGCCGCCGTCGATCGCTTCAACTTCCTCGGGCAGGACCTCCACCAAGTGGGACACGATGCTGTCCGCGTCGACGCGGTCCACAATGGGCGACCATTTACCTTCGCGCACGGCTTTGGGAGCCGAGACCACCAGTCCGGCACGGTTGGCCATACGGACTGCTGCTTCGGCGATCTGCGAGGGCGTGCGGTAGTTGACGGTGAGTTCTTCGAGAGTCCAGCGGTCACCGAACGACGGCGCCAACGCACTCTGCCACGAATTGGCACCTGCCGCAGCACTCGTCTGGGCGATATCACCGACGATCGTGAACGACTTTAACGGGCAGCGACGTACCAGGAGCCGCCACTGCATGGGAGAAAGTTCCTGTGCTTCGTCAACCACAATGTGGCCGAAGGCCCACGAACGGTCGCTGGTGGCGCGTTCCGCGGCAGTCAGGCGACCTTCGCGTTCCTGGTTCTGGTCAGCAAGTTCTTCGGCCGACACCAGGACGTCCACACCCATGGCTTCCATGTTGGCAAGAGTCTGCTTGGCATTGGCGATGTCACGTGCGCGGTCAGCTTCCTGCTGGGCCAATCCCCTGCCGGCGGCCGGATCCAGTTCGCCCAACAGTTCAGCAGCTTCATCCAGCAGCGGAACATCTGCTTCCGTCCATGGCGCGTCCACGGGCCGCTGCAGCAACGAACGCTGTTCAGGGGTCAGGTGCGGCGTGCAGGCTTCAAGGATGGCCGGCTTGCTGAAGAGCTCGGAGATCAGCTTCTCCGGCGTCATCGGCATCCAGCAGAGGTTCAGCGCAATGCGCACGTCCCTCGCCGACCGGACGTCTTCCGCAAGGTAGGCGCGATCCGCGTTGTTGCCGATGTTGCCTTCCTCGACGAGGTCCGTCAGTTGTTCCGTGAGCTCGCGAAGGAGGATCTTGACGAACGTCAGCCGGGCTTCGTTGTGGGGCTTCCCTGTGGCGCGCGCCTTTTCCCGGGCACGGCGGACCTGGCGGACAGTCAGAGTGAGCTTCCGCGAATCGACTTCGAGGATACGGTCCTCAGCGGGAGTTCTTTGACGGTTGGCGACGGCGTTGGCCACCACCTTGGCCATGTCCAGCTTGCCCTTGAGCGCGGCAACGTCGGCGTCGTCCTCGGGGATGGCGTGGATGCCGGGCATCAGGCGGCCGAGGCTGGCCATGACCACGCCGGTCTCGCCGAGGGACGGCAGCACGCGTTCGATGTAATGCATGAAGGACGACGACGGCCCAACTAGCAATACGCCGGCGCTCTTGAGCCGTTCGCGGTGCGTGTACAGCAGATAGGCAGCGCGGTGCAGGGCAACGGCGGTTTTTCCCGTTCCGGGACCGCCCTGGACTACCAAAGCGCCGGAGATGGAGGAGCGGATGATCCGGTCCTGCTCGGACTGAATGGTGCCCACGATGTCCGACATGCGGCCCGTGCGCTTGGAGTTCAGTGCTGCGAGCAGTGCGCCTTCACCTTGAAGGGAGTCGTTGTCTGCGAGCATCCCCGCGTCCAGGACATCGTCTTCAATCGCTTTCACATCGCGCCCCTGAAGGATCAGGTGGCGACGGCGGCGCACGCCTTGACGGTCGAAGGCCGTGGCCTGGTAGAAATGCCCGGCTTCGGGCGCACGCCAGTCGACCATCAGCCGCTGGAGATCGGCCGTGGAGAGACCGATGCGTCCGATGTATTGTGCTTCACCGGAGTCAAGGTCAAGGCGGCCGAAGACCAAGCGGTCGTCGACGGCGTCGAGCTGGGCGAGGCGGTCTTCGTACAAGGCCGCGAACGCGTCACGCTCGGAAACGTTCTGCATGGTTCCCACCGCGCCGGCCTTGCGCACCTGCGCCAGCTGGGCGCGCTTTTCAGCGCGCAGCTCATCGAGCCGGGCGTACAGCCCGGCCACATATTCCTGCTCGTGGACCAAATCAGCGTCGTGCATCGAACCGTAACCCCTATCGCAAAAGACAGACCGTCCATTCTACAGCGATTTTGGTAAACGCGTGGGGTACAAGTCATGTGGTGGGACGGTTATGGCGGAACGACCCGATTTCGAGGCCGTGCTGCCTTGTACCGTGACACCGTTGGATCGTCTTCAATCCAAAAACGCCACGGATACTCCGTGGTTCCGCCCGGACCCGCCACGCCCACCCGCGGTCCGCTGGCGATGGCGGCAGCGGGTGTCGGCGGCAACCACAAGCTGAACGGTGAAGCGAGCGCGTCACGGCCGGTGTCCGCCGTCGTGAGACCCAACGCGGACGCGAGCCTCGCCGGTCCGCTGGCGAGGTCCTTGTGCGCTTTGGAGGCCGGCCTGCGAACCGCGGCGAGCTCATCCCCGTCCACAATTTCTCCTGCCCTCAGGAGCAGCGCGGATGCGAATCCGTCCGGTCCACAGACGATGTTGGCGCAATAGTGCATCCCGTACGTGAAGTAGACGTAGAGGAAACCGGGTGGACCGAACATGGGCGCATTACGGGCCGTCGGGCCACCGAAGGTGTGTGATCCGGGGTCAGGATGTTCTGAACCGCGGGGGCCCATGTAGGCCTCCACTTCGGTGAGCCTCACGGAGACGGGGCCGGCATCGGAGTGGTGCGTGAGGACTGCTCCCAGAGTCAACGGCGCGATGGCGCGAGCATCGCCTTGGAGGAAACTGCGCACGTGGTCGGGGTGACCGATTCCGTTTTCCGTGAACGAGCCCATGCCCAGACCCTAGCAAAACTTCCAGCGGCCATGTCCGATTTCCGCTAGCAGTGGTCTCGGTCGGCTGGCAGGATGAAGCCATGGACTTCTGGCAGCGCTACCGGGCAATCGATGCCCGCGACACACGGTTCGACGGTCAGTTCTTCACGGCCGTCAGTTCCACCGGCATCTACTGCCGGCCATCGTGCCCCGCCAGAACACCCAAAGCCGAGAACGTCACGTTCTACGAAACCTCTGCCGCTGCCCACGAAGCCGGGTACCGCGCCTGCAAGCGGTGCCTGCCCGAGGCTGTCCCCGGAACGCCCGCGTGGAACATCCGTTCCGACGTCGCCGGCCGCGCAATGAGGCTGATCAACGACGGCGTGATAACCCGCGAAGGCGTCGACGGCCTCGCGAACCGCCTGGGCTACTCCGCGCGGCAACTCAACCGCATCCTCAGCACCGAACTCGGCGCCGGTCCGCTCTCGCTGGCACGGGCCAGCAGGGCACAAACCGCCAGGACCCTGCTGGTCTCCACCGACATGCTCCTGGCCGACGTTGCATTCGCGTCGGGGTTCAACAGCGTGCGGCAATTCAATGACACCATCGGCGAGGTTTTCGCGATGACCCCGACGGCGGTGCGCGCCACCGGGGCCAAGTCCGGGCAACGCCGGGGTGCCATTGCTACGGCGCAAGCCCCAGCGGCGCTGACATTGAACCTGCCGTACCGGGAGCCCCTCGACCCGGGTATTTTCGAATTCCTGGCTGTACGCGCGGTGCCGGGCGTCGAGGCGGCGAGCACCTCGGCGGACGGAACTGGAGCCGATGGAAGCAGGACTTACGCCCGCACCCTACGCCTGCCGCGGGGCAGTGCCTCCTTCTCTGTCACATACAACCCCTCAGCTCCCGGCAAACCCTTGCAACTCACAGCTGCGCTGGTGGACCTCCACGATCTGCCGGCACTCTTGAGCCGGGTCCGGCGGCTGTTTGACCTTGACGCTGATCCACAGGCGATAGATGACGCCTTGGGAACGGATCCGAGGCTGACGGCCAGCGTGACCGCGATCCGAGGAATGCGTGTGCCGGGGGCTGTGGATCCTCACGAACTACTCATCCGGGCCATGATTGGCCAGCAAATCACCGTAGCTGCCGCGCGAACGGCCCTGACCCAGTTATCTGCTGCCGGATCCCGCGTGGATAGCGCCATCCCCGGTTTGGAGCGCTTGTTTCCGACGGCGGCTGAACTCGCCGAACACGGGCGGGCGCTCCTCCGTGGACCTCAGCGCCGGATTGACTCCATTGTTGCCGCGTCCGAAGCAATGGCCAGCGGAGCACTTGATTTCGGCTACGGCGACGATCCCACCAGCCTCGAAAGCAAGCTGCTGCCCTTACCCGGTGTGGGGCCATGGACCGTTGGCTATGCAGCAATGCGCGTCCTGGGCGCTCCGGATGTTTTCCTGGCGAATGATGCCGCGGTCCGGAACGGCTTGAAGGTCCTGCCCGCCTGCACTGGACTGAGCGCCGATTTCAGGGAGGTCAGCCCGTGGCGTTCGTATGCCACTATGCACCTGTGGCTGGCCGCAGCGGCGAAAATCCGAAGCCAGTAGCCGCCGGGTGTGAGCGAGCGACCCGGTTTACCACGAGGGACGTGAGAGAGCGACCCGGTTTACCACGAGGGACGTGAGAGAGCGTTCGCGTCTCAGCGGGCTGCGGGCTGGGGTGCCGGCCAGGGCAGCAGCTCCGGCAGGTCCACTCCGTCGGCCGCCGCAGTCGCGCGAAGGCTGCCCAGGCTGGGCTCCCGGCCCGCAAGCCACGCGGCAATGTCGGTCAGCATGCCGGTGATGGCTATGGACGTGCCACCAGTACCGATGGTTCTTTGGGGCAGGCCGGTGGGCTGGAGGACAAATTTGCAGGAGTCCGGAACGCGAGCGGCGAGGAACCCGATGAGGTGTTCGCAGAACGGGCGGCTCCACGTTTCCGGCCCGAACCCCAGGCCCAGGTCCGACGCATGGATGGTGAGTTCCCGCCAGAGCGCCAGGCCGCCGTCGAGCACTGTCCCGTCCCGGTACGCGATACGAGCCTGCCAGCCCTCGGGACCCAAGTCATCGAACGCGGCCATCGCCGCATCCACCGCTGTGGTGACGGATTCTTTGTGCTGCGCGAGGCTGTGCCCCGCCGAGAGTGCGATGGCCTTGTTACGGCCGTCCATGCCGCCGTCGTAGAGTTCCACGGATTGGCCGCGGCGGGCGTACTCAAGTTGCCGGGCCATCGCCTTGGAAATTCCGGCAAGGTGGGCAAGAACGTGACCCCGGGTCCAGCCTGGAAGCTCCGACGGTTCAGCGACGGATGAGTCGTCCAGTTTGGCGAGGAGGCGGGTAACGGTGCCGGCGGCTTTGTGAAGCTCTGCGGGCAACGTCTCGGGGGTGATCTGAGTCATAGCGCCATGTTAACGCACAGCGGGACGGCACCTCGCGATGCCCTGCCCGAAGGCATGGCCGCGACGTGCCGTCCCGAGTGTGGTCTAGCTGGCGTAGGAACGCGCTGCGTCCAGCTCCGCTTGAAGCGCCGTCAGTTGGCGTTCGACGGCGGCCGGTGCCGTTCCGCCCTGCGAGTTGCGGCTGTTGAGCGAACCTTCGGTGCTGAGGACACTGCGGACCTCGGGAGTCAAGTGCTCCGAGATTGCTGCGTATTCCTCGTCCGTCAGGTCCCACAGTTCCACGCCACGGCCTTCGGCCTGCTTAACGGCAGCACCGGAGAGCTCATGGGCTTCGCGGAAGGGAACGCCCTGGCGGACCAGCCATTCCGCAATGTCCGTGGCCAGCGCGAAGCCTTGGGGAGCCAACGATTCCATGCGCTCGGTGTTGAACTTCAGCGTGGCGATCATGCCGGACACGGCCGGAAGCAAGAGCTCCAGGGTGTCGGCGGCGTCGAAGACCGGTTCCTTGTCCTCCTGCAGGTCGCGGTTGTACGCGAGCGGCAGTCCCTTCAGTGTTGCGAGCAGCCCGGTCAGGTTGCCAATGAGGCGTCCTGCCTTGCCACGGGCAAGCTCAGCGACGTCCGGGTTCTTCTTCTGCGGCATGATCGAAGACCCTGTGGAGTACGAGTCATGCAGCGTGACAAAGGAGAACTCCTTGGTTGCCCAGAAGATGACTTCCTCGGAGATCCTGGACAGGTCCACGCCAATCATGGAACACACCCAGGCGAACTCGGCGAAGACGTCGCGGGAGGCGGTGCCATCGATCGAGTTGTGGACAGCCGAGAAGAATCCGAGGTCAGCAGCAACAGCTTCGGGATCCAGGCCGAGCGAAGAACCGGCCAAAGCGCCGGAACCGTACGGCGAAACACCGGCGCGCTTGTCCCAGTCCTGGAGCCGCTGCACGTCGCGCAGCAAAGCCCAGGCGTGAGCCAGGAGGTGGTGGCTCAGCAATACCGGCTGGGCGTGCTGCAGGTGTGTCCGGCCCGGCATGGCAACGCCTTGGTGGGCCTTGGCCTGCTCAACCAGGGCGTCGATGGTGGCAAGGACACCGCCCGCAATGATCCGGGCATGGTCACGCAGGAACATGCGGCCAAGAGTGGCCACCTGGTCGTTGCGGGAGCGGCCCGCGCGGAGCTTGCCACCCAGCTGGGTTCCGGCGCGCTCAATGAGGCCGCGTTCCAGGGAACCGTGGACGTCCTCATCGCTCTCGGCCGGAAGGTAGGCGCCGCTCGCGACGTCCTCGTCCAGCTGGGTGAGGGCAGCGAGCATGCCTTCGAGCTCGGCGTCGTCCAGCAAACCTGCTTTGGCCAACACGCGGGCGTGCGCCTTGGACCCGGCGATGTCGTAGCGGGCAAGCCGCCAATCAAAGTGGGTGGACTTGCTTAGTGCGGCCAGCGCATCCGCGGGGCCGCCGGCGAACCGGCCGCCCCACAGTGCGCCTTCGTTCGTTGCGGACGTCATTACTGCCCTGCAACGCGGAGGTCGCGGCCCGAGGCAACCTTGGAGGACATGCCCCACAGCTCGATGAAGCCGCGTGCCATGGACTGGTCGAAGGTATCGCCGGTGTCGTAGGTGGCAAGGTCGAAGTCGTACAACGAGGTTTCCGAGCGACGACCGTTGACGATCGCCTGGCCACCGTGGAGCACCATGCGGATGTCACCGGAAACGTACTGCTGCGTGTCCTCGATGAAAGCGTCCAAGGAGCGCTTCAGCGGGGAGAACCACTGTCCGTCGTAAACCAGCTCGGACCAGCGCTGGCCAACGGTGGCCTTGAAGCGGGCCTGCTCGCGCTCGATGGTGATGTCCTCGAGGTGCTTGTGCGCGGTGATCAGCGCCATGGCACCCGGGGCTTCGTAGATTTCGCGGGACTTGATGCCAACAAGGCGGTCCTCGACGACGTCGATGCGGCCAACGCCCTGGGCGCCTGCACGGCGGTTCAGTTCCTGGATGGCCTGCAGCGGGGTGACCTTGACGCCGTCGATTGCTACCGGCACGCCGGCCTGGAAAGAGATGGTGACCTCGTCCGGTGCCGGCGGGAATTCCGGGGTGGCGGTGTAGTCGTAGATGTCCTTGGTGGGAGCGTTCCAGATGTCCTCAAGGTAACCGGTCTCGACGGCGCGTCCCCAGACGTTCTGGTCGATCGAGTACGGGTTCTTCTTGGTGGTCTCGATCGGCAATCCCTTTTCCTCGGCGAAGGCGATGGCCTTGTCGCGGGTCAGGGCGAGGTCACGGACGGGTGCGATGCACTTCAGGTCCGGGCCGAGGGTCTGGATGCCAACTTCGAAGCGGACCTGGTCGTTGCCCTTGCCGGTGCAGCCGTGGGCAACGGTGGTGGCGCCGAATTCGCGGGCCGCCTTCACGAGGTGCTTCACGATGACCGGGCGGGAGATGGCCGAAACCAGCGGGTAGTGGCCCTGGTAGAGGGCGTTGGCCTTCAAGGTGGGCATGGCGTACTCGTTGGCGAACTCATCGCGGGCGTCGGCCACGTACGCCTCGACGGCGCCACATCCGAGCGCACGCTGACGAATGGTCTCCAGGGACTCGCCGCCCTGTCCGACGTCGACGGCCACAGCGATGACCTCGGCGCCGGTGGCTTCACCGATCCAGCCGATGGCTACGGACGTATCAAGGCCACCGGAGTAGGCCAGAACAATGCGCTCAGTCACGAGAGTGCTCCTTTGTTATTGCTTGGTTCATTCGAATCAATTGGTGTGAATCAATGCTTGGAAAATCTATTGGTTGGCCGGCCCGGCTTCTTCGGCCATGCGCAGGAAACGCGCTGCCAGTTCCGCCCCGCCATCGGGGTCCCGGGCGACCAACAGCAAAGTGTCGTCGCCTGCGATCGTACCCAATACAGAGGGCATCACCGAGTGGTCCACGGCCAAGGCAAGGAAGTTCGCTGCTCCGGGCGGAGTCCGGAGGACCACGATGTTGCCCGAGGCCTCCGCGGTCACCAGGAGTTCGCCGCACAGCCGGGTCAACCGTGCATCAAGAATTTCCTGGGTCACGCCGCTCTTGGCGTTGCGGTCGCCGCCCTCCCCCGGAACGGCGTAAACCAACGCGCCTTCCTTTCCGCGAACCCGGACTGCGCCCAACTCCACGAGGTCCCGGGACAACGTTGCTTGGGTGACCTGGACGCCGTCGTCCGCCAGCAGGGCTGCAAGCTCTGCCTGGGAGCGCACTGACTCCCCTGTCAGGATCGCGGTGATGCGCGCCTGGCGGGCAGTCTTGGTGGCTGGGCTGGCGCCCGGCACGGACGGGTTGGTGGACACTAGAACGTGCTCTCCCCGGTACCTTCAACAGGTGAAAGGCCCTCCACGAAAGCAAGTCCCGAGCGGTGCATCAACCATGCCATGAGCGCCTTCTGGGCGTGGAGGCGGTTCTCCGCCTCGTCCCACACGATTGACTGCGGGCCATCGATGACGCCGGCCGAAATCTCGTAACCACGGTAAGCGGGAAGGCAGTGAAGCACCACGGCATCCGGCGCAGCTTGAGCCATGGCGGCCTCGTCCACGGAATACTCACGGAAGAGCTGCATCCGCGCTTCCTTCTCGGACTCTTGGCCCATGGACACCCAAGTGTCCGTTGCCACGACGTCGGCGCCCTTGAGGGCCTCGGCGGCATCGCTGGTGATGAGTACCGAGCCGCCGGTCTCTGCAGCGCGTTCCTCTGCAGCGGCAACAATCTCCGCGGCAGGCAGGTAGCCCTCCGGCCCGGAAATGCGAACGTGCATCCCTGCAGTGACGCCGGCAAGCAGATACGAGTTGGCCATGTTGTTCGCGGCATCGCCCAGGTACGCCATGCTCAATCCGGCCAGCTCACCCTTGTGTTCCTTGACGGCCAGGAGGTCGGCCAAAAGCTGGCAAGGGTGGTAATCGTCGCACAGTGCATTGATCACGGGGACCTTGGAGTTTTCCGCCATGGCCACCAGTCCGGAGTGCGCACCGGTCCGCCACACAATGGTGGACACCATGCGCTCCAGAACTTTCGCCGTGTCCTCCACGGATTCCTTGTGGCCGATCTGCGCTTCACCCGGGTTGATGATCAGTGCATTGCCGCCCATGTCCGCAATACCGGTGGCGAAGGAAACACGCGTGCGGGTGGAGGTCTTGTCAAAGATCACGGCAACGGTCTTGCGGCCGTTGCCCTCTGCGGCGAAGGGCTGCACGCTGTATGGCGCTGCCTTCATCCGGACGGCGAGTTCCAGGACCTCAGCCTGCTCGGCAGGGCTTAGGTCCGTGTCCTTGAGGAAGTGACGGGTGGTTGACGTGCTCACTGTGCGTCCTTAGCGGTTTGGGCGGTAGCCGTGGCGATCAGGGTGGGAAGAGCATCGAGGAAACGGTCAGCCTGCTCGATGGTCAGGATCAACGGAGGTGCAAGCCGGATGGTCCGCGGGCCAGGACTGTTGATGATGAAGCCTGCATCCAAAGCTGCGGTCACCATCGCGGGTGCGACGTCGGCGTTCACATCGAAGCCAATCAGCAGGCCCTCGCCGCGGACTTCAGTGACAGCATCAATGGCAGCCAATCCCTCGCGCAGATGCGCTCCGACGCCCAGCACGTTCTGCAGGACCCCTTGGCTTTCGATCGCGTGCAGCGTGGCCAGCGCGGCGGCCGTAGCCACCGGGTTTCCACCGAAAGTGGTGCCGTGCTGCCCTGCGGTGAGCAGGGCCGACGTCGTACTTCCGAAGGTGACCAGCGCGCCCACCGGGAACCCGCCGCCAAGACCCTTGGCGAGCGTGACGGCGTCGGGCACAATTCCGGCGTCTTCGCTGGCAAGCCACTTTCCGGTGCGGCCGATGCCGGTCTGGACTTCGTCCAGGATCAACAATGCACCCGCAGCGGTGGTAGCTTCACGGGCTGCCTGCAGGTATTCGGCGCTGAGCGGCCGAACGCCCGCTTCGCCTTGGATGGGTTCCAGGAACACAGCAGCAGTGGAATCGTCGACGGCGGCGCGCAGGGCCTCGATGTCACCGAACGGAACGTGGACCACGCCACCGGGCAGTGGTTCAAACGGCGCACGGTAGGCCTCTTTGGCCGTGAGCGCCAAGGCACCCATGGTGCGGCCGTGGAAGGCACCCTCCAGGGCAATGATCTTGGTGCGCGTCCCCTCGGAGTTATTCCTGCGGGCCAGCTTGAACGCTGCTTCGTTGGCCTCCGTACCGGAGTTGGCAAAGAAGACCTTGGAACCAGCCGGAGCCTTGCTGATGGACAGCAGCTTCTCGGCGAGGGCGATCTGCGTGGGGCTCGTGAAGAAGTTTGAGACGTGGCCGAGGGTGGCCAGCTGGCTGGAAATCACCGACGTGACGAAAGGGTGGGCGTGGCCCAGGGCGTTCACTGCGATGCCGCCGAGAAGGTCCAAGTACTCCTTGCCATCRGCGTCCCACACGAGGCACCCGGTACCCCGGACCAGGACACGCTGCGGGGTACCAAAGACACCCATCAGCGAGGACGAGTAACGGGCCAGCCAGTCAGCGCCTGAGCTCTGGGAAACGAGCGCGGTTGCGGCAGCCTCCGCAGCGATGGGAGCCCCGCCCGCTTCGCGGTGCCCGACCACACCCGGCCCCCCATCGCTGCTGCGGCTTTCGGCGGAATGGCTCAGTTCGGTGCTCATGCGTTCACTTCCTCGTCGGGGACTACTTGGGTGCCGATGCCTGCCGTCGTAAAGGTTTCCAGCAGCATCGAGTGCGGCAGGCGGCCGTCCACGATGTGTGCGCGCTCCACGCCTTCGTCGATGGCTTTGAGGCAGGCGGCCATCTTGGGGATCATTCCGGATTCGAGGCGAGGCAGCATGTCGCGGAGTTCCGAGGCTGTCAGCGACGAGATCAGCGACGATTTGTCCGGCCAGTTGGCGTACAGGCCTTCAACGTCGGTCAGGATGACGAGCTTGGTGGCACCAAGGGCCGACGCGACGGCGGCAGCTGCGGTGTCCGCGTTAACGTTCAACACCTGGCCGGTGGTCTGGAAGCCGTTGCCGTCGTCCACGATCTCCGGGGCAACGGTTGAAATCACGGGGATACGACCGGCGTCGAGAATGTCCGTGATGCCGGCGGGATCCACGCCCACTACTTCGCCCACCAGGCCGAGGTCCACTTCTTCGCCATCCACAACGGTGCCCGTGCGGACGGCGCGCAGCAGGCCGCCATCCTCGCCGGACATGCCCACGGCATAGGGACCGTGGGAGTTGATGAGCCCTACAAGTTCACGGCCAACCTGACCCGTCAGGACCATGCGGACCACGTCCATGGCCTCGGGTGTGGTGACGCGCAGGCCGCCTTTGAACTCCGACTCGATGCCGAGGCGGCCGAGCATGGAGTTGATTTGGGGGCCGCCGCCATGAACCACCACGGGGTGGATGCCCACGTGGTGGAGGAACACGATGTCCTCCGCGAAGGCGCGACGAAGGTCGTCGTTGACCATGGCGTTGCCACCGTATTTGATCACCATGGTGGTGCCGGCGAAACGCTGGATCCACGGCAAGGCCTCGATCAGAGTGCCGGCTTTATCTTGGGCGTCGCTCATGGAGTTCGTTTCGCGGGTATGCGCAGTCATAGTCATAAGCTCAGCTCGAGTAGGCGCTGTTCTCATGCACGTAGTCGTGCGTGAGGTCGTTTGTCCAGATGGTCGCCTCGGCGTCGCCTGCCTGCAGGTCAATTTCGACCAAGACTTCGCGCGGCTCCAGGTCCACCAGGTTGCGGTCATCACCGATAGCGCCGTTGCGGCAAATCTGCACACCGTTCATGGCGACGTTGAGCTGGTCCGCCTCGAAAACGGCATCAGTTGTCCCCACAGCCGAGAGCACGCGGCCCCAGTTGGGATCCTTGCCGAAGATGGCAGCTTTGAAGAGGTTGGACCGGGCAACACTGCGGCTGACGATTTCGGCGTCGCGTTCGCTGGCTGCGTTGAAGGTCCGGATCGCGATGTCGTGACTGGCGCCTTCGGCGTCACCGATGAGCTTGCGTGCCAGTTCGGCGCAGACGTTGGTGACCGCTTCGCTCAACTGCTCGGCCGACGGCAGGGCCTCAGACGCGCCGGATGCCAGCAGGACCACGGTGTCGTTGGTGGACATGCAGCCGTCCGAATCCGCCCGGTCAAAGGTGACGCGCGTGGCGTCGCGGAGGACGACGTCGAGCTCATTCGCCGGAACCTCGGCGTCGGTGGTCAGGACCACCAGCATCGTCGCCAGGCCCGGCGCCAACATGCCGGCGCCCTTGGCAATGCCTCCCACGGTGAACTGCTTGCCCTGGGCGTCGGTGCCAGTGAAGACGGCTTCCTTGGACACGCTGTCCGTGGTCATGATCGCGGTTGCAGCCGCAGAGCCGCCGTCCTCGGACAGCTCGCGGAAAGCAGCATCGACGCCCGGGAGGATCTTGTCCATGGGAAGTTGCTCGCCAATCAGGCCAGTGGAGCACACCACGACGTCGGAAGCTGAGACTCCCAGCACCTCTGCCACTTTTTCTGCCGTGGCGTGGGTGTTCTGGAAACCCTGCGGACCGGTGCAGGCGTTTGCTCCTCCGGAGTTCAGAACCACGGCATCCACGCGGCCGTCGCTGACCACCTGGCGTGACCAGTGAACCGGCGCAGCAGCCACGCGGTTGGAGGTAAAGACAGCGGCTGCCGACTTTTGCGGCCCGTCATTGACTACCAGGGCCAGGTCCGGGTTGCCCGAAGCCTTGATGCCGGCTTTGATGCCGGCGGCGCGGAATCCCTTGGGTGCGGTAATGGTCACGGTGCAACTCCCTGCAGGTTCAGGCCGGCGGTTTCATCCAGGCCGAGGGCAATGTTCATGGACTGCACGGCTCCGCCGGCGGTCCCCTTGGTGAGGTTGTCGATGGCGCACGTGACGATGACGCGGCCCGTGTGGGCATCGAAGGCCAACTGCATCACAGCGTGGTTGGAGCCCTGTACCGACTTGGTGGTGGGCCACTGACCTTCCGGAAGGAGGTGCACGAAGGGTTCGTCGTCATAGGCGTCATTCCAGGCTTGGCGGAGCTCTGTCCCGGTAACGCCGTGACCAACTTTGGCCGTGGCCGTGGTGAGGATGCCGCGGCTCATCGGAACCAGTGTGGGCGTAAAGGAGACCGTTACCGGTTCCCCTGCCGCGTTGGACAGTCCTTGTTCGATCTCAGGAGTGTGTCGGTGGCCGCCGCCCACGCCGTAGGGGCTCATGGAACCCATGACTTCGGCACCAATGAGGTTGACCTTGGCGGCCTTTCCGGCACCGGAGGTACCCGAGGCTGCGACAATCACGACGTCGTCCGTCAGGAGGAGATTGTTGGCGAACCCAGGCGTCAAGGCAAGCAGGGCCGACGTCGGGTAGCAACCCGGAACAGCGATGCGGGTGGCGCCCTTGAGGGCTTCCCGTTGACCAGGCAGTTCGGGCAGCCCGTAGGGCCATGTTCCTGCGTGAGCAGATCCGTAGAACTTTTCCCATGCGGCGGCGTCCTGCAAGCGATGGTCCGCGCCGGCGTCGATCACTACTGTTCCCTCCGGCAGCTGGGCAGCGATCTCAGCCGAAGCGCCGTGTGGCAACGCCAGGAACACAACGTCATGGCCGGACAGGTTTTCCACCGTGGTATCTTCCAGAATCCGACTGGCCAAACCGTGGAGATGCGGCTGCAACTCCCCTAGTCTGGAACCGGCGTTACTGTGAGCCGTGATGGCACCGATGGTGACGTTCGGATGGCCTGCCAGCAGGCGCAGCACTTCTCCCCCGGCGTAGCCGCTGGCACCGGAGACGGCAACAGAAATAGTCATGACTCCAACTGTACAGCAAGAATATTCATGCTGTCCGATATTTATGCATGCCGTTGTGAGCAGTCTCATTATTTTGGAGATTGGCCGTATGCTTAGTGGAGGGTGATCCAGACCGTGCAGTCCGAACGTCGGCTGCAGCGTTGCCCGTTAGCGATACGGGGCACATTTATGTCACCCACGTCCACCGCTGAGCGCCCCAAAGCTCGCGCAATTCAACCAAATCCCGTCGTCCAGAGCTATTCAGAGCTCCTCAAGAGCGTCAAGGCAGCCGGACTCCTTGAACGCCGCAGCGGCTTCTACATCTGGGTCTTCGTGGCCTTGGTACTGCTCATGGCCGGCACCTGGCTCGGCTTCGCACTGATCGGCGATTCCTGGTACCAGCTCCTGATCGCCGCCGCCGTGGGCATCCTGTGCACGCAGCTTAGCTTTCTTGCCCACGAGGCAGGTCACAAGCAGATCTTCGCTTCACGGCGCGCCAACGATTGGTCCGCCCGCCTCCTGGCCACCGGCGTTGCCGGCATCAGCTACTCCTGGTGGGAACAGAAGCATGGTGCCCACCACAATCACCCCAACGTCATCTCCAAGGACCCTGACATCCGCAACAACGCCTTGGTATTTTACGAGGACGCTGCAGCCGAACGTAAGGGCCGCCTGGCTTTCCTCACCAAGAAGCAGGGCTGGTTCTTCTTCCCGCTCCTGACGCTCCTGGGCCTGAGCCTGCAGTTCGACTCCCTTCGCTTTGTCTTCGGCAAGCAGAAAGTACGTCACCGCTGGGTGGAGACGCCCATCCTCGTGACCAGGCTTGCCGCCCTCCCGGTTCTGGCTTTCACCTTCCTGCCCATCGGCATGGCGTTCGCCTTCCTGGGTGTCCAGATCATGGTTTACGGCTTCTACATGGGAGCCTCGTTCGCCCCGAACCACAAGGGCATGCCCGTTCTCCCCAAGGACAGCCGCGTTGACTTCCTCAACCGCCAGATCCTGACCTCGCGGAATATCTCCGGTGGCCTCTTCATGGACTTCCTCCTGGGTGGACTCAACCGCCAGGTGGAGCACCACTTGTTCCCAGACATGGCTCGCCCGCATTTGTACAAGGCCACAAAGATCGTGCGCGAGTTCTGCGCCAAGCACTCCATTACCTATACCGAAACCACACTGATGCAGTCCTACGGCATCGTGGTCAGATACCTCAATGATGTGGGCCTTGCAGCAGGCCGCGGCTTCGACTGCCCGGTAGCTTCGACGCACGGACGCTTCTAGGCGTTCAACAAGGGAAGCCCCAACTTCCCTAGGATGGAATCTGAAACCGGGCACCGGAAGGACCGCCCCGGAGTGAGGAGCCACCATGACGCACGCCATCGTTGCACAGCAGCCCGGAGGACCTGAGGTCCTCGAGTACGCATCTGTGGAAACACCGAAACCTGGCCCCGGCCAGCTGTTGATCAAGGTCGCAGCTGCCGGGGTCAATTTCATTGAGACCTACCAACGCGGCGGCACCTACAAGGTGGAATACCCCTTCACCCCGGGCGCTGAGGCCGCCGGCACGGTGGAGGCCGTTGGCGAAGGTGTCGAAGAATTTTCCGTTGGTGACCGGGTTGCCACGGCCGAGGGGTCCAGGACGTACGCAGAGTACGCCGTGGTGGAGGCGGGCAAGGCACTTCCGGTTCCTGACGGCGTCGACGATCACACCGCCGCAGCCCTGCCGCTGCAGGGCATCACCGCCCATTACCTGATGAACTCATCGTTCCGGGTTGAGCCGGGCCACACCGTTCTGCTTCACGCAGGCGCAGGTGGCGTTGGCCTGCTGTTGACGCAACTGCTGAAGGCCCGCGGAGCCCGTGTGATCACTACCGTGTCCTCGGACGAAAAGGCCGATCTATCCACTCTTGCCGGCGCCGACGAGGTACTCCGCTACGACGGATTCGCTGACAAGGTCCGCGAACTCACTGACGGCCAAGGCGTCAACGTGGTGTACGACGGCGTTGGCAAGGACACGTTTGACGATTCCCTGAAGAGCCTGCGCATCCGCGGCGCCATGGTGCTTTTCGGCGCTGCATCCGGGCCCGTGCCGCCCTTCGATCCCCAGCGTTTGAATGCAGCCGGATCACTCACACTGACCAGGCCCACCATGGGGCACTTTGTGCAGAACGCGCAGGAACGCAGGTGGCGCTCGGCCGAGATTTTCGACGCCGCCGCCAACGGCACCCTCGCTGTCAGGGTGGGCGCAACGTACCCACTGGCGGAAGCAGCCCAAGCGCACAGGGACCTCGAAGGCCGCCGTACCACCGGCAAAGTCCTGCTGGTTCCCTAAACTGCCCATGCCCGGTTCCCAACAGCCAGTGACCTGCAGGCAAACAACAGTGCAACAAAGTCTGACGCGCGGGAAACGCCGGACACCTTTTGTTCATCTTTCTGCGGAAAGCTGACGAACGTGAGCACAGAACATCCTTTGGGGGCCGGGCATACGCCTGCCTTGACCACATACCGCCCCCAGCTACCGGGAGGCGCCGCCGCCCCGGCCGAGCGCACCCTCGTTGACATCCTGACAGAAACCGCATCATCATTCCCTGAGGCCTCGGCGCTGGACGACGGGCACCAGTCCTTGAGCTATACCGATCTCCTCAAGGCTGTCCGCGGATTTTCTGCCCAGCTCAATGCTGCCGGTCTTGGCCGCGGCGACAAGATCGGCGTCCGGATCCCGTCCGGCACCAACGAGCTCTACATTGCCATCCTGGGAATCCTTATGGCCGGGGCTGCCTACGTTCCAGTGGATGCTGACGACCCCGACGAACGCGCCCGCTTGGTTTTTGGCGAAGCCAAGGTGGGCGCCATCATCGCTGCGGGCCTGGACATCCACCTTTCCGGCGATGCACGGGAACCCGTCTCCTTGCCTTCCACCCCCGGCTTGGAGGACGACTCCTGGATCATCTTCACCTCGGGATCCACAGGAACCCCCAAGGGCGTTGCTGTCCAACACCGCTCCTCGGCCGCGTTTGTTGACGCCGAGGCCCGGATCTTCCTTCAAGCCGAGCCCATTGGACCCCAGGACCGGGTGTTGGCCGGCCTTTCGGTGGCCTTCGACGCTTCCTGCGAGGAAATGTGGCTTGCCTGGCGCCACGGTGCTTGCCTGGTACCGGCACCGCGAGCCCTTGTTCGAACCGGAATGGACCTGGGTCCCTGGCTCATCAACCACGGCATCACGGTTGTCTCCACCGTCCCCACCCTTGCCGCGCTGTGGCCTGCCGAAGCCCTCGAAAATGTCCGCCTGCTGATCTTCGGCGGCGAAGCATGCCCGCCCGAACTCGCTGAACGCTTGGCAGTGGACGGCCGTGAAGTATGGAACACCTACGGGCCCACAGAGGCTACCGTCGTTGCCTGCGCCGCTCCCTTGGGCGGACCCGGCCCCGTCCGGATCGGCCTGCCACTGGACGGCTGGGACCTCGCCGTCGTCGATCCCCAAGGCGTCCCGGTAGCCGAAGGTGAGATCGGTGAACTGATCATCGGAGGTGTGGGGCTGGCCCGCTACCTCGATCCTGCCAAAGATGCCGAGAAGTACGCTCCGATGGCAACGCTGGGATGGGACCGGGCCTACCGATCGGGTGACCTGGTGCGCTTCGAAGCCGAAGGCCTGATCTTCATGGGCCGTGCCGACGAACAGGTCAAACTCGGAGGACGCCGGATCGAACTGGGCGAGGTGGATGCAGCACTGCAGTCTTTGCCTGGTGTCGCCGGCGCGGCTGCAGCAGTGCAGACCACGGCCGCCGGCAACCAGATCCTTGTTGGATACCTAGCCCCCGTTGACGGCCATGACGTGTCCATGGACGAGGCACGCCGCCTGTTGGGCGAAAGCCTTCCGGCCGCCCTAATCCCCCTGCTGACCGTGGTGGATTCGCTCCCCACCAAGACCAGCGGAAAAGTCGACCGTCACGCATTGCCTTGGCCGCTGGCGGGAGCCGGCGCCACCGAGGCCGGGAACGCCCCGCTGAACCTGCCCGATGACGCCCGTTGGGTGGTTGAGCAGTGGGAGGCGGTGCTGGGCAGTCCGGTGAGTTCACTCGACGCCGATTTCTTCGCCTACGGTGGCGGTTCCTTGGCTGCGGCCCAACTCGTTTCCGCCCTTCGCGTCCGCTACCCCACCATCACCGTGGCAGACATCTATGCCACGCCGCGCGTCGGTGCCTTGATCGATGCCGCCCGGCAATCACTCCCCGACGGCGGCGTGGCGGGACCCGCTGCTGAGCGCACTGTCCGCCCTACCGCGTTGAAGTCGCAGATATTCCAGGTCCTGATGGGCGTGCCATTGCACATCCTGGTGGGAATGCGTTGGCTTACCTACCTCATGGCCGCCAACAGGCTGCTGGCAGACTTCGCCGGATTTGCCGCCGCACCCGTGGTGTCGTGGTGGTGGATCGCGGCGTCATGGCTGATCTTTGTCAGCCCCTTGGGCCGGATGGCGATCTCAGTGGTTGCAGCCAAGGTGCTGCTTGGCAGGATCCAACCCGGCACCTACCCGCGTTCAGGCAAGACCCATCTGCGACTGTGGCTGGCCGAGCAAATACAAGACCTGTCGGGCGCCATCGGTCTTGCCAGCGCCCCATTCGTCCCTTACTACGCACGGGCCCTCGGAGCCAAGATCGGCAAGGACGTCCACCTGCACTCGCTGCCGCCGGTCACCGGTCTCCTGTCCTTGGGCAGCGGAGCCAACATCGAGCCCGAAGTGGACCTTTCCGGCTGGTGGGTT
Organism: Paenarthrobacter sp. YAF11_1; assembly: GCF_052113445.1. NCBI lineage: Bacteria > Bacillati > Actinomycetota > Actinomycetes > Micrococcales > Micrococcaceae > Paenarthrobacter > Paenarthrobacter sp. YAF11_1. The sequence goes on from NZ_JBFRDF010000013.1 coordinate 21,192, forward strand.
GACGGTGATTCCGTCCACATCGGCCAGATCCACGTGGGAGCCGGTGCAGTAGTGGGCGCCCGAAGCACCCTGATGCCCGGAGCCACCATCGGCGCGGGCGCTCATGTCGACGCTGGATCCGCTGTGCTGGGCAAAGTGAAAGCCGGACACCTTGTGGCCGGCTCCCCCGCGGAGCGCCGCGGAAAAGCCAAGCACGAATGGCCGGAAACAATCACCAGGCGGCCCGTGGTTGACCGGCTCTGGTTCTCCGCCTTTGCCAGCGCTTCGGCTTTGCTGGCTCTTATCCCCTATGTTTCGGCGTTCGCCGGCGCCCTGGTGGTCCTGGCGTTCATCCAAGGCCACGAGTCGTTGGAGACAGCTCTTCCACAGATTGCCCTGGCCGTTCCCCTGGCTGCCCTCGTGTGGTTCTTGGGCAACCTGGTGCTGATTCTGATTGTTGCCAGGCTCCTCGGCTTGGGACTGAAAGAGGGTTACTACCGGGTGCGCAGCCGTATCGGGTGGCAGGTTTGGGCTACCGAACGACTCCTGGACATGGCACGGGACCTTCTTTTCCCGGTGTACGCAAGCCTCTTTACCCCGATCTGGCTGCGCCTTCTGGGAGCCAAGGTCGGGAAAAACGTGGAAGCCTCAACCGTCCTGCTGGTTCCGAAAATGACCACCATCGGCGATGGCGCCTTCCTGGCTGACGACACCATGGTGGCCTCCTACGAACTGGGTGGCGGCTGGATGAAAATCGCGCCGGCCAAGATCGGCAAGCGCTCCTTCCTGGGCAACTCAGGCATGACCGCCGCGGGACGGAACGTGCCCAAGAATTCCCTCGTAGCAGTGCTGTCTGCCACGCCCGCCAAAGCAAAGTCCGGCACCTCGTGGCTTGGCAGTCCGCCTGTCAGGTTGCGCCGCACCGCCGTCGATGCCGATCAGACCCGCACCTTCCGCCCGGCCCTCAAGCTGAAGATCGCGAGGGCGCTCTGGGAACTGTGCCGCCTGATACCGGTCATCCTCACAGTGGCTATCGCCGTCAGCGTGATGCTGGTTCTGGATTGGATCGCACGTGGATGGGGTTACTGGCTCGCGGCAGTCCTGGGTGGCGTGGTGATGCTGGCAGCAGGCGCAGCAGCAGCACTCAGCTCCATCGTGGCCAAATGGGTTCTGGTGGGCACCATCCGTTCAGGCGAACACCCCCTGTGGAGCTCGTTCATTTGGCGCAACGAGGTAGTGGACACCTTTATCGAGATGGTGAGCGCTCCGTGGTTTGCCCGCTCCGCCGCCGGAACTCCGGCCTTGGTGTGGTGGCTTCGCGGCCTCGGAGCGAAGATCGGCCGTGGAACCTGGTGTGAAAGCTATTGGCTGCCCGAAGCTGACCTCGTGACGCTCGGTGAGAACTCCACCGTCAACCGTGGCTGCGTCGTTCAGACGCACCTGTTCCACGACCGCGTGATGAGCCTGGACACAGTGACGCTCGGTAACGGAGCCACCATGGGTCCGCACGGCGTCATCCTCCCCGCCGCCAGCATCGGCGACGGCGGAACTGTTGGTCCGGCGTCGTTGGTTATGCGTGGTGAGACAGTGCCGGCCGGAACGTACTGGATGGGCAACCCGGTGAGCCCGTGGGTGGGTCCGTCAGCACAAGCGCCGCGCCTCAAGTAGATTGGACGGATATGGCCGCACCAATCCCCACCCCCAAAACCGACGCCGACCCCTACACTTTGGACCACGGCAGCACCAGCTACCGTGTGGACCGGTACGAGTTGGACCTCGATGTCAGGCTGGGCAGCAACAAGCTGATCGGCAAAGCGGTCCTGCGATGCACTGCCTTGGAATCCACGCCGCAGATCGTCCTGGATTTGGTGGGCCTGCGGRCAAGCAAAGTTCAGTTCGACGGCAAGAAGCTCCAGAAGTTCAGCCACCGGGCAGAGCATCTGGTGCTTGCCCCCGCGTCCCCGCTCAAGTCAGGTCAGCAGTTCTCCTTGGAGATCCGCTATGACGGCAATCCCCAGCCGCGGCGCGGCCTGTGGGGTGACGTGGGGTGGGAAGAACTGAACGACGGCGTCCTGGTGGCCGGCCAGCCCAATGGTGCGGCGTCATGGTTCCCCTGCAACGACCATCCCCGCTTCAAGTCCAGCTTCCTCATCTCCGTGACCACCGACGATAATTACCGCCCGGTGTGCAACGGCACCTTGATCTCCCACTCCCGCAAGTCCAGCAGGGAGACCTGGGTCTACGAACAAGCTGAACCCATGGCCACCTACCTTGCTACGGTGCAGATTGGCCGGTACGTCAAAGTTCCCTTGCACGTTGACGACACCCATCATCGGGTGCCGCAGTTCGTAGCAGTCACGCCCGAGATGGCGGTGGATGCTCTTCAAGGCCTGCGACGCCAGCCCGACATGATGCGGACCTTCGAGGATTGCTTTGGCCCCTACCCGTTCACGGATTACACGTCGGTAGTCACTGAAGACGAACTGGAAATCCCGTTGGAAGCCCAGACTGTCTCCATCTTCGGCCGAAACCACATGCGCGAATCCTGGGATGCGCAGCGCCTGATCGCCCACGAGCTGTCCCACCAGTGGTTTGGCAACTCACTGACCTTGAGCAGTTGGAAAGACATCTGGCTCCATGAAGGTTTCGCCTGCTACGCAGAGTGGCTGTGGTCCGAAGAATCCCGGACCATGACTGTTGCTGCGCGGGCAACGGCTGCATGGAAGAGGCTCGACGCCGGGCCGCAGGACTTGTTGGTGGGCGACCCCGGTCCCGAGTTGATGTTTGATGACCGCGTCTATAAGCGGGGAGCCCTTGCCGTGCATGCGGTGCGGATGGCGGCCGGGGATGAGGCGTTCTTTGGCTTCCTGCAGCACTGGACTGCCAGCAACCGGCACAGCTCCGTGTCCACGGACGCGTTCATTGAGGCCGCGGATTCGTTCATTCCGGGCTTTGATTGCGCCTTGATTCTCCGGCCATGGCTCTACGAGGCTGGGCTTCCTCCTCTGCCTTCAGCGCGTTAGCCGAGGGCCAGGGCTGCGACCAAATCGTCAGGCAGTGCCCTTTCCGTGACATCGCGCAGGCCGGGCAGGTCCAGCACCTCCAGCTCCGCGGGGCTACGCCTGAGGCCCTCCCCCGTCATCTTCAGCCACGCCTCTTTGCGCGCCCACAGGCGCGCTCTCTGTTTGGTCTGTTCACGCTCCGGAAGTGACGCCAGGAAATGCTTCTCGGTTTCGGTCAGCGCGACGTCGTCGAAGCCGTCAAAGCCAACCCCGCTGACCGATTCAAGGTCCACGCCCAGCCGCAGGCCATCCGCTGGATGCACGACGCCGGCCAGCAGCACCCAGCCCGACGCTCTGGAGGCGCTGAGCGCCAGAGGTGCAGGGCCGCCGTCGAGCGTGAACCCAGGGCGACCATGGTCCTGGCCGGGGCCGCACTGCGGGCAGTGATAGGAAGGGACGAGGCGAGCAGGATCCACTTCGAGGAGCGCAGCGGCAAAGTCCAGCAAGGCCACCCGCCCTGCAATGAACTCTTCACGGTCTGCGGGGTTGGCGAAGCGAAGAGCGCGCTCGAGGGCCAGCTGGCCGAGCAGTTCAAGCGGGTCACCTGCGCCGGGCGTCTCATCGAGCCTCCGCAGGTCAAGCACCGGATTCTGCATCATGCCCTCCTCTCACGGCTAAGTCCCCAGCCCAATATCGCAACAGCTATGGGTGGATTTCCCCTTCTGTGAGGCTTCAAACGACTCTGCCATCGCCCCGTGTCCATGCCCAAATCGGGTATCTGCAAGACTCACGCTGCCGAGGCAACCCCCGCGGCATTCTGTACAGAGAAAAGTCCGATTACGGACATCTAAGCCGGCTTTTGTCTACCGACGACACCCTCAGCTTTCCCCTTTCAGCAGGTGAGTTTGGTGCTGTCCAGAGAATGTGCAGAGCAGCAGACGTACCGTGGCTGATGATGGTCAAATACCGTCATGCAGGGCGCCACTCCACGTCTTTCAGGCACTCGTCAAAGGCGCTCCAGTTCCCACCGAAGTAGTCCGGAAATGAAAAATTCTGCTTGTACTCTGCGAAGAGCTGATCCAGGGTGGGCATTTTGGATCCATTCAGGTCGACAACCAGAACGTCAGCTCCTCTGAGCGCCTGGCGCACGAACTGAGCGTGCTCCAGGGTTGCCGCATGAACCCAAGGCGCGGTCTCGCTCGTCACTGAATCGACAACGTATGCCCCGTCCATCCGCCTATTCTCCACGAATTTTTGGACGCTCCACCGCAGCGAGAAATCGACCAACATTCGACCGCCCTAACACCGGAGCCCCCTCACAGACGAGAAGCATCTCCCTATCCGGCATTCTTTGTGGCGGCCAGGTCAGTCCACGAGCCCGACTCAGGCTCGCTGTTCCCTGACAGGATCCAGGGGTGTTTGGCGGTCTGGTCGAACCGGGAACCAGTCCAGTGTTTCGAGGTCGGGGTGCCGCCGGAGGGTCTCGATCAGTTCTTTACTGCCGAAGACCTTGGATCCCAGCAGATCCCAGTCAGTCCAAACAGCCCACGCCCGGTCCTCCGGCCACCAAAACTCAGGCGTGTGGTTGGGAAGAGTTGGTTCCAGCAGTGCAGGCAGGAGTGCGTCGAGTTCGAAGGAGAAGCATTGCCGTAGGATGATTCCTTCGGCACCGACCACCAGGCCCAATATGTCGTCCGCGAATCGATCCGCATAGGCGAACATTCCTTCCGCCCGATGAGTTTGTGTCGCGCATTGCAGCAGGGGTAGAAGCGCTTCAAGCTCCACCTGACCGATGGTCGCATCCTTGGGTTGGTACACAAATTCAGCACCAGGCAGAACAAGCCCGGCTTCATCCCACCCCAGCATCGCGTCCCAACGAAAACATGGAGGAACTTCCAACCCCCGGAACGCCCCTCGCAGCGGAACGCCCTTGATATTGGCCACTTCGCTCCACCTGATCCTGACAAACTCAGACGGCGGGGCCACAAGGTAGATCGGTCCTTTATCCTCCTCAGCGAGCAGACCCGGATCAACACCCACGGGACACACGTATTGATTGTGGAGAATCCAGACACTGTCTTCGCAACCAGGTGGAAGAACGGCCGTCCCAGCTGCGTTGACGACGTCTTCTCCTAGCCACGACAGTTCCTCCTCAAACCCTTTGACTGACCAACCGGCAGGCAACGGGCTTGTGGGCTGCTCAGACATGTGCCACCCCGGAGGCAGAGCGGCATTCTCGGCATTCATGAACAGAACCTACCATCAGGCATCCCGGAGGCCATCCCTACAGCCACCCGCAAGAGTATTGGTCTACGTGGAGCATCAGGAGTTGGCATCAGCGAGACCATCCGCGTGAACACGTAATCGCAGCAACTGATCATCTGAGATTGCTCGAATCGGCTGGTTCGGGTCCAGAGGGCAGAAGAATTCGCCATCAGAAGTGAGGGCAGAGAGAACACTCCCGGACATATGCTCCGGCAGAAACAGGAAGGGCGGATCGACAAAAGGAAAGCCCTCGCTGCTGACCCAGGCCACTCTGCATCCGGCATCGATGATCGTCTGCAACGTCCCATGAACGGCCGTTGTCCAGGCTTTCCCACTCAAAAACTCCTGGACCCTTACATCCCAAAGTTTCACTTCCCAGAACTCACCGTAAAGACGGGATTCTGCTGCATCCGTTCCGGCAGACCACAAGCCGAGCGGGAAGGACCTTTCAACCCAACGCTCCGGATCGACCAGCCCATAAACGATGAATCCCGGAATCTCCTCTTGTCCGCCGTCGGCGTCCCAGATCACCGTCAAGGTTTCGCGTGCGGGCGGCTTCATTTGCGGCCATCCCGCAGATGTAGCTCAGTCGGCGGGGAAACGCAGTCGCCAATTGTCATTGATCGTTGCCTGTTCTAGATGCGGGATACAACTACGTGCTGGCGCTTGATCTCAGCGAGAAGACCCCGGCCATTTCGCCCCAGTGTATTCGTTCCGCACGAGGGCGCCCGCGCCGCTGGCTTATCGCTCAACTTTATTCGGTAGTCTCAGCTGGTGACTGACTATCGGCAACACCCCAGCGTCGTGGCGCGTTGGCACGAAGGCTCCTTCCAGCCGCTTCCCGAAGCCCTGGAAGCGCCTGACACCATCTGGTTTGCGCTGCCTCCGGAACCGGAGACCGAGCAAATGTGGGAAGGACTTCGCGGCCGAGTTGAAGCAAACGGCACAGCCACTGTTCTGGCAGTGCCGGCGTATCTCTACGACATTAACTTTGGCGACAGGGTGAAGGTCATGCACTCAGAAGAGGACGCCGTCGTTGCCACAGGACTCGACCACGACGCATCGAACTTCACCTTCCGTATCATGCTGAAAACGGACGACCCGGATGCTTGGCAACCGCTGGCTACTGAACTCGCCCAGCTCGGATGCATCCTTGATGTCATGTCTCCGCGGTTCTTCGCTGTGTCCTGCAACGAAGCTTTGTCACAGCTCGTCGCCGACAAGCTGTTTACTATGCAGAACAGCGACGAACTTCACTATGAGACGGGCAGAACGCAACTACCGGAGCAGAAACAGGCGTAGCTTCCGGGCTGCTGGTTTCTTCTCCGGAGCTGGTACTGGCGCCGGAAAGCTTGCCTAAGTTCCTGGCAACGAACTAAGGAGTGATCATCAGGAACCTTGGACTCATGCGGCGGATCTACGTCGAGTGGCCCCAGCCGGCCAAAGCACTGATGCTCTGTTTTCCTGCGTTCTTCATTTTGTCGTTCATCCTGGCGGCCTTGAAGTTGCCGTTCTGGGCCGTTTTGATCCCCATCACGTTGGCCGGAGTGTCAGTGTTTTCTCTGGGATTCTGCATCTTCAGGGACATCAGGAACACCGCCACAACGTGGTCCCTTCTCTATAGGGAAAGCAAGAACATCGCCCCGGATGGTTTCACGATTGCTGACGTACCGACCATCAAAGGCATGGGATTCATGTACATGCTGATGGGAGTCATGTTCGTTGCCGGCTCGCTCTGGACCGTCTTCACAACAGCACGATGAACGCCCGTCTTGACCCCTCTGGCGGTGTTCCACCTGTGCGCTTGTGCCGACAACCCTTGATCGGCAACCGCATCACTCGCTGACGCTCACAGACGAGAAGCGTCTCCCCGTCCCCGCATTCGTGGTGGCGGCCAGCCGAAGTCAATCTGCACCGGCCTCTTGCCCGTCTTTGGCTCAGGAACACCACGTTCCTCCCGCCGCGCCCGGGCAGCCCAGTCCTGACGTGCCCAAAAGACCAGAAGCCAATCGAAGAGACCAAAGCCAGCTGGCACCAACAACCGCCCCCATTGACCGTCCGAAGCTGAGAACGGAACGTAGACCACCAGCGCTGTAAGAGTCATGGCGGCCATCACCCCTGCGAAAATTGTCATGGACCAAACTGACTCAACTATTGGCACGTACTTACCGCCGAACGTGATTTCGTCCCAGTGGTAGCTGTAGAGATCACCGTCCTTGGTCCGGGCAAGGACCCGCTCCTGGCCCGCGGCAACAGCGCGGTCATGCCAGCGCTTGACGCCTTCATCGATCTCCTCGCGCAGGTCCGCGTCTTCGGTGCGGAACCTGAACCCGTCCGGCTCAGTCAAGGTGTTCTCCCGCCAACTGACGCACTACCTTGGCCACAGGAAAACGCCTAAGAAGACCACCCCTGACATTGCCGGAATAGCAGCCGCTACCTTCGACAGAACGAGTTGATACTCATACGTCTTGAACTGCGTGCCCTCGGGCAACCACGCCCAACCATCAACGCCGGATCGTGCCATCAAGTTGCGCATCAGATACAGCACCAGGCCGCTAAGTATGAGGAATGCGCCGACGAGCCCTAAGAACGGATCGCCCATCTACTCCCCTGCCCATGGGGGCCTGAAGATCAGCGTCAGCACCACAATCAGCAGACCACCCACGATCAGCACTGAACAGAAGAACACTCCGAGCATCTCGAAGCCCCTGACCCGCTCCCCATCTGCTTCCGCACCGGCTTCATGCGGAGGTTCGGATTCAGAGTGCTCCCCTCTCCGGCCAATCATTTGTGAGCTGATCCAGTGCTGCCGGCGCGCGATTGGTCTCCTAAACAACAGCCACACCAGGCCGATCCCTATGAAGACCAGACCCAGCGTCATGCATCCCCCTCAAGTCCTTGTCGTATCACCATCCTAGAAGCGCAACGCCCTTCCACGGCTTGTCGCCCTCGAATCACTCTCCCAAGGCTATTGCGGACCAGCAGGCATCCTCCTCCGGCGCCGGCTCGATCTCGCCTCGAAACCCCAGCTTTTCGAGACACTGAGGCTATGAGACACCCGGGTGAGTTCAGAGAAGGAGTCGGAGACCGCGGGCGGGATCGCCTATCGGATCAGCTGGTCACTTTGTAGGACTCGAACACGATCGAGTCGAAAACGGCGCGCGCCTCTCTTTTCAGCTCCGGATTGATCGATTCGTCGATATAGCCCACCGCGACGACAGCCCGCTTGCCGTTCAGGTCGACCACCCGGTAGGTCTCGTGTTCATTCTGAGTCGAGTACCAGTGTGTGCAGTGGTACATCATTTCTGAGTGGATGCAGAACTTGCCGCTGTCGCAGGCCGGGATGTCCACGTCGCCCTCGACGGAATGGTCGAACTCGAAGCCGGGGTAATCGCCCACCATGATCTTGACAGGAGGAGTGCTTGCCGTTGACGATTGCGCCGCCATAGCCCTAGTGAAGGCCCAGTCCGCAGGACCGACATCGGCAAGGGCACCCCTCCAGTTGCATGCGTCCATCGACACATAGAACGCGGACCCAAGAGTCAGGTGGACGGCCCATTCAGCCGGGTGTTCCGGGTCATCCTTGCCCAGGCTGTTGCCGTCGAGAGCAGACCAGCCGCCTGGAACGGTGATCTCGAAAGGCTCCTTGTAGCCGTCGACGGGTACTAGATACGTGCCGGCATCGATATCGCCACTCTTCGGCAGCGGCGGGACCGTGCGAGGGTCGCGATTCTCAGGCAGCGGTGGGACGGTGCGAGCCTCCGTCATCGGAGAACTGGCAGACGGCAGGGATTCGTCGTAGGACTCATACTCGCACCCGCCGAGACATCCAATCAGTGCGATAGTCAGCAAGGGCAAGAGATGGCGTGACCGCTGAGCGGCCTTTTCGATGGGTGTCATAGAACTCATTGATCCACCAGGCCACTACAAGCTACTGTGAGGCCCCGCAGCCGGGTGGCCTCGCAGGCGGTCCGAGATGGGATGCCGTAGCCTCATAGTCTCCTCCGGTAGAGAACCCGTGACAATGAGAGTTGGACGGAAATGAGTTTCGACTCATGCAACCCCCTGCAATGACAGGAGCGCCCTGAAGCAGCGGCGAGGAAACGCCAAAATTGCGGCAGCTTTCACCGCCCGAGTCTAACAGGGGTGGGTCGCGCCTAGCCAAGAACGTGGTCAGCCAAGGGAAGGTCGCCCGCGGGCCAATCCACACACCCGTTACCCCATAGAGAACTTTGTCCCCTGCAAAATGTAGCTTGTGCTTGGCGGGCTCCTCTATGCGCCAAAGCACGCGTCCCCGCAGCCATGAATCTGCTGCGGGGAACACTGCTGGCTGGATTAACCCAAGCGGGCTACTTCACCGACGTCAGGTAGTTCGCCAGCGTGGGCGTGATGCGGGTGCCCGAGTTGGAGCTTCCGCCGTTGGTGTGGATGGCCATGATGGTGTTAGAGCTGTTGTAGACGGGTGCACCGCTCTGCCCGCCGTAGGTGTCCATCTTGTAGTAGACCTTCTCCGTGGTGGTGGTCTCGATGGGGCCGGTCATGGACCACATCGTGCCGAAAGCCTTATCGCCCGGGTAACCACGAACGGTCACGTTGGTGCCATTCAGGCTGGCGGTGGTGCCGGTGTAGTTCAACCAGCCAGTGGTGTTGCCGATGGTGCAGTCGAGCTTGATGACGCCCCAGTCAGCGTTGGTATTGGCAGAATCGATCCACCGCTGATCGGTGTAAATCTTGGTAGCACCACAGGTGCCGTAGGGGTCGGTAGAGCCGTTCCGGCCGGGAGCTACTTTGACGCCCCAGGAGTAGTCGGCCTCGGAGCCTGTTCCACCCTCATGGACACAGTGACCCGCCGTCAGCACAGTGTCGTCGGAAATCAACGCACCGGAGCAGATGTAGCCGCCGTTGAACTCGATCTGAACGATGGACCTGTTCGGTGCCGCCGTGGTGTTGGTGATGCGGACGCGGCCATCAGCACCAATGACTGAGTCCGTGGACGCTCCGCCATTCTTGGAAGGTGCGGCAATCGTGTACTTGTCTGCCAGCGGCGACGCGGCGGATCCCGAAGCCTGCGACGGGTTCACGGTGTGCGAAACAGGTTGGACCTCGGCGGCGGCTACTTGCGGCGTCGACTCTGACGCGACAGCGGCTCCACCAAGCGAGGACGTCAGAGCCATCACTGCAGCTCCAACAAGCAAAGCAACGTTCTGCTTCTTCATGGGTACCTTTCAAGGGACGGCTCAGAGGAGAACCGTGCGAGGGATGTGATACACATGTTTCACATGTGCATGACAAAACTGTCATACATGCGTGAATGGTCTGTCAAGATGCTGGGAGCTCTATCTCAATAAAAAGAAAATCCCCGGAACCATCAGGTCCCGGGGATTCACTCGATAAACGGAGTGCTAGCGCTGGACGGCTCCGAAGCGCTCGGCGGCAACAGCAACGGCGGCGGCACGGGCTTCGGAAGCCTCATCCGCCGTCAGCGTGCGGTCATCCGCACGGAAGCGGAGGCCGAAGGCCAGTGACTTCTTGCCTTCCTCGATGCCAGGACCCACGTAGACATCGAACAACGCGACGTCTTCGAGGAGTTCGCCAGCACCTTCACGCAGTGCCGAGAGGACCTGGTCCGCCGGCACGTCCTGCGGGACAACCAAGGCAACGTCCTGCGTCGCTACAGGGAACCCGGAGATGTGCTTGGCCACAATCACGTCCGCAGCAGCCTCGAATAGTGCTTCCACGTTGATCTCGAGCGCCACTGAACGTGCAGGCATATCGTGTGCAGCCAGCAGCTTCGGGTGAAGCTCACCTGCGTATCCAACAACATCTCCGTTGCGCAGCGCGAGCTGGGCTGCGCGGCCCGGGTGGAAGGCCTGGTGACTGCCCTGGCTGACTACCAGTTCAACACCGAGCACGTCGGCAATGAGGCGGGCAACGTCCAAGGCATCAGCCCAGTCCCACGCACGGGGTGTGTGCGTGGCCGCGGCAGGAGAATCATGGCCGGTGAAAACAGCGGCGATGTGCAGCGGCTGGTGCGGGACGCCGTCGTACAGTCCGTCCAGAACCTCATCGGCAGGCTTGACGCCCAGCGGCGGAATGGAATCCGTGCCCAGCGTTTCGCCCGGGAGGAAGACCGAACCGGCCTCATAAAGTGCAAGATCGCGGAATCCGCGCGAGTGATTACGGCGGGCAACCTCGATCAGGCCCGGCAGGATGGACGTGCGAAGGAAACCTTGCTCTTCGCTGATCGGGTTCGCCAGCTTCAACGCCGGACGCGCCGCTCCTTCAGCAGCAACACCGAACGTGTCGTTGGCTGCCTTGGAGACGAAGGGGTAGGACAGCACCTCGGTAAGTCCGGCATCAGCCAGCGCCTGGACAACCCGGCGCTTTTGCTGCTGGCTGCGGCTCAGGCCACGGCCCGGAGGCGCCACCGGAAGGGTGGACGGGATGTTGTCATAGCCCACCAGCCGCGCGATTTCCTCGGAAAGGTCTTCCTTGGTTTCAAGATCGTTGCGCCAGCTTGGAGCCGTCACCAGGTAGCCAGTGGCGGTCTTCTCCACGGTGGTCCCAAGGTCCACCAGCGAGGTGGTGATCTGCTCTTCAGTGAAGTCGATGCCGATCCGGGCAGCGGCGAACTCTGCCGGCAGTTCGATGGTGACCGCGTCAGGAGCGGTTCCGACGTCGGTCCCGGCCTCATCTGCCGTGCCACCGGCGAGCTCCACCAGGAGGTCCACCACACGCTGGGCGGCAATGTTGGCGACGTGCCAATCCACCCCGCGCTCGAAGCGCTTGGAAGCCTCGGACGGCAGCTTGTGGCGGCGGCGGGAACGGGCGATCGACACTTCGTCGAAGTGGGCGGCTTCCACCAGGATGTTGGTGGTGGAATCGGACACCTCAGTGTGGGCACCGCCCATGACCCCGGCGATGCCGATGGCACCCGAATCATCAGTGATCAGCAGGTCCTCGACGTCGAGCGTGCGCTCCTTGTCATCGAGGGTGGTGATCTTCTCCCCCGCCACGGCACGACGCACCACGATGTCGCCCGCGAGCTTGTCGAGGTCGTAGCAGTGGTTCGGCTGGCCGAGCTCCAGCATCACGTAGTTGGAGATATCAACCGGAAGCGAGATGGACCGAACGCCGGCCAATCGAAGGCGGGCGGACATCCACGGCGGCGTGGGACGCGAAGCATCCACACCACGGACCGTGCGGGCCACGAAGCGATCGCAGCCCGGCCTGCCGTAGATGGGAGCGTCGTCGTTGAGCTTGACGCCGTAGCCACCCTGCAGGGTGGCCGGAGCCGTGACTTTCGACGCCGGATCCACAAAGGTGGTTCCGGTGGCGTGGGCGTACTCGCGCGCTACGCCACGGATGGAGAAGGCGTAGCCGCGGTCCGGGGTGACATTGATTTCCGCTGCCTGATCGTAGAGACCCAGGAGTTCCATCGCGTCGGTGCCGATTTCCGGGTCCAGGCCGATGCTTGAGAGGACCAGAATGCCGTCGTGGTCGTCGCCTATGCCCAACTCACGGACGGAAGCGATCATGCCCGCGGACAGGTGACCGTAGGTTTTGCGCGCAGAGATCTGGAAGTTTCCAGGCAGCACTGCGCCGGGGAGGGTGACAACCACTTTGTCGCCCTCAACGAAGTTGTGCGCACCACAAATGATGCCCTGCACGCCGGAAGGATCAATGCCCTTGCCGGTGAGGGTTTGCTCCTGACCCTCGGGAACGACGCGGACCTGGCACCAGTTGATGGTCTTGCCGTTGGTCTGCGGTTCCTTGTCCAGGCTCAGAACCTGGCCAACCACAACAGGGCCGGTCAGTTCATCCGTGGGACGGTGGACTTCTTCTTCTTCAAAGCCAACCTTGACCAGGTCAGCCATGACGTCTTCGGCCGTAGCATCGGCCGGAACCTGCGCGAATTCACGCAGCCAGGAAAGTGGGATACGCACTGTTAGATCTCCATCCCGAAGTGCTCGCTGAAACGTACGTCGCCTTCGATCATGTCGCGCATATCGCCGACCTCGTTGCGGAACATGAGCGTGCGCTCGATGCCCATGCCGAAAGCAAAACCTGAATAGATGTCCGGATCGATCCCGGCCGCCCGGAGGACGTTGGGGTTGACCATGCCGCAGCCACCCCACTCGATCCAGCGGGGACCGCCCTTGGCACCCGGGTGCCAGATGTCCAGTTCGGCGGAAGGCTCCGTGAACGGGAAGTAGTTGGGGCGCAGCCGGATGGAAGCTTCGTCGCCGAACATCTGGCGGGCGAAGTGCTCCAACGTGCCGCGCAGGTCCGCCATGCTCAGGTTCTTGTCAATCGCAAGGCCCTCGAACTGGTGGAAGACAGGCGTGTGCGTGGCATCGAGTTCGTCAGTGCGGAACACCTTGCCGGGGCACAGCACGTAGATGGGAACTTCACGTTCCAGCATGGAGCGGACCTGCACGGGCGATGTATGGGTACGCATCAGCAAGTGCGCCTCAGGAGGCTCTACGAAAAACGTGTCCTGCATTTCGCGGGCAGGGTGGTCCGGCTTGAAGTTCAAAGCATCGAAGTTGAACCACTCGGACTCCACCTCGGGCCCTTCGGCGATTTCCCAGCCCATGCCAACGAAGATGTCCGAGACGCGGTCCTGCAACGTGGACAGCGGGTGGCGCGCACCTGCCCGGCGACGACGCGGAGCGGCCGTCACATCCACGGTTTCTTCTACCAGGATGCGGGCGTCGTTCTCTGCTTCCAGAACCTCGGTCCGGGCTGCGAGCGCCTGGTTAACGCGGCCACGGGAGGACCCCATGAGCTTGCCGGCCGCAGCCTTGTGCTCCTTGGCGAGCCCACCGATTTCACGGTTGGCCAGGCTCAATGGCGACTTCTCGCCGGTGTGGGCGAGGCGGACAGCCTTGAGTTCTTCGAGGGAGGAGGCTGCCGCTATTGCGGCAATGGCGTCCTCGACGGCGGCGGTGATAGCGGCTTCATCCAGCGGGTTCGGGATGGCAGCGCCTGGCAAAGTGTCAGTCATCTACTGTTCTTAGCTACGAGTAGGGAGCGGCCGGCAAGGCAGGCCTTCAAAACGAAAGGGCAGTGCTTGCCGCGGGCGGCAGGCACTACCCTCCAGTCTAGTTGAACGTCACGGACGGGATTTAACCCAGCAAGGCGCGTCCCGCTATGTGAACGGCACGACGACGGAAGTCGCCATGAGTGCCCTCCGGCCCTAGGCGGGCGGTGCCGGCGGCGGCGGTGGCGACTGACCGTCGTCGTACCGTTGGACGGGTGGCGTCGCCGGCGGCTGCTGCGTTGGGGGCTGGGGAACAGGCTGCTGCGGCACCTGGGCCGGCGGCGCCCCCGGGGTGTAGCCCTGCCCTGCCCAGTCCGCTTGAGGTGACTGCGTTGGTTGCTGGGGGTAGGCGCTTGGGTGGAGCGCGTCGGCCGGTTGGGCGTAGGGCGCAGCACCTGCGAGCGCGGGCGTTTGCTGCGCGGACTTCCTGCGCAGCAGCACGAACAGGAGCACCAACCCAGCGGCGATCACCAGCACGGCCACCAGGATCCAGATGATCCACATCGGGACGCCCGCATTGGCTTCGGCCTTGGCTTGGACCACTGATTCCTTCACGGACAACATGTCGAACGTCGCGGTGTTCCCCTCCACAGTGGCACCCTGGGCCTCAACAACCTTGCCCGGGAAGGTGAACTTGACGGAGGCTTCGTCGAACATGGACTTTGCCATGTTTGACGCCGACGGATCCCCATTGTCGGCACCCGTCACGCCACCCATGGTCAGGACGTAGAAATCGCCTTCCTTCTTCAACTGGAAGGGATTTTCGGAACTGGAGGACTCTGCGAGCTTGGCAGGATCGAGATTGGCTGCGGTGATGCGCTTGCCTTTGTACTTCTCGTCCTCGTAGTCCACCACCGTGGAACCTTCGGGGATGTCCATTTCGCCGCCGCTTCCGTTCGAGTCCATGAACTCGTCGAAGGTCTTATCCCCCAGTACGGCTTTTTGAATGGCGTAGACAACCTCGTAGTCCACGCTTTTTTCGTTGTTGACCTTGACGGACATGTTGAGCTTGACGCAACCGGTCAAAGCCACCATCACCGCGATCAGGACACCGATGACGCCCATGGCGCGTTTCGCGTTCATTAATCCTCTTCCCCCATAGTGGTTCCCCCTGCACCGGCGGGTGCCCGATCAGCGTAACCTTGCCGTCCGCGCCGTGCCATACACGGCGGGTCTAGCATTGGCCTCATGACACCCGCGCAACGCTTACGGCAGCTCGCCAATGTCGCGAACCTGTCCACGCCGCTGGGACTGGTGGTCGCCGTCGCATCCCGAACCACGGTGTCGCGCGGGCCGCGCGGACTCCTGATCGCGGCTGGTTATCGCTGGAAGCTCCCTCACGCCGGGGCGTTCACGCTGGGCAACGTCATTCTGTACCGCGCACCCCACGGGATGGCAGGCAGCAATGCCGTGCTGCTGGGGCACGAGGAACGGCACAGCACCCAATACGCCTATTGCCTGGGCCTGCCGTTCCTTGCCCTCTACGGCATCGCCGCCGGCTGGTCCATGCTCCGCAGCGGCAACCCGGCGTCGAACAACTTCTTCGAGCGCCAGGCGGGGCTCGCGGCCGGCGGATACATTGACACTGACCACCATCGGCGGGACAAACCTGCCGGCAACGGAATCGAGGCCTCATGAAACGCACCATCACTGTTACGGGGACTGCGAGCGCCGCAGCAGTTCCGGACATGGTCACTTTGACGCTCGGCGTGGAAACGCGCCGGGACACTGCCGCCAAGGCCTATGACGACGCCGGTCAGGCAGCCGGGGCTGTCGCGGCCAGTTTGCGCGAGGGCGGCGTCACCGACGTCGACCTGCGGACCAGCGGCCTGAACCTTCGGGCGGAGCTGGTGTGGGTGGAAGGACAAGGCCAGAAGGTCACGGCATATGTAGCATCCACTACCCTGCAGGTGGGAATTCGCTCGCACGCTGACGCGCCGGCAGCCATCGGGGCCGCCGTTGCGGCCGGTGGCGACGACATCAGGATCAATGGGATCGAGCAAGGCTTCGCCGATTCAACCTCGGTGACCGCACAGGCACAGGAAGCGGCGTGGCTGGACGCACTGGCCCGTGCACAACAGTACGCATCGCTGGCTTCTGCCCGGCTGGGGCAGGTGAAATCCATTGCCCAGGAGCCCGCACATGGCGCCCCCATCCCCTTGGGCGGGATGGTCAGGGCATCGTTCTCCGCTGAATCGATGCCTGTTGAGGCCGGAGAGTCCTCCGTCACGGCCAGCGTCACCGTGGAATGGGAACTTCTCTAGTGGAGGGCGCCAGCACTGAAGGCAGCGTCCACTTGCGTCCGTAAGGCCGTCCGTACCACGACGGCAAGACCCTCCGCCATGGATTCCAGGGGCATAGACGGGGTATCGCTTTCCGGGGACACCTGTTCCGGGAGATAGGGGATGTGCACGAAGCCGCCGCGGATGGTTGGGCTCGATGCCAGCAGGTGCATCAAGGCGTAGAAAAGGTGGTTGCACACATAGGTTCCTGCCGACTGCGAAACTTCGCCCTTGATTCCAGCAATCTGGAGGTCCCGCAACGCAGCCTTGATGGGCAAGGTGGAGAAGTACGCTGCCGGGCCGCCGGGGACCACTTCCTCGTCCACAGGCTTCTGGCCCTTGTTGTCGGGGATCCGGGCGTCATCGCAGTTGATCGCCACTCGTTCCAGGGATATCCGTGCGCGTCCGCCAGCCAGGCCCACACAGATCACGAGCGCTGGCCTAGTGGTGGCTATTGCCTCGCTGAGTGTTTGGGCTGACTCGCCAAAAACGCACGGCAATTCCCGGGCTTCGACGGCCAGGCCTTCAGCCCGGAGGATGTCCTGTGCGCGGCGCACGGCGAGCCAGGACGGATTGACATCGTCCCGGCCGAACGGTTCGAAGCCAGTCAGCAGAATCATGGGCCAACCTTAGCAACGCCCAGCCCGCGGCTTGTGGCAATTCGCTGTGGGGGTCCTTGACATTTATTCGAACATACCTTCGAATGGAGTCCATGAGATGGGACGCACAAGCACTTTCACCCAACCGTGGGCCGGCGTCCGACGATGGCGGCATGTCAGCTCCAGGCCCTGCCCCGGCCATGGATGCCTTGCTGCCGCTGGCCGGGCTGGTGCGTTCCATCTCAACACCCGAATTCTCCGGAGTCACCTTCCATGAGGTCACCGCAAAGTCAGTGCTCAACAAGGTGCCTTCGGGTTCTGCCATGCCGTTTGAGTGGACGGTAAACCCTTACCGCGGCTGCAGCCACGCGTGCGTCTACTGCTTTGCCCGCAAAAGCCATACTTACCTGGAGTTCGACGCCGGGCGTGACTTCGATTCCCAAGTGGTGGTCAAGATCAATGCAGCCGAAGTCCTCCGCAGGGAACTCGCCAAACCGTCCTGGGAACGGCATCAGGTGGCCTTGGGGACCAACACCGATCCCTACCAACGCGCCGAAGGCCGCTACGCCCTGATGCCCGGAATCATCCGGGCACTGGCGGACTCGGGCACACCATTCTCCATCCTGACCAAGGGCACCCTGCTGGCGAGGGACATCCCCCTGCTCAAGCACGCTGCCACCATGGTGCCAGTGGACCTCGGAATCTCGCTCGCCATGACCAATGAAGATCTCGCTGAGCTTGTGGAACCCGRCACCCCTTCGCCCAGGGCGCGGCTCAAACTGATTTCCCGGCTCCGGGATGCTGGACTGGGTTGCGGCGTCATGGCGATGCCCATCCTGCCGTGGCTGACGGACTCTGACGAGGCCCTCGATTCCTTGTTCAGCGAACTCGCCAAAGCCGGCGCCACTGGCGTCACCGCCGGAGCGCTGTACCTGAAGCCAGGAACGCGGGAGTGGTACATGCAGTGGCTGGCGGCCCAGCACCCCGAACTCGCAGGCAAGTACCGCCGCCTCTACGGCCAAGGCTCTTACGTATCCAAGGAATACAGCACCTGGCTGACCGGCCGCATCACCCACTTCAAAGCGAAGTACGGCTACACCCGGACCTCAGGATTCAGCCACCGCAACGCCCGCCCGGCGCGGGAATCTTCTGCCCCTGAAGTGGGCGCAGGCACACTTCCTGGACAGCAGCCACTGTTCTAAGCTGACCCTCTTAAGCAGGTGCGACTACGCGGTCCAGCAGAGCCCTGACAATGGGGAAGTCCGCCGGGATCCAGGGAAGGCTCAGAGCCTCGTCGCCGCCCAGCAGTGACACCCACCGCAGTTCGTCGTGGTCTTCCAGCGGAGCGGGCTCGCCGGCTGTCAGTTCCGCAAACCAGACCCGCATGGCGGCCCGTTCGTTCAGGACCCACCCTTCCGGTTGACCTGACTCCAACTCGTGTCCCAGCTGAACCTCAATGCCAAGCTCTTCGGCCAATTCGCGGTGCAGGGCTGCCTCGGCAGTCTCCCCGGCTTCCACCTTGCCCCCGGGAAATTCCCACATACCGGCAAACTGCGGTGGTGCTGAGCGGCGCGCAGCAAGAAGGCGGGTGGGTGCTTCGAGGGAGTCGACGATCGCAGCGCCAACAACGTTTATCAGTGCAGTCACTCCCCCAGTCTAGGGGCGGCCGTTTGATGGGCATCGTCACATTCCTGCGTCAAGGACAAGCCACGGGACTAAACTTGATATCGGATTTTCTCCACATTCCCCCAGCCCGCAAGGCACCCTCAAGAAATAGGTTTATGACTACCACTGTGTCCCCGCCCACCGCCGTTAAAGCAACAAGGCGCCACCTTGGCCTGGCCATTCTGGCGCTGGCCATGGGCGGGTTCGCCATAGGTACCACCGAGTTCGCCATGATGGGCCTCCTGAAGGAAGTGGAGGAGGGACTCGGCATCAGCACACCCGAGGCAGGAAACCTGATCTCGGCCTACGCCCTTGGCGTGGTCATCGGCGCACCGATCTTCGCCGCCTTCGGGGCAAAGCTCCCCAAGAAGCACCTCGCCTTGGGACTCATGCTGTTCCTTTCACTGGCGAACCTGACATCCTTCATCGCACCCGACTACGGCTTCATGCTGCTCTCCCGCTTCGCCTCGGGACTTCCGCACGGGGCCTTCTTCGGCGTGGCCGCCGTCATCGCCGCCGGGCTCGTTGCTCCAACCAAGCGCGGGTGGGCGATCTCCATGGTGATGGCCGGCCTCACAGTTTCCAACGTTATCGGCGTGCCCTTGGCCACCTGGGTGGGACAAACCTTTGGCTGGCGGCTTCTCTTCATCATTGTTGGTGCCATCGGGCTCGTGACCGTTGCCATGGTGTGGAAGTTCGTGCCCTTCGAAGCAGCCCACCCGGACGCCAGCATCCGTCGTGAACTTGGTGCCCTCAAGCGCCTGCAGGTGTGGCTGGCCTTGCTCATCGGCATCATCGGCTTCGGCGGATTCTTTGCCGTTTATACCTACATTGCCCACACCATGACCTCGGTGGCTGGAATCCCCGAGAGCCTGATTCCAGCTGTCGTGGCCCTCTACGGCCTAGGCATGGTGGTGGGCAACATCGTGGGCGGACGCATCGCCGACAAATCCGTCATGGGCACCATCTACTGGGTCATGCCGGGCATCGCCGTAGCCCTGGTGGTCTACGCCATTGCGGCGCACTGGGCATGGGCGGCGTTCATCATGGCGTTCGTTGTGGGAGGCGTCGGTTCGATGCTGGCCCCCGCACTGCAGACCCGGCTTCTGGACGCTGCCCCGGGAGCCGCATCCCTGGCGTCGTCGCTGAACCACTCGGCCCTGAATATCGCCAACGCCCTCGGAGCCTTCCTGGGTGGCACCGTGATCGCGTGGGGTTGGGGCTACGTAGCGCCCGCGCTTGTAGGCGCGGTACTGGCCATTCTGGGCCTGGGCGTGGCCCTGCTCAGCGGCCTCTTGGAACGCAAACGACCACTCGCCACCTGATCCGATCCTCAGTGTCCCAGGCAGCAAAGCCTGAATAGCCAAAGTGAATCGAGTAGGTGGGACGGGTTTCCCGTCCCACCTCTCACACCACCGTACGTGCGGGCCTCGCATACGGCGGTTCGCTAGGTCGTTTGAAAGCGGTCCCACGCAGCGCGAAAGAAAATGAGGCCGTGCCCTGCCCAGTACTCGGCTGGCAGGGCTCTGTGAAGAATGGGCGACTTCGCGACCCGCCAGTAGGCTCGGCTGCTGTTGCCCCATTGGTAGGCCAGGTCCGGCCTGATCCCAAGACGCCGCAGATTTGCCACCCGAGTTCGCGGGAGTTTCCATTCCTTCCAGCGGATTTGGCGCATCCTTCGTCTGAACCATTTATCGAGGGCGGCGAACTTCTTCGGTGTCTGTGACAGCCGGAAGTAGCCCATCCATCCCCGGATGTAGCGGTTCAGTTGTTGGATGCGGTCAGCCATGGAGATGCTCCATTTGCGCGAGGTCAGTTCCCTGATGCGGTCCTTCATGCGTTTGAACGCCTTCGGAGCGATCCGGGTCTTCACCCCGCCCTTGACGAAGTAGAACCCGAAACCCAGCAATGTAGCTACGTTTGCCGGGTTGATCGTGGACTTCTGCCGGTTGACCCTCAATTTCAGGTCCTTCTCCAGAACTTTCGTGCCCTGGTCCAGCACCCGTTCCGCGGCTCTCTCGGACTTCACAAAGACCCTGATGTCATCGGCATACCGCACGAAGCGGTGCCCCCGAGCCCAGAACTCCTGATCAAAATCGTCCAGCATGATGTTCGACAGCAACAGCGACAAAGGTGACCCCTGCGGGGTTCCCTCCTGCGTCGGTTGCCGCACCCCATCAGCCATGATTCCCGCTTCGAGATAGCGCCGAATCAGCTTCAAGAGCCGCTTGTCTTTCACTTTCCGCGCAACCCTGGCCATCAGCACGTCGTGGTTCACCCGGTCAAAGAACGCATCCAGATCAACCTCGACCACCCACCGATACCCTTGACCGATCACCGTCCTGGCAACCTTCACCGCATCGTGAGCGCTCTTGCCCGGCCGGAACCCATACGAGACCGGCACGAACCCCGGATCAAAGACCGGAGACAGGACTTGCGCGACTGCCTGCTGGATCAAACGATCCAGCACGGACGGTACCCCCAGCTTCCGTTCCCCGCCGTCAGATTTGGGAATCATCACCTGACGAACCGGGCCCGGCGCATAAGTACCCGCGTCCAACGCCTCCCGCGTTTCTGCCCAGTGCCCTAAGCACCACGCACGGAGTTCCTCCGTGCGCAACCCGTCAGCACCGGCAGCACCCCGGTTACGCTCAACACGCTTCAACGCGATCATCAGATTCCGTCGGGAGAATACTTCCTCCCACCGGTCCGATGCATCCCTGATGTTCTCCCCGATACCCGCCGGGTCCTCACTACGCACAGACAGGGGCCATCCCGGATTCACCGTTCGCTCCTTCACTCTCTGTCCCACCACTCCCGTGGGTTGGCTGCGATTCTTGTGGAACACACGAGAAGCACCGCTTCAAACCATCAATTCCCAGCGTTCAGCCCTTCCCGGCAATCATGAAGATTCCCGCCGGTACTATGACCTCAGCTGACTCCTGCCCCATCAGTGACGGCCCTTAGAGCCGCACCGCTCCACCCAACAAACAGGTGACGCACTGGGACAGATCTCCCCAGATAAGAACATTCACTTTCACCCTGCCGCCGCCGCATTTACACACTGGCCGTTTCGGTGGAACGGGCTTCACCATCCGTTGCTGGCTTACCCCAACCAGCATGCCTTCTATGCGGTTCGTGTCCCTCGGTGCAGGGATTTGCCTCCGGCTTCCTTCCCACCCCACCTCACGATGACGCAGTTGCCATTGGCTAGAAGTTAAACCACCTTCTCCTTCAGAGGACTCACACCTCCAAGCAAATGCCCATGCTGGGCGTACAACGACAATGGGCTCCGCACCTGCGGAGCCCATTTTTGTTAAACAGTTGGCGAGGTACCCCTAGGCCTGCGGGGCTTGGACCCTCTCAATGTCGGGTTCCAGGTAGATGACTCTCGCGATGGGGACGGCCGCGCGGATCCGCTGCTCCGCGTCGTCGATCCCCTTGGCAATCTCTTCACCGGTCTCAGAGGCCTCCATGGAGATTTTCGCGGCAACCAGCAGCTCTTCAGGCCCCAGGTGCAGGGTCTTCAGGTGGATAATGCGGGTGCCGCCCGCTTCCAAAGCGTCGGTTATGCGCTGGACGTCCTCTTTGGTAGCCGACTCCCCCAACAACAAGGACTTGGTTTCCAACGCGAGGACCACAGCGATGGCCACCAACAGAAGTCCGATCATGGCGGTGCCCAGAGCATCCCACACACCATTGCCCGTGACCAGGGTCATGCTCACGCCGAAGAGTGCGAACAACAGGCCCAGGAGCGCGCCAAAGTCCTCCAGAAGGATCACCGGAAGTTCGGGTTGCTTGGCGTTGCGGACAAACTTGACCCAGGACTGCTTGCCGCGGATGTGGTTGGATTCGATGATAGCCGTGCGGAAAGAGAACGACTCAGCAAGGATGGCACCCACCAGGACAGCCAGCGGAACCCACCAGAAGTCACCTTCGATGCCGTGCGGGTGCTGGAACTTCTCCCAGGCTTCGTACAGGGCGAAAAGGCCGCCGACGCTGAACAGCACGATCGAAACGATGAACGCATAGATGTATCGTTCGCGGCCGTAGCCAAACGGATGCTCCGGGCTGGCGGCCCGCTTGGCGCGCTTGCCGCCCACCAGCAGAAGGAGCTGGTTGCCGGAGTCCGCCACCGAGTGGATGGCTTCGGCGAGCATGGACGACGACGCCGTCAGGAAGAATGCTATGAACTTCAAAACGGCAATGGTCAGATTGGCGGCGAGAGCCGCCACGATCGCTTTTGTACCGCCACCTGCAGCCACGAAAGCTTCACCTCTTCGGGATAGGGAAACTGAGGAAAGAGACAAGAAGAGTCGTCATCGGCTGATCTCGCAAGCATTACCGTACCCGGCGATGCACTGTTTACACATTCCCCACAGTGGCGCCCTGTTGGGAACGCGCGCTGGCGTAGAGGCACACGGTGGCCGCCGTGCCCAGATTCAAACTCTCGGCCGCCCCGTAGACCGGCACAGCCACGCGGTGGTCTGCCAGCGACAGCTCGTCGTCTGACAAACCCTGAGCCTCGTTGCCGAACAGCCACGCTGTAGGCGCCTCAAGGGCGTACTCAGAGGCTACAGAATCATTCCCGAGCCTCCGGGCAGCATTCTCGTCCTGGAGTTTGTCCAGGTTGACGGTTCCGTAGCCGTCCGCGGCCAGGACACCGATACCGCGCTCCCTGCAGCGCACCACCAGATCCTCAACATCGACTCCAAGCACCACTGGGAGGTGGAACAAGGAACCAGCGGTGGATCGGACAGCTTTGGGGTTGTAGATGTCCACGCTGGAACCCGTCAGAACCACGGCGTCGGCACCGGCGGCATCCGCTGCGCGAAGGACCGTGCCTGCGTTGCCGGGGTCCCGTACCTGGCACATGACCGCGATCAAGCGCGGACTGGCGTCCAGCACTGATTCCAGGGTCACGTCCACAAAACTACAGACCGCCACAATCCCTTGCGGGTTGACCGTATCCGCCATGGCAGCCAAAACTTCGTCACTCGCCAGCCGGAGCGGCGTACCCTGCGCGAGGTCTGCAAGCTCCGGTAGGCGGTCCAAGCACGCTTCGCTGGCAAAAACTTCATGCACGACGGCGGAACCTCCCGCCGTCGTGCGCTCACGATGCAGGCTCAACGCCTCGCGTACCGCCTGCGGACCCTCCGCGAGGAAGCGTCCGCGTTTTAAACGCGCCGGGCGCCCGGCAAGCTTGGCGACATCCCTCACCCGATCAGCTCGGGGGTTGGTCATCGAAAAGTCTTGCGGGCGCCCGGTTTCGTTCATATAAGAACTTTAGTGGCTGTTGCGACTAGTTCTTGATCTGCTGGCGGGCTTCGCCACCTGCAGGCTCAAAGCCGGCAGCCTTTGCAGCCTCAACTGTGGAGAACCAGTATTCAGCAGCGGTGGTGTTGTACCAGGTGGAACCCGGAACGTGGTACTTCTTGGACTCGGCGTTGCCCTTGATGGCGTAGCCTTCCGGAGCCTCGTCGCCATCAGCGGCAACTGCGCCATCGATGGCGGGCTTCTCGGAAACGACAGCCTTGACAGCCGTTGCCGTAGCGGCGGCCGAAGCAACCTTTGCAGCCTTCGGAGCAGCTACGGCCTTGGCAGCCGGAGCGGACGTGTCAGCCGGCAGTGCAGCCTTGGCAACGTTCACCAGAGCGGCGAAAGCGTTGGCGTCAGAGACAGCCAGCTCGGCCAGCATGCGGCGGTCAACCTCAACCTCAGCGGCCTTCAGGCCCTGGATCAGGCGGTTGTAGGTGAGGCCGTTGGCGCGGGATGCAGCGTTGATGCGCTGGATCCAGAGGCGACGGAAGTCACCCTTCTTCTTACGGCGGTCACCGTAGCTGTACACGAACGAGTGCAGCAGCTGCTCTTTGGCCTTGCGGTACAGGCGCGAACGCTGACCGCGGTAACCCTTTGCGCGTTCGAGGACAACCCGGCGCTTCTTGTGGGCGTTTACCGCCCGCTTCACACGTGCCACGTGCGTACTCCTTCAGAAATCTTTATCCCAAGCTGCTACTGCCGGAAACCCGGCCGGCCTGAGAAGGCTTTTGGTGTAGTTGGTCGCAGCCGGATGGCAGCAACCAAAGAACTTGGAACTTAGACGCCGAGCATCTTCTTGATGACCTTGGCATCGCCCTTGAAGACGAGCTTGTCGCCTGCGAGGCGACGGGTCAGCCTGGAGGACTTGTGCTCCAGGTAGTGACGGCGGTTGGCCTGCTGACGCTTCAGCTTGCCGGTACCGGTCAGCTTGAAGCGCTTCTTAGCACCGCTGTGGGTCTTCATCTTCGGCATGGGAACCGATCTCCTTACGTATCCACGGACAAGTCCGCGATTCTTTCGCGCAGCCGGCCTGCGAGGGCCTGCATGCTGGTTGCTTGCCGGTGGAGGCGGAGCCTCCGCGGCGTTGAACTAGTTAGTTGGTCTTGCGTGAAGCAGGCTTCGGCGCGGCTTTGGGGGCCGCGGGCCGAGCTGCCGGCTTGGGAGCTGCCGGCTTGGCCATAGGCTTCGGAACCGCAGGAACCGCGGGCTTCGGAGTGGCCGCAACCACAGGCTTCGGCGTTTCGGCCGGGGCAGCCTTCGCTGCCGGAGCCTTTTCGGCCGGAGCGGCCTTGGTTGCCGGAGCGACCTTGGTTGCCGCAGCCTTTTCGGCCGGTGCGGTCTTTGCAGGTGCTGCCTTGGCCGGTTCAGCCTTGGGAGCCGGGGCTTCCTTGACTACGGGGGCTTCTTCGACAACAGGCGCCGGAGCTTCCTCTGCAACAGGAGCTTCCTCGACTGCCACTGCCTCTTCAGCTGCCGGGGCTTCTTCAACAACCGGGGCCTCTTCGGCAACGGCTGTTTCAACCTCGGGAGCCTCCACAGTTTCCTGCGTGGTCTCTTCCTCGCCAGCCAGCAGGCCGGCCGGAAGAAGGTCACCCAGGGTCTGCGTCAGGGGAGCCTGGTCACCATTGGTGTCCACGCGTCCCGTCGCCTTGGCCTCATTCTGGGCTTTGGCTTCTGCACGCTGGGCGGCACGGCGGGCTTCTGCCTTCGCTTCGGCCTTGTTCTTCAGCGGACCGATCACCATGACCATGTTGCGGCCATCAATGCGCGGGCTGGACTCAACGATGCCAACCTCGGCAACATCTTCAGCAAACTTCTGGAGCAGGCGGATGCCCATCTCCGGACGTTGCTGCTCACGACCGCGGAACTGGATCATGGCCTTGACCTTGTCACCGGCGCCGAGGAAGCGAAGTGCGTGGCCGCGCTTGGTTTCGTAGTCGTGCTTGTCGATCTTGAGGCGGAAGCGAATTTCCTTCAGAACCGTATTGGTCTGGTTCTTGCGGGCTTCGCGGGCCTTGACTGCAGCCTCGTACTTGTACTTGCCGAAGTCCATCAACTTGCAAACAGGAGGCTTAGCCTGCGGGGCAACTTCAACGAGATCGAGATCGGATTCGGCAGCAAGACGCAGGGCGTCCTCGATGCGGACAATTCCTACCTGTTCGCCGGCAGGGCCGACCAACCGCACCTCGGGGACGCGGATACGCTCATTGATTCTTGGCTCGCTAATGTTAAAGCTCCTGTGGTTGTGGTGATTTCACCGGCAAATAGAGAAGGCCCCCAATTGCTGGTGCAATCGAAGGCCTCGAAGATCGGCTGCACTCCCCTAACGGGAAGTACGCACTATGGGTGGCTGTGCCACCCACGTGTCCGACCAGGTACCCGGCAACCTCTTGTCCCGAAAGGGATCACGTCCCTGGAGGGAAACGGCTGACGCGGGTGGGAGAGAACTCCGCTTGCAAACTGAAAGACAATTCTACAGAAACAACCCACCAAGTGCACATTGCACGTGGCGGGAGCATTACTGCTGGTGTTGGCCGTGAACTTCTGGCCATGAATAACGACTTCCAGTCGGTCTGTGACAAGCTTACCAGTATGAGCACTGAAGACAGCAATTCCCGCAACTCCTACAGCGAAAACGCCGCCTCCCCAGCCGCTGATGCCGGGGTTTCCCAGCAGATCCGCGACATCGCTGAAGTTCCGGCCGTAGAAGTCATCACCACTGGCGCCGTTCACCTGATGAGCGCAGCTGCCGTGAAGGTGGGCCTGGCGGATGATCCCAACGCCGAGGACCTCAAGGATCTCGACGAAGCCCGCAAGCTGATCACGGCCCTTGCCGGCCTTGTTTCCGCAGCCGCCCCGGAAATCGGTTCACAGCACGCCGGCCCGTTGCGTGATGGGCTCCGCTCTCTGCAATTGGCTTTCCGCGAGGCATCGCTGATTCCCGACGCTCCGGGCAAGGGCCCCGGTGAAAAGTTCACCGGTCCGGTGAACTAGCCGGCAACTGCCACAGGTTTCAACGACGGCGGGTCGACCACATGTGGTTGACCCGCCGTCGTGCTTTCCTCTGCTTGGCGCGTCAGACGCGGGCGGAGCGTCGACGCAACGACGTCAAAAGCAGGCCCGCGATACAGAGCACGACGCCTGCCGAACCGATGGCTGCGAATCCCGCTGAAGGACCCACAGTGTCGATGAAAACGCCGGCCAAGGGAGCGCCCAACGCAACGCCGGCCGTCAGGGCAGAGCCGTACCAGCCCATTGCTTCGCCGCGGCGTTCCTCGTCCACGAGGTCGGCGACCTTCTCCGACGAAGCGGACAGGACGGGTGCGCACAACAAGCCCGGCAGGAGTGACAGGAAGGCCAGGGTCCAGGTGTCCTGGGCAAACCCCATGGGGATAGTCAGTGCGGCCATCCCCAACAGCAACAGCATGGGCGAAATGGAACGCTTCATGGAGCCGTAGATCAATCCGCCCACCACGGATGAGGCGCACCAGAAGAAGAACACAATGCCGATTTCGTTTTCGTGCCCGCCGCGCTCCAGCAAGCCTACGATGCTCACATCCGAGCCGCTAAGCACCATACCTGAACCCGCCGCCACCGCGAAGAGAGCAGCCACGGAGACGGTGAACCACGTGAAATTCCTGGCGACGCGGCTTCGGAGGGCTGCACTGCGCGAGGTTGAGGGCGCCATTTCCGATGCCGCTTCCTGCACGTGGGCAGGCGCTGACGCCACCATGGCCGCCTCCGCCGCAGCAAGGTCCGCTGCTGCCCGGTCCGCGGACTCCTCCGGCGTACAGGCCGCTTCACTTCGCGTTGGCGGGTTGAACCACATGAGGAACAGCCCGGCCACGGAAACCGAGATCCCGACCGCCGTCAGACCTATCGCCGAGTAACCGCTCGTGGCAACAATGGCGCCAACGGCCGGGCCGATCATGAAGACGAGTTCCGTGGCGATGGAATCGAGGGCGAACGCAGACCGGCGCTGCTCCCCCTCCACCATGACACCCAGTGACTGACGCACAACACTGAAGATCGGCAGGGTAAAGAGCCCGCCAACAAAGACCAGCGGCAGCAACCATTCATAAGATACGTGCGGGACGATCGACCAGATCACGGTTTCGGAGACCACCGACGGGATCAGGGCCTTCCGAAGGCCCACCATGTCCACCCTTCGGCCCCGCCACGGCGCACCCAGGGCGATGCCAATGGTCATCACAGCCGCTGCCGCACCGGCGGCGGCGTAGCCATGGCCCAAAGTCAGGACGATGTGCAGGGTGAGGAGAATGCCGGCCGCAGAATGCGGAATACGGGCGATCATGCCTACCACCAGCAAGCGCCGGACAGGGCGGATGGACAGCATCTCCTTGTAGAGAGCGAAATTCACTGGCTAAATCCTCTTGTTCCCCCGGGGCAGGCCGGGGAACCGGCTGCCGTTAGTGCGGCCCAGGCTCCTGCGCCGCACGCTGCAATTTCACTTCAATGGAGTCAACGCCCTCAGCGAAGGATTCCATCCGCGCCCACGCCTCGTTGAGTTGGGCCACCAGCGTTTGCACAGCCACAGCGTCGAGGCCATCTTCGAGGAAGAGCACCACCCGCAACTCCGGACCCGATCCACCGCCGGACACCGTCCGTCCATCAGCCGTCAGCGACGCAACGCCTGCGCCGGGCTGCGTCTCCAGCCGGCGGACAGTCCGGAAAACTGACACTGTTGAAGCGAGAGCAGACTCCAGTTGATCATCAAGGTATGACGGCGTCCAGTCCCGCTGTTGGGCGAGGGCCCACATGGCCGGGCGGCGGACCACGAACGCAAAGTCCGACCCTGGATCCAACACCAGCAACTGTGCACCCTCGGAAACCGCGGAAAGAGCAGCGCGGGCCGCGTAAACCGCCACAGGACGGGCGTCCCCATGCCAAGCCTCGAGCGCTGCAGCCGAAGTAAACACAGGCATGGCCTTGCGGCCATCGGGCGCCTTGAGTGTGACCAATGCCATATCCGCTTGCTTGTCAGCATGCAGTCCGTCAACGCCAACAGCTTCCTCGGCCAGCTGCGCAACCACGGGAACAAACACCCGTGCAGTAGCCAGCGAGGCGACAACATCGGCCTCGGTTCCGGTGCCGTTGATCAACGCAGCAAGGGCGGTGACGTAGCCGGCGTCGGCAGTTCCGTCGTCGTCCTCAAAGTTGTGGATCCTGGCGTCGTCCCCACTCAGGCTCCTGCCTGCCCACGGTTGGCCGGCAGAGTCTGTCGCTCCCCCGGCCCCGGCCAGAGCGGCAGCAATATGGCCCGGCAGGTGCCGGCTCCCGGCACCAGGGTGCCCCTGGTGACCGTGCGGGTGTCCGGCGTCGTGGGGCATCAGCGACGACCGGCGACGTCCAGGGCTTCGGGAAGCGTGAAGGCACCGGCATAGAGAGCCTTGCCCACAATCGCACCCTCTACGCCCAGCGGAACGAGTTCACGCAGGATGCGGAGATCCTCCAGGCTGGAAATGCCCCCCGAGGCGACAACAGGCTTTCCGGTCTTCTCCACCATCTGCCGCAGCAATTCCACATTGGGCCCCTGCAAGGTTCCGTCCTTGGTGACGTCCGTGACGACGTAGCGCGCGCAGCCGGCATCCTCAAGGCGGGACAGGACTTCCCAAAGGTCGCCGCCCTCCTTGGTCCAGCCGCGCCCGGCAAGGGTGGTACCGCGGACGTCAAGTCCGACGGCGATCTTGTCACCGAAGCGGTCAATGGCCCTGCGGGTCCATTCGGGGTTCTCCAGCGCTGCCGTGCCAAGATTCACCCGGGCGACACCCAGTTCCAGGGCTCGCTCCAACGATTCGTCATCGCGCAAGCCACCGGACAGCTCCACCTTGACGTTCAGCTGCTTCACTACCTCACTGATGAGGTCCGCGTTGTTACCGCGACCGAAAGCGGCATCGAGGTCCACCATATGAACCCATTCAGCACCGGCATTCTGCCAGTTCAAAGCTGCTTCCAGAGGCGTTCCGTAGCTGGTTTCCGAGCCGGCCTCTCCTTGGAGGAGGCGGACTGCCTGGCCGTCAACGATGTCGACGGCGGGAAGGAGTTCCAGAACGGGCTGGGCGGAGGTGGTCATGTGGGTCCTTGGAGTTCGAGGTTTGACGCGGGTTCTTGGTGACCGGCTCAGTTACCGGGCAGCGTCAGGAGGTAGGCGGCCAACAGGGACAAGCCTGCCAGCACGTAGAAAGAGATGGAAACCCAGCGGGGCTTCTTCTGCTGATGGAAGGAGATACCGCCGCCTACCAGCACGCCTGCAAGGCCCATGAGGACTACAGACCACATCTAGGCAGCACCGCTTTCGGAGGCTTCTGCCGCTGGAGTGGGGGTCTTCCTGAGGCCGTCCACCCAGTTCCGCAACAGCCGCGCCCCGGCGTCCCCCGACTTTTCCGGGTGGAACTGCGTAGCGCACAGCGGGCCATTTTCAACAGCGGCAATGAACCGTGCACCATGCTCGGACCACGTCACCTGCGGCGGGGCCATGCGGGGCTGCACAACATCGAAGTTCCATTCCTGCACACCGTACGAGTGCACAAAGTAGAAACGTTCCTGCTCGACGCCGGCAAAAAGCTTGGAGCCTTCCGGGACGTCCACGGTGTTCCACCCCATGTGCGGGACAACGGGAGCAGGCAGGAGTTCCACCTTGCCTGGCCACTCGGCCATGCCCTCGGACTCGGTGCCGTGTTCCACACCGGCTTCAAACAGGACCTGCAAACCGACGCAGATGGCCAGCACGGGCCGGCCGCCGGCAACCCGGCGTCCAATCATCCGGATGCCATCAACGGCCTTCAGCTCCTTCATGACGGTCTCGAACGCGCCGACCCCGGGAACCACCAGTCCGTCCGCGTTGAGCACGTCTTCAGGCTTGGAGCTCAGCACTACATGGGCACCGGCACGTTCCAGCGCCCTGACGGCTGAACGTACATTGCCCGAACCATAGTCGAGCACCGTAACGGTGGGCTTGCCTTCCGGGGACTCGGGCTTGACCGATGCGATGGTGTCGGCCACTGCCCCGTCCTTAAGGACCTGGACGCTCACAACGCCCCCTTGGTGGAGGGGATGCCCTCTACCCTGGGATCGGATTCCACCGCGGCACGGAGCGCCCGGGCGAAGGCTTTGAACTGCGCTTCCACGATGTGGTGGGGATCGCGGCCGGCGAGCACGTTCATGTGCAGGCAAATCCCGGCATGCAGCGTAATGGCCTCAAAAACGTGGCGGGTCAACGAACCGGTGAAGTGACCACCAATCAGGTGATACTCCTGGCCGGCCGGCTCTCCACCGTGAACCAGGTATGGCCGGCCCGAAACGTCCACCACGGCGTGAGCCAGTGCCTCATCCAGAGGAACCGTGGCTTCGCCGAAGCGCCGGATGCCGGCCTTGTTGCCCAAAGCCGTGCGCAGCACCTCGCCAAAGGTGATGGCCACATCTTCAACGGTGTGATGGGCGTCAATGTGGGTATCGCCGGTGGCTTTCACGGTCATGTCAATCAACGAGTGCTTGCACAGCGCCGTCAGCATGTGGTCGTAGAACGGAACCGAGGTGCTGATGTCCGAGACACCTGATCCGTCCAGGTTGATCTCCACCAGGACGGAGGATTCACTGGTGGTGCGCTCCATGCGCGCGGTGCGGGCAGCGGACGGCGTGGCGCCGGTTTCGCTCATTGGGACGTCCTTATACACGAAGAGTGGGTTGGGTCTATGGACAAGTTTAGGCGGGCTGTGACGCCCGGCCGTCCAGCAGCGCTTCCAGCGCTGCCAGGAAGGCCGTGGTTTCCGGTTCGGTTCCCGCCGTGACCCGGAGGTGGCCGGGAATACCGACGTCGCGGATCAGCACACCGGCGTCGAGCAGGCCCTGCCAGATCGCGTGGGGATCTTCGAGTCCGCCGAAGAAAACATAGTTGGAGTCCGACTCCGCAGGTTTGAGGCCCATGCGCAGAAGCTCGGTCACGATGCGGTCGCGCTGGACCTTGATGTCCTCGACGTCGGCCATGAGGGCTTCCCGGTGGCTAAGCGCAGCCAGGGCGGTTGCCTGGGTAACAGCCGACAGGTGGTACGGAAGGCGGACCAGCCGAATGGCATCCGTAACCTCGGGAGCTGCGGCCATGTAGCCCAGCCTGGCACCGGCAAGGGCAAAGGCCTTGCTCATGGTGCGGGAAACGATCAGACGCTCGCGACCGGGCAGCAGGGTCAGGGCGCTGGGGGTATTGTCGTGCGCGAACTCGTGGTAGGCCTCGTCCACGATCACTATTGCCTGGCTGGCTTCTCCGGCCTCATAAACGGCCTCTACGACATCCAGCCCCAGGCCTGTTCCCGTGGGATTGTTGGGCGAACACAGGAACACGATGTTGGCACCGGTTTCGCGGACCTGCGCAGCAGCGGAGGCAGCGTCCAAGCCGTAGTCCTCAGCCCTGACCCCGCGGACGTACTCGGTATCCGTGCCACTGGCCAGCAAGGGGTACATGGAGTACGTGGGCGGGAATCCCAGCGCCTTCCGGCCGGGCCCGCCAAATGCTTGGAGGATCTGCTGCAGAACCTCATTGGAGCCATTGGCTGCCCAGATGTTGTCCGGAGCGAGATTGTGGCCAAGGTACTCGGCCAGGGCTTCACGAAGTTCGGTGAACTCCCGGTCCGGATAACGGTTCAGCCCCGTGGCCGCAGCGGCCACGGCCTCGGTGATGGCCGCCTGCACATCGGCAGGGACGCCATGGGTGTTTTCGTTGACATTGAGCAAAATGGGGACATCAAGCTGCGGTGCGCCGTACGGGCTCAGTCCACGCAGGTTGGTCCGGAGGGGTAGTCGGTCAAGTCGCTCAAGCTGGTCACTCACCACCACAGTTTAAGGGCTGCCGGGACTGCCGAACTAACTGTGACGCCGGGCGCCCGCCCCACACGGGACGGAACACACTAGTTTGCGGGCACGAACAACTGCTGGCCGGGCTGGATACGGCCGCCACGGAGGTCGTTGAGCTGAATGATCTCCGTAATGACATCGCGGGGATCCCGTTCAGGCGCAGCGGCACCGGCAATGCCCCAGAGGGACTGTCCCGGCTGGACCGTAACCGAGACGGCGACGGGCGGCTGGAGTTGCCCCTGCGAGTCCGAGGCCTTGGCCGGTGACGTGATAAAACCAGCCAGGCTCAGCAGCGCAGCCACCAGCAGCATGGCCGGGATGCCAAAGAAGACCATCCGTCCCCGTCGGGTCAGGCGCAGACGCGCAGGCGCCTGAGTGGTGCGGAAATCAGCGAACGTAGTGATTGCGGACATGAGCTGAGCCCTTCTGAGCTATTGCCGTGCGCCGGATCCCGGTACATGGCTGCCAATTCTGTGCGTTCCCCTGTCCAACCCCGGATGTTCGAACACTTCGTTCGAACATCCGGTGTCAGCGCCAGGTTTATAGAACACATATTCGAACCTTGCTAAGACATTTTTAGCACTTATCAACGAACGGTGTCGAGACTCGCTAGAACAAATGTTTGATAAACGCCTGTGGCTGCCCTACGTTTGAGTGAAGAAACAGCACTGTTTCAGTGGAACAGGAGGGTCTGACATTTTTTGCAGACCCGACGACCCCGGGCACACTCCGGGCGGAATGGAAAGGCATTGGCGAACATGGCAGCGAAAGCCACCGGCGGCGGGGCACCCCCGCGGAGCCAGCAGCCTCAAAAGAGTCCCAAGAGCCTGACCGTCCGGCAGAAGAAGATCCTGGAGACCATCCAGCGGTCAGTCAATGACAACGGGTATCCGCCCAGCATGCGTGAAATTGGTGACACCGTGGGCCTGGCCAGCCTGTCGAGCGTTACACACCAGCTCTCCCAGCTCGAAAAGCTCGGTTACCTCCGCCGCGATCCAAAGCGCCCCCGGGCCATGGAAGTCCTCATGCCATTGACCCTCGATGGCGGCCCCATTCCGGGAGTGGAAGCGCCCACCAATCTTCGCAGCACGGGTGGCTTTGCCGTGACCGAGCTTGCCAGCGCCAGCGACACCGCCATGGTCCCGTTGGTCGGTCGGATCGCTGCCGGCAGTCCCATCCTTGCTGACCAGACAGTGGAGGACGTCATCCCCCTGCCCCGGCAACTCGTGGGCCACGGCGAACTGTTCATGCTCAAGGTAGCCGGCGACTCGATGATCGACGCCGCGATCTGCGATGGCGACTGGGTAGTTGTCCGCAGGCAGAACGACGCCGTCAATGGAGACATCGTTGCCGCACTGCTGGACGACGAAGCAACGGTGAAGACCTTCCGCCAGCGCGACGGCCACACATGGCTTCTTCCGCAGAACACCCAGTACGAACCCATCCTCGGCGACCAAGCCACCATTATGGGCAAGGTCGTTTCGGTCCTGCGATCCCTCTAGGAGGCTTTGGCAGGGCCCAGGCGCTCCAGCACGCCCCGCACCACGGTTCGGTCCGTCGTCGCCCAGAACGGCGGCAGGGCTGCCCTGAGGAAGCCCCCGTAGCGCTCTGTTGAGAGCCTGGAGTCAAGGACCGCCACAACCCCTTTATCCCCCGTGGAACGGATGAGCCGGCCTGCCCCTTGGGCCAGACGGATGGCAGCGTGGGTTGCTGACACAGCCATGAATCCGTTGCCTCCGGACTGTGCCACGGCACGCGAGCGGGCAGTCATCAACGGATCATCCGGACGCG
Organism: Paenarthrobacter sp. YAF11_1; assembly: GCF_052113445.1. NCBI lineage: Bacteria > Bacillati > Actinomycetota > Actinomycetes > Micrococcales > Micrococcaceae > Paenarthrobacter > Paenarthrobacter sp. YAF11_1. The sequence goes on from NZ_JBFRDF010000013.1 coordinate 56,005, forward strand.
GGAACGGGATGCGGTCGATGACCACAAGGCGGCACGAACCGCCGGGGACATCCACACCCTGCCACAGCGACATCGTGCCGAAGAGGCAGGTATCGGGCTCGTCGGCGAACTGCTTCACCAGAGCTGCCATGGTGGATTCACCCTGGCAGAGAATACTGACGTCGAGGCGAAGCCTCATGGCATCGGCGGCTTCCTCAGCCGCCCGCCGCGACGAGAAAAGACACAGCGCTCCCCCACCGGAAGCGCGGATGAGGTCTTCCAATTCATCCAGGGCCTCGGGCGAGGTTCCACGGCCAGGCTTGGGCAAGTGCTTGGCCACGTAGAGCACACCCTGTTTGGGGTAATCAAAGGGCGAGCCGACATCGATCCCGGTCCAGCTTGGTGCTCCATCGCCAATCAGCCCAAGTCCACCTGCGGCCGGTTCAAAAGCCGAGCCGATGGCCAGCGTGGCGGAAGTCAGCACAACTGTATGACCAGCGAAGAGACCTTCACGAAGGCGTCCCGCCACACTCAGGGGCGCAATGTTGATCAGGGCCGGAGCGGTCTCGTCAGGTTGCGAGTATCCCTGCTGGGGATCGAACGTGCTGTTGCGGGAAAACCACACCACTTCACGGTTCTCCTTGGCCGCGAGCATCCGTTCGCACAGCTCCAGAATGAGCATGAGCCGTGACCGCGCGAGTTGCCTGCCGCCGTCGACCGCGTTTGAAGAGTCCGTCTTCGAATCCGACAGTGCTGCGCGTGTGGCTTCCCGGAGTTGGTCCAGGCAATCGAGCTGTTCGTCATTGAGCCCGCTGGGCAGAAGACCGTTGGGCACGCCCGCTATGGCCATATCCAAGCGGTCGGCCGCAGCATTGAGGGCATCCACCGTGATGGCGGTGTGCTTGCGGGCGCTCGACGCGGCCGCGTGGACCATCGCTACGGACAACTGGCCTGACACAGCGCCCGTCACGCGGTCCTGCAACTCGTGGGCCTCATCGACTACCACGACGTCGTATTCGGGCAGCACAGCCAGCCCCTCAAAGGCGCTGACGGCCAGCATGGCGTGGTTGGTGACCACGACGTCGGCTTCGCCTGCGCGGGACCGGGCCAACTCGCTGAAGCACTCCTCGGCGAGGGGACACTTCTGCGCGCCCAGACACTCCATGGACGTCACGGAGACCTGTCGCCAAGCCCGATCCGTGACGCCGGGCATAAGTTCGTCACGGTCGCCGGTGGCGGTCTTTTCCGCCCACTCGCGAAGCCTGACCACTTCCTTGCCCAACTGCGACTGCGGTCCCCCCATGGACGCAGCAAAGTGCGGGACACTGGTGTCCTCGCCCAAGGAGAACAGCTGTCCCTCGGACGGTTCCTCGCTGGGGAACCCGCCTTCGAGCTTTTGCCGGCAGACGTAGTTTGCCCTGCCCTTGACGAGCGCCACGTTGACGGGGCGTTCAAGGGCAGGGTTGATGGTGTCCAACAGCCGGGGAAGGTCCCTGCCAACAATCTGCGTTTGGAGTGCCAAGGTGGCGGTGGACACCAAAGTCGGTTTGTCGCTGTCCATCGAATGCGCGATCAACGGAATAAGGTACGCCAAGGACTTACCCGTTCCCGTTCCCGCTTGGACCAGCAGGTGCTCCCCGGTTTCGATGGCCCTGGTGACATGCCTGGCCATCTCGTGCTGGCCGGCACGGCTCTGACCGCCCATGCCGGCAACAGCCCGGTCCAACAACTCGAGGGTGGTCTTCTCCCCCAACGACTCGACGGCGTCCGCCGCCACCTTCTCAACCATTGGTGACGAACGGCTCCAGTTCGGCTGCCAGTCCTTCGCGGACCATGACAACAACGCGGGTTCCGCTTTCCTCGTGCTCAAGGCTGAGGATTTCCGAGTCGGAACTGTGCAGTTTGCTGATCATTTCGCCACGGTCGTAGGGAATGAGCAGCTCCAAGCGCACGCCCGGCCGGGGAATGGACTGGCTGATGTCTTCCAACAACCCAGCAATGCCCTGGCCCGTACGGGTGGAGACGACTGCGTGGCGGGGTTCCTTCTGCTTGAGGCGCTCCACCACAAAGGGGTCCGCCACATCAACCTTGTTCAGGACAATGATCTCGGGAACCTTGCGGGCATCCACTTCCGTAAAGACAGCCCGGACAGCAGCGATCTGACCTTCAGGATCAGGATGCGAGGCGTCCACTACGTGCAGGATCAGGTCCGCATCCGCCACCTCCTCCAGCGTGGAGCGGAACGCCTCAATCAGCTGGGTCGGCAGCGAACGGACAAACCCCACAGTGTCCGCCAACGTGTAGCCGATGCCGTCCGGCGTCTGGGCTTTACGAACGGTGGGATCCAAGGTGGCGAACAGGGCGTTCTCCACCAGCACACCGGCATCGGTGAGGCGGTTCAGGAGCGAGGACTTGCCGGCGTTCGTGTATCCGGCGATCGCGACGGAAGGAACGGCATTACGACGGCGGTTGGCGCGTTTGGTCTCGCGGGCCGGCTTCATCGCGGCGATTTCACGACGAAGCTTGGCCATCCGTGTGCGAATGCGCCGGCGATCCAGTTCGATCTTTGTCTCACCAGGACCACGCGAGCCCATGCCTGCACCTGCTCCACCCACCTGGCCACCGGCCTGGCGTGACATGGAGTCACCCCAACCACGAAGGCGCGGGAGCAGGTACTCGAGCTGTGCAAGCTCAACCTGGGCCTTGCCTTCCCGGCTCTTGGCGTGCTGGGCGAAGATGTCCAGGATCAGCGTAGTGCGGTCTACTACCTTGACCTTGACAATGTCCTCAAGGCCTCGGCGTTGGGAAGGAGCCAGCTCGGTGTCCACCACGACGGTGTCCGCGCCGGTGGCGGCAACGATGTCCTTAAGCTCCTGGGCCTTGCCCGAACCCAAAAAGGTACCGGGGTCCGGCTTCATGCGCCGCTGCACCAAACCGTCAAGGACTTCCGAACCGGCAGTCTCTGCCAGGGCAGCGAGCTCGCGGAGCGAATTTTCGGCGTCGGCCAGTGTCCCTTCAGTCCAGAGACCGGCGAGGACAACTCGTTCAAGGCGCAGCTGCCGGTATTCGACCTCGGTGACGTCTTCGAGTTCCGTGGACAATCCAGCGGTACGGCGCAGCGCGCGACGTTCGGCCAGGTCTTCCTGGTCGCCGTCGTAGATGCTGTGTTCCTGGTCAAGGGTGGAAATGGCCTGCGCCTTGCCGAATACACCACCGGCGTCGTCGTCATCGGATGCCTGCGCAGGTACATCCTTGGAAAGAATCCGGTCGATGACGGCCTGGATTTGTTCAGGACTCATGTCCTGGGCGTCGGAATCGGATCCGGAGTGCTTCTGGGTGGTCATGGTCTCCTTAGACTGTTCGGCTATTCCAGAATAGTGCTGTTTGCTGTTCGATGGGGCGCTATTCGCGCTGGGCTGACGGGCATGGGCCAAAGAGGGCCTCCTGTGCTCAACGGCCGCCCGTTGAATGGACGGCGGTTGCTGTGATCTGGCGTGGTGGGATCCGCGCGGAGGCTCCTGGCCACTGGAGATCGCACTGCCGGCCTGCTTGGACCCGCGCAAGTTACTGGCGGTTCAGTGGGCCGGGTTGGATGGTGTGATCTTCAAAACATCCGTGACGGGAAAATTGGGTCAACGGATGTGCCGGTGGGACCTGCCTGGCGGAAAGACCGCGGCTTGGCTGAACTGCCAAAGACCGGGCTGCATCGCGGGCGGTGCCGTGTGACGCCTGAGTGCTCAGGCGAATTGCGGCATTATTACTCGAAGATCAAGAACATGCGCTTCACACTATCATTCACTGTCAAGCCGCCCCTTGGAGCAGGCAGTTTCCCATGGCGCCGATAGCCAACTAATCTGGCAAATTATGGAGTCTGCACACTATTTCACCGCCCAACCGGCCGGACCGTTCACCCGAAAGCCACTCACGGTAGAACTCGCTGGAGCCACACGCCAGTTGCAGACCTCCTCCGGCATCTTCAGCCCTGACGGAGTGGACAAGGGCACTGCCATACTCTTCTCCGAAGTTCCGCCGCCGTCACCCCAGGGAAACCTGTTGGACATCGGTTGCGGCTGGGGTCCAATCGCTTTGACGCTGGGGCTGATGGCACCCCATGCCAAGGTGCACGCCGTGGACGTCAACGAGCGGTGTATCACGCTGACCAATGAGAACGCGGTTGCCCTGGGCCTGGACAACGTGACGGCCAGCCTTCCACACGAGGTAGACCCCGCCGTCGAGTTCGACACCATCTGGTCCAACCCGCCCATCCGGATCGGCAAGGACGAGCTTCACACCCTGCTGCTGACGTGGTTGCCGCGCCTGGCGACCGGAGGAAACGCCTGGCTGGTGGTCCAAAAGAACCTCGGTTCGGACTCCCTCCAGCGGTGGCTCGCCGGCGAGCTGGACAAGTCCTACACGGTGAGCCGCGAGAGCACGTCCAAGTCCTTCAGGATCATTCGGGTCAGGAAAGCGTCCCAGTAGCTACGATGACGGCCGGGCCGCTGAGCTCTACATGTTCGCGACCGCCTGCTCCGGGGAAGAACTTAACATCCACGACGCCGCCCGGCACGTTCACGTGCCAGTCGTTCGGCGCTGTGTTGCCGGCCCAATGACGGATGGCGACGGCGGCGGCGCAGGCTCCTGTGCCGCATGATTGGGTCTCCCCCACGCCGCGCTCATGGACGCGCATGGTGATGGTGCCGACGCCGTCTTCAACCAACGGTTCGGCCGGAACAACGAATTCAACGTTGGTCCCGTTGGCAGGCCTGGGATCGACCACCGGAGCCTTGAACAACTGCGTGGCCGACAGCTCCTTGAGTTCGGCCAAAGCAACCACCGTATGGGGATTGCCCATGCTGACTGAGAGGCCGGGGCGGGCTACCTCCAGGCCGTCCGCGCTGACAAGCGCGTCCATGGCCTTGCTGGTGGCTTCCTGGGGGAAGATGAACTCCCACGGGCCCATGTCCACGGCGTAACCATTGGCCGTACGGACCACTTTCTTGACGCCTGCACGGGTACCTATGGTCAGGGTTTCGCCCGGGCCAAGATCCACCAGTTTCTCGGCAATCAAGAAGTGCACGAAGACGCGGACGCCGTTGCCGCACATCTCCGAGAGGGAACCATCACCGTTGCGGTAGTCCATGAACCATTCGGCGTCCGGATCCTGTTCCAGAAGATCGCGGCCCTCCGGGAGGAAACGCGACGGGACAGCGCGGATAAGGCCGTCTCCACCAATGCCTGTATGACGGTCGCACAATTGGGCAACCTGCTCCGGCGTGATCTCGTGGGCATCGCCGGGGTCGGCAATCAGGACGAAGTCGTTGCCCGTTCCATGGCCCTTGGAAAACGTCAGCCCTGCAAGGCTTGAGTCGGTCACGGTAGCACCGGCAGCTGCGGACTGCTGGGCGGGAACTGCGGCGGTTTCATCCATGCCACTAGGCTACCTTCCACGCTGGTTCGGCCCGAAATCAATCCTGGCGGCTCGAAGCCGCTGCGACAGCCTTGGCCACGAGCTCAGGATCCTGCCAATCAAGCCAGGTGATCCGGGGGTCAGCCCTGAACCAGGTGAGCTGGCGCCTGGCGAACTGCCTGGTGGCCACGATGGTTTCCTCCGACGCTGCTGCAACGTTGGTTTGACGGTCCAGGACCCTCAGGAACTGCGCGTACCCCAAGGCGCGGGACGCGGTCTTACCCTCCCTGAGCCCGGCAGCATCAAGCCGTTCAACCTCCTCAAGCAGACCAGCCTCCACCATCCGATGGACCCGGAGAGCCAGCCGTTCCCTCAGCACCTCACGGTCCACCGAAAGGCCGAGCTGCACTGCCGGCTGAAAATACTCGCGTTGCGGCATGAACGAACTGAAGGGGCGTCCGGTGAGCTGGTGCACTTCGAGGGCCCTGATCACCCGCCGCGCGTCACCCAGACGGGCTGCCGACACGGGGTCGACCTCCTCAAGACGGGTTCGCAAAGGCGCGAGGCCGTGCGCGTCACACTCGTCTTCCAGGGCCTTACGGATGACGGGGTCAGTGCCGGGGAACTCCAGGACGTCCAATGCGGCGCGGACGTACAGTCCGGAACCTCCCACCAGGATGGGGCGTTTTCCGCGCGAACGGATTTCGGCAATGGCTCCTCGGCAGGCCGCCTGGAAGTCCGCAACACTTGCCTCCTGGGTGACATCCATGGTGTCCAGCAAGTGATGGGGCACGCCCTTGCGCTCTTCCATGCTGATCTTCGCTGTCCCGATGTCCATCCCGCGATAGAACTGCAAGGCATCCGCGTTGATGACCTCACCGTTGAGGGCGAGGGCGAGGTTGACACCCAGGTCCGACTTGCCGGAACCGGTAGGTCCAACCACTGCAACGACAGGCAGGGAATCGTCCTTGGTGGAGGTAGGCACGTGATCCTGGTCCGACGTCAGGCGCGACGAGCCGGCAACGACGGCATGCCCAGGGACACCCCGGCCTTGCCCGGGGCCGAACCCGGTGAAGGAACACCGCAGGACTCAGCCTGGGAACGATCCCAGGCGTCTCCGGCGCGGGAGCGGCGCAGGACATAGTCCCCGGCGGTGGCCGGATCCGCCACAAGGTGGAAAGAAGCAGCCTCCGTGATGGTGACTGTGACAAAGTCACCGGGACGGGGAGTAGCAGCGCCGGACGGCACGGAGAAGTGCACCAGGCGCTGGTCCTTGGACCTACCGGATAAGCGGTGGGTTTCCTCGGCTTTACGCCCGGACTGGGCCGTCACCAGGACTTCAACTGTCCGGCCAAGCTGCCGCGCATTCTCCTCAGCGGCAATGCGGTCCTGGAGGGCCGTCAGCCTTTCGAAACGCTCCTGCACTACGGCTTTGGGAAGCTGGTCAGGCAAGTCTGCGGCCGGCGTGCCGGGCCGCTTGGAGTACTGGAAGGTGAAGGCTGAGGCGAAGCGGGACTTTTCCACGACATCCAGGGTCGCCTGGAAATCCTCTTCCGTTTCGCCCGGGAACCCGACAATGATGTCCGTGGTGATGGCTGCGTTGGGAATCCGATCGCGAACCTTGTCCAGAATTCCCAGGAACCGGCTGGATCGGTAGGAACGCCGCATGTCCTTGAGGACTTTGTCCGAACCGGACTGCAGGGGCATGTGCAACTGCGGCATGACGTTGGGCGTCTCAGCCATGGCGGCGATGACGTCATCGGTGAAGGCTGCGGGGTGCGGGCTGGTGAAGCGGACGCGCTCCAAGCCCTCGATTTCTCCGCATGCGCGCAAGAGTTTGGAGAAAGCCTGCCGATCCCCGAACTCCACGCCGTAGGAGTTCACGTTCTGGCCGAGGAGAGTCACTTCAACAGCACCGTCATCCACAAGCGCCTGGATCTCCGCGAGGATTTCTCCGGGGCGTCGGTCCTTTTCCTTGCCGCGGAGCGAAGGCACGATGCAGAACGTGCAGGTGTTGTTGCAACCCACGGAGATGGAAACCCACCCCGAATAAACAGAGTCCCGCTTAGTGGGAAGGGTTGACGGGAAGACATCCAGAGACTCGAGGATCTCAAGTTGCGCTTCATTGTTGTGCCGGGCGCGGTTCAGCAGTGCTGGCAGGGCCCCAACGTTGTGGGTGCCGAACACGGCGTCCACCCACGGCGCCTTCTTGACGATGGTTTCGCGGTCCTTCTGGGCCAGGCAACCGCCAACAGCAATCTGCATGCCGGGGTTCTCCGCCTTGACCTGCCGGAGTTGGCCGAGGTTTCCGTAGAGCTTGTTGTCCGCATTCTCCCGAACAGCGCAGGTGTTGAAGACCACGACGTCGGCAACCTCACCGTCCGCAGGCACGTAGCCCGCGTCCTCCAAGAGACCCGCCATGCGCTCTGAATCATGGACGTTCATCTGGCAGCCGAACGTGCGGACCTGATAGGTCCGGGGCTCAGCCGAAGGAGTGGCGGAAACTGTTGGGGAAGGAATGGTCAAACTCACTACTCAAGGGTACCGGCTTCTGCCAGCACCTCACCGACGATCCTAAAGGCCATGGATGGGGCGTAGCCCTTCCGTGCCAGCATCGACGCCAGACGACGGGTGTACTTGTCCCGTTCCGCCCGATCAGCCAGGTCGACACCGGGACGCAGCTTACGTTCAACAAGCTCACGAGCAGCAGATTCCTCATCCTGATCGCTGAGCTGCGACAGGGCTTCTTCGGCCGCCTCCAGCTCGATTCCCTTGTCCGTCAGTTCGCGACGAAGTGCGCCCTTGGCAAGCTTCTTGCTCTGCGAACGGCTGCGGACCCACATCCTCGCAAACTCAGCATCATCAATCAGCTGAACCTCTTCGAACCGGTCCAGGACTGCCTCGGCCACGTCCTCGGGCACATTGCGTTCTGCGAGCTTGCGGGCAAGCTGGAGCCGGCTCCGCGGCGCCATCGTCAACTGCCTCAGGACGATGGCACGCGCCACGGACTCGGGATCAGGCTCGGGATCGGCGGATACGGACGACTCCGGATCCGGCCGTCTCCTAACCGTCAACGGCCTTCAGCTTTGGGGAGTCTTCCTCCGGCTTCACGCCAACGCCAAGCTTTTCCTTGATCAGGCGCTCCAGCTCCTGGGCGAGCTCAGGGTTATCCCGGAGGAACCGCCGCGAGTTCTCCATGCCCTGGCCCAGCTGATCGCCATCATAAGTGAACCAAGAGCCTGATTTCTTGATGATGCCGTGCTCGACACCCATATCAATAATGCCGCCTTCGCGGGAGATGCCCTGGCCGTAAATGATGTCGAATTCAGCAATCTTGAAGGGCGGCGCCATCTTGTTCTTGACGATCTTGGCCTTGGTGCGGTTACCAACAGAGTCCGCACCTTCCTTCAAGGTCTGGATACGACGGACATCGATGCGCACCGAAGCGTAGAACTTCAGGGCCTTACCACCGGTGGTGGTTTCCGGGGAGCCGAAGAAGACACCGATCTTCTCACGCAGCTGGTTGATGAAGATCGCTGTGGTTTTGGTCTGGCTGAGCCTGCCGGTGATCTTACGCAGGGCCTGGCTCATGAGGCGGGCCTGCAGGCCCACGTGGGAGTCACCCATTTCGCCTTCGATTTCAGCACGGGGTACCAGCGCGGCCACGGAGTCGATGACGACGATGTCCAGCGAGCCCGACCCGACCAACATGTCCATGATTTCCAAGGCTTGCTCGCCGGTGTCCGGCTGCGAGACCAAAAGTGCGTCGGTATCCACTCCGAGCTTTGCAGCGTAGTCCGGGTCCAGGGCATGCTCAGCGTCAATGAAGGCCGCGATGCCGCCGGCGCGCTGGGCGCTGGCAACGGCGTGCAGCGCAACGGTCGTTTTACCCGAGGATTCCGGGCCGTAGATTTCCACCACGCGGCCACGGGGCAGGCCGCCTATGCCGAGGGCGATATCCAGCGCAATGGAGCCGGTAGGGATGACCTCGATGGGAGCCCGGGTGTCATCACCCAGGCGCATGATGGAGCCTTTACCGAACTGCTTGTCGATCTGGGCAAGCGCTGCTTCGAGCGCCTTTTCACGATCCGGGGTTGCCGCCATGGTTCACACCTCTGATGCTTTCTCGCTGTGGAGTGGCCCGAAGGGCCGCTTTCCTGTCATGTCAGACGCTATTACGACGTGCTGACATTTTTATGAGCCGAATCCGGCTATGTGGACAACCGGGCAATCCGGATGCTCGGGAATGCGGCCTTCGGGATCAATTTTCCTCTCACAGGAGCATATCCCCATCCGAACAGATATTCGAACAATGGCCCGGCGTGTCCCTGCCTGGGCGGCGGTGCAGCCCTCAGCTGGAGGCCGGTTTAACGTCCCGCCCCAGCCTGCGTTCGGCCGGGACATCCTGGACTTCGCACACGGCCAACCACACCTCGCGGGGGTGGTATCCGGAGGCCAGGGCCTCAACGGCTGTCCGCCCGCCCACGCCTGCGAGTACCAAGGAGCCGGCGAGGACCCGGGAATAGCCCGCCCCGAATTCATCGTCCATCAATCGCCAAAAGTCACTTGCCCTCACGGATAGAGTCTCTCACGGAGCCGGACTCTAGAATGGTTGCCATGAGCAATCCTCTCCAGAGCACGCCCAGTCAGGCCGTGCCCGGCGACGCCGTAGACGACGCCCTCCAGCAGGTGGAACACCAGCTGAGCCTGCTCTGGCGCCGTGCCCGGTCAATCTCCCATCAGTTGTCGCGCCAGGTGCATCCGGACATGGAACCGGCCGCCTACGGGCTGCTGACCGTCATCCGGAGGGAAGGACCCATCAGGCTGACCGACCTGGCCACGTGCATTGGCGTTGGCAAGCCGTCGGTGAGCCGGCAGATCGCTTTCCTGGAGAGCATTGGCCTGGTCTACAAGGAAGCGGACCCGCAGGACGGCAGGGCACAATCCATCCGCCTGACGGACAAGGGTGAGGACAAGATGCACCAGGTCCAGGATGCCCGGCGGCAAGTGTTCCGCGAACGCCTGGGCGAATGGCCGCTTGAAGATGTCCAGACCCTTGCCGACTACATGGGCCGGCTCAATGCGATCTACGGCGACGGCGTACTCAAGGACGTCACTCTGCGGGAAGCGGACATCGCCGCAGATCCCACCAAGCCTGCCGAGGCCTGATCGGCCCGGGCTCCGGCTGCGAAGGCCACAGCAGCGAACACAAAAGAGAAGGTCCCCAGCCATTGGCTGGGGACCTTCTCCGAATTCTGGTGGAACGGTTACCGGGCTCCGGAGAGCATTCCCTGCGGGAAGTCGTCCGTGAGGTCCAGATCGCGCCCATAACGCTGGGAGAATTCCTGCGGCACGGTGTCCGGCACGGCGACTCCCTCAGCAACAGCCACACGGTCGCTGACTTCGCGGAGCATGTGGGACAACGGAACATCCAGGGCTGTGCAGATAGAGGACAGGAGCTCGGAAGAAGCCTCCTTCTGGCCGCGTTCAACTTCACTCAAGTAACCAAGTGAGACGCGGGCGCTGTGCGAAACCTCGCGGAGGGTACGGCCCTGACGCTGGCGGACATCGCGCAGTACATCACCGATCTCGTGGCGTAGTACAACCATTTTGCGCTCCTTCTGTTCGCTCTGTGCCTGATCAGCCAAGCCCACATCCTTCCAGCGGACAACGCCGTTCACGGATACGGGCTGCTTTACCATCTGTATCGCCTTGCTCCCTCATTCATCCGGTTCGCGGGTGGGCGGACCGGGTTGGTTTCTACATCCTAGGCGCCCCGGCTCTTCCGAAGCGACACAATGACACAACTATTGGCAATCAGTTTTTGTTCCCGGCTGCTTTACGAACGGTAACCAACCCCCTCCAGCACGGCAAGCAGACGCGCCAAGGCGGCCTCGCAGGCTTGCTCGCGGATGGACTGGCGGTCCCCCGTAAAGCTGTATTCGAAGGCTTCCGTTCCGGCATCGGCAGCGATTCCAATGAACACTGTTCCTACGGCTTTGCCATCGTGGGGATCAGGTCCGGCCACTCCGGTGGTGGATACGCCAATGCTGGCACCGCAGGCACGCCGGGCACCGTCAGCCATGGCTCCGGCAACAGCACCGTCAACGGAACCGACGTCGGCAAGCAACTCCTCCGAAACTCCGAGGACCTCGGCCTTGACGGAGTTTTGATAGGCAACAACTCCGCCCTGAAGCATCCCTGAAGCGCCCGGAGTGTTGGCCAAGGTGGCGGCTACCATTCCGGCGGTGAGCGACTCAGCCGTGGCTACCGTGTGGTTCTTCGCGATCGCCGCGGCGACCACCGCCGTCGAGGTCGCTGCTGCAACGACGGAGGCGTCACCTGGCGTCATGCGCGACGCCCCGCTGCTCGCAGCTTGAGCGCTTGGATGACGTACTCAACGCCGGTCCACAGCGTGATGGCAAGCGCCAGCATCATGACCCAGAAGGCGACGTCACCAAGCCAGGGGGCGATCGCCTTCAACGGGAGGATGTACAGGAAGATGGCCACGGTCTGGACCACCGTCTTCAGCTTTCCGCCCCTGGAAGCCGGCATAACGCCGTACCGGATCACGACGAACCGAAGGGCGGTAATCCCCCACTCGCGGGCGAGGATGAGGATGGTGACCCACCACGGCAGTTCCCCCAGGATGGACAGGAGCACCAGCGCGGAGCCGATCAGCAATTTGTCGGCAATGGGATCTGCGATCTTTCCGAAGTTGGTGATGAGGCCGCGCGCCCTGGCGATGTCGCCGTCGAGCTTGTCCGTGTAGATGGCTATCGCGAAGGCCACCACAGCCGCCCAGCGCCACAGGCCGTTCTCGCCGTTGTCGGCGAGCAGGAACCAGACGAAAAACGGAACGAGGACGATGCGGAGCATCGTGAGGATGTTGGGCAGGTTCCAGACATCGGAGCTGCTGGACGTCGCGTTATCACCCTCGGCTGTAGTCACCCCTCTAGGCTACCGTCTTTGGGCTGACGTCTTTGAAGCTAGCGTCCCGTCAGCGACCAGGCGTCGTCGCCACCGTCGTCGTCATCGGGGCCGTCAGCGCCATCGTAATATTCAACGGCCTGGGTCCGGTTGTCCAGGTCTGCCTGCACCAGGTCCTCCGCATAACCGCCGACTGCGATGTTCGAGTTCGCGTTGTCGCTCAGGGCCGCCGTGTGGGCGTCGGGCGCAGCGGGTGATTCCTGGCCCTTCATCGCTGCCAGGACGGCCGCGAGGTCGTCAGGCTTTACCAGGACGTCGCGGGCTTTCGAGCCTTCCGAGGGCCCCACCACGCCGCGGGATTCGAGGAGGTCCATGAGTCGCCCGGCCTTGGCGAAGCCCACCCGGAGCTTGCGCTGCAGCATCGACGTGGAACCGAACTGGGTGGTGACCACCAATTCGGTGGCCTGCAACAGGACCTCGAGGTCGTCTCCGATGTCGTCGTCGATCTGCTTCTTGGGGGCTTCGGCAGCAACGTCATCGCGGTAGACGGCCTGGAGCTGTCCCTTGACGTGCTCCACCACCTTGTGGATCTCGGATTCCGTCACCCAGGCACCCTGGACACGCATTGCCTTGGACGCACCCATCGGCAGGAAAAGCGCGTCACCCTGGCCAATGAGCTTCTCCGCGCCCGGCTGGTCCAGCACAACACGAGAGTCCGTCACGGACGAGGTTGCAAAGGCCATGCGGGAAGGCACGTTCGCCTTGATCAGGCCAGTGACCACATCCACGGACGGGCGCTGGGTGGCCAGGACCAGGTGGATACCGGCAGCACGGGCAAGCTGGGTGATGCGGACGATCGAGTCTTCGACGTCGCGCGGGGCCACCATCATGAGGTCGGCGAGCTCATCCACGATCACCAGAAGGTAAGGGTAGGGCTTGATGATGCGTTTGGAGTCCACAGGCGGCACCACTTTGCCAGCACGGACAGCCTTGTTGAAGTCGTCTATGTGCTTGTAGCCGTAGTTGGCGAGGTCGTCGTAGCGGGCGTCCATCTCACGGACCACCCACTGCAAGGCCTCCGCGGCCTTTTTGGGATTGGTGATGATGGGCGTGATCAGGTGCGGGACGCCTTCGTACGCGGTGAGCTCCACGCGCTTGGGGTCCACCATGACCATGCGGACTTCATCCGGGGTGGCGCGCATGAGGATGGAGGTGATCATGGAGTTCACGAAGCTCGACTTACCAGCACCAGTGGCCCCAGCCACCAGGAGGTGGGGCATCTTTGCGAGGTTGGCCACCACGTAGCCGCCCTCGACGTCCTTGCCGACACCCATGACCATGGGGTGGTCGGTCCGGCGGGCGTTCTGGCTTCGCAGCACGTCGCCCAGGGAAACCGTTTCGCGGTCCGTGTTGGGAATCTCGATACCAATGGCCGATTTGCCGGGGATGGGGCTCAGGATACGGACATCGCTCGACGCGACCGCGTAGGAAATGTTCTTGGACAGTGCGGTAACGCGCTCCACCTTGGTACCGGGCGACAACTCAATCTCATAGCGCGTCACGGTGGGTCCACGGCTGAAGCCAGTCACGGCAGCGTCAACGTTGAACTGTGTCAGGGTGTCCGTCAGGGCGGCGACGACGGCGTCATTCGCCTCCGTGCGCTCCTTCGGAATGGAGCCCGGCGTCAGGTAGTCCGAGGCCGGCAGTGTGTAGGTGACATCCCCGGCGAGGGACAACTGCTCCGTGCGCTGTGGAATCGGCGTTTGCGGGAGCGGCGCACCGGCAGGCTTCGCAGGGACCTGGGCCACAGCGGGCGCGGGCACGGTCATGTCAGGGATGATGACCGGAATGGCTTCGGTGGGGTTGTCGATGCCGGGTGCAGCGCCCAGGCCCTGGGCTGCCTTGATCTTCCCGACGGCGATCTCCGCCTGGGTTGGGCGACGAACCCCCGGCGGAACACGCGGTTCCGACTCCTCGGGAGTTTCGTCGTCGTCGACTATTGCATGTTCGAAAGCTTCGTCCCCGACGTAGCCCTCCAGGCCTGCCTCGGGTTCCTCGTCCTTGCCGAAAAGGCGCCTGCGCTTCTTTTTGAGCTTGGTCGGTGCATCGTTCTCGTAAAGGTAGCTGCGGTCGTGGGCGTCCTTGCCGGAACCGTCCACGAGGTCCACGCCCATGAGGTGCTCATAGGCACCCCGGATTCGGGAGGGAATGGCCCCGAACGGGGTCGCAGTGACGATCAGGAAAGAGACGAACGCCAACAGGCTGTAGAGGACCACCGGCACTGCGACGTGGATTGCGGCCAGCGGCGCTGCGGCGAGGAATCCCAGCATGCCGCCTGCCTTACGGAGGCCATCGAACCCGTCGGCCACGGTGGGCAGGCCGCCGATGACGTGGGCCAAAGCCGACCCGGCCAGGGTCATGATCATAAAGCCAATGCCCACACGGTTGTTGCCGCGGCCGTCCTGGGGTTTCCGGAACAACCTGAAAGCACAAACAAACAGCATGAAAGGCAGGATCAGGGCCATCCACCCAAAGGTCCCGTTGACCACGCTGTAGACAACGTCCGGGAGCCAACCTGTCAGGCCCCACCAAGCGAAGGTGGCAATCGCGATGCCCAGCACCAGATTGAACAGGGCTGCGCCGTCACGGCGATCCGCGGGATCGAGATCGCTGACGTCATACCCAATGCGGCGGACGCCGGCGCCGACCACATGGCCGATCCCCTGCCAAAAACCTGAAAGCATGCGCAGTGGCAGCGGAGCCTGGGGAACGACGGCGGCTGCCTGCTTGGTGCGGGCAGTACTGCCCCGCCCGCTTTTGCTCGCGGCGGCACTGGTTTTGGATGTGGCTGCGCTTCGGCCTGTGCCGCCGGATTTACTGCTGGAGCTGCCACGTGGCGTGGAGGTAGTACGGGTCGCCATAAGTGCCACGGTACCGCAAGGGGGCCTGAAATCCGCGGATTTCAGGCCCCCTTGGGTGTGCATGTTGCCCTCGGGCTACGCCTCCAGGACCACCGGAATGATCATGGGACGGCGGCGGAGCTTGCGGTTGACCCACGTGCCGATGATCCTGCGCACCACCTGCTGCAACTGGTGGTTGGTGTGGTCTGCATGATTAAGCACAGCGTCTTCCAGTGCGGCGTTGATCTTGGGGATGATCTCGTCGAAGACGGAATCATCCTCAGCAACACCGCGGGCATGGATTTCCGGTCCGGACACGATCTTGCCGGTAGTGCGGTTGATGACCGTGATGATGGAAATGAAGCCCTCGTCCCCGAGGATGCGACGGTCCTTCAGGTCAGCGTCGGTGATCTCACCCACGCTGGAACCGTCCACGTAGACGAATCCGACCTCTACTTGGCCAACGATGTTGGCTTTGTGGTCCTTGAGGTCGATCACAGTGCCGTTGTCACTCAAAATGATGCCCTCGGACGGAACACCGGATTCCTGCGCGATGTTGCCGTTGGCAATAAGGTGACGGGTTTCGCCGTGCACAGGCATTGCGTTCAGCGGCTCAAGGATGTTGTAGCAGTACAAGAGCTCCCCTGCCGCTGCGTGCCCGGAGACGTGAACCTTCGCAGTGCCCTTGTGGATCACATCCGCACCGAGCTTGAGGAGACCGTTGATGATGCGGAACACCGCATTCTCGTTGCCGGGAATCAGGCTGGAGGCCAGAATGACGGTGTCGCCCGGGCCAACCACGACGCGGTGGTCGCCGTTGGCCATCCGTGACAGGGCAGCCATCGGCTCGCCCTGGGAACCGGTGGACATGAGGACCACACGGTCATCGGGCATGTTGTCGATGTTCTTGATGTCCACCAGGATGCCGGCCGGCACATCGAGATACCCCAGCTTGGCGGCGATGGCCATGTTGCGCACCATGGAGCGTCCAACGAAAGCTACCTTGCGGCCATGCTTTTCTGCGGCATCAAGGACCTGTTGGACGCGGTGTACGTGTGACGAGAACGACGCGACGATGAGGCGCTTCTTGGCCTGGCCGAACAGGCGGTCCAGAGTGGGACCAATTTCCTTTTCGGCCGTGGTGAAGCCGGGGACGTCCGCGTTGGTGGAGTCGGCCATGAAGAGGTCCACGCCCTCTTCGCCCAACCGGGCGAAGTGGCGGAGGTCGGTGATACGGCCATCCAGCGGCAACTGGTCCATCTTGAAGTCGCCGGTGTGCAGGACCGTGCCACCCTCGGTCCGGATGAAAACGGCCAGGGCATCAGGGATGGAGTGGTTCACCGCGATGAACTCGCACTCGAACGGGCCGAATTGCTCCACCTGGCCCTCGGTGACGGTGAGGGTGTACGGCTTGATCCGGTGTTCCTGGAGCTTTGCTTCCACCAGGGCCAGGGTGAGCTGGGACCCGATCAGCGGAATATCGGCCTTAAGGCGCAACAGGTAGGGCACCGCGCCGATGTGGTCCTCGTGACCGTGGGTCAGCACGACGCCAACCACGTCCTGCAGCCTGTCTTCGATGTAGGAGAAATCGGGCAGGATAAGGTCTACGCCGGGCTGGGTCTCTTCGGGGAAGAGCACGCCACAGTCAACGACCAGCAGCTTGCCGTCGATTTCGAACACGGCCATGTTGCGGCCGATTTCCCCCAGGCCACCAAGAGGAACAATCCGCAGCGTGCCTTTCGGCAGTTTCGGCGGCGTAACCAGTCCGGGAAGGGCGGTTTGGGTCATATTGTGCTACTTTCCGGCGGAACCGTCCTAGACGTTGAAGTCCATTCCGGCTTCCGCCAAATCCCCGCGGATGATGTCGATCTCGGCCGCGTCCGGCTCCACGAGGGGCAAACGGACAACCGAGTTGGGCAGGACTCCCTGCCACTTGAGAATCTGCTTGGCGGCTACTGCGCCTTGGACCCGCGTCATGGTTGCGCGAATGACGGGTTCCAGTTCAAAGTTGATGGCCCTCGCAGTGGCGAGGTCGCTGGCGTTCACGGCGTCGATCAGTTCGCGGAAGCGACGCGTGGCCACGTGGGTGGTGACGCCCACCAGGCCGACGGCGCCGAGCGCCATCCACTGGAGGGTCAATCCGTCATCACCGGAATAGAAGACCAGGTCAGTCTCAGCCATGACCCGCGTAGCGGCGGCGAAATCTGCCTTGGCGTCCTTGACGGCCACGATGTTCTGGTGCTTGGCCAGGCCGATCATGGTCTCAGGAGCAATCGCAATGGAGGAGCGGCCGGGGATGTCGTAAAGCATGACGGGCAGATCCGTTGACGAGGCAATCGTCTCGAAGTGCGCGCGGACTCCGGCCTGGCTGGGCTTGTTGTAGTAAGGCGTGACGATCAGCAGGCCGTCCACGCCAACCTCAGCCGCGCGCTGGGAAAGGTGCACAGAGTGCGCGGTGTCGTTGGTGCCGGTTCCGGCAATAATGGCAGCCTTGCCGCCGACGGCTTCTTTGACCGCCCGGAACATACCAAGATTCTCGTCGTCTGTGAGGGTTGAGGTCTCCCCGGTGGTGCCGGTCACTACGAGCCCATCGCAACCATCCTGGACAAGCTTCTCTGCCAATGCAGCGGCTTGGTCGTAGTCCACCTTGCCGTCCTCGGTGAACGGGGTGACCATAGCGGTCAGAAGGGTACCAAGGGCGGGAGCATGGGCGCGCAAGTCAGACATAAGAAAAACGTTACCCTGTCACAGGCTCGTTACAAGAATGGGTTCCGCGTGATGGTCCTCATTCCCCTGCTGCGGATCTGTAGGCATCAAGGCGGGACCGATCCAACGACACCATCGCGACTTCCGTTCCGGTACCGGCTGCGCGGACCAGGGCAGCGCCGTCGGGGCTCCACCCCCCGCTGAGGCCGCAAGAGGGACCCAACGACGTTTTCCCTCCAAGGTTCGCCAATAATCCGAACATCCGGTGGTCCATGGAACGGGCGCCCAGGTGCAGTCCAAGCCTGAGTTCATCGCCCCGCGTGTACAGCGCAGACACGGCGTACACGTCGGCCTTCGCTTCGGCAGCAGCAACGGCGTGGGCAGGATGCGCGGCGTCAGCACACACGGCAAAGGCAACCCGCCATCCGTGAACATCAACCACTACCGGGCCGCTCCCAGGGACAAAAAGCTCCCGCTCCGGCCCGTGTAAATGAGTTTTGAAGACCGGCTTTACAGCACCGTCCGGGCCAACGATGAGCGAGGCCAGCCGGGGCGTCTGATCCGCCTCCCGCCACCCTGCCCCAACGACGACCACCGCCCCCGTGCGGGCACAGACGTCCTGCAGGGGTCGGAGCCGCGGGTCACCGTCGGTCAACCACGCCGATTGCTGGCCGGCCTGCGAAGGACTTCCTGCTTCGCCGGGGACTTCAAATGCAGTGAGTTCGTACCCGGTCAAGGAAAGCTCGGGAAAAAGCACCAGGCGTGCGCCGCGTTTGCAGGCCTGCTCCACCAGCACAACATGGGCCGCGACGTTTGCTTCCACGGCCGCTCCCCCTGCACCTGCACCTGCACCTGCACCTGGCAGCAGCGCTTCATACTGAACGACGGCGGCGCGAAGCTGTGTCAGGTCGCCGGACTCGTCTCCCGGGCGGCGCCGGACTTCAACGAAACCGGGCCCAGCGGGCGCGCTGCCAGAGAGCGGGCTCTCAACGGACGTGGCATCAAGGTCCTGGGCCGGCTTTTGGGTTGGGACATGCGGGGGCATCAGAGTCACCACGCCATCCTATTCCGGCGGGCGCAGCTTCGGGTGGGCACGGCGGAACGTTGCAGGCCCGGCGGGAGCTCCCAGCCCCAGCAGGCCCTCTCAGTCCGGGCGGGCTAGGCCGGACCGGACGTCCGTGCAGGTTGCTCCGAGCAATATTGCGCCACGGCCCGCTCCTTGAGGTGTTCGGCCCATGTCACCAACCGCTGGGAAGCGCGTACGTACTCGAACAGTTCCAGGGGTGTCAGGGAATCCAGGTCCGCCTCGGACAGCCGCCGGGCGAGTTCGGCCCCTGGCGGCTGCTCGGCCAGCACAGTTCCTTCGCGGCGCCACTGGGTGTCTTCAGGAGGTTCGCCCGCCACGAGTTGCCTGAACAGGAAGTCGACCACGCCGGGACTCATCGCTTTCATGGGTCCAGCGAGACCTTCGGGTGGCGTAGGATCATCGTTCATCCTGCCATGCTATTCGAACATATATTCGAAGACAAGGCTATGAAGGCGACGGCCGGGCCGAACCCGTCAGACGGGCAGCCCCACAGCCCACAGCCGGAGCTCGCTGTAGCCCGGTCAGCTGTGCGCGTTGGCGACGGCCGCCAACTGTGGACCCAGCCTGTCGGCCATGAGCCGGTAGCCGGCATTGTTGGGATGCAAGGTATCGGGCATCAGGGCGGCTGCCTCGGCCTGGGTAAACACCGCTTCGCCATCCACCAGGTGAGTGCGTCTATCCCCCCGCTCGCGGACTATCCGCACCACATCTGCCACGGCCTTCCTGTAGTCGGCGAGCGTCCACCCGGCCGCATTGGGCGCCTCCTCGCGGGGAAGGGAAAGAACTGGAGAGATGACCGCGATGGGCACTTCCGGGTGTGCCCGCCGGATAGCGCTGAGGAAGCCCAATACCTGGCTCGCGAAGGTCCGGCCCGAAAAGGCGGCCACGTTGTAGGTGTTGATTCCCAGGCATAAGGAAATGAAGTCTGCCGGCAGCTGGCAGATGGTGCTCTCCACCGCCGGGTCCAATTGGCATTCACCGCCGAAGCCCAGGGATTGCAATTGCCAGCCGTATTGCCTGGCCACCACAGCCGGCCACGCCTCGGATGGACCATCGGCCTGCCTGCATTGCGTGATGGAACTGCCGTAGGTGATCCATCGTTTGCCGGATCCCCCGGCGGCTTTGACGTCTTCGCCCTTCAACGACACCTCCAGCACTCTGAGGAGACCGTACTGCGGCAACCACAGTTGAACAGTTGATTGTGCCGGCATGGAGCCAAGATCGAGGTCATGACTGACGCGGCCGGCGCCCGAGACACGATGCCTGAGGACGCCGTTGACCAGGACATCGAAGGGCGACCCGTCCTCGGGGCCTTCGGCTTCGATGATCAAGTGCCCGGACGTTGCTAACCAGCTTGCATGGATCCCGGCGCACATCCGGGCGCGCTCCTCCAGGCCATCTGTGGCCGGTGGCATGAAGAGTCCGCCGTCAAGGCGTCGGAACTGCTGCCAGCCATCGGCGTCGTGGATGATGGTGAATGCTCCGGCCCACTGGGCGTTGACGGATTCCATGGCATAGGACTCTACCGCCGGTCCAGCTCACAGTTGGCTGTGAGACCATCGCAGCATGACTTCGCAAGAGACTGCGCCTCCGCGGAAAGCGGGCGACGGCGGCCAGATCTCCTCACGGCTCACAGGGATCGACGCCGCCAGGGGCGCAGCGTTGCTTGGCATGATGTCCACGCACCTCCTGCCGACGTTTGGGCCCTCCCCGTCGTGGGAGCCGACATATGTGGGACTGGTATTCTCGGGCAGGTCTGCTGCACTCTTCGCTGTCCTTGCCGGCATTGGACTGGCGCTGAGTACGGGTAAGCAGGAACCCCGCGCAGGCAGCGATCTTTGGTCCGCCAGGGGCGGCGTGGCCATGCGCGCGTTGGTGATTGCGGTCGTCGGTCTCACTCTGGGAGGGCTGGACGTCAACGTCGCCGTCATCCTGGTGCATTACGCCGTACTTTTCCTGTGCGTCCTGCCGTTCCTTGGCCTCCGGCTCCAGGCACTGTGTTTCTGGGCGGTGGGCTGGGTTCTGTTATCTCCGGTGCTGGCCTACCTGGTCCGGCCCTTGCTGTTGGACGCCGCTCCTCCCCTGCAACTGGGTCACAACCCCAACGGCGAGGACCTGGGGACACCTGCACGCCTCCTCGCAGACCTCTTCTTCACTGGCTACTACCCGGTGTTCCAGTGGATCTCTTATCTGCTGATCGGACTGGTGATTGGCCGGTTGGCACTCACGACGGCGAAGGTGCAGTTGCTGCTTTTAGGCGGCGGAATCGCTGTGGCTGCGGCGGCGAAGCTGGGTGGTTTCCTTGCGATGGAAGCGTGGGGCGGCCGGGCGGCGCTGGAGGCGCTCCCCGGAACGCGCGGGTACCCGCTGGAAAGCATGCTCCAGGTTAATCTGACCGGGCTGGAGCAAACCGGTTCGTGGTGGTGGTTGGCCACGGCTTCCCCCCATGCAGGGACCACGCTGGACCTGCTGCACACCGGCGGAACAGCTGCTGCAGTGGTGGGTTTCTTCCTGCTGCTGGGTACGGTGACCGAACGCATCAAGGTCAATATCCTGATAGTGCTCAGCGGGCCGGGAGCCATGACGCTCAGCCTTTACTCCGCCCATGTGTGGGTGGTTTCGGGGTTCACCAACCAGCCGCTTCCTGCAGGGTGGACAGAAGAGGGCATGTATTGGACCCAGGCACTCTGCGCCGTGGCAATCGGTGTGTGCTTCGCTTTGCTCCGGCGCCGCGGACCGCTGGAGTGGGTGGCCCATACGGCGTCGAAGCTGGGCAGCTACCGTCCCGCAGCGGTGGGCTGAGAGCGGAACAGCTTCCCGGCGTCGCGCATTGATGCCCGGGCGCGCTTGCGGTCCCCCGAGGCGTCATAGGCGCAACTCAGCCGGAACCAGGAACGCCAATCCTCCGGCGCTGCCTCGGCCTCGGCGCGGTACTTCTCGAACTCCGCATCCGCGGCAGCCCGGACAATCCGCCCGCCGGGCGTTCGGGGCAGGGTGTCCTCGGGCAAACCGCCTTCGGCTTCCAGGACCTTGGCCATCTGCTCGGTGCGGGCACCGAACAGGAGCTCGCGGATGAGCGCCCACGCACCGACGATGGGCAGGACCAGATAGGCCGCACCGATGCCCTTCGCTACCAGGTTGGGGTCACCGAGGAGGAGGAAGGAGCGTTGTACCGACACCACCAGGTACAGCACCAATAGCAGGGTGATGGCGCCGACCCAGATTTTGGTGCGGTTCTTCTTCAAGGAAGTCCAGAAATTTCCCATGAACCTAGAGCCCCAGATCCAGGTAGCCGTCCAAGCCGACTGTGAGGCCGGGGTGCGCTGCCACCTTGCGCAAGCCCAGCAGGACGCCAGGCATAAAGGAAGCCCGGTCAAAGGAGTCATGGCGCAACGTCAACTGCTCGCCCGGACCGCCGAAAAGGACCTCCTGGTGGGCTACCAAACCGCGGAGCCGGACACTGTGGACGCGGACACCTTCCACGTCACAGCCCCGGGCTCCGTCCAACGACGTTTCCGTGGCGTCCGGGCTTGCTGGAACTCCGGCTGCCTGCCGTGCATCAGCGATCAGCTGCGCCGTACGCACCGCCGTGCCGGAGGGGGCGTCCACCTTGTTCGGGTGGTGCAACTCGATGATCTCAACGGACTCAAAATACTGTGAGGCTTTGGCCGCGAAAGCGGAGGCCAGTACAGACCCCAGGGCAAAGTTCGGGGCGATCAGGACGCCGGTGTCCGGCTTCTGCACCAGCAGCGCACGGAGGGACTCCAGCCTGTCGGCATTCCAGCCTGTGGTACCCACAACAGCGTGGATGCCATGCTCCACGGCAAACCGGACGTTGGTTTCGGTGGTGTCCGGGACGGTGAGGTCAACAACATACTGTGCGCCGGCGTCGAGCAGGGTTTCCAGGGAATCGCCGCGACCCAGGGCGGCTACAAGCTTCATGTCATCAGCTGCTTCCACAGCTTTCACGGCTTCGATTCCCATGCGCCCGTGGGCGCCCAGCACTGCAACAGCAAGTTGTTCGGTCATGCCATTAACCCTACCGCCGGGCCGGGGCCCGGCAGGAACCGTGACTCAGGCCTACTCCCCCGCCCCCACCCACTCGACGGTGCCGTCGGTGAAGAACTGTTCCTTCCAAATGGGAACCTGCGCCTTGACCCTGTCCACCAGCTCGGAACAGACAGCAAACGCCTGTCCCCGGTGGGCCGCCGCGACGGCACAGACCAGCGCCGGGTCACCGATCTCCAGCATCCCGATGCGGTGCGCTGCCCAGATGCGGACGGGCTGATCGGCTTCGCCTGAGTGCTCCGCGACCAATTGGGCCACGACGTCGGACATGACCTGGTGTGCCGTGGGATGGGCGCTGTAACTGAGCCGGTCCACAGCCTTGCCGGAATCGTGGTTCCGGACCACGCCACTGAAGCTGACCACAGCCCCGGCGGTGTCCGATTCGACCGCCGCGATGGCTTGGTCCACCGAGATGGGTTCTGGGCTGAGGACGGCGCTGACTACTTCGAAATCTGTTTCAGTGCCCATGGCTACCTTCCATTTGTTCGCAGAGGTGCCCGATCACGGGGTCCAGGACAGCCAATCCATCCATAACGCCCTTTGGGGATCCCGGCAGGTTGATGATGAACGTCTTTCCCGCAGCTCCCGCGTGGCCGCGGCTCAACATGGCCATGGGGGTTTTCGCAGCGCCCGCGCGCCGGATACCTTCCATGATGCCCGGTATTTCACGGTCCAGGAGCGGAAGCGTCATCTCCGGTGTCTTGTCATCCGGGCTCAGGCCCGTTCCGCCGCTGGTGATGACGACGGCGGGGTCCTGGGTCAGGAGCGCCCTGAGGGCAGCTCCCACCGGCTCACCGTCCGGCACCACCATGGTGGGAAACGTCTCGAAGCCGTGCTCATTGAGCCAATCGAGGATGATGGGGCCCGTCTCATCAGCGTAGATTCCGGCAGCAGCCCGGGTGGAGGCGATCACAACGCCGGCCCGCCGGAGACTGTTCGGCTCGCAAGCACTCATTCGCCGGCCGCCTGGATCGGTTCCCCGGAGACGTCCCAGTCGCCGCTCTTGCCGCCACTCTTGGCCAGCACGCGGATGTCGGTCAGCACGGCGTGCTTGTCCACGGCCTTGATCATGTCGTAGACACTCAGCGCCGCTACTGATGCCGCCGTCAGGGCTTCCATTTCGACGCCGGTCACGCCCTTGGTCTTGACCGTTGCCAGGATGTCCACCGAGTCGGCGCCCAAGTGGAAATCCACGGTTACTTTGGAAATCGGCAACGGATGGCACAAGGGGATGAGCTCGGGCGTCTTCTTTGCCGCCATGATGCCGGCCACCCGGGCCACGGCGAGCGCGTCGCCTTTGGGTAACTCACCGGCGCCCAGGAGCGCCATCACGTCCGGGGTCGTGCGGACGGTTGCCGTGGCGGTGGCTTCGCGTGTGGTCACCGCCTTTGCGGAGACGTCCACCATCTGTGCAGTGCCGTCATGCCTGAGGTGTGTCAGGCCGCCGGCGGCCTCTGTTGTCCCGGGAGTTTCATTCACAGCATCCATACTTCCACTTCGGCTCCTGCGGTGAGTTCCGTGACGTCGGCCGGGATCTGGACCAGCGCGTTGGCACGGGCAAGGGCATGGACCAGATGTGAGCCGGCGCCGCCTTCCATACGAAGGATGCCGTCCGGCCCCACCGAGCCGCGCCGGACCTGGTGCTTGCCGTCAGGCGAGGTCAGTGGTTCAGCCAGCCGTACCTTCTGAACGGGCCGTGGCGCAGGAGTTCCCATAACCTCCGACAGGGCGGGCCGGAGGAACATCTCGAAGGAGACGAGGCAGCTGACAGGATTTCCGGGAAATCCGAGGAACGGAACACCGTTGTAGGTCCCCAGCCCTTGCGGCCCTCCGGGCTGCATTGCCACGGGGAGGAAATCAACGGGCTGGCCGGCCATCGCCTGGCGGACCACCTCGTAGGCGCCCTTGCTCACTCCCCCGGTGGTGACAATGACATCCACGGGATGGACCGCCTCCCGGGTGTGAGAGTCAAGGACGGCCAGGAGGCGTGCAGGGTCGTCGTCCGAGATGCCCGTACGAACAACATCCAGGCCGGCCTGGATCATGGACGCTTCAAGCAGCGTTCCGTTGGAGTCGAAAATTTTGCCGGGCGTGATGTCTTCGCCCGGTTCCACTACCTCGTCTCCTGTGGTGACCAGGAGGACACGCAGCGGTTCAGGGACCTCAACTGTTGCCAGGCCCAGCGCTGCCAGCAGGCCAAGCTGGGCCGGTCCCAGAAGGGTGCCTGCTGCCAGCGCCAGGTCACCCTTGTCGATGTCGCTGCCGGTGTTCCGTACGTATGTACCTGGAGCCACCGCGGGAAGGTCGACGACGGCATCCCTGGCGGTGGGGTCAGGGAAGGTACTGGGGTTCGCCTTCTCGATGGGTACGACGGCGTCGGCCCCCTCCGGAATCATGGCCCCGGTCATGATCGGGGCTGCGCAGCCGGCCTTCAGCGCTGTTGGTGTCGCACCTGCCGGGACGGGCGCCGCCACCCAGAGCTGCCCGCCGTCGTCGGGAATGTCTTGTGACCGGACGGCAAAGCCGTCCATCTGGGAGTTGGCGAACGGTGGCAGGGAGAGGGGCGCATGGACATCGACGGCCAGCGGCTTTCCCAGTGCGTCGAGCAACGGCACACGGTGGCTTCCCTTGGCGGTGGCAGCGCCTGCCAGCAGTTCCACCACTGCCTGGCGATGGTTTGCAACTGATCTGGGCACGGACAACCTCCTGTTGTGACACGCTGGCTTCCGGGAATTTCTCCGGACGTTCCCAGACTAGGGCCTTAGCCCACCTTGACGCTGATGGTGTGATAGCCCGTGGCGCCGTCCGGAGCCACAGGGGCTTTGTCCTCGGTCTGCGGCTGGCCGGTGGAATCGGTGGCCCGCACTTGGACTTCGTAGTCGCCGGGGGTGAGGTCTACGCCCAGCTGCCACTGATACCACGTGTCGGTGGAGATCCCGCCCGCCAGGGTGGCCGGCTGCCAGGACCCTCGGTTGAGACGAATCTCCACCCTGCTGATGCCCCGGTGTTGGGCCCATGCCACACCACCGAATTGCACCGTGCCCGGCTGGACCGTCCTGCCGCTGCGGGGTACGTCGATCCGTGACTGCGTTTTGATGGGGCCGTGATCGCTCCAGCCACGGGGAGTCCAATAGGCGGTGTCGTCTGCGAAGCGCGTGACTTTCAGTTCGGTCAACCATTTGGTGGCCGAGACGAATCCATAGAGTCCGGGAACGATCATGCGGACCGGGAATCCATGCTCCAGCGGGAGCGGTTCGCCGTTCATGCCGACGGCTAAGAGGGCGTCACGATCGTCAGTCAAGGCCTCCAAAGGTGTGCTTGCCGTCCAACCGTCGTTACTGGTGGAGAGCACCATGTCTGCGCCGGCCTTGGGACCGGCCATGGCAAGAAGTTCGCGGATGGGCCAACCCAGCCAGAGAGCGTTGCCAATGAGGTCGCCGCCGACGTTGTTGGACACGCAGGCGATGGTGACGTGCCGTTCGATCATGGGTTTGGCGAGGAGCGTGGCGAAGTCGATCTCGATCTCCCGCTCCACCATTCCGGTGACCTTCAGCTTCCACGCCGGCGGGTCGATGGCCGGCACCGTCAGCGCCGTGTCGATTCTGTAGAAATCGGGGTTCGGGGTTACCAGGGGGCTGATGCCGTCCACGGACAGTGAGGCCCCGGCGGGTATTTCCTGCGGTGGGGTAACGGGCTCCGGAAGCGTCATGGATCCGCGGAAACCCGACGCCACGGCGGTGGCCCGGGTGAGGACCGCGGTGACTGTTCCGGCCACGACGGCGGCGAGGGAGGTGCCGGCGAGAGCGTTCAGGAAACTTCGCCGTGCCAGGGGTGCTGGATCATGCCCCTGCAGACCCCCTCTTGTGGTCTCGGGAGCCCACGTGATGAACCGCCGAATGAGCATGCGCAACAGCAGCATCGTGACGATCGCAGCGACGATCGGGGCCAGGGCCGCCTGCGGGCTTGCCTGGGCACGCGTTACGACGGCGGTCAGCCCGGCCGCTCCGGCCACCCCGGCCAGCGCCAGCCCCCAGCCGGTGCGGCGACGCTCCAGAACGCCGGCCAGCGCCGCCAACAACCCCGCGACCAGACCGATGGATGCAATCAAGACGATCTTGTCCGCTGTGCCGAACAACTGCACGGCCAGGTCCTTCACCCCGGGAGGCACGGCATCAATCACAGCTCCGCCCAAGGCCGTGACAGGGGAAACCAACGGGCTCAGCAGCCCGGCGGTCAGTTCACCGGCCGCGATCCCGGCACCGCCCGATGCCAGACCGGCCGCGGCAGGCCACAGACGTGGGCTGAGCCGGCCGCGTGCTGGGGCGGGGGCGTCGGTTTCCGGCTTGTCCACACTGCTGTGCGTGCTCATGATGCGCCTCCTGCGCGTTCGTCGACTGAAATCCCGGTTGTGGCCGGGAAAGAAGATGGCTGGACAATCTCCGCCGGACCGGACGCGACCGGACCGGACGCAGCCGGGACAGATCCTGCCGGAAGGGACAGCGCAAACCGGCAGCCGCCGTCGACGTTGTCCACGGTGACAGATCCCCCGTGGGCCTTGACGATGCCGGCCACCATGCTCAGCCCGATGCCCGCGCCACTGTAACTGCCCCGCAGTCCGTCAGCAGTTCCCCGTGCGGGGTCTTTCTGCCAGCCCGTCTCGAACAGATGCGGCAGGTCCTCACTGCGGATGCCCCCGCATTGGTCCTGCACTGCAATCACGGCGTTTCCGCCGTTCCGCCCCACGCCATCGCGTCCGACGCTGACATGGACCTCGGTGTCCGGCCGGCTGTAGATAATGGCGTTGAGCAGGATGTTCCGCACGGCCCGGGCGAGGCTGGGACCATCGGCGACGGCCATGCACTCACGGTCCCCGCCGCCGTCGAGCGTGATGCCGCGTTGAGCGGCCAAAGGTGCGAGGTCGGACAGCGCATCGCTGACAAGGTCGTAAAGGTCCAGGGGTTCAGCACGGAGACGGAGAGTGCCTGCCTGGATCTTGGACAATTCCAAGAGGTCATTGACCATGGCGGTCATCTGCTCGGTCTGACCGATGATCTTCCGGTAATAGCCCGGCACATCGGACGCCATGCCATCTTCAAGAGCCTCGGTCATGGCGCGCATGCTGGCCAACGGGGTCCGAAGATCATGCGATATCCACGACACCAATTCCCGCCGGGCAGTCTCAATGGCTGCTTCACGTTCCCGTGACTCGGCGAGGCTGCGGCTGCTGGCCTCAAGTTCCTTGGCCAGCGCGGCAAGCTCGGACGTCATGGCGGGAGCAGCGCCCCGCCCCTCCCCTGCGTGCTCCAGGGTTTCCCCGCGGCCCAGGCGCCGCGCGGCATCCACCAAACGGGCAGCGTTACGGGACACGCCCGCGCCCAGCATCAGTGACAAGGCAACAGCCACCGCTGATGCCACGGCCAGGATGTACCACATGACTTCCAGGTCCCTGGCAGAGATGAACATGGCATTGAACGCACTGACCATTCCTGCCACCAGGACCGCAACCGTAGCTACCACCACCAGGCAGATCTGCGCCAGGACCGAGGCCCGCCGCAGCAGTTTCAGGCCGGCCAAGGTTGCCGCGCCGATGAGGACGGCCCAGAACAGGACCCAGGCCAGAATGGTCCACAGCTCACTGCCCTCCATGGCCATGCTCCCCGCGGTCGGCCTGCTCCGGTACGTTGCCGGCGCCGGAATCGAAAAGGTACCCCACGCCCCAGACCGTTTTGATCAACTCCGGCTTGGTGGGGTTGGCCTCGATCTTTTCCCGCAGGCGACGCACATGCACTGTGACAGTTGAGAGATCGCCGAAGTCCCATCCCCACACGGCCTTGATGAGTTCCTCCCGGCTGAAAACCTGGTTGGGCCGCCGCATCAGGAAAGCCAGGAGGTCGAATTCGCGCACCGTCAGGGCCAACCGAACTCCGTGATGGGTGACCGTCCGGGACGCAGGATCGAGTTCGAGGCCTGCAGCTTCCACCGGTGGTTCCGGCGCGAACTCCTTGATGCTGCGACGGAGCACCGATTTCACCCGGAGAACCAGCTCCCGCGGTGAGAAGGGCTTGGTGACGTAATCGTCAGCTCCCATCTCCAGGCCCAGGATCCGGTCATCTTCGGTTCCCAAAGCCGTGACCATGATCACCGGTACGCTCATGGTCTGACGGAGCCGGCGGCACACCTCCACGCCATCCAAACCGGGCAGCATGCGGTCCAGGATCACCAGGTCGGGTTGGCGTGCCGCTGCCAGCTGCAGGGCGGTGAAGCCATCACCGGCCATATCCACTTGGAAGCCCGCTTGCAGCAGGTAGTCCCGGACAACATCGGCAATGGTCTGTTCGTCTTCCACCAGGAGGATGCGGCGATTCCCTGGTTCCGCTGATGATGCCGTAGGTGTGGTCACGCTTTCAGCATAGGTTTGCCGGCGGTCCCCGGCACCCGATTCAAGCATCCACGGTGCAAGCGTAGGGAATCCGTAATAACTGTATGGCTGTAATCGGTGTCACTGATCCTGCCACGGTGGCGTAGCCTGAATTTATGAGTGTTCAGCTGGGAATGCCGGTGCCCCCTCCGGGTGGCGCCGCAGGCAGCAAGGAAAGTGGCAGCGCGGTACCACCGCCGCGCCCCGCCGGAACGCCTGCGGGCCTGTGGGACCGCTATGGGCGGCGGGCTACGGACATGCGGCTGTCCCTGACGGACAAATGCAACCTGCGCTGCACTTACTGCATGCCGGCCGAGGGGTTGGAATGGCTCTCGAAACAAGCCGTGATGACCAAGGACGAAATTGTCCGGATCGTCCGCATCGGCGTCAACGCCCTGGGCGTGCGGGAACTGCGCCTCACCGGCGGCGAGCCCTTGGTCCGCGCTGACCTGGTGGACATCATTTCCGGCATCCGCAGCGACCACCCGGACCTCCCGATCTCCATGACCACCAACGGTGTTGGCTTGGACAAGAAGGCGGCGGCGCTGAAGGCTGCAGGCCTCACCCGTATCAACGTCTCGCTCGACTCACTGCACGAGGAAACCTTTACCAAACTCACGCGCCGGCCGTTCCTGGATCGCGTCCTGGCCGGCGTTGATGCCGCTTGGGCGGCGGGCCTGGGGCCCGTCAAATTGAACGCCGTGCTGATGCGCGGAATCAACGACGCCGAATCGCCGGACTTGCTCGCTTGGGCATTGGGCCGCGGTTACGAGCTTCGCTTCATCGAACAAATGCCACTGGACGCCGATCACGGGTGGACCCGTCGCAACATGATCACGGCCGCAGAAATCCGGGACCTGCTCTCCCGCGACTTTGTGCTGGGGCACGACCCCCGCGAACGGGACGGCGCCCCGGCCGAACGCTTTGAAGTACGACGCCGGGACACGGCTTCCGGTGAGGCTACGGGTCCGGTCCTCGGTACAGTCGGCATCATCGCCTCGGTCACCGAACCGTTCTGCGCCGACTGCCGCCGAACGCGCATCACCGCTGAGGGCAAGATCATGAGCTGCCTCTTCTCCCGCGAAGAATTCGACCTCTTGGGCCTGCTTCGTGACGGGGCCACGGATCAGGAACTGGCATCGCGGTGGCAGGACGCCATGTGGGTCAAACCCAAAGCCCACGGCATGGACCACACAGGTCTCGGCGCAGCGGACTTCGTCCAGCCGGACCGCAGCATGAGCGCAATCGGAGGCTGAAACCTTGCTTGTCCGCTACTTCGCTGCCGCACGCGCGGCGGCCGGTGTCGAAGAAGAACGTCACCTCCTCCCCGAAGGCACCAGCCTGGAGGCACTGCTGGAAGCTGCCCTCGCCGTCGAACGTCCGCTGCCTCCCGAAGGCACTCCGACGCTGGACCGCATTGTGGCCCGGAGCAGTTTCCTGCGCAATGAGGTCGCTGTGCGGGACCGTTCAGCGCCGCTTGGAGCCCAGGATGTCATCGACGTCCTGCCGCCCTTCGCCGGAGGCTGAGGCTCAGGCCTTACGGAAGACGCTCTTCAGCAACGGGCTGAAGTCCGGTGTCCCTTCCAGCCGTAGGTCGGCTGTGTGCACCAGGACCCCGTCCTCGACGCGGAAGGTGTGCCTGGCGACTCCATCGGCAGTCCTCCTGTCCAAGGTCAGGGTCCCTGCACTCCAGGCTCCCCGGACCGGGCTGGCCGGAGACCTCCCCAAGCTGTCAACGTAATACCACAGAGTATCCCCGTGGTCCCGGTCCACAGTGAACATGCCGTGCCCTTCGAAGTGCGTGCCGTCCGCCTCGCGGTGCCGGTAGCTCTGGACGACGGCATACCCGCCGGCAGCCTTGGTGAAGACCACTTCCGCTTCGGCCGTCCGGGCGCTCCCCCAAGGCGACGCGGCAATCTCCGTAATGCCCCGCCAGTGACCGATGAAGTCCTGCAACAGCTCCGCGGCCTGGCCGCTCGAGGGCAGATCCATCACGTCTCCAAAATCGTCAGGGCAGCATCATCACCGTGTGATCATGCTGCCCTGTTGACAGTGCGTGAGTCCAGAGGCTTAGAGACCGAAAGTCTCGGATTCCTCGAAAGGACCCACCACAGTGATGGTTCGGGGTGCTGCCGCGAGTTCGCGGGCCAGGTCCTGCACTTCTTCCACTGTGACAGCCTGGATCCGGGCGAGGGTTTCGTCAATGTCCTGGAATTCTCCGGAGACCAACTCTGCCCGGCCCAACCGTGACATGCGTGACCCCGTGTCCTCCAAGGCAAGGACAATTCCACCGCTGAGCTGTCCTACGGCCTTACGAAGTTCTTCCTCCGTGATGCCCTCCTTGGCAAGCTTCTCCAGCTCAACGCCCAGGAGGTCCAGCACCTGACGGACCTTGGACGGCGTGCATCCTGCGTACATTCCGAAATAGCCGGCGTCTGCGTAGGCAGCGGTGAAGGAGTACGTGGAGTACACCAGGCCCCGCTTCTCGCGGATTTCCTGGAACAACCTGGAGGACATGCCCCCACCCAGGACAGCGTTGAGCACGCTCATGACGAATCGTCGGTCATCGGTTGCCACAATCGTGGGGCAACCCATGATGATGTTGGCTTGCTCGACGGGGCGCTTGACCACATGGAGGCCGGACGTTCCGCTGATGACGGCGCGGTCCGTTCCACGGCGGTTGACCGGGGCCGCCTGGGGGTCGAGCTTCCAGCCCGCGGCCGTCAGGGCATCGAGGACAAGGTCACAGACGACGTCGTGGTCCAAGCCGCCGGCAGCGGTGATGACCAGTTCCTCCGGGCGGTAGTAGCGCTGATAGTGCGCCCAGACCGCGTCCCTTGCCACAGCCTTGATGGCGTCGGGCGTTCCACCGATAGGACGGGCCAGCGGGTGGTTGCCGAGGACGGCTGCCACAAATTTCTCGTGGGCAACATCTGTGGGGTCATCGCTGTCCATGGCGATTTCCTCAAGGATGACGTCTCGCTCCTGCTCCAATTCAGCAGGATCCAGGACGGCGCCGGTAATCATGTCGGCAATGACGTCAATGGCCATGGGAAGGTCCGTGTCCAGGACCCGGGCGAAGTAACAGGTGCTTTCCTTCGCTGTGGCGGCGTTCGATTCGCCGCCCACCTCGTCAAAAGCCGACGCGATCTCCAAGGCGGTGCGCCGCTTGGTGCCTTTGAACAGCAAGTGCTCAAGGAAGTGCGTGGAACCGTGCTGGCCGTCCGCTTCATCGCGCGAACCCACTGCCACCCAGAACCCTATGGTGGCCGAACGCTGGCCGGGCATTGCCTCGGTCAGGACGCGCACGCCGCCGGGAAGGACCGAGCGCCGTACGACGGAACCGCCCTCGGCACCATGGATCAATTCGCCGCCGGGAAGAGTTTGCTCCAGCGGCAAGGGTACGACAGTCATCAAGGCCTTTCAGGTTTTCGGGTTAAGGCCGGAAGGGCCGGTGGAGCTTTTTCAAGCCCACCGGCCCTGCCGGGTGTACTGCTTACAGACTACTCTGCGGACTCTTCCGCGGCCTCGGCCGGAGCGTCCTCGGCAGCTGCGCCTTCTTCCTCGGCAACAACCGGAGAGAGGGAAAGCTTGCCGCGGTCATCGATCTTGGTGATCTCGACCTGGACCTTCTGGCCCACGGAGACAACGTCATCAACGTTGTCCACGCGCTTGCCGTTGGCCAGCTTGCGGAGCTCGGAGATGTGCAGCAGGCCGTCCTTACCCGGGGTCAAGGAGACGAAGGCGCCGAAGGTGGTGGTCTTGACGACCGTACCCAGGTAGCGCTCACCGATTTCCGGTACCTGCGGGTTGGCGATGGCGTTGATGGCCGAACGTGCTGCATCGGCAGACGGACCGTTGGTAGCGCCGATGTAGACCGTGCCGTCATCTTCGATGGAGATGTCAGCGCCAGTGTCTTCCTGGATCTGGTTGATCATCTTGCCCTTGGGGCCAATGACCTCGCCGATCTTGTCCACGGGGATCTTCACGGCGATGACGCGCGGAGCGAACTCGGAGAGCTCATCCGGGGTGTCGATCGCTGCGTTGATGACCTCGAGGATGTGGAGGCGGGCTTCGCGGGCCTGCTTCAGTGCTGCTGCCAGCACGGAAGCGGGGATGCCGTCGAGCTTGGTGTCCAGTTGGATGGCCGTGACGAACTCGGACGTACCGGCAACCTTGAAGTCCATGTCGCCGAAAGCGTCTTCGGCGCCGAGGATGTCGGTCAGCGCTGCGTAGCGGGTCTGGCCGTCAACCTGGTCGGAAACCAGGCCCATGGCGATACCGGCAACTGCTGCCTTCAACGGCACACCGGCGTTGAGCATGGAAAGCGTCGAAGCACAGACCGAGCCCATGGACGTCGAGCCGTTGGAGCTGAGGGCCTCGGATACCTGGCGGATGGCGTACGGGAACTCTTCACGCGTCGGCAGAACCGGAACCAGGGCGCGCTCTGCGAGAGCACCATGGCCGATTTCGCGGCGCTTCGGGGAACCCACGCGGCCGGTCTCACCGGTGGAGTACGGCGGGAAGTTGTAGTTGTGCATGTAGCGCTTGCGCGTTACCGGCGACAACGAGTCGATCTGCTGCTCCATCTTGAGCATGTTCAGCGTGGTGACACCCATGATCTGGGTCTCGCCGCGCTCGAAGATGGCCGAACCGTGGACGCGGGGCAGAACCTCTACCTCGGCGGTGAGCTGGCGGATGTCCGTCAGGCCACGGCCGTCGATGCGGATCTGGTCCTTGAGGATGCGCTGGCGCACAACCTGCTTGGTGACCGAGCGGAAAGCTGCGGACAGTTCCTTCTCGCGGCCTTCAAAGTTACCGGCAAGCGCGCCCAGGACTTCGTCCTTGAGCTCGTCAGAGGCGGTGTCGCGGTCCTGCTTGTCAGCGATCTGGAAGACAGCAGCCAGCTTGTCGGCAGCAGCGGCTTCAACAGCGGCGTAGACATCGTCCTGGTAATCCAGGAACACGGGGAACTCGACGGTGGGCTTGGCAGCGCGTGCAGCCAGGTCCGCCTGTGCTTCACAGAGTGCCTTGATGAACGGCTTTGCAGCCTCAAGGCCCTCGGAGACAACCTCTTCGGTGGGAGCCGTGGCGCCCTGTTCCTTGATGAGGTTCCAGGAGTTGTCCGTGGCTTCGGCTTCAACCATCATGATGGCGACGTCGTCACCGGTGATGCGGCCGGCTACAACCATGTTGAAGACGGCGTTCTCAAGCTGGGAGTGCTTGGGGAAAGCAACCCACTGCGAACCCTGTTCGTCGGCGATGAGGGCGACGCGGACGCCACCGATCGGGCCGGAGAACGGGAGGCCGGAAAGCTGCGTGGACATCGAGGACGCGTTGATGGCGACGACGTCGTAGAGCTCATCGGGGTTGATCGCCAGGACGGTGACCACGATCTGGACCTCGTTGCGCAGGCCCTTGACGAACGCGGGGCGCAGCGGACGGTCCATGAGGCGGCAAGCCAGGATGGCTTCGGTGGACGGGCGGCCTTCGCGGCGGAAGAACGAGCCCGGAATGCGGCCGGCAGCGTACATGCGCTCTTCAACGTCAACCGTCAGCGGGAAGAAGTCGAAACCTTCGCGCGGCTGCTTGCCTGCGGTGGTTGCGGAAAGCAAGGCAGTGTCTTCGTCGATGTAGACCATCGAAGCGCCGGCTGCCTGCTTGGCAAGGCGGCCGGTTTCGAAGCGAATGACGCGCTTGCCGAAACGACCGTTGTCGATAATGGCTTCGGAGAACTGGATTTCGGGACCCTCCATAGAGAGTCACCTCCGTTTCTGTTAGCGGAAGTCCGCCGCATCAACCCAGGCCTCTTCTTTTTTCCTGGCCTGTACGACACCCGGTCATCGATCGAGATCCACGGGCCAATCGTCACCGATTGTTCCCGGGAATCACTACCGAGGACCGCGAATGCGCGATGCGGTTGATTCCTGTTTTTAGTTGTTGGTGAAGAAGACGGCCCGTTCCACGAGGGACCGGGCCGCCCCTGAAGTCAGACTAGCGACGCAGGCCGAGGCGCTCGATGAGCGCACGGTAGCGGGCGATGTCGGTGTTCTTCAGGTAGGAAAGCATGCGCTTGCGACGACCAACCATGGCCAGCAGACCGCGCTGGGTGTGGAAGTCGTGCTTGTGCTCCTTCATGTGCTCAGTCAGATCCTTGATCCGCTGGGTCAGGACTGCAACCTGTACCTCGGGCGAACCGGTGTCGCCTTCAGAGGTTGCGTATTCCTTGATGATGGACTGCTTTACAGCGGCTTCAAGTGCCACGTGAACTCCTAGAGTTGTGCCGTGCCTCCCGGTGCAGCGCCTCGCTGACGGGTTGCTTTTGGTGCGTCGCCGCACACAAAAACAGGTCCAGCCGCCACGGACTGCAGCCGGATCCACTCATCAGTTTACCGGCAGGCCAGCAGTGTTGTCGAAATGCGCCTAGCTCCGGCTTAAGAGCTCATGCGCTTGGGCGACATCCAGGCACATTTGCTCGACCAGTGCCTCGGGTCCCCGGTACGCCACCATGCCCCGGAGGCGCTGGGTGAATTCAACGGCGACGGTTTGGCCGTAGAGGTCGAAGTCCTCCACATTTTCCTCGGGACGATCGATCACGTGGGCTTCCACCTGACGGCTGACACCATCAAACGTGGGGTTGGAACCCACGGAAATGGCAGCCGGCCACCGGGTTCCGGACTGGTCGATCAACCAGCCGGCATAGATTCCGTCCGCAGGAACATAGCCGGTGGAATCGTGGGCTAGGTTGGCAGTGGGGAATCCGAGGTCACGGCCACGGGCAGCGCCATGGACCACTTCCCCCCGCATGCGGTGGGGCCGGCCCAACACTGCCGCGGCAGTGATTACGTCTCCCTCGGACAAGGCTTCCCGCACCCAGGTGGAGGAACAGCGGCGGTCGGCATCGCCGTCGTCGTGGACCGGGAAACCTCCCGCGCCGTACTCATTCACCACCTGAACACTGAAACCGAGCTGGTCGCCCAACTCCTGCATGGTGACGACATCGCCGGCATTGCCGGCGCCGAACCGGAGGTCGTGCCCCACCACCAGGTGTGCGGCGTGCAGCCCGTCCAGGAGGACTTCGCGCACAAACTCCAGCGGCGTCATGGCCGCCAGATCCAGGGTGTACTTCATCACCAGCACGGCATCGACGCCGGTGTCCGCCAAGGCGTCCAACTTGTCCTGGAGCCCCATGATCAGTTCCGGGGCAGAATCCGGCCTGTGGACAAGGGCGGGATGCGGATCAAAGGTCACTGCCACCGACGGGATGTTGTGCCGCCTGGCGGTATCAGTCAGTTGCGCCAGGACATGCTGGTGTCCGCGATGGACACCGTCAAAGTTTCCGATGGTGACGACAGTAGCTCCGAAGTCCTTGGGGACTTCAGTGGGATCGTTCCAGATGTGGACCATCAACCTCGCCTTTTACTGCAGATATTCGTTCCGCCCGGCAACCTTCCGGCGCCGGAACATTCTAAGGTTACCCGCCAGGGCAGCTGGCTCAGGACGGCCTGCGTTTGTTGAGCCACAGGAGCCCGAGGATCGGCAGGACCAGGGGGACGAACCCGTACCCGCGTCCGAACAGCGACCACACGGTGTCGTGCGGGAACGCGACGGGATCGAAGAGGCTGATGGCCCCCACCACCAGCACGCCCACAAGTTCCGTCAGCACGGCCGCGAGGGAAACCTTGAACCAGGTGCGGCCAGGCTTGGCCAACGATATGGTGGCCACGATGTACACGAGGGCGGCGAAGGCCGAAAGGATGTGCGCCAACGGAGCTTCGGCAAACTTAGTGGCAATCTGGTAGCCCGCACGCGCCGTTGCCGACAAAGCGAACACCGCGTAGACCGCGATCAGCAGGCGGCCCGGACCGGTATTGCGGGTGTCTTTCTGCTGCGGGCTTGCCGGGTTGGTCTCGGTTCCAGTCACGTCGTGTTCTTCCTTCAAGGTCAGTACCAGATCTGGTTCATGCGGGCGCCCATGACGAGCACGGTGACGCCCACTGCGGCCAGGACGAAGTTGCTCCAGCGGGTGCGTTCAAGGATGGCCCAGTAGACAGCACCCAACGGGATCATCAGGGCCGTCACCAGGTAGCCCCAGAATTCCCAGGCCTCACCGGCAATCTGCTCGCCCATGATCACCCGGACAATCGAACCCACCAAATACACCAGGAGGACCAGCTCAACGGCGAGCACGGAGAAGATGGTGGGATCGTTCGGGGCTTTCTTCATCAGGCCTGCCACGAGGCACATGATGGTGGACACCAATCCGACGATCAGGATGGCATAGAAGTATCCGTCCATGCTTATTGCGCCTGCCCGGTTCCGGGCCCTGTTCCCGGAGCGAAGACCAACACCGGTTTCGCGAAGCTGCCGGCGTCCGCCAGCAGTGCTACCAACTCCCCCGACGGCGCGAACGCGGCTGCGGGGTTCTCAGCGGTAGCAGCCGTGGACGTACCTGCTCCGGGGCCGGCCGCGATACGGCGGCCAAAGGAGATCTCCGTGGTTTCTTCCTCGCTGAGCTCCCGGTTGGGCATGAGGGCCCTGGCCGCCAGGGACATCTCCAGCACGTTGAGTTCTTCTGCCAGTTCTTCCAAGGTGCGGGCCTGGTCAAGGGTGTACGGACCAACCTGGGTCCTGCGCAGGGCAGTAAGGTGGCCACCGACGCCCAAGCCATTGCCGAGGTCGCGGGCCAACGCCCTGATGTACGTGCCGGAAGAACATTCCACGGTGACGTCGACGTCAACTACCCTGCCGCCGTCGACCCTTGTGATGGAGTGGACATCGAAACGATGGATGGTGACCGGGCGGGCGGCGAGCTTGACTTCCTCGCCGGAGCGGACGCGGGCATAGGATCGTTCGCCGTTGACTTTGATGGCACTGACGCTGCTGGGAACCTGCTGGATGGGTCCTGTCAGCGCGGCCACCCCCGCAGCGATGGCGTCATCGGTAACCTCCGCAGCGGTTCGGGCTTCGGTGACCTCTCCCTCGGCGTCGTCGGTGATGGTGGTTTCGCCCAACCTGATGGTGGCGGTGTAGGTCTTGGACGTGCCCACAATGTAGGTCAACAGGCGCGTAGCCTTGTTGATGCCGAGCACCAGCACCCCGGTAGCCATGGGATCCAGCGTTCCCGCATGCCCCACTTTCCGGGTACCAGCCAGCCGCCGCATCCGGCCAACCACATCATGGCTGGTCCATCCCTGCGGTTTGTCAACGATTACCAGTCCAGAAAGCACGCTTACCAGTATATGGGTGGCTAGGATGGCTCCCATGCCTGAGCTTGCCGCACATGTCCGCGACGTCCCCGTGAACCAGATCCGCGAGATCACCGAAGCCGCCTGGGCCACCCCCGGAGCGATCGTCCTCAGCATCGGCGAGCCGGGCTTTGCACTGCCTCGGCACGTCCTGGACGCAGGCATTGCCTGCCTGGACCGGGATGAGACCAATTACACACCGAACGCCGGGATTCCCGCGCTCCGTGAAGCCTTCGCAGCGCGCTTCCGTGAACAGCAGCACGTGCAGATCGGCGCAGAGCGGGTCTATGTGGTGGACGGCGCTCAGCAGGGCCTGCACTTCGCCATGAGCCTCCTGCTGGCTCCAGGTGACGAGATCCTCATCCCCAATCCCGGCTACCCCACCTTCGCCATGACCAGCCGCCTCCTGCACGCAGTGCCGGTGGAGTACCCGCTGTACCCAAAGAACGACTTCCAGCCCCACATCGAGGACATCGAAGCACTCATCACGCCACGGACCAAGGTGCTGATGTTGAACTCCCCCTCCAACCCTTTGGGCGCGGTCATCAGTGAAGAAGCAACACGCCACCTCGTGGAGCTGGCAGTGCGGCACGACCTCTGGATCATTTCGGACGAGTGCTATGAGGCTTTCACGTTCGATGTCCCCCATGTCAGTCCAGCCCGCTACGACAGCGACGTTCCCGGTGAAGCCCGGGTGTTCACCTCCCTGACGCTGTCCAAGACCTATGGACTCACCGGCCTGCGCATCGGCGCCTTGGTCTGCCCTCCAGGACTGGAACAGAAGATGAACAACGTCATGGAGTCGATCGTTTCCTGCGTCGCGTCGCCCTCCCAGTACGCCGCGCTGGCCGCACTCACAGGCCCCCAGGACTATGTTTCCCACGCCCGCGACCACTACCGGAGCAACCGGGACGCGGCCTCAGCGGTGCTGTCGGGGAAAGGAATTCCGTACTTGGGAGCGCAGGGTGCGTTCTATTTGTGGGCCGACGTCTCCCATGTCACCAACGGCGATGTCCGCACCTGGGTGCGAAAGTTCCTTGCTGATGCCGGGGTGTCCTTCGCGCCGGGAACGGCGTTCGGCTCAATCGGTGAAGGGTGGATCAGGATTGCCCTCTGTGGCGGGCAACAGGACCTGCTCGACGGCGTCGGCCGGCTCCCGGCCAAGGTCTAGTTGTCGGGGACTAGCCGCCGGGGACTTCAGGAATTGGGCGCCCGGGCAGGCTGCAGTCCGGCCTTAGTAGGCCGTCCGGCGGGAGTGGTTCAGCCAGGCCTCGAAGGGTTCACCTGACGCGGGCAACGCAGCGTGCTCTACCGGCAGCAGCCCGGGCCTGGCTCCGGCGAAATATTCGTAGAACACGGCGTCATCAAAGCCGGCCCGGGCGGCACCATGCCTGTCGGCTGCAAAGTAGACATGGCCGATCCTGGCCCAGAGCGCGGCCGATAAACACAAGGGGCACGGCTCACAGCTGGCGTAGAGAACCGACCCTGTGAGGTCGAACCGTTGTGTTGCGGAAGCGGCCCGGCGGATGGCCACGACTTCCGCATGGGCCGTGGGGTCATGGTCACGGGTAACCCGGTTGACCCCCTCATGGACAGTTCCGTCCGGGGTGACCACGACGGCGCCGAAGGGACCGCCGCCGTCGGAAACGTTCTGCACCGCCAGGTGGATGGCACGGTTCAGATATTCATCACGTTGCTGAGCAGTGTGCGCCGACATGCACTGATCCTAACGAGTTTGAGTACAGCTAATGCCCCTAAAACGCAGTCTTAGGGGCATTAGCTGAACAAAAACGCTGGGGTTTTAGCGGTTGGCGTCTTCGTCGAGTTCTTTATCTCCGGAGAGGTCAGTGTCCTCTTCGTCGAAGTCGTCCTCGTCGATGTCCTCAGGGGCGTCGCCCTTGTAGGGGTCGGCCTCGCCAGCGTGCTTGGCACTGGCAGCCAAAGCGGCTACCTCGGCATCGCGACGCTTGGCTTCGCGCAGCAACTCCTCAAGGTTGGAGGCGTTGACCGGGATTTGGTCCGCAACAAACTCGAGCGTCGGGGTCAGCCGAACGGTGATGTTGCGGCCAACTTCCTGCCGAAGCACACCCTTGGCCTTCTCCAAGGCGCGGGCAGCATCAGCGTGGGCTACCTCGTCACCGAAGACGGTGTAGTAGATGGTGGCGTGCTGAAGGTCGTTGGTGACGCGGGCGTCGGTGACCGTGATGGACTCGACGCGCGGATCTTTGACCCGACGACCGAGGGCCTCAGCGACGACGACCTTAATCCGCTGTGCCAGCTTGGCAGCGCGTGCGGGATCAGCCATGACTTCCTCCTGGAAAGTAGAAACGGGGACGGAACGGGTCCGCCGGGGCTACCCGACGGACCCGTTCCAAACGGAACCTAGACGCGCGGCTTTTCGCGCATTTCGAAGGTCTCGATGATGTCGCCTTCGGTGATGTCGTTGAAGGAGCCAAGACCGATACCACACTCGAAGTCGGTACGGACTTCGGTGGCGTCATCCTTGAAGCGCTTGAGCGTCTCAACGGTGAGGTTGTCACCGATGACCTTGCCGTCGCGGCTGACACGTGCCTTGGTGTTACGGCGGATGATGCCCGTGCGGACGATCGAGCCTGCGATGTTGCCGAACTTGGAGGAACGGAAGACTTCGCGGACCTCGGCAGTACCGAGCTGGACTTCTTCGTACTCCGGCTTGAGCATGCCCTTGAGAGCCATCTCAATGTCATCGATTGCTGCGTAGATGACCGAGTAGAAGCGCATGTCCACGCCTTCACGGTCAGCAAGTTCAGCAACGCGCTCGGCCGGCTTGACGTT
This sequence comes from Paenarthrobacter sp. YAF11_1, assembly GCF_052113445.1. Classification (NCBI taxonomy): domain Bacteria; kingdom Bacillati; phylum Actinomycetota; class Actinomycetes; order Micrococcales; family Micrococcaceae; genus Paenarthrobacter; species Paenarthrobacter sp. YAF11_1. Next base: position 97,562 of record NZ_JBFRDF010000013.1, read on the forward strand.
GAAGCCGATGATGATGGCGTTGTCCACCGTGGCGAGGTTGACGTCGTTCTGCGTGATGGCACCCACACCGCGGTGGATGACACGGAGCTGAACGTCGTCGTCTCCGACGTCGATCTTGAGCAAGGCGTCTTCGAGGGCTTCCACAGCACCGGACACGTCACCCTTGAGGATGAGGTTGAGGGTGTCGATCTTGCCTTCTGCAACGGCCTGGTCGAAGTCTTCCAGGCTGATGCGCTTGCGACGCTTGGCCAGTGCGGCGTTGCGGTCGGCAGCTTCACGCTTCTCAGCGATCTGGCGGGCCGTACGCTCGTCCGGGGTCACCAGGAAGGTGTCACCTGCACGCGGCACGTTGGACAGGCCCAGGACCTGTACCGGACGGGACGGGAGTGCGACATCGAGTGCCTCGCCGTTCTCGTCGAACATGGCGCGGACGCGGCCGTGAGCCGTACCGGCCACGATCGTGTCACCCACGGCCAAGGTTCCGGACTGGACCAGCACGGTGGCAACAGCACCGCGGCCCTTGTCCAGGTTCGCTTCGATGGCAATGCCTCGAGCGTCCTTGTCCGGGTTGGCGCGCAGATCCAGTGCGGCATCGGCCGTCAGCAGGACGGCGTCAATCAGTTCGTCGATGTTGAGGTTCTGGCGGGCAGAGACCTCAACGAACATGGTGTCGCCACCGTATTCTTCCGGAACCAAGCCGTACTCGGTCAGCTGGCCCTTGACCTTGTCAGGGTTGGCGCCTTCCTTGTCGATCTTGTTCACCGCGACGACGATCGGCACATTGGCTGCCTGGGCGTGGTTGAGCGCTTCCACCGTCTGCGGCATAACGCCGTCGTCGGCTGCGACAACCAAGATCGCGATATCGGTGACCTTGGCACCACGTGCACGCATGGCCGTGAAGGCCTCGTGACCGGGGGTGTCAATGAAGGTGATGTCGCGGGCAGTGCCCTCGTGGACGTGGCTGATCTGGTAGGCACCGATGTGCTGGGTGATGCCACCGTGCTCGCCGGCCACAACGTTCGAGTTGCGGATGGCATCCAACAGGCGGGTCTTACCGTGGTCAACGTGACCCATGACGGTGACAACCGGTGCGCGGGCCTCGAGAACGTCGTCGCCTTCGGCGTCGAGTTCATCCTGGATGTTGATGTCGAACTGATCCAACAGCTCGCGCTCTTCATCCTCAGGGGAAACAACCTGGAGCTTGTAGCCAAGTTCGGCGCCAAGCAGGCCAAAGGTGTCTTCGTCGAGGGACTGCGTAGCCGTCGCCATTTCACCGAGGTGGAACAGCACGGTCACCAGTGATGCGGGGTTCGCGTCAATCTTCTCGGCAAAGTCCGTGATGGACGAACCGCGACGCAGGCGGATGATGGTCTCGCCATCACCGCGGGGTACCGATACGCCGCCCAGCGACGGAGCACTCATCTGCTCCAGTTCCTGGCGCTTGGCACGCTTCGACTTGCGCTGCTTGCCACGACCGGCGCCGCCCTTGCCGAAGGCGCCCTGGGTACCACCGCGACCGCGGCCACCCTTACCGAAGCCACCGCCGGCGGGAGCTCCGCCACCGGTACCTGCACCGGGTGCGCCACCGGGACGACCGGGGCCGCCACCGGGACGGCCTGCGCCACCCGGACGGCCTGCGCCACCAGGAGCCGGACGCTCAGTGCGGTTGGGCATCATGCCCGGAGTAGGACGGTTTCCTGCACCGGGACCGCCGGCGGGACGCGGAGCGCCCGGACGGGGAGCACCCGGACGCGGAGCGCCCGGACGGGGACCACCGGTGCCTGCTGCAGGACGGGGACCGCCTGCGCCGGCAGCGGGACGGGGACCACCGGGGCGTTCGCCGTCGTTACGGCGTTCGCCTCGGGGCATGCCCTGGGACGGTGCAAACGGGTTGTTGCCCGGACGCGGCGGACGATCTCCGTCGCCACCACGGCCCCGGGGCATGCCCTGGGAGGTAGCAAACGGGTTGTTGCCCGGACGGGGACCACCGGGACGGGGAGCCTGGCCACCTTGACGTGCCGGAGCCGGAGTCTCTGCCTTGGGAGCAGGACGGGCGCCGGGCTTGGCCGAAACCGGAGTGGATGCGGCAGGAGCCGCGGGTGCTGCCGGAGTGGACGCTGCGGGGGCCGCAGGTGCTGCCGGAGCCGAAGCTGCCGGAGCGGGGGCTGCAGGTGCCGGGGCCGGAGCCTTCGGTGCTGCGGGGCCCGGAGCCGGAGCTGCCGGACGGGATGCTGCGGGAGCTTTGGGGGCTGCAGCGGGCGCGGCGGCCTTGGCAGCGCCGGCACCCGGGTAGGCGTCGCGAAGCTTCTTCACGACGGGGGCCTCGATGGTTGACGAGGCGGAGCGAACGAATTCGCCCAATTCCTGCAGTTTGGTTACTGCATCTTTGGAAGTAATACCGAGCTCTTTGGCGAGCTCATGTACGCGGACCTTGGCCACATTTCTCCTGTCTCGGTCCGCACCGAGCCAGGCACGAACCGTCTACTTCTTACTGCGGGCCTTCGCCGCTTGCGCGAATGAAAGGCCCATTGCAGAGCGCAACAAAGTTGTCATCGTTACGCACTCATCGCTGGGAACTCATCGGGTTTCCATCAGTTTTCTGACCCGCTTTCAGGTTTGGACGGTTTTCCCGTGGAGGCCTGGGCCTCCACAAGTGGCGTGCCCCGCATCAGGTAACGTTCGACGGCGTCCGTTTCGGCAGCGCCCGCAAGGGCCCTTCCGAAAGCGCGCCGCTTGATCGCCAATGCCAAGCACTTTTCGCTGGGGTGCAGCCACGCACCCCTGCCGGCCATCCGGCGTCGGACATCCACCAGGACGGCGGAAGAACCGCTGCCTTGGGCGACCAGCCGGACAAGCTCGGACCGGGAGCCTTGCTTCCGGCATCCGATGCACGTACGAACAGGCCCATGGCCGTGTTCAAGCAGTTCAGCCACGACGTGTCCAACCTGCCTTACGTTACTGGCGCCCGACGGGCCCCGGTCCTGCACACGCAGCTGAGGCACGCCAAAGCGCGCGGATACCGGACGTAAGCCCGGTTCCATCTAGTCTAGCCCCCCGGCCCCGCACTCCCGAAACCAGGGGCGCCGCAAGCGCGGCGCGGAACCGGCGGCATGGCCGCCGGTTGAACCCCTAGTCGACCTTCGCCGGAGCGGCGTCGGAGACGATATCGATCCGCCAGCCAGTCAGCTTTGCGGCGAGCCGGGCATTCTGGCCTTCCTTGCCGATGGCCAGCGAAAGCTGGTAATCGGGAACCACCACGCGGGCCGAGCGCGTTGACTCGTCCGTGATTGTGACGGAATTCACCCTCGAGGGCGACAGTGAGTTGGCAATGAAGGTTGCGGGGTCGTCACTGAAGTCGACAATGTCGATTTTTTCGTCGTTCAGTTCAGTCATGACGGCCCGGACGCGCGAACCCATTTCACCGATGCAGGCACCCTTGGCGTTGATGCCCGGGGTGTTGGCCTTGACGGCAATTTTGGTGCGGTGGCCGGCTTCGCGGGCAAGCGCCACGATCTCCACGGAGTGGTCGGCGATTTCCGGAACTTCCATTTCGAACAGCTTGCGGACCAGTCCGGGGTGCGAACGGGACAACGTGATGGAAGGACCTTTTGCGCCACGGTGGACGTCCACCACGAAAGCGCGCAGCCGGCTTCCGTGGAGGTACTTCTCACCGGGAACCTGCTCGGGCGGCGGCAGCAGTGCCTCAACGGCTCCCAGGTTGACCTGGATCATATGCGGGTTGTTGCCCTGCTGGATCATGCCGGCAACGAGTTCGCCTTCACGGCCCTTGAACTCGCCCAGCACGTTGTCATCCTCGACGTCGCGAAGGCGCTGGAGGATGATCTGCCGAGCCGTGCTGGCTGCGATGCGGCCGAAGCCGGCCGGGGTGTCCTCGAACTCGCCGATGGGCTCGCCGTCGTCGTCGATCTCAGTGGCCCAGATGGTCACGTGGCCGCTCTTGCGGTCCAACTCTGCACGGGCCTTCTCGAAGGCGCCGGGCGTCTTGTGGTACGCCACCAGCAGGGCTTGCTCGATGGTGGGAATCAGGAGATCCAGCGGGATTTCACGCTCACGCTCCAGGAGTCTCAGTGCGCTCATGTCAATATCCATTAGGCCTCCTCAGAAGGTCCGTTGTGCTCGTCTTCCAGCGCAGCCTCGTGGAGGTGGCTGAATTCAATCTCGACTTTTCCTTGGCGGATCCTGTCGAAAGGAATAGTGATGGGGTCGCCTTGCTTGGGCTTCATGCCCTTCTTGACCTCGTGCTCGGGAATCAGCGTCACGCTGTCCTCCTGCACCGAGGCGATGCGGCCCAGGAGGTTGTCACCCTGGATCACGTTGACCCGGACCATGCGGCCGCGGGCCCGATGCCAGTGACGGGGTTCTGTCAAGGGGCGGCTGACGCCAGGCGATGAAACCTCAAGATCATACGGGCGTCCGTCGTCATGGGGATCGTTGTCCAGGATATCGGACAGCCCGCGCGAGACCTCCGCAATGGCGTCAAGGCTGACACCGCCGGTTTCCTCCTGCGGCAGGTCCACGACGACGTGGACGGTGCGGTGTGAACCGGCAACGTGGATGGAAACATCCTCGAGGTAGAGCCTGCTGGCAAGGACAGCCGGTTCAAGCAGCGCCTTAAGCCTGCTCTCTTCCGGGTTGTGGATGGTGGCCGTTGAGTTTGATTCAGAACGGTGTGTTGAAGTCGTGGCTTCCGAGTCACTCACGTTGCCCGCCGCCTCCCGATAGATGTTGTTGTGACTACTAGCCTAACGATTTTCCCGGGAACATGGTGCACGGACTTTGCCGCCCACGTGACACCATGGTCTGTTGTGAGCGGGCAGACAAGCGAAAAACGACGAACACCACCCTGGGGCCGGGTCCTGCTGGTTGCCGTGGTGGCATTGCTCGTCGCAGGGACCGGAATAGTGCTTATTCCGCGTGATTCCGGCACTCCCCCGCCTGTCCCCTTCTCCGAAGCGGCCCGTGCGGGGGCACTGGAGGACACCCTGAAGCTTCGCGAATCGGCCGCCGCCCTGTCTTCGTCCACCGGCCAGGGCGCGGCACAGGCCGCGCTCAAGGACGTTGTGACTTTGCTGACAACGCAGGCGCGCGCCCTACTGGTTCCGTCGGAAGCAACGCCCTCAGCCACCGCGACCCCTTCGGGCACAGCAGAGACCACCACACGTACCGCTTTTGTTGCCGCTTTGACCGCGAGCGGAACCCGGCGCCTGGCAGACGCCGGCGAGGCCGACGGCGGGATCGCCCGGCTCCTCGCCGCGGTGGGAACCTCCCATGTATTGGCAGCAGAAAAGCTGGCTGGTGCGTGGCAGCTGCAGGTCCCGAAGGATGCCTCGGCGTCAAAGTCCAAAGTGCCCGCAGCCACACCGTCGGCGGCACCCTGTCCGTCCGTCAGCCCCACTCCCGAGCCAACGTCCGCCACTACCGACTCCGCGCTGGCAGCCACGGTACGGACGCATCAGGAGGCGGTCTACGCGTACCAGGTGGCGCTCAAACGGCTGGATACTGCGGCCGCCGGCACCGCGGCCAGCGGCCTTGCGGCCCACGAGCTTTTGCTCCAGCAAGTGGAGGCCCTGACACGGGCCAACTGCGGGGACGTACCTGCCAGCGAAGCCGGCTACCGTCTTCCGGGACAGTTCGCGCAGGACCCGGCCGCTGCCTTGGCCGCTCTGGAATCGTCGGCTCTTCCGGTCTTGGGGGACCTGGTTGCCCTGTCCACGGGTGAGACCCGGGCATGGGCGGTGGACAGCCTCCTGGCCGCTGCCCGCAGGGCCCTGGCGTGGGGCGCAGACATACCTGCGCTGCCGGGTCTGACGCTCGACGCCGGGGACTTGCCGCCGCTGCCGACGCCCGGTTCAGCATCGGGCTCAGCGTCGGGCTCCGCCTCCACCACACCGTCCACCGGGTCCACCACGAACGGATCCAATCCTTCCCCCGCCGGATAGGCCAGCCTAGCCATGCTGGCCAACACCCCCACCCGGTGCTTGGCTTGGAGCATGGCTTCCACAGACACCGCCACCGTGCATGAGAACGAACCCCACCGGGATGACTTGGCCCACCGGTTGAACTGGTTGCGGGCCGGGGTCCTGGGCGCCAATGACGGGATCGTGTCCGTTGCTGCGATCGTGGTGGGCGTGGCAGGTGCCACCACCAGCACCGGCAGCATTCTTGCCGCCGGCACCGCCGGCCTGGTGGGCGGCGCCATTTCCATGGCCTTGGGTGAATATGTCTCCGTCAGCAGCCAGAGCGACACCCAGAAAGCGCTGATTGAGAAGGAACGCCTCGAACTGGCCGAGCAACCGGAGGACGAACTCAACGAGTTGGCGGCCATCTACGAATCCAAGGGGCTCAGTGCGGAGACTGCCCGGGCGGTCGCTGAGGAGCTCACGGAACACGATGCCCTCGCCGCCCATCTCTCTGCGGAATTGAACATCCACGAGGCTGACATTGTGAGCCCATGGAACGCGGCGTTGGCGTCCGCGGTGGCGTTCACCCTCGGGGCCATACTGCCCATGCTGGCCATCCTCCTGCCTCCCCCGGAACTCCGGGTGCCGCTGACCTTCGTGGCGGTCCTGCTTGCCCTGGCCATCACCGGAGCTGTTGGTGCCTGGATCGGCGGCGCTTCCCGGTTCCGTGCGGCCTTCCGGGTGGTGCTGGGCGGCGCGTTGGCCCTTGCCGCCACGTTCTCCCTTGGAACGCTCTTGGGTGCCAGCGGCGTTTTCTAGGGACCGCGGGTTCCCTCGGCGTTAGGCTGATCGCGTGACCCTTCACGCGATGATTCCCATCCCGGGCGACCTCCACGCCCGGTACAACCGCGACTCCGCGGGACGCGACTGGCTGGCCAGCCTTCCGGGACTTATCTCCGACGCCCTCGATCGGTGGCAGCTCTCAATTGACCTCGCACCAGGCGCCGAACCATGGAACGGCCATGGAGCCCTGGTGGTACCCGTCCTCCAGAACGGCGTCCCGTCCGCCCTGAAGATCGCCTTCCCGCACGAAGAAGCCCAGGTGGAACGCCACGCCCTGGCACTGTGGGATGGTCACGGTGCGGTCCGCCTGATGGCAGCGGATGCTCCCAGTTGCACCATGCTCCTTGAACGGCTGGATGCCTCCCATTGGCTCCAGGACGCCCCTATGGATCATGCGATGGACGCCTGGGGCAGCATCATGCGCCAGCTCTCCATCCAACCGGACGAGCGGTTGGAGTGGCGCGCTTTTGACCACGTTGCCGCAACTGCCGAGCGGTGGAGCGATGAGCTGCCGGCGGAGTGGGAACGCTTGGACCGGCCTTTTCCCAGGTGGCTGCTGGAAGCGGCACTTGAGGTGTGCCAGACGCGTGGCGCCGTGGGACGGCGCTCCGGGACGGATGTCCTGGTCCACACGGACCTTCATTTCATGAACATCCTTGCTGTCACCAGCGGCGATCGGGAGCTCCGTGGCGACTACCTGGCCATCGACCCGCAACCACAGATTGGTGAGGCCGAGTTCGCTGTGGCGCCTGTCTTATGGAACCGGATCCAGGACCTCTCCCCGACGGCCCCTGAGGCTGCCTTGCGGGAGCGTTGCCATGACTTCAGCGTCGCCGCGGGGCTTGATCCCGAGGCTGGCCGGCAATGGAGCATTGCCCGCGAGGTGGACAATGCCTTGGGGTACGCGGGGACTCCCCGCCACGGCGGAGACCTTGCGCGGTCTTTGTGGGTTGCGAGCACTCTCGCGGGCCGGACGCTTGAGGGCCTTCCACGGGCGCATGAGCTCCCCGATCCCGGCGCGACGGCGCTCTAGGCCATGGCACTTACAGTGGCCTTGATCGGGTCGGGGGCCATCGGCTCGCGGATCGTGGAACTGCTCGACGCCGGGACTGTCCCCGGCGTGAGGCTCGCCGGAGTTGTGCCTCACGGCAACGCCGGCACAGGCTACAGCTTCGACGACGCCATGGAAGTGGCCGATGTGGTGGTGGAGTGCGCCGGTGTCGCCGCCGTCGCGGAGTTCGGCCCCCGCATCGTAGCGGCAGGCACGGACCTGCTGGTCACCTCGATAGGCGCCTTGTGCGAGGAGTCACTGCGGACAAAACTGCTCGACGACGGTCCAGGCCGGACGTTCCTCACCACCGGTGCGCTGGGTGGACTGGACACGATCACAGCCGCCGGCGCCGGCGGAACCATTCATCGCATCACCCTGGAATCGCGGAAACTCCCCGCCGCCCTGGTGCAGCCTTGGATGGACGGGGAAACCAAGGAGGGGCTCCTCGCAGCAACCCGGCCCGTGGAGCTTCTGCGGGGTGGCCCTGCGGAGCTGATCAAGGCCTTCCCCAAGTCCACCAACGTGGTGTCCGCGCTTGCCCTGGCCGCGGGCAACTGGGACGTGGTGGAGGCCGTGCTCATCGCAGATCCGGGCGCCCGCCAGACGGCTCATCATGTGGTGGCGGAGACCAGCCTGGGTACGTTCGATATCTGCGTCACCAACGAGGCATCCCCCGGAAACCCGGCGTCCAGCGCTTTGGTGCCGCACGCCGTCGTCCGCGGTTTGAAGTCGCTGGCCAATCCCAGCGGAAGCTTCATCTGACGCCGGCGGGAAAATCAGGCAGCGAAGTTCTCATTCCAGACGTCAATGCCGAGCTTGATGATCAACGCCGCAACAACAATCAGGAAGACAACGCGTACAAAACCGCTCCCCTTGGCCACGGCGGTGCGCGCGCCAAGGTAGCCGCCGGCCATGTTGGCCAGACCCAGGACCAGCCCTACACCCCACAACAGGGAGCCATGGGGAAGGAAGAAGATCAGGGCACCAGCATTGGTGGCCATGTTGACGATCTTGGCCTTGGCACTGGCTTCAAGGAAGGCGTAACCCATGGCCGAAACCAGCGCAATCACCAGGAACGAGCCGGTACCGGGGCCGATCAGGCCGTCGTAGAAGCCAATCACGGCGCCAATGAGACAGGCCACGACGTAATGCTTGTGGCCGTCGTGGCGGAGGGCGGTCAGCTCGCCGGCGCGCGGGCGCAGGGCAGTGAAAATGGCGACGGCGATCAACGCCAGCACGATGATCGGCTTGAACACGCTGGCCGGCAATGAAGCGGCCAGGATGGCCCCGCCGAAGCTTCCCGCCAACGCAATGACCGCCATGGGCACAGCCGTCTTGAGGTCGGGCCCCACGCGCCGGTAGTACGTGACGGCGCTGGTGGTGGTGCCGAAAATGGACCCCATCTTGTTGGTGGCCAAAGCCTGCACCGGCGTGATGCCGGGAACCAGCAGCAGGGCGGGGAGCTGGATCAGTCCCCCGCCCCCTACTACAGCGTCCACCCAGCCGGCGGCGAATCCAGCCACCACAATCAGGATGAGCGTGGTGAGCTGGATTGATTCGAAGCCGGAAATCACCGGTTTCGTACGGCGTTGACCACGTAATCCACGGCCTTGTCCACCGCAACGTTCTCGGCTTCGCCGCTGCGACGATCCTTGATTTCCACGACGCCGTCTACAAGTCCCCGGCCAACGGCCAGGATGGTGGGCACGCCAACCAGCTCGGCGTCGCCGAACTTCACGCCGGGAGAAACCTTCGGGCGGTCGTCGAAAATGACGTCCAGGCCGGCGGCTTCAAGCTCAGCGGAGAGCTTTTCAGCAGCCTCGAAGATGTCATCACCACGGCCGACGGCCACCACGTGGACGTCCGCCGGTGCCACGGAGCGCGGCCACACGAGACCGCGGTCGTCATGGTTTGCTTCAGCCAAGGCAGCCACTGCGCGGGTAACACCAACGCCGTAGGAGCCCATGGTCACAACCTGCTGCTTGCCGTTCTGGTCCAGCACCTTCAAGTCCAAGGCCGCGGCATACTTGCGGCCCAGCTGGAAGATGTGGCCCATTTCGATGCCGCGGGCGGTTTCCAGCGGACCGGATCCGTCCGGGGCGGGGTCGCCTGCACGCACCTCGGTGCTTTCAATGACGCCATCCCAGGTGAAGTCGCGGCCCGCGACCAACCCGAAGACATGCTTGCCCTCGGCGTTGGCGCCCGTAACCCAACTGGTGCCGGAGACGACACGGGGATCCACCAGGAACAGCACCTTGGACGAGGCCTCGAGGCCCAGCACAGGCTGATCCAGGGACAGGCCGGGGCCGATGTAGCCCTTGACCAGCCACGACAGCTTCTTGAGGTCCTCTTCGTTGGCGGCCTCAAGGCCGATCTCGCCGGCAATTGGCAGGTGGGAGCCGATGTTGGCTTCCACGCGCTTAAGGTCCACTCCGCGGTCGCCGGGGACACCGATCACCACGATCTGGCGCTCACCCGTGGGCAGCGTCACGGCAAGGACAACGTTCTTGAGCGTGTCAGCGGCAGTCCAGGCGCCGCCGTCGGCCTCGCTGCGCGGAGCCAACTGGTTGGCTGCGGCCACCAAAGTATCAATGGTGGGAGTGTTCGGGGTGTCCAGTACCTGGGCGGCCGGTGCGCTGCTGAAATCGATCTCGTCCGGGACGACAGTGGTCACGGCCTCGACGTTGGCGTAATAGCCACCGGCCGAACGCACGAACGTGTCCTCGCCGATCTCGGTGGGGAACAGGAATTCCTCACTCTTGGAGCCACCCATGGCACCCGCGGTAGCCGCAACAGGGATGACTTCCAGGCCGAGGCGCTCGAAGATCTTCAGGTATGCGGCGCGGTGGGCGGCGTAGCTGGCATCCAAACCGGCGTCGTCAATGTCGAAAGAGTACGAATCCTTCATGATGAACTCGCGGCCACGGAGGAGACCGGCCCGCGGACGTGCTTCATCGCGGTACTTGTTCTGGATCTGGTAGAGGCTCAGCGGCAGGTCCTTGTACGAGGAATACAGATCCTTCACCAGGAGCGTGAACATTTCTTCATGCGTGGGGGCAAGGAGGTAGTCCGCGCCCTTGCGGTCCTGGAGGCGGAACAGGCCTTCGCCATATTCGGTCCAGCGGTTGGTGGCCTCATAGGGCTCGCGGGGCAGCAGCGCCGGGAAGTGGACTTCCTGGGCGCCGATGGCCGACATTTCCTGGCGGATGATCTCTTCGACCTTGCGCAGGACGCTCAGTCCCAGCGGCAGCCACGTATAAATGCCGGGTGCTGCGCGGCGGATGTACCCGGCGCGGACCAGGAGCTTGTGGCTGGCGACCTCAGCGTCAACGGGATCTTCACGCAGGGTGCGCAGGAATAACTGGGAAAGGCGAAGGACCACGGGTACGTATCCGTTTCTATGGCAGGTGTGGCAAAAACAACTGTCTACTAATCTACCGGGTGCCCACACACAGAAGAGCCACGCCGTCGCGTGTGGAAGCCCCTGGCCCCGACGGGCTGGTCATCCTGCGATGGCGTGGCTCAGCGGCCGGCCGGCCGCAGACTCTGTCCTGGGACTAGATCGCCGTTCCCTCCAGCGGAACGGGATCGCCTGCGGCTGGGAAGCATGGGTCACTGCCGAGCTCACGGATGGCGTGGGCGCCAACGACGCCCGTCAAGGTCTTGTTCATGTGTCCCCCCGATACCACCCGCACCCCAACGACACGGCTTGGGAAGAACCTATGTGATCGCAGACACATTTTCAAGGTTGGTGCCATACAGCGCATCAGCAGCATTGACCGTCCTGACCAGCGGATTTACCGTTGAAATCATCAGTTGGTGAATTACTGGAGGCCCCGGAGGCCCGCATGCCACCACGTCCAGCAGCCATTGAGGCCAGCGCCCTTCATGTCTCACGTGCGCGGACCACCATCCTTCGCGGCCTGGATTTCACCGTGGATTCCGGCCGGATTACGGGGTTGCTGGGTCCCTCGGGCAGCGGCAAGACAACCCTCATGCGGGCAATAGTTGGCGTCCAGCGGATCACGCGGGGCACCTTGACGGTCCTTGGCCTGCCGGCCGGAAGCGCGCCGCTCAGGCACGACGTCGGTTACGTCACCCAAGGCGCCAGTGTCTATCCGGACTTGAGCGTCGAAGCGAACGTCCGGTACTTCGGCGCCATGCACAGCGCGACGGCGGCTGACGCCGCTGCGGCGATTGCCGCCGTCGGACTTCAATCACTGGCGCGACAGAAGGCGGCGGACCTTTCCGGCGGGCAGTTCAGCCGTGTTTCCCTTGCCTGCGCGCTGGTGGCAAATCCACAGTTGTTGATCCTGGACGAGCCCACTGTGGGTCTTGATCCTGTCCTGCGCGCTGAACTCTGGGAGCGCTTCGCGGCCATGGCGGCCGCTGGAACAACGTTGCTGGTGTCCAGCCATGTCATGGAAGAAGCGTCGCATTGCTCATCGCTGCTCCTGCTGCGCGACGGCTTGCTCCTGGCCCAACTCACCCCCGCCGAACTCGCTGAGCGCGGCCGCAGCGCCGATTTGGAGCGGGCCTTCCTGACCATCATCAAAGCCGCTGACCGCGGCCAGGAAGAAAGCCCTGTGGCCCCATGAACCTCCGCATGACCCTCGCCACGACCGCCCGCGTCCTGGGACAACTGCGGCACGACCACCGCAGCGTCGCGCTGATCCTCGTGGTTCCCGCGCTTCTTCTGACAGCGGTTTATTTCCTCTTTGAAAACGAGACCTTGCCACCGGGATTCCCGCGCACCTTCGACCGTGTGGGCCTGATGATGCTGGCCATCTTCCCGTTCGTGGTGATGTTCCTGGTCACCTCCATCACGATGCTGCGCGAGCGGACGTCCGGAACGTTGGAACGGCTTCTGACCACACCCATCCACAAAGCCGACCTTCTGTTCGGCTACGCTGTTGCCTTCTCCATCATGGCCGCCCTGCAGTCCTTGGTGGCTACGGCTGTGGCGTATTGGATTTTTGACCTCGACATCAAGGGAAGTCCCGGGTTGGTGGTGTTGATCGCTGTGATCAACGCAGTGCTGGGCGTTGCCCTCGGCCTGCTGTGCTCGGCCTTTGCCCGCACCGAGTTCCAGGCCGTGCAGTTCATGCCCGTGGTTGTCGTCCCACAGATCCTGCTGTGCGGCTTGTTCGTGGCCCGGCAGGACATGAACGACGCCCTGAGTGGCATCGCCGGTGCTTTGCCGTTGACATTTTCCGTGGAGGCACTGAAGGAAATTGCCGGGAATGCAGAAGCCACGGCAGCGATGTGGCAGGACGCCGCCGTGATGGGCGGGATCGTGGTGGGTGTCCTTGTCTTGGCCTCGTTGACTTTACGCCGGCAGACGCGTTGAGCCTGCCGCAGCCAGCAGCACAGGCCGTAGTGAACCCAAAAACGGCCTGTGCTGCTAAACAGTTGGGTGCTGCTGACCGGTGCTACTTAATCAGCGCTGCGGCCTGGTCCATGAGGGCCCCGGCAGCTGCTGCGCCGCCGTTCTCGGCGTTCTTGCCCGAGGCTGTGGCGGAAATGAGGACGCCGTCCTTAATGGCAGCGGCCATCAGGGTGGACTGAGTCTGGCCGTCCGGGAGGGTCATGGTGGTCTTGATGCCCAGTGTCCCGGGTACGGAACCGATGCCGTCGAACTTTTCCGTCTTCATGGTCATGGTGGTGCCGGCCATGGACATCGTCATGTTCGCGCACGTGGTGATCTGGTCTTCGTTGCTCTTGACGTTGTTCTCCAGCACGTCCTTGGAGACGCCGGATGCCAGGGTCACACTGGAAATGACGCCGGAAGCGGCGTCGATTTTTGCACCGCTGGCGCCGGTGGCGCCCTCGATCGGCTGCGAAGCGCCGGCCATGGCCAGGTCCTTGCACTCGGCCGGCTCAATGTTCATGGAGCCCAGCAGCTCCTTGAGTGGGTCCTGCTGGCCGGCGAGGTCGTCGACGGAGGAAACCATCAGCGCCGTTCCGTCGGCAGCCTTGATCTGCTTCACCAGGTCCGTGAGTTCCTGGGTGGTGTACTGCTTTGCCTGGGCGGGCGCAGGTGCCGGCGTCTCACTGGCAGGAGCTGATGCAGCATCCGTAGAGGTACCGGCACCGCCACACGCGGTGAGGCCCATGACCAACAGTCCTGACACGGCAAAACCGCGCAGCGCATTCTTCTTCATTTGTTCCCCAAGGAAGTTCGAGTGATGGCTGGCGTCCGCCAACCGGGACAAGACTACAAGTTTCCGGCAGGAGCCTAAAAAAGGACCGTCGCGAACGTGCCCACTTGCTCGAAGCCCACACGCTCGTAGGTGGCGCGGGCTTTGGCGTTGTAGTCGTTGACATACAGGCTCGTCACCGGGGCAAAGGTCTTTGAGAGATTCACGACGGCGGCCATGTAGCCGGCGCTCTGGCCGCGTCCCCGGAGTTCCGGATTCATCCACACACCCTGGACCTGGGTCACGTCCGCCGTGACGGCACCGAGTTCAGCTTTGAAGACCACCGTGCCTCCGGCGTCAATGTGGACCAAGGAGTGCCCCTGCCGGATCAGGCCGGCCACCCGCCTGCTGTAGAACTCCTGGCCTCCGAGGAAGGGAGAATAACCAACTTCTTCCTCGAACATGGCTGCGCAGGCCGGAAGGATGCGGTCGAAGTCCTCCATGGCACCGAAAGTCAGGGCTGGATTGGCGCCGATGGCCGGTCCTCCGGAGATGGTCAGGAGGGGTTGGCGGGACCGGATCTCGTGGGCGGCATGGCCCAGTTGTTCAAAACGCGAATAGAGGGCCAGGACGGTGTCGGCGGGGCCAAAAATGGAAGCGTAGCGGCGTCCTGTTTGATGGGCCGCCGTGGCTGCATACCCGGCCAAGGCGGGATCCAGTTGCACAGGGACAAGGTTGGCCCCGGCCCAGCAGGCACCGAGGAGCGTTTGATCGTGGAACACACCGAAAATACTGGCACCACCGCTGGTGGGCGCAGCCGTTCCCGTGCTGTCCAAATGGGCCAGGATAAAAACGTTGGCCACCGCGTCTTCGCTTGCCAGCGCGCGCAGAGCCAGGGTGTCGGCTTTGCCGAGCACCCTGACTCCCAAGCCGTTCTCGTTACGAGACGCTAACCACGGGGCTACCCTTGACAGCATCTTCGCCATCGGCCTCCCCCATCTCTTCGGCGATGCGCATGGCCTCTTCGATCAGTGTCTCAACAATTTCACTCTCAGGCACAGTCTTGATGACTTCGCCCTTCACGAAAATCTGGCCCTTGCCGTTTCCGGAGGCCACGCCGAGGTCTGCTTCGCGGGCCTCACCGGGTCCGTTGACGACGCAACCCATGACGGCGACGCGCAGGGGAATCTCCATGCCTTCCAGGCCGGCCGTTACCTGCTCCGCCAGCGTGTACACATCAACCTGCGCACGGCCACAGGACGGGCAGGAGACGATTTCCAGCTTGCGGGGGCGCAGGTTCAGCGACTGCAGGATCTGGTTGCCCACCTTGATTTCCTCCACCGGCGGCGCCGAGAGGGAAACCCGGATGGTATCTCCGATACCGCGGGACAAGAGGGCGCCGAAGGCGGTAGCGGACTTGATGGTGCCTTGGAACGCGGGCCCGGCCTCGGTCACACCGAGGTGCAAGGGCCAGTCGCCCTGCTCGGCCAGCATTTCGTACGCGGCCACCATGATGACGGGGTCGTTGTGCTTGACGGAGATCTTGAAGTCATGGAAGCCGTGTTCCTCGAACAGGGACGCTTCCCACACAGCGGACTCCACCAAGGCTTCCGGTGTTGCCTTGCCGTACTTTTTCATGATGCCTGGCTCCAAGGAACCAGCATTGACGCCGATCCGGATGGACGTGCCGTGGTCCCTCGCCGCTGCCGCGATTTCCTTGACCTGGTCATCGAACTTGCGGATGTTGCCCGGGTTCACACGAACAGCCGCGCATCCGGCCTCAATGGCCGCGAAAACGTATTTGGGCTGGAAGTGGATATCGGCGATCACGGGGATCTGGGACTTGCGGGCGATGATGGGAAGCGCTTCGGCGTCGTCCGCCGAAGGACAGGCAACACGCACGATGTCGCAGCCGGATGCCGTCAGTTCAGCAATCTGCTGAAGAGTGGCGTTGATATCCGTGGTGGGCGTCGTGGTCATGGACTGAACGCTGATGGGCGAATCAGAACCAACACCAACTGACCCAACCTTGATCTGCCGCGTCTTACGTCGCGGGGCAAGGACGGGGGGTGGGGCTGCTGGCATTCCCAGGCTGACCGAGGTCACGTGGACTCCTTGGATTGGGGTGGATCGTTGTGGTGGAGGACGCCCGGCTAGGACGCGTGGGCTGCCAGGACCCCGATGATGGGGGCCCATTCGGTAGTGCGGATGCCGGCAATCACGCCTGCTTCGGCAAACGGATCCTGCTTGAGGAGGTCGTTGAGCCCGGCTTCATCCGCGGACTTGAAGATCAGGAGGGCACCGGCGCCGTCACCGTAGGGGCCGCTGGCAAGGAGCTTGCCTTCCTCGGCCAGTTCGCCCAGCCAGGCACGGTGTGCGGGGCGGGCTTCGTCGCGGAGGGCACCGGAGTCGGCGACGTATACGTACTCAACAGCGAAAACAGTCATGGTGATAGCCTATCCCGCCTGATCCGCCGGAAATATTCGTGATCTGCCGAAAATGGTCATGGCTCAGCCGAAGATGTTCACGGGCTTCACGATGTCCGCGTAGATCAGCAGGGCACCCATGGCCATCAGCAGCGCAGCCACCACGTAGGTCAGCGGCAACAGTTTCGCGATGTCGAACGAGCCCGGATCGGGCTTGCCCCGCAACCTGGCCAGTTGGCGCCGTGCGCCCTCGTACAAGGCCCCGGCCACATGGCCGCCGTCGAGGGGAAGCAAGGGGATGAGGTTGAAGATGGCCAACGCGAAGTTCAGCCCTGCAAGCAGCCCGATCAGGGTTCCGATGCGGGCCTGCATCGGCACCTGTTCCATGGCCGCGACTTCGCCGGCTACCCGGCCGACGCCCACTACGCTGATGGGGCCGTTCGGATCCCGGGGCTCCTCGCTGAAGGCTGCTTTCGCCACTCCGGCCACCCTGGCCGGCAGGTTGAAGATCACACCGGAAATTTGTTTGATGTTCTCCCCCGCCATGGGGAGAACGGCCGACGCCGGTTGGGGAACCAAGGCGCTCTGGGCGCCGATCCCGAGGAAGCCGACCTCCTGGTATTGCAGAACTCCGTTGGCGTCCTGCGCCTGGCGTCCATCGGAGCCAACCACGGGACGGGAGGATAGCACCGGGGTCACGGTGGTCTCCACGGGAGAACCGTTGCGCTGCACGGTGATGGCCACTTCCTTGCCTGCCGAGGCACGGATCCAGCCGGTCAGTTCCTCCCAACTGGTGACGGTCTTCCCGTCGAAGGACGTGATGGTGTCGTTCGGCTGCAGTCCTGCGGCTGCTGCCGGTGTGGGTTTGCAGTCCGCTGAATCCGGGTCCACGGTTTCGCCCGCGGCAACCTGGCATTTGGAAACGTCCGCGATGGTGGTGGTCGCCTGCGCCGTGCCGAAGCCCATGAGCAGGACGGCCAACAGGATCAACCCGATGATCATGTTCATGGCGGGGCCACCGAGCATGACAATGATCTTTTTCCACACGGGCAATTTGTAGAAGACGCGGTTTTCGTCCCCCGGCCCCACTTCTTCGTGCGCCATGGAGCGCGCTTCGGTGGCCAGCGTTTGGAACATCCCCGTGCTGGACGGTCGGACGGCGCCGTCCACCTTGTTGGGTGGGTACATGCCGATCATGGAGACGTATCCGCCCAGTGGAAGGGCTTTGAATCCGTACTCCGTCTCGCCCTTCTTCCTGGACCAGAGGGTGGGGCCGAAGCCGATCATGTATTTGGTGACGCGGACTTTGAAGAGCTTCGCCGGCACCAGGTGGCCTACCTCGTGCAGCGCGATGGAAACGGCGACGCCGATGGCGACGAAGACGACTCCGAGAATGAAGAGAAGGACGGGACTCATGCCGGTGGGACTGCTTCCATAAGGGTTCTGAGCTACAGGGCGCTGCTGGCTAAACGATCAAGGGTGCGGGCGCGTGCCCACTTCTCAGCATCCAGCACGGACTCCACCGTTAGCTCGGAGGAGCCTGAATGTTCACTGAGGACGGACTCCACGGTATCCACGATGTCCGTGAAGCGGATACGCCCGGCGTGGAAGGCATGGACGGCCTCCTCATTGGCGGCGTTGAATACCGCAGGGAAGGTGCTGCCTTGTTTGGCGGCGTCCTTGGCCAGCTCCACGGCGGGGAATGCCACGGTGTCCAGGGGCTCGAACGTCCAGCTGGTGGCCTTGGACCAGTCGCAGGGCTTGGCAGCGTGCGGGACGCGATCCGGCCAGCCCAGCCCCAGCGCGATAGGCAGGCGCATGTCCGGGGGTGATGCCTGGGCAATGATGGACCCGTCGACGAACTGGACCATGGAATGGACCACCGACTGGGGGTGGACCACCACGTCGATCCTGTCCAGGGGAACATCAAACAGCAAGTGCGCCTCGATGACTTCCAGGCCTTTGTTGACCAGGCTGGCGGAGTTGGTGGTGACCATCAGGCCCATGTCCCAGGTGGGGTGGGCCAGCGCTTCCTGAGGTGTGACCCCGTGAAGCTGATCGCGCGTGCGTCCGCGGAACGGACCGCCGGATGCGGTCAGGATCAGCTTCTCCACTTCCTGTTCGGTCCCGGACCTCAAGCACTGGGCGATGGCGGAGTGCTCAGAGTCGACGGGCACTATCTGTCCCGGCCGGGCGGCGGCCTTGACCAGGGCACCACCCACGATCAGCGATTCCTTGTTAGCCAGTGCCAGCGTTGCGCCGGTGCTGAGCGCGGCCAAGGTAGGTGCCAGGCCAATGGAACCGGTGATTCCGTTGAGGACAACGTCGCACTCAATGGCTGCGATCTGCGTTGAGGCATCCGGTCCGGCGAAGATCTCCGGCGCAAAATCCGGCACCCCCGCAGCCGAGGCGGCCGCGTCAATCAGTTGCCGCAGGACCGAGGGATCTCCCTGGGCAATGCCCACCGCCTGTGCCCGGGTGTGGACCGCCTGCCGGGCAATGAGTTCCAGGTTCCCTCCACCTGCGCTGAGCGCGACCACCTCAAAACGGTGCGGGGCAGCATCGACAACGTCAATCGCTTGTGTGCCGATGGAACCGGTGGACCCGAGGATGACGATCTTGCGCGGCTGCATGCTCCAAGTATCCCAGCCAGTAACGCGGGCGGCGAACAGAGCGGGGACGATGCTGGGAAACCAGCATCGCTTGACCATCCACAACCCGCGCGTACGGTGGAAAGGTGGAGTGGCTGTCCTGGTTTGATGCGCGGGACTATGAATTCGCCCGGCAGGTGCTGCAGCGCGGCACGGCTGCGCTGTATCTGGTCGCCTTTCTTTCCACCATGAACCAGTTCCCGGCACTCCTCGGCGAGCGCGGGCTGTTGCCGGTGCCGGCTTTCCTGGACATGGCCCGCAGACTGGCCAGGCCCACCCTCTTCCGTTGGTTCTACTCCGATGCGCTCCTGAAGTCGGTGTGCTGGGCGGGGATCGGCGTAGCTGCCTTGCTTGTGATCGGCCTCCCCCAAACGGGCCCTCCATGGCTGCCCATGCTGGCATTCCTGATCCTGTGGTTCCTCTACATGTCGATCGTCAACGTTGGCCAGACGTTCTACGGCTTCGGCTGGGAGATCCTTCTTCTCGAGGCCGGGTTCACCGTGGCCTTCCTCGGATCGGACCAGACTCCCCCGCCCACCACCATCCTGATCCTCATTGCGTGGTTGGTTTTCCGGCTTGAGTTCGGGGCGGGCATGATCAAGATCCGCGGCGGCCGCGAGTGGCGCGACATGACGGCCATGTTCTACCACCATGAGACACAACCCATGCCTGGCCCGCTCAGCAGGCAAGCACATCTGCTGCCGCGTCCGTTGCACAAAGTGGAAGTGGCGGGCAACCATTTCGCGCAACTGGTGGTGCCGTTTTTCCTCTTCGCGCCACAGCCCCTGGCCGGCATCGCGGCAGGCATCATCATCGTGACCCAGCTGTGGCTGGTGGGCACCGGGAATTTTGCCTGGTTGAACTGGGTGGCGATCGTCCTTGCCTTCGCGGCCGTCAGCGACCCCCTCGCCCATGCGGTCTTTCCGTTCATCCCGCTGGAGTGGCACCAGGGCGCCGATACCCCGGTGTGGTGGCTCGCCGTCGTCGTGCTGGTGACTGTGGTGCTGCTGGTGTTCAGCTACCGGCCACTCCTGAACCTGTTCTCCCGCCGGCAGCTCATGAATGCCAGCTTCAACCGTTGGCGTCTGGTCAACGCCTATGGGGCGTTCGGGACGGTCACCAAGCAGCGCATCGAGATCGTGGTGGAGGGCACTACCGCTGAGGACCCGGACGCTCCTGATGACAGTTGGCTGGAGTACGGCTTCAAGGGCAAGCCCGGCGAGGTGCGGCGGCTGCCGCGGCAGTGGGCGCCGTACCACCTAAGGCTCGATTGGCTGATGTGGTTCCTGCCCCTGCGGACTGTCCATGAGGACTGGTTCTACGCTTTCCTGGACAAACTGTTGGAGGCAGACAAACCCACGCTTGGGCTGCTTCGCCATGACCCGTTCGACGGCGAACGCCCCCGTTGGGTGCGCGCACGCAGCTACCTGTACCGTTTCGCCAGCCGTGCGGAGTTCCGCGAGAACGGCGAGCGTTGGGTGCGGGTGTTGCTGTATGACGCCGTTGGGCCCGTGCAGCTAGTTCCGCGACGCCGCTTTCTTTCGTGAGCGCAGATCCACGGGGGGTGCCGTGGATTCCCGGACCACCAGGTGGGTTGCGAGTTCCACGCGCCGGGAGTCGATGTCTTCGCCCTGCATCTGGCGAAGGATGAAGTTCAGCGCCGATCGCCCTATCTCCTGAAGCGGCTGGCTCACGGAGGTGAGGGGCGGTGTGGATTCTTCGGCCTGGTAGGTGCCGTCGAACCCCACCAGGCTCATTTCCTCGGGGATGCGCACGTCCTGCCTGCGGGCCTCGGCCAGGACGCCCATGGCGATGCTGTCGCTGCCGGCAAAGACTGCCGTAGGTGGATCCTCCAGCGCCAGCAGGGACTTGAAGGCGGCGGCCCCGGTCTCGGGCCGGAACGGGCCTGCCGAAACGTATTCGTGTTCAACCGCGATTCCTGCGGCCATGAGCGCGGCCATGTAGCCGTGCAGCCGGGCTTGGCTGCATTCGGCGGTGGCAGGTCCGCCGATGAATGCAATCCGTCGGTGCCCCAGCCCCAGGAGGTGCGTCGCGGCGGCTTTCCCACCGGCCCAGTTGCTGGCGCCCACACTGAACAGGTCGGCTGGGGGCGGGTTGAGGGGGTCGATGACCACGATGGGAATCTGACGCCGTTGGAAGGCTTCCAAGTGGGCTGTGCCAAAGGCTGAGGTCACCACGATCATCCCGCTGCGGCCTTCATCGACCATGCGTTGGGCCCGTTCTTCCGGACCCAACGGAGGCGCCGCCTGGAGACCCGTCACCGACAGGATCACTTCCATGTCGGAGACGTTTGCCTGCTCCATGATCCCCTTGAGGACTTCCATGTTGTAGGCCGAATTGAGGGAATCAAAAACCGCTTCGACGGTCCGCTGCACCGGATTGCTTTTGCGCTGGAGGGGAGATTTATAGCCTGTGCGCTGCAGTGCCGCCAGCACCCGGGCACGCGTGGCTTGGGCTACGTCCCCTCGTCCGTTGACCACTTTGGAGACCGTGGGTACAGATACTCCCACCTCCTGCGCGACGGCAGAAAGGGTCAGTTTGGAGGGTCGATCGTCGATGCTCACAGTTATCGCTTTCGAAAAGTTTCGGTTGCAGATAGTGTGCATTGCCGTCGGTACGCTCGTCAACATGGGCTCAGGGTCGTGGCAGTTACTGGATACTGGCCCTTGACGGTGACGTGCCTCACGGCTAAGTTTGGTGGGCACTTCCGAAAGGACCTTCGAAACATTTCGAAAAGTCAGCGGAAAGGGACGATCGAAGCTGATCCCCACCACCGCGGAGTGCGGCTTTTACACGAACAACCGGGCCATCAGCGTCGAGCCCGAAGGACGAATGGAAACTGCACATGAATAGTCTCAAGTTGCGTACCGCCGGAATGGCCGTTTCTGCAGCCGCATTGTCGATCGCACTCGCAGCCTGCGGGTCCTCGGGTCCGGCCGGAACAGGGGCCTCTGGAGACTCGGCATCCATGTGGGGCCTCACAGGCGGTGACCAGCCCGTTGTCCAGGCTGCCGTGGACTCCTGGAACAAATCACACCCCGATTCGGCCATCAAGCTCGACTTCTTCGCCAAGGATGCCTACAAGACCAAAGTCCGCACCGCCGTCGGAGCCGGCCAGGGACCTACCCTCGTCTACGGCTGGGGCGGCGGAGTCCTCAAGTCCTACGTTGATGCCGGCCAGGTGGATGACCTCACGGGATTCCTCAAGGAAAACCCGGAAGTCCAGAACCGCTACCTTCCCTCCATCCTGGAAAGCGGCGTGATCGACGGCAAGACCTACGCCCTCCCCAACAACAAAGTGCAGCCCGTAGTTCTCTACTACAACAAGGATGTCTTCGACAAGATCGGCGCCGAGGCACCCAGGACCTGGGACGAACTCATGGCACTGGTGCCCAAGTTCAAGGCCGCA
Organism: Paenarthrobacter sp. YAF11_1; assembly: GCF_052113445.1. NCBI lineage: Bacteria > Bacillati > Actinomycetota > Actinomycetes > Micrococcales > Micrococcaceae > Paenarthrobacter > Paenarthrobacter sp. YAF11_1. The sequence continues at coordinate 120,024 of NZ_JBFRDF010000013.1, forward strand.
GGCGTGGCACCCTTCTCCTTGGGTGGGCAGTCCAAGTGGCCGGACCTCATGTGGCTCGAATACCTGGTGGACCGCATCGGCGGCCCGGAAGTGTTCGCCAACATTGCCGCCAACAAACCCGGCGCCTGGTCCGATCCCGCGGTGATCGAAGCACTGACCAAAATCCAGGAACTGGTGGACGCCGGCGGCTTCATCAACGGGTTCTCCTCCATAGCTGCGGACAGCAACGCCGACCAAGCCCTGCTCTACACCGGCAAGGCCGCCATGATCCTGCAGGGCAGCTGGATCTACCAGGGAATGAAGAAGGACGCAGCGGACTTCGTCACCAGCGGCAAGCTCGGATACACCCCGTTCCCCACCGTCGAGGGCGGCAAGGGCGACCCGGCCAACGTAGTGGGCAACCCCACCAACTTCTGGTCCGTTTCCTCCAAAGCCACCGAAGAACAGAAGAAAACGGCCCTTGAGTACGTCAAGGACGGAATGTTCACCGATGAGAACGTCCAAGGCCTCATCGACTCAGGAGCCGTACCTGTAGTCACCGGTATCGAAGACAAGCTGGCGGCATCCCCCGACAAGGACTTCCTGACCTATGTCTATGGGCTCGCCAAAGATGCACCGGACTTCACCCTGTCCTGGGACCAGGCTCTGAGCCCCGCGCAAGGCGATGCCATGCTGGCCAACCTGGACCAGATCTTCCTGAAGAAGATCACCCCGGAACAGTTCGCTTCCACCATGAACGCAACGATCGGAAGGTAGCCCGGTGTCGTCCACTACTGCGCACCGCCGGACCGCCCGGGTACAGCCGTCCCGACGGACCCTTGAGAAGGGTCCGTCGGGGTGGCTGGCCGCCCCGGCGCTCGCGTTCTTCATGCTGTTCGCCATCCTCCCGCTCCTGGGAGTCCTGTTCCTGAGCTTCACCCGCTGGGATGGCCTGGGCGAGATCAAGCTCGACGGCCTGTCCAGCTGGAACACCGTCCTGGCCGATCCTGTGACGGGCAACGCCCTGCTGGTCACCGCCAAGATCATGTTCTTCTCCTTCATCGTCCAGGCACCCATCAGTCTCTTGTTGGGCGTCTTCACCGCAGCAAACCAGAAGTACCGTGCCGCGTTGGCCGTTTTGTACTTCGTTCCGCTGTTGCTCTCCTCTGCCGCTGTGGCCATCGCCTTCAAGGCCCTGCTGGACCCGAACTTCGGCCTCGGCCCCGGCTTGGGTTTGCCGTTCCTGGCGCAGGACTGGCTGGGCAACTCCGATCTGGTCCTGTTCGTGGTGGTCTTCGTCATCGCCTGGCAGTTTGTTCCGTTCCACACCCTGATCTACCAAGGCGGCGTCCGCCAGATCCCCGCCTCCCTCTACGAAGCCGCGCAGATCGACGGCGCCGGCCGCGTGCAGCAGTTCATCAACATCACGCTCCCCCAGCTGAAGTACACCATCATCACTTCCTCCACCCTCATGCTGGTGGGATCCCTGGCGTACTTCGACCTGGTGTTCGTGCTGACCGCAGGCGGCCCCGGCTATTCCACCAGGCTGTTGCCGCTGCACATGTACCTCACCGGTTTCAAAGCCAACGACATGGGCGCGGCGAGCGCGCTGGGAGTCATCCTGGTAGTCATCGGGCTGGCCCTGGCACTGTTCCTTCAACGACTCGGCGGCAAGAACCGCAACGCCAGCCAATTGGAAGGTGCGTAATGGCTTCCACCACACAACTCCCCACAGCACCGGCACCACTGCCTGAACCGGCGGCAGCCCGCCGTCGTCCGCAGAAAACGGGCCGCTCGCGGCCCAACTTCCTCGGCGGACTGGGCGGCTGGCTCTGGCTCGCGGTCATCATCGTGCCCGTGTACTACGTGGTGATCACCAGCTTGAAGAACCAGGCAGGCTTCTTCACCTCCAATCCCTTGCTGCCACCGGCGGAACCAACGCTGGATAACTACAAGCTGGTGGTGGAGAACGAGTTCGCCAAGTACTTCACCAACAGCCTGATCGTGACGGTGGGCAGTGTGGTTCCAGCCCTCTTTGTGGCCTTTATGGCGGCGTACGCGATCGTGCGCGGCAAGGGGAAGTTCCTGGGTTGGACCAACAACGTCTTCCTCCTGGGCCTGGCCATTCCCCTGCATGCCACGATCATCCCGATCTACTGGATGATCACCAAAGCCCACATGTACGACACCTTGCTGGCACTCATCCTGCCCTCGATTGCTTTTGCCATCCCCATTTCCGTGCTGATTCTCTCCAACTTCATGAGGGACGTGCCCAACGAGCTTTTCGAGTCGATGCGGCTGGATGGCTGCTCCGACTGGGCCATGATGTGGCGCCTGGCGTTGCCGATGACCAAGCCTGCTGTCATCACGGTTGGCATCTACAACGCACTGCATGTATGGAACGGATTCCTGTTCCCGCTGATCTTGACCCAAAGCCCGGACACACGCGTTCTGCCGTTGTCGCTCTGGACCTTCCAAGGCGAGTTCAGCGTCAACATTCCTGCGGTGCTCGCCTCGGTTGTCCTGGCAACGCTCCCGCTGCTGGTGATTTACGTCGTTGCACGGCGCCAACTGCTCAGTGGCCTGACCGCCGGTTTCAGCAAATAACTGGCTGCTGCCAGTAGAAAGGGACCACACATGACACAGCCACGACCCTTGCGCGTAGGCATGGTGGGCTACTCATTCATGGGAGCCGCCCACTCCCACGCCTGGCGGACAGCGCCGCGCTTCTTCGACCTGCCCCTGAGGCCTGAATTGACTGCCGTAGCCGGCCGCAACGAAGCCGGTGTCCGGGCAGCAGCCAGCAAATTTGGTTGGGACTCAACGGAAACCGACTGGCGTCGCCTGATAGAGCGCGACGACATCGACCTCATTGATATCTGCACGCCGGGCAACACCCACGCCGAAATCGCCATCGCCGCTCTTGAAGCGGGAAAACATGTCCTCTGCGAAAAACCCCTGGCCAATTCCGTGGAGGAAGCGGAGAAGATGACGGCAGTGGCCCAGGCAGCAGCCGACCGTGGGGTGCTGTCCATGTGCGGATTCAGCTACCGCCGCACGCCGGCCTTGGCACTGGCCAAGCGGATGGTGGACGACGGCCGGCTGGGCGACATCCGCCACGTCCGCGCACAGTATCTGCAGGACTGGTTGAGCGATGCGGATGCGCCACTGACCTGGCGGATGGACAAATCCAAGTCCGGCTCCGGTTCACTGGGCGATATCGGCGCGCACAGCATCGATGCCGCACAGTGGATCACCGGCCTGAACATCAGCGGCGTCTCGGCCTTGCTGGAGACATTCGTCAAGGAACGCCCGGTGGGCGGAGACTTTGTGGGGCTGGGCGGCCACGGCGGCTCTGACGGCCCCAAGGGGCCGGTCACCGTGGACGATGCTGCGCTGTTTACGGCACGTTTTGAGGGGAGGCACGACGCCGGTGCCGGCGCCGGCCCGATCGGCATCTTCGAAGCCACCCGGTTTGCCTTGGGCCGCAAGAACGCCATGCGCCTGGAACTGAACGGCACCAAGGGGTCCCTTGCCTTCGATTTCGAGGACATGAACTCCCTCCAGTTCTACGATGCCGCCCTGGAACCGGACGCGGGCTTCCGAAAAATCATGGTCACCGAACCTTCCCACCCCTACGTCGGCAACTGGTGGCCCACCGGCCATGGGCTGGGGTACGAGCACGGCTTCACGCATCAGGTGGTGGATCTCGTGACCGCCATCGGGGCCGGCGAGCAGCCGTCGCCGTCGTTCGCTGACGCTTTGCAGGTCCAAAAGGTTCTGGCCGCCGTCGAGGCGAGCGCGGATAACTCAAGCCGCTGGCAGAAAGTCTGAAAGGAAGACATGACAAACAGGAACAAGACAGCGTTGGTGGTCCGAGGCGGTTGGGACGGCCACCAGCCGGTGGAGGCCACCGAACTGTTCATCCCCTATCTCAAGGACAACGGCTACGACGTCCGGGTGGAAGAATCCCCCAAGATCTATGCCGACTCCGAGTACATGGCGGGCGTGGACCTGATAGTGCAATGCATGACCATGACGACCATCGAGAAACACGAATTCGAGGGTCTCCGCGCTGCGGTCGAAAACGGCACGGGCCTGGCCGGCTGGCACGGGGGCATCGCCGATTCCTACCGAAACAACTCGGACTACCTGCACCTGATCGGCGGCCAGTTTGCCTGCCACCCCGGCAAGCACGCGGACGAGCGGATCGGCGAGCAGTCGGACAACTACGTCCCCTACACAGTGAACATGCTGCCGGGTGCGGCCGACCACCCCATTACGCAGGGAATCAGCGACTTCGACCTCGTCACGGAGCAGTACTGGGTCCTGTCCGATGACTACATCGACGTCCTGGCCACCACCACCCAAAAAGTGCGCGAATGGGATCCGTGGAACCGTGAGGTCACCTCGCCTGCCATCTGGACACGTCAGTGGGGCGAAGGCAGGATCTTCGTCTGCACTCCCGGCCACCGCGTGGAAATCCTCCAGGACAGCAACGTCCGCACCATCATTGAAAGGGGCATGCTGTGGGCGTCCCGATAACCCCGGCCAAGGAGTTCGGCACCGATACGCCGCTCAACGTTGGAGTGATTGGCTGTGGCGCCATCATCGCGCAGTACCTGACCAACTTCCGCCGGCTCGATTCCATCAACCTGGTGGCCGTCGCAGACCTGGACCCGGCCAGGGCGCAGGCCGTCGCCGACTCCTACGAGGGCGTCCGGGCCCTGACCGTGGACGGACTCCTCGCCGCCGAGGACGTGGATCTGGTCCTGAACCTGACCATCCCTGCGGCCCATGCCGACATCGCGCTGAGAGCCATCGCCGCCGGCAAATCCGTGTACGGCGAGAAGCCGCTGGCTGCCACCACGGCGGAGGCCCGGGACGTCCTGTCCGCTGCCGCAGCGGCTGGAGTTGCAGTAGGGTGCGCCCCTGACACTGTGTTGGGTACGGGAATCCAGACCGCCCGCAAGGCAATCGACGACGGCCTGATCGGGGCGCCCGTTTCCGCCACGGCCACCATGGCAACTCCCGGCCATGAACGCTGGCATCCCAACCCTGACTTCTATTACCAGCCCGGCGGTGGTCCCCTGCTGGACATGGGACCGTATTACGTCTCGGCCATGGTCACGCTGTTGGGTCCGGTGGTGTCGGTGGTGGGAGCTGCCAGCCATACCCGGAACGAACGCACCATCGGTTCGGGCCCGCGGCAGGGGCAGACGGTACCAGTGGACATTGACTCGCACGTCACCGGCGTCCTTGTCCATGCATCAGGGGCTTTGTCCACCCTGTTCATGAGCTTCGACGCCGTCAAGACCAAGAGCCCCAACATCGAGATCCATGGTGAAAGGGGCTCCTTGATCGTCCCGGACCCCAACCACTTCGACGGCGATGTACAGCTTTTCGCGCTGGGCGCCGGGGACTGGGAGACGCTCCCCGTTTCGGCCGGCTACGTGGACTCGGGCCGCGGCTTCGGAATCGCCGACCTCGCAGCTACCCCTGCGGGCCAGGAACCCCGCGCGGGCGGACAACTGGCCTTCCACGCGCTGGAAGTCATGGAATCGGTGCTTGAATCGGCCAAAAGCGGGAAGGCGGTAACCATCACGAGCGAGGCAGCACGGCCCGCCGCCGTTGCACTGACGGCCCTGTCGACGCCGGTACGCGCCTAGCGCTCTGACCGCCCGCCGAGGTGGCAGTTAATGCCCGTGGGAGCGTAGGCCTCCCGCACTACGGCCACCTGGTTGGGGTGGATGCAGGCCTTGGCACCGAATCCACTGGCTACGGCATCGTGGGATTCTGCCAACAACCCTTCAAGATCCGGGATGTTCACATACACGGAATCGATGGCTTCCTTGCCCGACGCCTTTGCGGCGAGCAGCACGGCGGACCGTGAGTGCAGTGCGACAGCCCGGTAGCCGCCGTCGTCGTTCCTGCTGGAGAGCCCGCCCAGGGAAGCCAACAGATCCTCAGCACCCCACATCAGTCCCACGGCGTTCGGCTCGGCGGCAATGGAGGGGGCATTGACGATGCCCGCAGCTGTCTCGCAGAGCGCAATGACCTGAAAGCCTGCCAGGGCCTTGAGTTGCCCCGCATTTTCGGCCTTGGCCAGCATGACGGTCCGGTAGGGCGTCTTCGCCAGCGTCTGGAGATCGAGCTCGAACTCAGGGGTCCCCACAGGGTTCACCCGGATAATAGTGCTGCCCGGATCCAGCTCGCCGGCACCCAGCTGCTCAAGAATCGCTTCGCGGGCCTGGGGCTTGTCCGTCGGCGCCACTGCATCTTCGAGGTCCAGGATCACGGCATCGGACCGGTCGGCTGCCTTCCTGAAACGCTCCGGCCGGTCGGCTGGACAGAAAAGGAGGGCCGGACCCATGGTGAACGGCAGCACCGCTGAGGGAGACGACGGGTCGGAAGAAGGCATACGGATTCCTAGCTTGTAGTTCTGGCAAGGGACTGGAGCGGCTCTATGGCTGTGCTGTGTTCCGAGACGGCGTTGTGTTCTAAGACGGCGTTGTGTGCGCTTCCTTGGTCCACATCAGGCACGTCCGGGTGGCCAGCGCCACCACCGACCCATCCTGGTTGCGGCCGGTGTGCTGCATGGTCACCACGCCTTGACCGGGTCGGGAGGACGATAGCCTCTTTTCAGTGATCACCGTTTCCGTGTACAGGGTATCGCCGTGATACAGCGGGTGCGGAAAGGTGACATCGGTCAGTCCGAGTTGCGCGATGATGGTCCCTTGGGTCAGCTGGGTCACCGACTGCCCCACCATGGTGGACAAGGTGAACATGGAGTTCATGAGCCGCTGCCCGAAGGGCTGGGTGGAACTCCACGCCGCGTCCAAGTGCAGCGCCTGGGTATTCATGGTCATGGTCGTGAAAAGAACGTTGTCCGCTTCAGTAACGGTCCGCCCGGGCTTATGGGCGTAGATCACGCCCTCTTCGAGTTCGTCGAAGTACAGCCCCCGCTGCTCAACAACCCGGGTCATACGGTGAGCTCCTGGTCTTCCTCGAACAGGTCGGCTCCGGTTGCTGCGAGGACGTCCTCAAGAGTGACGTTGGGGGCCAGTTCGCGGAGGACCAGTCGAGGGTCACCTTGGTCCTTGACGACATCGATGACGGCCAGGTCGGTGATGATCCGGTCCACGCACCCTTTACCCGTCAAGGGCAGCGTGCAGTCCTGAACAATTTTCGGTCGGCCGCTTCGGTCCACGTGCTCCATCATGACAATGACCTTCTTGGCACCGAACACCAGGTCCATGGCGCCGCCCATGCCCTTGACCATCTTGCCGGGAATCATCCAGTTGGCGAGGTCCCCGTTGGCAGCCACCTCCATGGCTCCCAGCACAGCGACGTCCACGTGCCCTCCGCGGATCATGCCGAAGGACGCCGCCGAATCGAAGAACGCGGCCCCCGCATTCGTGGTGACGGTTTCCTTGCCGGCGTTGATGAGGTCCGGATCAATCCTGTCCTCCGCAGGGTAAGGACCGACGCCCAGGATCCCATTTTCGGAGTGAAGGATGACCTCCACGCCGTGGGGAATGTAGTTGGGGATCAGGGTGGGCATGCCAATACCAAGGTTCACGTACTGGCCGTTGGTGAGCTCCCTGGCGACGCGGGCGGCCAGTTCGTTGCGGGTCCAGCCTTTGGCCTCGTGATGTTCGACGTCGGCGCGACGGTACTCGTGCCGGACGGCTTCCGGGCGGGGCGGTATGTCGTGGAATGTGTTGTCGGTCATCGTTCCGCTCCTGTCTGGCTTGCGCCCGCTTGGCTTGAGTCAGCCTGGCTTGCGCCCGTAGTGGGGGCCAGCGCCACAGTCCGCTTTTCTATCCGCTTCTCGCTGGAGGTCGCCAGCACCACCCGTTGGACGAAGATTCCCGGCGTATGAATATGCTCAGGGTCAAGCTCCCCGGGTTCCACCAATTCCTCCACTTCGGCAATGGTGGTCTTTGCCGCCATGGCACAGAGCGGGTTGAAGTTCATGGCCGTTGCATGGAACACCAGGTTGCCGTGCCGGTCACCCTTCCAGGCATGAACCAACCCGAAATCCGGAGTCAGGGACTCCTCAAGGACGTAGTCGGCGTCGTTGAAGGCGCGGACCTCCTTCGGCGACGAGGCCAGGGCAACGTTCCCATCGGCGTCGTACTTTTGCGGAAGCCCACCCTCCGACACTTGGGTTCCCACACCGGCCTTGGTGTAGAAGGCCGGGATACCGGCGCCACCGGCGCGTAGCTTCTCCGCCAAAGTTCCCTGCGGGGTGAGGACGACTTCCAACTCCCCCGCCAGGTACTGGCGCGCAAATTCCTTGTTCTCACCCACGTATGAGCTGATGGTGCGGCGGATGCGACCGTCCTTCAGGAGAATGCCCAGGCCCCAGTCGTCCACGCCGCAGTTGTTGCTGACAGTTTCAAGATCAGTGGTGCCTTGGCTGTGAAGGGCCTCGATCAGGGACACGGGAATACCGCAGAGGCCGAACCCTCCCACAGCCAGAGAGGCGCCGTCCGGGATGTCCTTTACCGCTTCCGCGGCGCTGGCAACAACCTTGTCAATCATCCTTGATCCTTCCCGTACGGTTACAGACCCAGCTCGCGGGCGATGAGCATCAACTGGACCTCGGTGGTGCCTTCCCCGATTTCAAGGATCTTGGAATCGCGGTAATGGCGCGCCACCGTGAATTCGTTGATGAAACCATAGCCGCCGAACACCTGGGTGGCGTCCCGCGCGTTGTCCATGGCTGCCTCGCCTGCGACCATCTTAGCGATGGCCGCTTCGGTCTTGAACGGCTTACCTGCCAGCATCCGGGAGGCGGCATCGTAGTAGGCAAGACGTGCGGTGTGGGCTCTGGCCTGCATCCGGGCGATCTTGAACTGGATGGCCTGGTACTTGCCGATGTTCTGTCCGAAGGCGCTGCGTTCCTTGGCATACTTCACGGACAGGTCCACACATCCCTGGGCCGCACCGGTGGCCAAGGCAGCGATGGCGATGCGTCCCTCATCAAGGATGGACAGGAAGTTCGCATAGCCGCGGCCTCGCTCGCCCAGGAGGTTCTCTTCGGGAACGCGGACGTTGTCCAGGGTCAGCGGGTGCGTGTCCGAGGCGTTCCACCCCACCTTGTTGTACGGCTTTTCCGCCCTGAACCCGGGCGTGTCCGTTGGTACCAGGATGGTGGAGATCTCCTTCTTGGCGCTGCCGTCCGCGTTCTGCTTCCCGCCCGTGACTGCAGTGACCGTCACCAGGGTGGTGATGTCCGTGCCCGAGTTGGTGATGAACTCCTTGTTGCCGTTGATGACCCACTCGCCGTTTTCCAGGTGGGCGTTGGTTTTGGTGCCGCCGGCATCAGACCCTGCTTCGCGCTCCGTCAGGCCGAACCCGGCCAAGGACCGTCCGGACGCCAACTCCGGCAGCCATTCTTCCTTCTGCGCGTCCGTTCCGAAGCGGTACACCGGCATGGCGCCCAGCGAGACACCGGCTTCGAGTGTGATGGCCACCGACTGGTCAACGCGGCCCAGCTGCTCCAATGCCAGTGCGAGGGCAAAATAGTCGCCGCCCATTCCGCCGAACTCCTCAGGGAAGGGCAGGCCGAACAAGCCCATCTCCCCCATCTGCTTCACAACCTCGTAGGGAAAACTGTGCTCTTCGTCATGCTTGGCGGACACGGGAGCCACAACCTCGTCGGCAAACTCGCGGACGGAGTCGCTGAGGTCCTGGTACTCCTCGTTGAGTTCAAAGGTGCTCATGCTTGGATTTCCTTGTCTGTGCTTGTGGTCTCTGCGTCCACGTGAATGGTGGCGAGCACCTGGTCGGCCTTGACCAGGTCGCCGGGTTTGCTGGTGAGGTGGACGGTTCCAGCGACGGACGCCACCAGGTGATGCTCCATCTTCATGGCCTCGACAGCCAGGAGCACTTGGCCCTCTTCCACATTCTCGCCATCGGCAACCGACACCGACACCACCGTTCCGGGCATCGGCGAGCGCACTACGGGGTCTGCTGCCCCTTCGTCACGCTGGATGCCCGCAAGCATCCGCCGCAGACGCCCGGCACGGTTCAGGACCTCGAGCCTGCAGGACCAGCCATCGGTGCCGAGGTGGATTTCACGGACAGTGCCCAGCCCGCTGACACCGTTTTGCCCTCGTGGCACCACGCCAACCGCGTAGGTGACAAGGCCGCCGTCGAACTCCAGGACAATCCCGTCCACGCGGCGGTCCGCTACCCGGACGTTGACCGGCTGCCCGCCGTCGATGCTAGCCGTGACGGTACCGTGCTCTTCGGTGACGGACACCGTGGCAACGCTGCCTCCGGGAATCCCCAGCGTGGCAGTCCAGGCACCCCGGGCACCAACACGCCAGGAGTCCGGTGTTGCCCAGGCGTCCCCCGCCTGCGCCGATCCCGTGCGCTCCAGCCACAGCGTGAGGGCGGCAGCGATCAGTTCGTCCGAACCTGCGTGCCGGAACGACATCGACGGAAGTTTGCGCTCGATCAATCCGGTATCCAACTGTCCGGCGCGGACCTCGGAATCGTTGATCAGCAACCGTAGATACTCCACGTTGGTATCCACCCCAAGCAGCGTGTACCGGCCCAGCGCAGCGTCAAGGGTATCCAGCGCCGCCGTCCTGTCCTCACCCCATGCGATGACCTTGGCCTGCATGGGATCGTAGTCCCCTGTGATCTCCAGGTTGTCGCGCATGGCGGAATCGATCCGAACGTTCGCCCGCGCCTGTTGCCGGCCCGAAACGGTTGCGTCCGCGGGACCATGCTCTGCGAGCGCCACGATCCTACCCATCGATGGCATGAAGTTCCGCTCCGGGACCTCGGCGTAAACACGCGCCTCCACGGCGTGGCCTTGGAGGACGACGTCGGACTGCGCAACGGTGAGCACCTCACCGGCGGCGATCCTCACCTGCCATTCAACGAGGTCGATGCCGGTGACCATCTCAGTGACAGGATGCTCCACCTGAAGGCGGGTGTTCATCTCCATGAAGAAGAACTCGTCGGGGTGCTCGTCGGACACCAGGAATTCAACGGTGCCGGCACCGCTGTAGTTGACCGAACGGGCCGCGTTGCAGGCCGCCTCGCCAATACGGGCCCTCTGCTCCACGCCGTCGGGCAGTGACTCAAAAAGGGCCGACGGCGCTTCTTCGATGACCTTCTGGTGGCGTCGTTGGAGTGAGCACTCGCGCTCGCCGAGGTGGATCACATTGCCGTGGTTGTCCGCCAGCACCTGGACCTCGATGTGCCGGGGCGTGCTGATGAGCCGTTCCAGGAAGAGAGTGTCGTCGCCGAAAGCGGATGCAGCCACGCGCCTCGCTGTGACGAGCGTGGACGCCATGTCCTCAGCCCGTTCCACCACGTGCATGCCTTTGCCGCCACCACCCGCGGACGGTTTGATCAGGAGGGGGAAACCTACCGCTGCTGCAGCGTCGATCAGTTCCTGGTCGGTAAGTCCTGGTTGTGCGATGCCGGGAACGCAGGGCACGCCGTAGGTCATGACGTGGTTCTTGGAACGGATTTTGTCGCCCATGACGTCAATGGCATTGATTCCCGGCCCTATGAAGGTGATACCCGCGGCGTCAAGCGCCTTGGCGAACTCCACATTCTCGGACAAGAACCCGTAGCCCGGGTGGACCGCTTCAGCTCCGGTGCGGCGGCACGCGTCGATGATGGCGTCGATCTTCAAGTAACTTTCGGCTGGTGCCGTGCCACCGATGGCGACGGCGGTATCGGCGAGGGCCACATGCCTTGCGTCTTTGTCGGCGTCCGAGTACACAGCGATGGAGCGTATGCCCATCTCCTTCAGTGTCTGGATGACGCGGCAGGCGATCTCTCCACGGTTGGCAACGAGGACAGCGCTGAAGGTTCGGGCAGCGACGGCCGGGGTGGGTGGGGCTGTGGTTGTTGTTGGCAGGGTCATGGTCACATCCTGAAGAGACCGAAGGAGGTCTCCGGCAGTTGTTGGCGGGAGACAACGTCCAGGGCCATCCCCAGGACGCGCCGCGTGTCGGCGGGATCGATGATGCCGTCGTCCCACAGCCTTGCGGTGGAGTAATAGGGGCTTCCTTGCTCTTCGTATTGCTGCTTGATGGGGGCTTTGAAGGCTTCCTCATCCTCAGCAGACCATTCCTGGCCGGAGGCCTCGTACTGATCCCGTTTGACCGTTGCCAGGACGCTCGACGCTTGATTTCCGCCCATCACGGAGATCCGGGCGGCCGGCCACATCCAGAGGAACCGCGGCGAGTACGCGCGGCCGCACATGGAATAGTTGCCCGCTCCGAAGGAACCACCGATGACCACCGTCAGCTTGGGTACCCGGGCCGTAGCCACTGCGGTGACCATTTTGGCGCCGTTCTTGGCGATGCCGCCTTGCTCGTAGTCCTTGCCCACCATGAAGCCTGAGAGGTTCTGCAGGAAGATCAAGGGAATGCCGCGCTGATCGCAGAGCTCGATGAAGTGGGCGCCCTTGAGCGAGGATTCGCTGAAGAGGACGCCGTTGTTGGCCACAATGCCCACGGGGTGGCCGTGCAGGTGCGCGAACCCGGTCACCAGGGTGGTGCCATAGTTCTTCTTGAACTCGTGGAATTCGGAACCGTCCACGAGCCTGGCAATGACTTCGCGGACGTCGTATTGGGCGTTCACGTCTGTAGGAACCACACCGTAAAGCCCTGAAGGATCGACGACGGGCGGCAGGACGACGTCGGACACGTCCCAGGCCGGCTGCGCCGGCTTCGGCAACGTGGCCACGATGTCCCGAACGATCTCCAGTGCGTGTTGGTCGTTCTCGGCCAGGTGGTCAGTGACCCCGGAAATCCTTGAATGGACGTCCCCGCCGCCCAGTTCCTCGGCGGTGACAATTTCGCCGATGGCGGCTTTGACCAAGGGCGGGCCACCCAGGAAGATGGTGCCCTGGTTGCGGACAATGACTGTCTCATCGCTCATGGCCGGTACGTAAGCGCCGCCGGCCGTGCACGACCCCATCACGGAGGCGATCTGCGGGATCTTGGCCGCTGACATTTTGGCCTGATTGAAGAAGATCCGGCCGAAGTGCTCCTTGTCGGGGAAGACCTCGTCCTGCTTGGGCAGGAATGCTCCGCCTGAATCCACGAGGTAGATGCACGGGAGCTTGTTMTCCATGGCAATTTCCTGGGCCCGTAGGTGCTTTTTCACCGTCGCGGGATAGTAGGTACCGCCCTTGACTGTGGCGTCATTGGAGATCACCAGGACATGGCGGCCATGGACCAGGCCAATGCCCGCTATGACCCCGGCACCCGGGCAATCTTCGTTGTACATGCCATTGGCAGCCAAAGGAGCGATCTCCAAGAAGGGGCTGCCGTCATCCAGCAGATAGTCAATGCGTTCCCGCGGCAGAAGTTTCCCCCGGGCGATGTGTCGCTCACGCGACGCGGCCGGACCACCGTGGGCCGCCGTCGCCAGGCGTTCCTTCAGTTCTGCCACCAGGGCCAGCTGCGCCTCCTGGTTGGCTTCAAAGGTGCCGCCGGCGGTTCCCATCAGGCTGGCAATTGTCTCCATTGACCCCTGTCCCATTCCCGGCCACAGGCCATTTCGGTTAGTGCCTCGTAACTGAAATTTAGGTTAGTCTTTATTAACTGTGATGTCCAGCACGGCAAATCCCGCAAGTATCGGGTCAGCCCTGGCGCCAAGGAGGAAAAGTGACCGGAGGTCCGGAAGCAAGCAACAACGGCACCCGTGCCGCCGCCACGCAACGGGGGCAGGCCAAGGAACTCCGACGATTGGCGTTGTTGTCCGCTGCCGCGGGACTTTTTGCGGAGAACGGTTTTACCCGCGTGTCGCTTGAGGATCTCGGCGCCGCAGCGGGCGTCAGTGGACCCGCCGTCTACCGGCACTTTCCCGGCAAGCAAGCGGTCCTCGGCGAACTTCTCCTCAGCGTCAGCCGGGACTTGCTGGACGGTGGATTACGGGTGGTGTCAGAGTCGGGCGATTCCCTGACCGCCCTGAAGGGGCTGATCCAGTTCCAGGTTGACTTCGCGCTCAGCAATCCCGACGTCATCCGCGTCCAGGACCGGGACTTCGGAAGTCTCAGTGATGCCGACCAGGCAGAAGTCAGGTCCCTCCAGCGGAGTTACGTTGAAACGTGGGTGGACGTCCTTGCCCGCATCCATACCGACGCCGATGTCCCCGGCCTCCGCGTCCGGGCGCACGCAGCCTTTGGCTTGATCAACTCCACACCCCACTCGGTGCGCCACCACGGCAGGAAAATTGCCGCAAAGTCAGCCAGGCCCATCCTGGAACAGATGGCGTTGGCTGCTCTCACTTCGGCATGACTGTCTTGTTTTTTCGGGTGCCTGCGGACGTCATCCATGGTCAGCTAATAATGTCGTACCCCCCTGACATGATGTTTTTATGGAAGATCAAGGGCAGTTGACAGCACGGAGGGCGGAATGGTCCCCTGCTGTCGCTGCCCTGTCCGCCGTCCGGTCACGGCGCTCCTTGAGCATGCCGGACTTGCTGAAGGCCGGGTTCAAGGATTCGACGGCGCCCGTCACCTGGGTCGGCCACTTCCACGGCGCTGGGCTACTAAAGGGCAAGACCAAGTCCGCCCGGGCTTCATCGCATACCAACCCCGGCCCGGCCGACGTTTCGGCCCAAAATACGGGATCGATCCCTAAACCACAGCGGAATCCCCGGACCAGCCAGGGCTCCAAGCCTGCTCAACCAGTCCAACGTTTCGACACCCAGCGTCCGGACCCCAACGCGGCTGGCGGGCTGGACCTGAAGGCGCTTCTTACCCACAGCGCGGCACTTCTGGACACTGCCCGCCGGTCCGCTCCCGGCGAGGCTTCCCTGTTTGGGTTCGAAGACGCGGCTGACTTTGCCGGCAAGGTCGAGGACGTCTCGCGGGTACTGGAGTACCTCCAAGTTGTTGCTGCCCGCGCGGTGGAACGGGCCCGGACCGAAGCACTACGGGCCGGTCCGGGGTCCTCGGCAGCAGCGCCGGAATGGCGGACAGGCTGGACAGCACCGCAGCTTGGAACCGACGCCGCGGCAGCTTCGCTGATTAGGACGGGAACTGCCAGTGCTCCGGCGCCCGATGGTGAAGCACGCTGCACCCCTTCCGTGGGTGGCGAGGCTTCCGTGGCAGGAACAGGATCAGCTAGTTGGGGTTCCGCGGCCAAGGCCAGTGTTCTCGATGACGGGTACCGGAACGCGGCCGAGTTCCTGCGGGCACGGTTGAGGATCGGCATCGGCGAAGCCAAACGCAGGCTCGCCCTCGCCCCCGAGGTCCTCCCCCAGACAGGGATCGCCGGGCAGGAGATCCCGGCCCGCCGCCACATACTGGCACAAGCGGTTGGTTCCGCGCTGGTGCCCTCCCGGTCCGCGACGATCATCAGTACCGCCCTGGACAAAGTCCGGAACCTCACCGACGAGGACACCCTGACCCGGATGGAACACGCCCTGACCACCACCGCGATCGAAACCGACCCGGACTTCGTCACCAAAATGGCCAAACGCTGGACCGACC
>NZ_JBFRDF010000014.1:0-176412 GCF_052113445.1 Paenarthrobacter sp. YAF11_1
ACCAACCCCCCGATCGGATCACACGTCAACCCCAGATTATGTTCCATCGCGATCTCCGCAGCGTTCTCCACCTGCCCCGGAGTACCACCCATCACCTCAGCCAAACCAGCAGCAGCCATCGACGACGCCGACCCCACCTCACCCTGACACCCCACCTCAGCACCCGAAATGGACGCCTGCTCCTTATACAACACACCCACAGCACCGGCAGTGAGCAGGAACTTCACCACCACATCGTCCTTATCCTTTTGGCTGGCCTTATCCATGCCCGGCGCATAATTCAACGCGTAATACAGCACCGCCGGGATGATCCCCGCCGCACCGTTGGTCGGCGCCGTCACCACCCGGCCACCGGAGGCGTTCTCCTCGTTCACCGCCAGGGCGATCAGGTTCACCCACTCCTGCCAATACTTCGGATCGTTCCGGTCCTTGTCCTCCTTGAGCAGCCGCTCCAACCAGTCAGGAGAACGACGCCGGACCCGCAACCCACCAGGAAGCACACCCTCGCGCTTCAAACTGGTTTCAACGCAGGCCTCCATCACCGACCAGATATGCAGCAAACCCTCCCGGATCTCCTCCTCGGACCGGGACGCCCGCTCATTGATGAACATGATGTCGCTGATCCCCAAACCCTTGGACTGGCACCGGCCCAACAACTCCGCCGCCGTCCGGAACGGCAACGGCAACTCCTTCTTGGACTCCTCCAACTCCTGCTGCGCGGCGTTCTCCTCACCCTCACGGACAATGAACCCGCCACCGACCGAAAAGAACGTCGCCTCCCGCACGATGTTCCCCTCAGCATCAGAGACAGCAAACTTCATCCCATTCGTATGCCGCGGCAACACCGTCAACGGATGCAACACCATATCCTCCACCGCATAGTCAAGGAGCGTGCCGCCGGCCAGGTTGAGCTTTCCCGTCTCCTCAATGGAAGCCAGCCGCTCCTCCACCTCGTCAGGCAGGATCTCCTCGGGGTCGTATCCCTCCAGCCCCAGCAGAACGGCCGTGAAGGTGCCGTGTCCCTTACCGGTTGCGGCCAACGAGCCGTACAGATCAACCCGCAAACCGGCAACGGATTCAAGCACTCCGGACTCACGAAGCTCACGGGCAAACACCGCTCCGGCGCGCATCGGCCCCACAGTATGAGAGCTCGACGGACCAATGCCTACAGAGAACAGATCGAAGACCCCAACGGCCATGGCTATTTCCTCACTAAGTAAAACAACATTGAACCCGCCCCGCCCCCAACAAACGGAGCGGACCCCACACCCCAAACCATCAACCCGGACGCCGACTCCGGCGCCACCTTTCGCCGATTCGGGGCTTCACTGCGCCCCCCCGGCAGCTGGATCCACTGACAACCAAGCGAACCCGCGAGTCGTGCCCCATCTGTGCAACCCAACTCTGTGCAACCCGGCCGGGACCCTTGGGGCCGGCATCCGGAAGCGGGCGTCCAAGGGAACATCGCATCCGCCCAGCGGATGCCTATGCGACCGAGCCCG
Source organism: Paenarthrobacter sp. YAF11_1 (assembly GCF_052113445.1). Classification (NCBI taxonomy): domain Bacteria; kingdom Bacillati; phylum Actinomycetota; class Actinomycetes; order Micrococcales; family Micrococcaceae; genus Paenarthrobacter; species Paenarthrobacter sp. YAF11_1. The sequence goes on from NZ_JBFRDF010000014.1 coordinate 1,503, forward strand.
CGGAGGATGTCGGCCCCAACGGGCCACCGAACCCGAATGGGCGAACCCGACGGGCTACTAGCCCAGGTCCGCGACTCCCGGGTAAAGCGGATGCGCCTTCGCAAGCACATCAACGCGGTGACGCAGCCCGGAAAGGTCCGCGTCGGCGTCGGCGATCAGTGCCTCGGCGATGATGTCTGCCACTTCGCGGAAGGCTGCTTCGCCGAAGCCGCGCGTCGCCAACGCCGGGGTACCGATGCGCAGCCCGGACGTGACCATGGGCGGGCGGGGGTCGAAGGGGACGGCGTTGCGGTTGACGGTGATGTCGATGGTGGCGAGGCGGTCTTCGGCTTGCTGGCCGTCGAGTTCGCAGTTGCGGAGATCGACGAGGACCAGGTGCACGTCCGTTCCACCGGAGACCACGCTGATGCCCTTGGCGGCGACGTCGGGCTGGACGAGTCGCTCTGCGAGGATGCGGGCACCTGCGAGGACGCGTTCCTGGCGTTCACGGAACTCTTCCGAGGCGGCGATCTTGAACGCCACGGCCTTGCCCGCGATCACATGCTCCAGCGGTCCGCCTTGCTGGCCTGGGAACACGGCCGAGTTGATCTTCTTGGCGATGTCGGCGTCGTTGGAGAGGATGATGCCGCCACGCGGACCGGCGAGGGTCTTGTGCGTGGTGGACGTGGTGACGTGCGCGTGCGGGACCGGCGAGGGGTGGAGACCGGCTGCCACGAGCCCGGCGAAGTGGGCCATGTCCACCATCAGGTAGGCGCCCACGGAGTCGGCGATGCGCCGGAATTCAGCGAAGTCCAGCTGCCGTGCATAAGCGGACCAACCGGCCACGATCAGTGCAGGCTTGTGTTCCTGGGCCAGGCGCTCAACTTCGGCCATGTCCACGGTGTGGGTGTCCTCGCGAACGCCGTAGGGGACCACGTTGTAGAGCTTGCCGGAGAAGTTGATCCGCATCCCGTGGGTCAGGTGCCCGCCGTGGGCGAGGTTGAGGCCCATGATGGTGTCGCCGGGCTTGATGAGAGCGTGCATCACCGAGGCGTTGGCCTGGGCACCGGAGTGCGGCTGGACGTTCGCGAACTCCGCACCGAACAATGCCTTGATGCGATCGATCGCGAGCTGCTCGATCACGTCGACGTGCTCACAGCCACCGTAGTAGCGCTTGCCCGGGTAACCCTCGGCGTACTTGTTCGTCAGCACCGAACCCTGCGCCTGCATCACGGCGACGGCCGTGTGGTTCTCCGAGGCGATCATTTCCAGGCCGTCGCGCTGGCGACCCAGTTCGTCGTCGATCTTCGCGGCGATCTCAGGATCCAGCTCGGACAGTTGGGCGTCCAACGACGCCGACACCACCTGCTGGTATTCAGTTACGGACACCGGGTTCACAGTTCTCCACCGTTCGTTGCAGCGTATTCTTCGGCCGACATGAGCGGCCCTTCTTCCGTGGCGGCCACCTTGAACAGCCAACCCGCACCATAGGGGTCGTTGTTGATAAGCGCCGGATCGCTGACAACGGCGTCGTTGATCTCGGTCACCTCCCCTGTCACGGGCGAGTACAGGTCAGAGACCGACTTGGTGGACTCCACCTCGCCGCAGGTCTCGCCAGCGGTCACCGTGGAACCAACCTCGGGCAGGTCCACATACACAATGTCACCCAGGGCATCAGCGGCAACCGCAGAAATCCCGACCCCCACAGGCCCGTCACCATCGACGGCAACCCACTCATGCTCAGCCGAGTACTTCAGCTCGGCAACTACTTTGCTCATTCCGATTCCTTACCTCTGGTCTGCTTATTTTTGGCGCTTGTAGAACGGCAGGGCGACTACCTCGAACGGTTCGGCCTTGCCTCGCAAGTCCACCTCCACGACGGTGCCCGGCTCTGAATGCTCGACGTCGACATACGCCAAGGCGATCGGGTAACCGAGCGTGGGGCTCGGCTGGCCGGAGGTGACTTCGCCGATGAGCGAGCCGTCTTTGAGGACAGAGTAGTGTCCGCGGGCGGCACGGCGGCCGGTTCCTTTGAGACCCACCAGCTTCTGGCCGATGGTGGATCCGACGCCGGCTGCCTTGATGGCGGTGAGTGCGTCGCGGCCGATGAAGTCACTTTCCTTGGCCAGGGAAACAACGGGGCCGAGGCCTGCGGTGTAGGCGTTGATGTGGACGGAGAGCTCGTTGCCGTAGAGCGGCATGCCGGCTTCCAGGCGCAGCGAGTCGCGGGCTGCGAGGCCTGCTGGGATGAGGCCGCGGCCTTCGCCGGCTTCGAGCAGTGCTTCCCAGAGGCCCGGGGCGTCGAGGTTCGGGACGTAGATCTCGAAGCCGTCTTCGCCGGTGTAGCCGGTGCGGGCCAGCAGCAACTCCTGCCCATTGATGGACACCTCAACCGCAGCGTAGTACTTCAGCTCGGTGACCAGCGCGTGCTGATCGGCGGGAACCAGGCTCAGCAGGATGGCTTCGGCGTTGGGGCCCTGCACCGCGATCAGCGAAGTCTCCGCGGAGGCATCTTCCACCACGACGTCGAAACCTGCCGCACGCTTCAGCAGCGCCGCGGCCACCACCTTGGCGTTGCCCGCGTTCGGGACCACCAAGTACTTGTCCACGCCCTCCCCGGGAGAGGGGCGACGGTAGGTAATGAGGTCGTCGATGATGCCGCCATCGTTGTTGCAGATCAGCGAGTACTTCGCTTTGCCCACGGCGATCGCGGACAGCTTGCCCACCAGCGCGTAGTCCAGGAAGGCAGCCGCGTCGGGGCCGGTAACCCACACTTCGCCCATGTGGGAGAGGTCGAACAGGCCCGCAGACTTGCGGACGGCGTGGTGCTCGGCGAGCTCGGACTCGTACTTCAGGGGCATCTGCCAGCCGCCGAAGTCCGTAAACGATGCGCCGGCCTTTTTGTGTTGCTCGTACAGGGCTGTGTAGTTCTCAGACATGTCAGGAGTCCTTAGTTTTCGAAGGCTTCGAGGGGAGGGCAGGAGCACACAAGGTTGCGGTCACCTGCGGCGCCGTCAATGCGACCAACCGGCGGGAAGTACTTGTCCTGCTTGAGGTGGTGGACGGGGAACGCTGCCTGCTCACGCGGATAGTCACGCCCCCAGTCGGAACTGACGACGGCGGCAGCCGTGTGCGGTGCGTTGCGCAGCGGCGACTTCTCAACAGTGAAATCACCGCTGGCGACCTGCTCGATCTCGGCGCGGATAGTGATCATGGCTTCGATGAAACGGTCGATCTCGGCCAGGTCCTCGGACTCCGTCGGCTCCACCATCAACGTGCCCGCCACCGGGAACGCCAGGGTGGGGGCGTGGAAGCCGAAGTCGATCAGGCGCTTGGCAACATCCTCGGCTGTAACACCCGTGCGGGCCGTCAGCTCACGAAGGTCCAGGATGCACTCGTGAGCCACAAGTCCGCCTTCGCCCGTGTAGAGGACGGGGAAGTGCTCATCCAAGCGGGAGGCAACATAGTTGGCCGCAAGAAGCGCCGACTTGGTAGCTTCCGTCAGGCCCTGCCCACCCATGAGTTTCACGTAGGCCCAGGAAATCGGCAGGACACCGGCGGAGCCGTAGCGTGAGGCGGAAATGGCAACGCCGTGGCCTTCCTCATGGGACGCTTTGTTCGCGTCGCCCGGCATGAACGGAGCCAGGTGGGCTTTCGCAGCAACAGGGCCAACACCGGGTCCGCCGCCGCCGTGCGGGATGCAGAAGGTCTTGTGCAGGTTCAGGTGGGACACGTCGCCTCCGAACTTGCCCGGCTGGGCCAGACCAACCAGCGCGTTCAGGTTGGCGCCGTCAACATAGACCTGGCCACCGGCGGCGTGGATCGCGTCGCAGACCTCGCGGACGTCGGCGTCGTACACACCGTGCGTGGACGGGTAGGTAATCATGATGGCCGACAACACTTCGCGGTGGGCCTCAATTTTCGCGGCCAGATCCGCGTGATCAATGGTGCCGTCAGCAGCCGTGGCCACCACAACAACCTTCATCCCCGCCAGCACAGCAGACGCCGCGTTGGTGCCGTGGGCCGACGCCGGGATCAGGCAGACAGTACGCTGCTCGTCACCGCGGGACAGGTGGTAACCGCGGATAGCCAGCAGTCCGGCGAGTTCGCCCTGGGACCCCGCGTTCGGCTGGATGGAAACCTGGTCATAGCCGGTGATCTCGGTGAGGTCCGCTTCCAGGTCCTCGATCAGCTCCCGCCAACCCGCTGTCTGGTGGTCCGGAGCGAACGGGTGGATGGAGGCGAACTCCGGCCAGGAAATCGCCTCCATCTCAGCGGTGGCGTTCAGCTTCATGGTGCACGAACCCAACGGGATCATGGTGCGGTCCAGTGCGAGGTCCCGGTCCGACAGCTTGCGGATATAGCGCAACAGCTGCGTCTCGGAACGGTGCGTGTTGAACACCGGGTGCTGCAGGAAATCACTCACTCGGACCACGTCAGCGGGCAGTTCGAACCCGGATGCGTCCCCTACCGGGCCGGCACCGAAGGCGACAGCCACCGCGGAGAGGACCTCCGGCGTCGTGGTTTCATCAACGGAGACGCCAACGGTGTCAGCATCGATGAGGCGCAGGTTAATGCCGCGGGCGTCGGCGGCTGCGATGACCTTGTCAGCCTTGCCCGGGACACGGACAGTGAGGGTGTCGAAGAAGGACTCGGAGACGAGTTCGCGGCCGGCCTTCTGCAAGGCCGCAGCCAAAACACGGGCGTGGCCGTGGACGGTTTCGGCGATCGATTTCAAGCCCTCGGGGCCGTGGTACACCGCGTACATCGAGGCAACAATGGCGAGCAACGCCTGCGCGGTGCAGATGTTGGACGTGGCCTTTTCGCGGCGGATGTGTTGTTCGCGGGTCTGGAGTGCCAGGCGGTAGGCGGGGACGCCGGCGTTGTCCTTGGAGACGCCCACGATGCGGCCGGGAAGCGTGCGCTCCATGCCTTCGCGGACGGCCATGTAGGCAGCGTGCGGGCCGCCGAAGAACAGCGGAACACCGAAGCGCTGCGCAGTTCCGACGGCGATGTCCGCACCTTGTTCGCCCGGGGGCGTGATGAGGGTGAGCGCCAGCAAATCTGCGGCGACGGTGACCAGCGCACCGCGTTCCTTGGCATCGGCAATCACAGAGGAGTGGTCGAACACGCGGCCGGAAACCCCGGGCTGCTGCAGGACGATGCCGTTGATGTCACCGTCGGGAAGGCCAGCCGAAAGGTCGGCGATCTGGACTTCGAAGCCCAGCGCCTCGGCCCGGCCCTTCACGATGGCGATGGTCTGCGGGAGGAGATCAGCGTCCAGGACAGTCTTGCCGTCCTTGGCAATCTTGGACTTGTTGGCGCGGCGCATCAGCAGCACAGCCTCGGCAACGGCGGTGGCTTCATCCAACAACGAGGCGTTGGCTACAGGAAGACCGGTAAGATCCTGCACCATGGTCTGGAAGTTGAGCAGCGCTTCGAGGCGGCCCTGCGAAATTTCCGGCTGGTACGGCGTGTAGGCCGTGTACCAAGCCGGAGCTTCCAGGATGTTGCGGCGGATCACCGGGGGCGTCACGGTGTCGTAGTAGCCCTGGCCGATCATCTGGACAGCGGTCTTGTTCTTGGAAGCGAGCTTGCGGAGCTCGGCGAGGACCTGCACCTCGGTGAGGGCGTCGTTTCCACTCGAAAGCCTCAGGGCAGTTTCCTGGCGAATGGAATCGGGGACGGCGACATCTACCAGGCCGTCGACAGAGTCGTAGCCGATGGCCTTGAGCATGGTGTCAACGTCGGCCTGGCGGCGAGCGCCGATGTGCCGGTCCGCGAAGGCGGTGGGGGTTGATTGAACAGTCAAGAGGAACTCCATGATTCAGGCGCCCAGTGAGCGCCACGATGATGTGGGGTTCCTCCCCGCTCTGTATTGGACCTGAGAGATTCCGCAGGAATGGTTGCCTGCTTGCACCGTCGGTGAACCCGGTTTCCCGGGCTGCTTTCCAGAGTTGCCTAACCGCGGCGGTACATGGGCCTGAGAGATTCCTGGGGAGGATTTGCTCCTACGGCGCCTGACTGGATGTACCGGCAGGACTCTCCCGCCGCAGATCAAAAGCGTTGCATCACCATGAGTGACACGCTTCACACCATAGCTGGTTGTTTTGAAAAAGCGCAAGCAAGGTGTGACTACTGATGCATCGCTTCGTGGATCTGCAGGGCGAACCACAGCTGGGCCACGGTGGACGTTTCACCCATGTCCAGCCCCGTCAGCTCGCCGATTTTCCGCATCCGATAGATGATGGTTTGCCGGTGCGCGAACAACGCCGTCGCGGTCTTTTGCCACGACCGCTGTGAGTCCAAATAGGTCCTCAGCGTCAGAATGAGATCGCCTTCCTGGCCCTGCTCGTAGTCGAAGATTGGGCCCAGCAGCCGCCTGACCAGCGCGGTTCCTTCCTCAAAACTGGTGAGCCCCAGCCACGATGGGCCTTGCTCATAACGGGCCAGCCCCACCCTGTTCGCACGGGCCGAACCGAGCGCCCACAGGGACTCCTGCAGCGCACGCTGGATGTTTGCCACGGTAGCCGGCGCGCTGATTCCGATCGCCGCATCTTCCCCTGCACAGTGCACCAGGACGCTGTCCGGCACGTCTGCGGGGACCACCACGTGAAGCCTGTTGTTCCGCTTCAACGACGCCGACGCAACCCCGTGCCGCCACAGTTCGATGTGCACGCTAGCCAGCCTGCCGCCGTCGTCCGTTGCTTTATCCGCGGCGGCCGCCGTTCGGCCTCCGGCACCCGCCGTCATGGAGGCGAGCAGGAAACCTTGGGGCGGAACCTCAAAAGCTGCGAGCCGGCTCTCCATCTCCGCTGCGCCCAAGCGTCCGTCCATGGCTTGCAGCAGGAACTCGCCGGCCAGCCGGTGGCGGCTTTCCAGCGACAAAACGATGCGCGAAAGCTGCAGTCCCAGCACGGTTGCGGCGTGAAGAAGTACGACGGCGTCCGGGTGCGGTTCGCTGTTGGGCAGCACTACCAGAAGCGCGTTGGCGTGGGTGGGAATGTCCATGGTGAGCACATGCCTGCCGCGGATACGGTGCCACTGGAAGTTCTTGCCCGCCAGGCCAACCTGCCCGGACAACGGAGCCCACTCTTCGGCGAGGAACACCGGGAGTGCGTGCCCATCGGGGTGCCAGGGATGGAGGCATCGGCGGTCCACCACGAACAGGTCCGCGTCGAGTTCGGTGGCGAGCCGCTGGACCAGGCTCTGCCAGTGGTCTTCGGAGGCTCCGGCGGTGCGGAGGAGATCGTAAACGCGGGCCGTCTGCCGCAGCCGACGGGATTCTTCGAGCAAGGAGGACTCGGCCACCGAGCGGGCGATGGCGATGAACGGCAGCGGATACGGGATGTTGATCAGGGGCAGTGGGAGCCGGTTGCAAGCCTCCAAGAACTCGTCCGCAAGCGGCGGTGCGTGCATCTTTTCGCCGATCGCCAACGCGCTGGCACCACTGTCCATCAACGCCTCGGCAAGCGCCACCTGCCCGTGGGCGTCGGGGGGAATGGAGAGGCCATTGGTCATCATGAGCTCGCCGCCCGTCACCCACTCCCACAGTCTGGGCAGGTCCGAGGTGTGGGCCCAGGTGATCCGGTTGTCCAGGCCGGCCGATCCCGCCAGGAGCGTGAGGCCGAGCTGCGGTTCAGCCACGAGTTCGGCCACAGTTATTGCCATCTCCAGCACTCCGTTCTGTACGTTGACGGCTGATTCAGCGCCGCAAGTAGCGGCTCTTAGACATTCGTCTAAACGCCTCGACTATTTGTAGTCAATGTAGCGCTATCCGGAGTGATCCGCGTCACCAAGAATGGAATTACTTACTTCCCGCTCAACGGCGAGCACCCCTCAACCCAAGGATCCGTCAATGACAACCCACCAGCCCATCGGCCCTGTCGACGCAACCAAAGTCCCCCGGTATGCAGGACTCGGTACCTTCGCCCGCCTCCCCCAGATCGACCGTGTTCCGGACTACGACATTGCGATTGTCGGCGTACCGTTCGACGGCGGAACCTCCTTCCGGCCCGGCGCCCGTTTCGGCCCTTCCGCAGTCCGCGAGGCCTCCCGCCTCCTCCGTCCGGGGTACCACCCGGAGCTCGACGTTGAACCGGTGTACGAGGCCCAGGTGGTGGACGCCGGCGACATCGCCTGCACCCCTTATGACATCTCCCGGGCTGTCCGAGAGATCGAAGAGCAGGCTTTGCCCCTGATAAGCGGTGGCAACGGGCTCAGCGGGGACAAGCGACTCATCTCCATCGGTGGTGACCACACCATCGCCCTTCCCATGCTGCGGGCCCTGAACAAGGTCCACGGTCCAGTGGCGCTGCTGCACTTCGACGCCCACCTCGACACCTGGGATACCTACTTCGACCAGCCCATCACGCACGGCACTATTTTCCGGCGGGCGTTCGAGGAAGGACTGCTGGTGGAGGACAAGTCAATGCACGTCGGCATCCGCGGCCCGGTTTATGACCGCAACGACTTCCTCCGGGACCACGAATTCGGGTTCCAGATCATTCGCTGCTCGGACCTGGATGTGATCGGCGTTCCGGCGGCCATCCAGCGGGTGAAGGACCGGCTCGGTGATACGCCGGTGTACGTCTCCATCGATATTGATGTCCTTGACCCGGCCTTCGCCCCCGGCACGGGCACCCCGGAAATGGGCGGGCTCCACTCCCGCGAACTCCTGGCCTTGCTCCGCGGACTGAACGGCATCAACATCGTGGGCGCCGACGTCGTGGAAGTCGCCCCGGCGTATGACCACGCTGACATCACCACGGTTGCCGCAGCCACCCTGGTGTTCGACCTTCTGGGGCTGATGGTGAACCGCAGCAAAGCAGACGCCGCTGTTGTTCGTGAACTCGCTTCAGCATCCCGGACCGCATCATGAGCACCGCACCAACAACTGAGGTTCCCCGGTTGGAGGACAAAACCATCCAGCCCATCCCCGCCAACGAGCGGCACGGCAAGGCCCGGGACCTGTTCACCATCTGGTTCGGCTCCAACATCATGATCATGACCATCGTGACCGGCGGACTCGCCACCACGGTGTTTGGCCTCGGCTTCGTCCCGGCGATCGTGGGCATCATCATCGGCAATGTAGTGGGCGGCATCTTCATGGCGCTGCACTCGGCCCAAGGCCCGCAACTGGGGGTGGCGCAGATGATCCAGACCCGTGGCCAGTTCGGCTCCTTCGGGGCCTTGTTGATCGTGGTCATCGTGGTGGTCATGTACGTCGGTTTCTTCGCAGCAAACCTCGTATTCGGGGGTGAAGCGATGGCCGCCGTCAGCCCGGGCATCAGCGTCGACGCCGGAATCATCATCATCGGGGTGGTCAGCGTGATCGCCACCATCTTCGGTTACCGCCTCATCCACGCCTATGCTCGCGTCCTGAGCGTCGCGGCCGGCCTGGCCCTGCTGCTTGCCTTCGGCTGGATCCTGATAGTTCACGGACTGCCTGGGAACTTCCTGGAGACGGGCAACTTCAACTGGGTGGGCTTCATGGGCACCATCTCCGTCTCCGCCCTGTGGCAGTTGGCCTACGCCCCCTACGTCTCCGACTACTCCCGCTACATGCCGCAGGGCACTGGCTCCGCTCCGGCATTCTGGGCCTCCTACTCAGGCTGCGTGCTGGGAACGCTGTTCCCCATGATCCTTGGCGCTTTGGTGGGTACGCTCGCCGTCTCCATGAGCACCGGCGACGTCGAAATCGTCGGCAGCCTGGGAGCCCTGCTCCAGCCGTGGACCCTGATCATCGTGGGCATCTTCTGCCTGGGCGTAGCGGCCTCGAACGCCATGAACCTGTACTGCGGCGTCCTGTGCACCCTCACCATCGGGCAGACGTTCAAGCCCTCCTGGTTACCGCGAGCCAAGACCCGCAGCATCGCCGCGATCATCCTCTTCGTCGTCGCCGTCTCCATCGCCCTCTTTGCCCGCGACAATTTCATCCTCTTCTACACCAACTTCCTGTCCTTCCTGATGTACGTCCTGGTGCCGTGGACGGCCATCAACCTGGTGGACTACTACCTTCTGCGGCACGGCGAGTACCGGGTTGAAGACTTCTTCAAGCGCGACGGCGGCGTGTACGGGCGGTTCAATTGGGTCGCCATCGGCTCCTACATAGCAGGCGCCCTCATCCAGGTGCCCTTCTCGGCAACCGCCATCTACACAGGCCCTCTGGCCGCCGCTATGGGTGGCGTGGACATCTCCTGGATCGTCGGCCTCGTCGTGGTCGCTCCCCTCTATTACTTCGCGGCCCGCGTCTTCGGCAAGAAGACAGAAGCCGCTCCCTTTCCAGCCACTGCGCTCACCCCAGACCTGATCTGACCAGTCACTCCCCCTGACCAGTCCTCATCTGACCAGCCCTCCTCTGAAAGCGAATCACCATGACCACCCAGACCGAACAGTTCACCGTCCGACGCTCAGACGCCTTCAACACCTCTCTCCCCCAGCAACTTCCTTTGCGGCTGCCTTTGCCTCCGGCAGGCCACTTCATCAACGGTTCCTTTGTCCCCGGTTCCTCAGGCCACTCCATCGACGTCGTGGATCCCACCACCGAGCACGTCATTGCCTCCGTCCAGGCGGGCACCGCCCGTGACGTGGACGCCGCTGTTGCCGCCGCCGTCGTGGCCCAAAAGACCTGGGGTGCCACCACCCCGAAGGAACGCGCGGATGTCCTGAACCTCATTGCGAACATCATTGAGGAGAACCGGGAAGCGTTCCAGGCCATCGAGTCGGCCAACACCGGCAAGCCTCACGCCGTTTCTGAGGACGATGTCTCCAGCACCATCGACACCTTCCGTTTCATGGCCGGAGCATCACGCACCCTGACCTCCATGGCCGGCGGTGACTACGCCACGGACCACACCTCAGTGATCCTGCGCGAACCGGTGGGCGTGGTGGGTGTCATCACCCCATGGAACTACCCGCTGCTGATGGCTGCATGGAAGATCGCCCCCATCCTCGCGGCCGGAAACAGCATTGTCATCAAGCCCTCCGAACAGACCCCGTTGTCCACGCTGAAGCTGGTGGAAGTGCTGGCCGGACGCATTCCGGACGGCATCCTCAACGTCGTCACAGGCCGTGGCCGGACCGTGGGCCAGCGCCTGTCGGAACACCCCGACATTGCCTTGGTTGCACTGACCGGAAGTGTCATCAGTGGCCAGGCCGTGGCCGAAACCGCCGCGAAATCCGTCAAACGCGTCCACTTGGAACTCGGCGGCAAGGCTCCCGTTGTGGTCTTCCCCGACGCCGACCTCCGCGCCGCCGCTGCCGGCGTCCGCAACGCCGGCTACTGGAACGCCGGCCAGGACTGCGGTGCTGCCTGCCGCGTCCTGGTCCACGAGTCCGTGGCCGAAGAGTTCACCGAGCACTTGGTCCGGGAGGCCAGCACCCTGGTGGTCGGCGCTCCCGACGCCGGCGACGACGTCGAAATCGGCCCCATGATCTCCCTCCCGCACTTTGAGCGGGTCAAGGAATCGCTGGCTGAGGCGCGTGCCGCCGGGCTCAACATCGCTCTTGGCGGCTCCGCACTGGAAGGACCCGGCTACTTCATCGAGCCCACGGTCATCAGCAACGTGCCCGCCGGCGCACACATCGCCACGCACGAAATCTTCGGCCCCGTGGTCACGGTGGAAACCTTCAGCACTACCGAAGAAGCCGTCACCCGCGCCAATGAGAGCCCGTACGGCCTGTCAGCCTCGGTGTGGACGCGCGATTCAAGCCTTTCCCTCCGCATTCCCAAGCAGTTGGACTTCGGCACGGTGTGGGTCAATGCGCACCTTGTCCTGGCGTGCGAGGTACCGTGGGGCGGATTCAAAGGTTCCGGCTACGGCCGCGACCTCTCGCTCTACGCCCTGGATGATTACTCGCGCACCAAGCACGTCATGATCAACCACGGCGCGTAAGCCCTCAGACAAGCAACGGAGCTTTCACCATGACCACTCATGCTTCCCGGGGATCGGATGCACCGGCCGCAGCCACTCCCACAGCCCCCTTCACCACGGACGCCACGTGGACCAACTGGGGCGGTAACCAGAGCGCGACGCCCGCCTTCACCGTGCGGCCCAGGAACGAACAAGAAGCGCTCGACGCCGTCCGTTTCGCCATCCGCGAAGGCTTGCCTGTGCGGGCGGTCGGCTCAGGGCACTCATCCTCACCGTTGGTCCAGACCGGCGGCGTCCTGATGGACATGTCCGGACTCTCGGCCATCACGGGCACTGATCAGGTGGGACGCCGAGCCCGCGCGCTGGCCGGTACCACCATCAATGCGTTCGGGGATGCCCTGTGGGACAAGGGACTGGCGCTCAGCAACCAGGGCGACATCGACAAACAGCAGATCGCAGGGGCGCTGGCCACCAGCACCCACGGCTCCGGCAAGGATCTGGGTAGCTTCTCCTCCAAACTGCGCTGGGTGAAACTGATCAACGGCTACGGCGAGATCGTGGAGATCGGCGAAGGCCAGCTGAGGGAACTCCGCGCCGCACAGACAGCCCTTGGCACGTTGGGGATCTTCCTGGAAGTGGAGTTGGCCGTTGAAGACAGCTACTACCTGCAGGAACAGATCACCTACCCCACGTGGGCGGAAACCACCTCCACGTGGCAGGCCGATATTGATGACAACAGGCACTACTCGTTCCTGTGGTGCCCGGAGGACGACTCCTGCGAACTGCTGGACCTGCCGGGTTCCCCGGACCACAGCATGGGCGGCCGCAGCTACACCAAGCGGTACAACGTGGCATCCATCCAGGACGAAAGCCGGCTCTCCGCCGTCGAGGGTGCACGACTGGACCGTTCCTACCGGATCTACCCTGGTGGCTTCACTACCCAGTTCCACGAGCTCGAGTACTTTGTGCGCAGCGAGGACGGCTTGGTGGCTGTTGAGGCCATCCAGGACCTCATCCGCAGCAAGTACCCCGAGCAGAAGTATCCCGTGGAAGTCCGCTGGGTGAAGTCCGACGACGCCTACATGTCCCAGTTCCAAGGCCGCGACAGCACCGTCATCACCCTGACCACCGAGCCCGGCACCGACTACTGGCAGTTCTTCCGCGACGCCGATGCCGTCCTGCAGGAATTCGAGCCACGCGCTCACTGGGGGAAGATCCACTTCATGACCCGTAGCCGCCTGGAACGCCTCTACCCGGAGCTGGACACGTTCATCCAGGTCCGCCGAGAATTCGATCCCCGCGGGATGTTCCTCAACGACCACACGCGGTCCCTGCTCGCCTGACTTCTTGCCTGCCGAGTACATCTTGCCTGACGGGATGTGAGAGAACCAACCCTCTCTCACATCCCAAGCCCTCCCCACCATCCTTCTCTCACATCCCAAGCCCTCCCCCCGGATCCTCTCTCACATCCCAAGCCCTCCCCACCATCCCTCTCTCACATCCCGGTTGCGCCAGCTGGAAACCTCCGAGTGGTAGTTTGATCTCTGCTGGAGGCAGACACTCGCACCCAATCGGAGGATCATCCATGTTCAAGGGTTTCAAGGACTTCATACTTCGCGGCAACGTGATCGAGCTGGCCATCGCCGTGGTTATCGGCAGCGCGTTCACGGCACTCGTCGGAGCTTTCACCAACCACATCATCAACCCTGTGATCGCCGCCGCCGGCGGCATGAACGCCGAGGGCCTGGGCTTCAAGATCTGGGAAAACAACCCGGCCACGTTCGTCGATTTCGGTGCAGTCCTGACCGCGCTGGTGACCTTCGTGATCACCGCTGCCGTGGTCTACTTCATCTTCGTGGCGCCCATGAACAAGATCAATTCGCTGGTCAAGGACCGCCTCTCCACCGAGGAGCCTGAGGAAGAGCCGCTGCCGGCAGATACTGCCCTTCTGGCCGAAATCCGCGATCTCCTCAAGGACGCCGCTGCCGCACGTAACGCAGGCCAGGCTTCCGACTTGGACCCGGACTTCGATTCCGACCGCACCCGCTAAACCGGGGGGGGTCCGCGCGACGGACCGGACCCATTGCTTGGCCTGAGCCCGGCGTTCTCCCGCGAGAACGCCGGGTTCTTGCATTGGCGGCCGGCGTGAAACGCGCACCGGCCGGGCAAGGAACGTGCGTCCGCTGCCGGAAGCAATCCAGTCCACGGAAACCTGCCAGTCCCCAGAACGTGACGCAGAAGCAACCGGCGCGAAACGCGGGCAGGGAAGCATGAAAACATGAAGCCCAACCCGAGTACTCCCGTCACCGCGGATCTTCTCTGCGATGCCTGCGGTCAGCTGCCCGAACCGACCAAAGCCCGGCTCACGCTGGCGAACATCGCGGTGATGCTTCCCATCGAATTGCTGGTCCATGCGGCAGTGGTTGGCACCCATCTGCCCTACGTGGCCAAGGTCCTGCTGCTGGCAGCCACCGCCACGGTATTGGTCATTTGGGTGGCTGAACCGTCCGCTGCCAAGGTCCTCCGACGCTGGCTGCACGCGCCGGCCCTCCGCCAGCGGCGCACGCTGAACCTGGCACCCGCCCTATGGCGTGCGCGCACCGTTCTTTTCGACCAACCTGGGTCCTTGCAGAAGATCACCCAATCCTTGGCCAAGCTGAACAGCAACATCCTCAGTCTTCACGTCCACCCCATGGCCGGGAGTGGGCCCGCTGCCACGGGACCCGGCGCAACGGTGATGGACGAGTTTGTCCTCTCCGCCCCGGGCGAGGTTACTGAGTTCGACCTGCTGAAAGCACTGCACGACGGCGGTGGGCACGGGTCCCAGGTGTGGCCCACCACCGCTTTGGCCATGGCTGACGGCCAAACCAAGGCCCTGAGCCTCGCAACGCGCATCGCCGGCAATCCCAGTGAACTTCCACACGCAGTCGCCGAGCTTCTCTCCGCCAAAGTGGTCCCACTCGACCCCGAGCGCCCGGCACCCCAGGCAAGTACCGGCGTCGGGCCACCCACTGACACCCTCAAGATCCCGACGGCCTGGCATGGTCCACTGGTCTTTTCCCGGCCGGGCGAACCGTTCTCGCCAGCGGAATCAGCACGCGCGCACAGGTTGGCCGAGCTCGCGGAGATCCTGGCGCACAGCCCGGCGGCCCAGGAGAGCATGCCCTGCTGAACCCCACAGGGTTTCAGTCCTGGTCGATTGTCTCAAGGAGTTTTGCCAGGGCATCACGAATATCGTCGTAGTCGTACTGGCCGGCCCTGCTCTCGGCGGCGATCACACCGCAGCGGTGAATCCTCTTGAAGTCGCCAATGGGGAACTTGTAGTGGCCCTTTTGGTCGTCCGGGTGCTCGTCGTCCACACCGAGGAACCACTTGGAGTATTCGGCGTGCCCGTGCTTGTCCAGGAAGGCATTCTCTTCCTTGGTGGACGGGGCATGCTCGCTCCAGTCGTCGCGGGTGTCCTTGACCACCTTGCCGTCCTTGACCAGGTGCTTTGCATGGTCAAAGGCCTTTTTGTTGAGTTTCACTGTCATGGCTCACCTCGCTGGGATTGGTGGCTTGGCTGAATCTGGTAGCTCGTGCAGCCCAGCTTAGGACGACGGCGGACGGGCCGGGAAGTCCGCTGGGCTGGAAGGCCGGACCGGCGGGCACAGCTATCAGGCTCAGCTAGTGCGCCCCAGCCATTGCGGTCAGTCCACGAGCCGGATCCTGAGACCGGTTCCCCGTTCTTTTTCCACCAATCTCCGCTCTATGGGCCCGCTTTGGGCAAGCCAGAGGACCTTGCCGTCATAGGTCACGGACTCCACGCAGCCTTGGTCCACAACCTCGTTGTAACGCCAGACCTGCACCGTCTGCCCCACAAGGACCCGCCAATTGTCACGGCCCTGCCCTCGGCTTGGCCCAAACGCGTCCCGGGCGACGATTTCTTGTTACTGTCCTGCACGTCGATGACTCCTAGCGGTGCTTTACAAGCTTTCTGTAAAGACTTGTGCCGCCACTGTTCAGTACATGACGCGGTTCGCGGGTTTTTCCTAGAGTCCCTTCACCGCACCCAGGACCTTGGTTAGTGAATCCTTGGCATCTCCGAACAGCAAAGTGGTTTGGGGTTCGTAGAGGAGTTCGTTTTCGATACCGGCAAATCCCGGGCGCATGGAACGTTTAAGGAACACCACCTGCCGGGCGTCGGCAACTTCAAGGATGGGCATTCCGTAGATCGGTGAGCCGGAGGTGGTCTTCGCGGCAGGGTTGACCACGTCGTTGGCGCCCACCACCAAAGCGACATCGGCCGTCTTGAATTCGGAGTTGATGTCGCCCATTTCCTTCAGCGATTCGTAGGGCACGTTGGCCTCAGCCAGCAGCACGTTCATGTGTCCGGGCATTCGTCCGGCCACGGGATGAATGGCGAAATCCACCTCAATTCCGCGTGCTTCCAAGGCCAGGGCGAGTTCGGCGGCAGTGTGCTGTCCTTGGGCGACTGCGAGTCCGTATCCAGGCACGATGATGACCCGCTGGGCATAACCGAGCAGCACTGCCACGTCCTCTGCGCTTGAGGACCGCACCGGCCGCTCACTCACAGCGGTGGAGCCTGCCGTCGAGCCACCCTTGAAAGCGCCGAACATTATCCCCGCGACGCTCCGGCCCATCGCCGCCGCCATGGCCCGGGTCAGGATGGTGCCCGAGGCTCCCACCAACGTTCCGGCGACCAGCAAAAGAACATTGCCCAGCACCAGGCCCGATGCCGCGACAGCCAAGCCGGTAAAGGCGTTCAGGAGCGAGATGACGATCGGCACGTCGGCACCGCCCACCGGAAGCACCAAGAGGATGCCGGTAACAAGCCCCAGGACCAAGAGAACCAGTGCCAGCGCGAACGAACCGTTCAGTATCACCACCACACCGGCACCCACTGCGGCCAGCAGCACGACGGCCATCAGTGCGGGCAGGCCCGGGAATGTGACGGGACGGGTGGTCATGAGCCCTTGCAGCTTGGCGAAGGTGACACCGGAACCAGCGAAGGAGACTGCACCCACCAGCAGCGTAAAGACGATGGCCAGGCGAACCCAGGGATCGTCCGTGTGGGAAAGTTCCAGCAGGGCAACCAGCGCCGCAGCACCACCGCCCACACCGTTGAAGAGTGCCACGAGTTGCGGCATCTGGGTCATCTGTACCCGGCGGGCCACGGGCGCGGCCACACCGGAACCCACCGCGATGGCACCAAGGATCCAAGGAATGTTGTCCAACTTCATGGAAACGAAGACCGTGACCACGGCCAACAGGGCGCCAAAGGCCCCAATCAGGTTCCCGCGACGTGCCGTTTTCGGTGAGTTCAGCCCCTTGAGCGCGAGGATGAAGCACGCCGCTGCGGCCAGGTAGAGGAGTGCCGTCCACGTGGGATTGAGCAGCGTCACTGTTGGCGCTCCTTCGTCACGGTTGCAGGGGAGCCAGGGCCGGTCGGCTCAACTTTCGACGCCGGCCGTTGCCTTCCGCGGAACATCTCCAGCATGCGGTCGGTCACCACGAACCCGCCCACGAGGTTGGCTGTGGCCAGGACGACAGCCAACAGGGCGACCGCCAGCACCCACGGATCAGCAGCCTGCCCGGCAACGATGATGGCTCCCACCAGGATGATGCCGTGGATCGCGTTCGCACCGGACATGAGCGGCGTGTGCAGGGTGCTGGAGACCTTGGAAACAACCTCGAAGCCCACAAACACGGCCAGCACAGTGATCGTCAGCAGGCTCATGCCATCCATCAGCGCACTCCTTCAGTTCCGGGACGGGTAGTGCCAAAAGGTGCTGTTTCACCTGCGAGCGCGGTGAGTGCCTCCGACGTGGGTGCATGCCGGACCTCGCCAGCGTGGGTAAGGCAGGTGCCCGCCACTACTTCGTCGTCAAAGTCAGGCGAAACCACGCCATCGCGGGTCATGAGCGCCAGCAGGTTGGCCACATTCTTGGCGTAGAGCCGGGAAGCGTCTGTTGGCATTGTGGACGCTGCGTCCTTGATTCCCACCAGTGTCACAACGCCTTGGCCGTCTGCGGTGGGCACGGGGATGTCCTGTCCCGGAATGCTTCCCTCAACATTCCCGCCGGATTCTGCCGCCAGGTCCACCACCACGGAGCCTGGGCGCATGCCCTGCACCATCTCGCGGCTCACCAGGAGCGGAGCCCTCCTGCCGGGAACTGCGGCGGTGGTAATCAATACATCGGCTTGGGCAACGTGCGGCGTCAGGAGTGCCCGTTGCAACGCGCCGCGGTCTGCACTGAGCTCGCGGGCGTATCCACCGGATGCCTCGGCCGTTTCCAGATCCAGTTTGATGAACGTGCCACCCATGGACGCTACTTCGTCCGCCGACGCCGGGCGGATATCGTTCGCGGAAACCCTGGCCCCGAGCCTCTTGGCTGTGCCGATCGCTTGAAGTCCGGCAACCCCTGCACCCAACACCAGCACACGGGCGGGCGGAATGGTCCCGGCAGCCGTCATATACAGCGGGAAGAACCGTGGCAACCGCATGGCCGCCTCAAGGACGCACCGATACCCAGCCACCAGGGCCTGGGATGTCAGCGCATCCATGGATTGGGCACGGGAAATGCGGGGAACCAGCTCAAGGGCAAAGGACGTGATCCCGCCGACGGCGAGCGCCCGGACCGTGGGCAACTCGGAGGACGGCGACCCCAAACCTACGGTGACTGCCCCCCGGCGGAGGGCTCCCGCCGTCGACGGTTCCATGGGACGCACGTGGCAGTAGACATCCAGGGCCCCGAGGTCCAGCGACTGCACTACGGTGGCACCTGCTTGCCGGTATTCGTCGTCGCTGTGCCCGGAGGCCAATCCAGCCCCGGACTCGATCTGTACGTCGAGCCCCAATCCCGCCAATTGCTTGACTGTTTCCGGCGTGGCGGCCACACGTCGCTCGCCGTCGAGCACCTCGCGCGCTATGCCTGCTTTCACCCGCCACCCCTCTTCCCAAACTCTCCCGTACTGTCCAGAACCCAGTTGGCATGAGTCTATGACCGCGAGGGTCCCGGCGGGAGTAGGGGGGCTGCGCTATGTGCACAACTCCACTAGGGTCGGTGGAAGCTGGGGGCAACCAGCCACCACACCGTCGACGAGCCGGTTCCGGCCGTGCCGTCGGAAAGGAACGCCATTATGGACACCTTCAAAATCGGTTACTTCGTGGGAAGCCTGGCGAGCAATTCCATCAACCGGGTCCTCTCCAAGGCGCTCATCAGCGTCGCGCCGGCGGAGCTCGAGTTCCATGAGATCGCCATTAAGGACCTCCCTCTCTACAGCTCGGATTACGACGCCGATTTCCCGCCGGCGGGCCGCGAACTGAAGGATGCCATCGCGGCTTCGGACGGCATCCTGTTCATCTCCCCCGAATACAACCGCTCCATCCCGGGTGCGCTCAAGAATGCCATCGACTGGGGTTCCCGCCCCTGGGGCACCAACTCGTTCGCCCGAAAGCCCACAGGAATTATCGGCGCATCACCGGGCGGTATCGGAACCGCGGTGATGCAGTCGTCCATGCGGAGCGTGTTGAGCTTCCTGGACGCGCCGCAGCTGAACGCACCTGAGGCCTACATCCGCTTCGCCGCAGACGCGTACGACGACGACGGTTCAGTTAAGGACGAAGGAACCGCGGCCTTATTGCGGCATTACATGGAGGAATACAGCGCGTTCGTACAGCGTGTCCTGGCCGCCAACGCCCCGGGCCACATCGGCGACCAGGAACCGGACTCCGCCAAGCTCACGCGTTAGGACTTGAGCGTGCCCGCCGCCAACCGGCCGATGATGCTGCTTTCCAGATGCTCCAGCAAGTGCCGCGGGTTGTCGTAGACCTCTGCGGCACCCGCGGCACGCAGTTCTGCCTCGCTGATTCCGCCACACGTCAGGGCAATCACGGGAACGCCGATGGCCGCACCCGCCTTGACGTCCCACACTGCGTCGCCGACAAAAACCGCATGCTCCGGGCCGACGCCAAGCTTCTCCAGACAGGCGATCAGGATGTCCGGCGCAGGCTTGCTCTCCTTGGCGTCGTTGGAGCTGGTCCACGCATCGATGGAGGATCCGGCGTCGAGGATGTGCCGGCTCACTTCGAGGTCGCGCTGTTGTGGTGACGATGCCAACCCCACTGCCAGCCCGGACCCGGAGCAGGCTGAGAGGAGGTCGCGCACGGAGTCGAACGGCCGCAGCGTCGGCCAGAACGTTGAGAACACTGCGCCATGGGCCGATTTCAAATCTTCCTGCAGGTCCTCCGTGCAGTCGGATACAAGGCTCTGGATCAGGCGGTCACCTCCCATGCCCACCCGCCGATGGATGGCGGACATCTCGATGTCCAACCCTTCACGCCGGAACGCCTGCCACCACGCCATTGCATGGAAGTAGCTGGAATCGATCAGGGTTCCGTCCACATCGAAGAGGACCCCGCGCTTCTTTGGTGATGCTGAATCACTTGTCATGGCCAACCACCTTCGTTTCAGTCTGGATGCCCTGCGCCGCAAGGGTGGGATCGATGACTGGTTCCTGGAGCATGAGGCCTGCATACCGCTCCGCGGATCCCGTTCGCAGCAGACCCGTCCCGGCCACTTCCCTCATGGCAGACACTCCCTCAATAGCCTCATCCAGCGACGAAAAACGCTTTGAAAGACCCATCAGTGCGTCGCTGCCGTCCAACACCAGTATGCGAAATCCTCCGTCGGGGGTCTCTACCAGTTCCAAATGACCGGCCATACCGACCTCCTTGCCTCAACAACACACCCCATAGTAAGACTACTTAGTATAGGACCGATCGACATATTTCGTCACGCGGGAAATAGGCGCCTGCAACTTCTTGTTGGCAAGGACATGACAACAATCGGAATCATCGGTGCAGGACACATTGGCAGCCAGGTCGCCCGCAAGGCCGTGGAATTGGGCTATGACGTCGTCATCAGCAATTCGAGGGGCCCCGAAACACTCGCCGAACTCGTTGCGGAACTGGGGCCGCGCGCCCGTGCCGCCACGGCAGCCGAGGCAGCGGCGGCAGGCGATTTCGCCGTCGTGACCGTGCCGCTCAAGAACTACCAGAGCATCCCGGCAGAGCCGCTCGAGGGCAAGATCGTCATCGACACCAACAACTATTACTGGGAACGCGACGGCCGCATCCCTGAGCTGGACAACGGCGAAGCCACCACTTCAGGCTTGCTCCAAAAGCACCTCCCCACCTCCAAGGTGGCCAAGGGCTTCAACCATATCTTCGCCAAGGACATCACTACCGACGGCACCCCTGCCGGTACGCCTGACCGCCGTGCACTGGCAACCTCCAGCGACTTCCCGGAAGCCGCCGAGCTGGTCACCAAGCTGTACGACGAATTCGGCTTTGACACGGTCAACGTCGGCCCGCTGGAGGACAGCTGGCGCGTCGAACGCGACCGCCCCGCATACGTCATCCGGCAGACCGCCGTCGAACTCCAGGACAACCTCGCCAAGGCGACCCGAACGGTCTAAACCCTTAACGCACGACGGCGGGCGAGCGGCTGACGCTTGCCCGCCGCCTTGTTATGGGCTGCTGCAAGGGATGCAGCCCTGAAAAAGAGCGAGGAAACGGTGTCATGAATCGGGCTTGAGGCGCACTTTATGGGTGGCTGCTTCCTCAGTGGCTTGGCGCATCGGGCATCTGGGGAAGCAGCTTCCCCAGCGCCCCGACCCCGAGGAGTCCCATGTCCACCAAGATTTCGAGCTGGCCCGCAGCAACCCCCATGTGGGTGGACCTGGGTGTTGACGATCCCACCGCGGCAAGAGCGTTCTACGCAGACCTTTTCGGTTGGGAGTTCGTCTCCGGCGGGCAGGAAGCAGGAGACTACCAACTGGCGCACCTCAGGGGCCGCGCCGTGGCCGGTGTAGGCACCAAACAGGATCCGGGCATGCCCACAGCCTGGACCACCTTCCTGGCCTCGGACGATGTTGACCTCACGGCCAAAAAGATCGGCGCGGCCGGAGGGCAACTCCTGGCCCCGCCCTTTGATGTCATGGAATCCGGCCGCATGGCCCTGGCCACCGACAGTGTTGGTGCTGCGTTCGGCGTCTGGGAGGCCGGCACCCACATCGGCGCTGAACGCGTCAATGAGCACGGCTGCCTGTGCTGGAATGAACTCCATACCCGCGACTACTCCGCGGCCCGGTCCTTCTACTCGGAGGTCTTCGCTGTCAGCTACCAGGACGTCACCGAAGAAGGCCTTGTCTACTCCACGATCCGCAGGCCGCTGGATGGCCGGGAAGTGGGCGGAATGCAACACGACACGGCCCTCCCGGATACCGCCCCCAACCACTGGATGACCTGGTTCGCCAGCGACTACGTTGCGGGGACGGCAACCCGGGCCGTCGAGTTGGGCGCCACCCTGCTGGGCCCCGTAGCGGAAGCCACCCTGGGCCGGATGGTGGTGGTCCGGGCGCCGCAGGGTGAAGTGTTCGGCGTCATCGACGCACCGCGGACCAACGACTAGTCAGGCTGCTGCGGGGTCCAGGGCTTCCGCGATGATCTCATGTGCGTGCGCCGCGGCCAGGGGCGCCGCCAGGCGATGAACTGCCTGGAACGTCCTCCGCACCGCCGGGCCGTGCCATTCCGGCGGGAGGTAGTCCGTGGGCAGGTTGGGGTCCCGATAAGGGAATTTCCGCCACATGGTGAGCATCGGAATGTAATAGCGGAAGGCGTCGCGCCGCAGCTCTTCGGTGGAATCAGCCAGCGCCCTTTCGGGATCGTCGCCTACCTTCTCCGTCCATTGCTGCTCTGCGTCTCCGTACAGCCCAAGGAACTCGGTGAATTGCTCGTCGAGTTCCTTGAGGTCCCACCACTCCGAGATCTTGGGTCGCATGGGGCCGTCAAAAACGTAGTCGCTCCGGAACAGGTCCACGAACTCAATCAGTCCCCCGGCGGTGAGCCGCTCCTGGGCTTGCTCCAGCTTGTGGGCCGGCGCGATCCACACCCCGTTGGCCACGGAACCGAACCCCAAAGCCAGCAACGCGGAACGGAGCTGGTGGCGGCGGTTGCGCATGGATTCCGGCACGGAGAAGACAGCAAGGACCCAGGTGTCCACCGGAGCGGGCGGTTCCGGTGCGAAGATCCGCCGGTCACCCTCACGGAACACGTCGCTGATGGACTCGGAAATCTTGTACTTGGCGATTCCCCCCTCGCGCACGCTCTTCAGCACACCCTTGGCCTTCAGCCGTGAAACCGAGGACCTCACACCCGGGGCGTCGTAGCCTAGTGATCCCAGCATGGAAATCAGAGCAGAGACCGGCAACGCATCGCCCGCGTTCCGGCCATAGAGGCCGAAGATCGTCACGAGCAGCTGTTGGTGGCGCACCGGGGGTGCCGGGACGGCGAACATCGAAGGATCCTCATTTCCGCGCCCCCGATCAGGCGCCAGTCCAGTTCATCATAGGTGGGGTGCTGGCCCCCGCCGAGTTGGCATTAAATGCCCATGTTCGGGCGCAACATACGGATTAACTGGAGTGTCGCGTGAAGCGGGTGTTCTATGCGGTCGGGATCAGCCCAGCGATAGAAGCAGGAAGAGGAGCGCAAGAACCAGCGCCACAGGAGTCATGACGAAACGTTCGGCCTTGCTGCGGGAGATCGCATTCATGGCGACGCCCACGGTGAAGTAGGCGGTGAGGACCCACATGAAAACTGCGGTAAAGGATTGGCTGACCAGCACCGGCACCAGGCCGGATTGTGCCAACGCCGCATAGCCGAAGAGTGCGTACAGCAGGATGGAGACGACGCTCCCGATCCGCAACTTCCGCGGCAAGACGTCATGCTGTCCGCCCCAGGCGAACCGCCCTATGGGCGCACCAGCAGCCAATGCCAACTGGAAAACGGCCAAACAACCAAGGACTATGCACGCGAGAATCACGTAGAGCTGCTCCACCGGCTAAGCGTAACCAACCCCCGCGCCGAGACGGCAGTTAATGACAGTCCCAGAGCTTGGCATTGTCATTAACTGACACCTCGCGGAGCTATTCGGCGGATGGAACGGCGCGGTCCGCCCCGACGGCGCGGATCAGATGCTCCGGCCACGGCTGCGCCGACGTCGCGCCTTGGGGGACGTGCGCGGTGGTGACCGTCCCGTAGGCGGCAACCTCGCCGGCGTCGGACGTTACCTCAAAAGCCATGGTCAGCGAGGTCCGGCCCAGCGCCTGAATGTTCACCCTGGCGGTGATGCGCTGGCCGAACCACAGCTTGGCCTTGTAATTGATGACTTGCTGGACGCGCGGAGCGCTGGGGAAATAGTCGGGCAACT
The DNA here is from genome assembly GCF_052113445.1 of Paenarthrobacter sp. YAF11_1. Lineage (NCBI taxonomy): Bacteria > Bacillati > Actinomycetota > Actinomycetes > Micrococcales > Micrococcaceae > Paenarthrobacter > Paenarthrobacter sp. YAF11_1. The sequence continues at coordinate 25,633 of NZ_JBFRDF010000014.1, forward strand.
CCAGCGAACGGAAGAGCTCGGCCTCCGCAGCCTCAACCCAACGCAGGATGGCCGAGTTGTGCTGGTGTCCGGAGGCGTCGGTGTCCACCCATTCCACAGTTCGCTCGACGCACGCCTCCGGAAACCTGTCCATGATTGCTCCTAGCGGGCGCTGACGGCGGCGTCGTCGGAATCAACCTCGACGGCGGCGACGGGCACCTCAGGCTGCGGCTTGGGAATCATCGCCACCGCACCGGCCGCCAGTACTGCGATGCCGGCGAAGATCGCGAAGTTGGCCTCGAAAGGCAACTTGGAACCTGCGATCCAGCCACCGATCAACGGCCCGGAGATGGCACCCAGACGGGCGAAGCTCAGGGCCCAGCCCGTTGCCGTGCCACGGACCTTGGCCGGGTAGTAGTCGGCGATGTACCCGGTGAGCACAAGCGACGTGGAGATGGAACCGACACCAGCGAAGGCGACGAACAGCAGGTTGACCACCATGGTGTTCGGGAAGACGAGCAGCATGATGCCCAGCCCGCCCAGGATGTAGAACACCACCAGGATGAGCTTCTTGCCGTACTTGTCTGCGGCGCGGCCCAGAAGCAGGCCACCGATGGCGGAAGCAAGGCTGAAGACCAGGAGGAAGGTCAAGGAAGAACCGAGGTCATAGCCGGCCTTCTTCATGATGCTTGGCAGCCACGTGTTCAACCCGTAGACGAGGACCAGACCGCAGAATAGGGAGATCCAGAAGAACACCGTGGAGCGCAAGTACTTCGGAGAGAACATGGTGGTGATGGTCTTCCACCAAGGATCAGCCTGCACACCTGCTTCGGGAGCCACGGCAACCACCGGCGTGTAGTTGGCGATGTTCAGCTTGGTGGCCAACGCCCTGGCCTCGGTCTTGCGGCCCTTGGACTCCAGGAATTCCAGGGATTCAGGCAGGAACTTCCAGATGATCGGAATCAGCACCACAGGCGCCGCACCGATCGCGATGACCGCACGCCAGCCACCCATGGGGAGGACGAACAGGGCGGCCAAGGCAGCGGCGACGATTCCCAGCGAGTAGCCGGAATACATGAGTCCGTAGTTGTAGGAGCGCTTGTTCGGCGCCGAGTATTCAATGGTCAGCGCTGCTGCCACCGGAATGACACCGCCCATGCCCAAACCACCGATGAGCCGGAAGAGTCCGAAGAGCTCCGGGGTCGGAGCCCAGGCAGCACCGGCCTGGGTGAGCGTGAAGATCGCCATGGAGGCCAGGAGCATCTTCTTGCGCCCCACGAGGTCGCTGAGCGTACCGATGAACAGGGCTCCAATAAGCATGCCGATCAAGGCATATGAGCCCAAGCCGCCCAAGGCCAGCGGGCTGAGGTTCCATTCCTTGTACTCGGCAAGGGCCGGAAGAATGGCTCCGAGGACGCCGACGTCGTAGCCCTCGGCGAGGATCGCGAGCCAGCAGCAGAACAACACCAGACCGGTGGTCTTCTTGGGCACATTCCAGTTGTTGACGGGTGCGGTGGCCATGGCTACTTCACCAAAACCGATGCGGCTGCGGACTCGGGAGTCCAGCGGAGGTGGGTGTTGGCCTCTTCGATCTCGGCTTCCTTCAGCAAGGACAGACGCGGACGAACTGCGTCAGTGCGGGAGCTCGGTGGTTTACGGCGACCGGCACGGAACTGCGGGATCCAGTCAGCGCCGGGCCCCTGGTACTCCTGCTCTGCGGCGGCGTGGAGGGTCCACTGGGGATCGTAGAGGTGCGTACGGCCCAAAGCGATAAGGTCCGCACGGCCTGCGAGGAGGATGGAGTTCACGTCGTCGTAGGTGGAGATGGCGCCGACGGCGATCACCGCCACGCCTGCCGGTGCGGCCACTTCCTGACGGATGCGGTCGGCGAACGGGGTCTGGTAGCTGCGGCCGAAGGCGGGCTTCTCTTCCTTGGCGACCTGTCCGGTGGAGACGTCCAGGCCGGCAGCACCGTGTGCCACGAAAGCGCGGGCGATTGCCACGGAATCGTCGGAAGTGTTGCCACCCTCGATCCAGTCAGTCGCGGAGATGCGCACCGTCACCGGCTTGCCGGCAGGCCACGCTGCGCGAACGGCGTCGAACACTTCCAGCGGGAACCGCAGCCGGTTCTCCAAGCTGCCGCCGTATTCGTCGGTCCGCTTGTTGGACACCGGCGAAAGGAAGGAGGACAGCAGGTAGCCGTGGGCAGCGTGGATTTCGAGGAGATCGAACCCTGCCTCGTCGGCACGGACGGTGGAAGCGACGAACTCCGCTTTGATGGCGTCCATGCCGGCGCGATCCAACTCCACGGGAGTCTGGTTCTCCGGGCTGTACGGCAGGGCTGAGGGACCGACGGCGGCCCAGTTGCCGGACTCGAGCGGCTGGTCGATGCCTTCCCACATGAGCTTGGTGGAACCCTTGCGGCCTGAGTGGCCCAGCTGGGCACCGATCTTGGCGGTGGAACGGCTGTGGACGAAGTCCACGATTTCCTTCCAGCTGTCACGCTGCTCGTCCGAGTACAAACCGCTGCAGCCGGGGGTGATCCGGCCGGCTGCGGAGACGCAGACCATTTCGGTCATGACCAGGCCGGCACCACCAAGGGCCTTGGAGCCGAGGTGGACCTTGTGGAAGTCGCCCGGGATGCCATCCGTGGCTGAGTACATGTCCATCGGGGAGACCACAATGCGGTTCTTCAGCTCCAGCCCACCAATGCGGAACGGCTGGAACATGGCCGGAGCCACCTCGGTGAGTCCCTGGGATTCAGCAAAGTCGCGGTCCACGGCATCCGCGAACTCGGAATCGCGGAGGCGCAGGTTTTCCTGAGTAATGCGGCGGCTGCGGGTAAGCAGGTTGAACGCGAACTGGGTGGGGTCCTGGTCCTTGTACTGCCCGATACGCTCAAACCACTCAAGCGATGCCTGCGCTGCACGCTGGGTGGACGCAACCACAGGCCGGCGCTCAGCCTCGTATGCCGCCAGCGCGGATTCAACATCAGCGTGCTCGTGCAGGCAAGCGGCCAGTGCCAACGAGTCCTCCATGGCCAGCTTGGTGCCCGAACCGATGGAGAAGTGGGCCGTGTGGGCGGCATCGCCCAGCAGCACCACGTTGTTGTGGCGCCAGTTCTCGTTGCGGACCGTGGTGAAGTTGATCCACTTGGAGTTGTTGGTCAGGACCTCATAGCCGTTCAGTTCCTCGGCGAAGATCTCACGGATCTTGGCGATTGCCTTCTCGTCCGAGACGCCTGGAGGGAAGACCTCGTTGGCGGTCTCGTCGAAGCCTGCCGCGTGCCACACGTCCTGGTGCATTTCCACGATGAACGTGGAACCCTCATCCGAGTAGGGGTACCCGTGGATCTGCATGACGCCCCACTCGGTTTCCTTCACGAAGAACTTGAAGGCCTCAAACACCTGGTCCGTGCCAAGCCACATGAACTTGTTGGTCCGGGGATCCAGGTTCGGCTTGAAAGAGTCAGCGTACTTGGCGCGGATCTGCGAGTTGATGCCGTCAGCGGCAAGAACAAGATCGTAGTTGGCTTCAAGTTCCTCAATGGCAGGAGCCAGGGTGCTGAAGCGCACGTCCACGTTCAGTTCGATGCAGCGGCGCTGCAGCAGTTCCAGCAGTTCCTTGCGGCTCATGGCAGCGAAGCCTTGGCCGCCCACCGTGATCATCTGGTCGCGGAAGTGGATGTCGATATCGGACCAGCGGGCGAAGCGGCGGCTCATGTACTCGGCCACCACGGGATCGGCATTTCCGATGCCGCCCAGGGTCTCATCGGAAAACACGACGCCGAAGCCAAAGGTGTCGCTGGCAGCGTTGCGTTCCCAAAGAGTGATGTTGTGGGACGGGTCCAGCTGCTTCATCAGTGCTGCGAAGTACAGGCCACCGGGGCCGCCTCCAACGATTGCGATTTTCATGGGTGTTGCTCCTTCTCAGGCCTGGCTCTGGCCGGCGGGGGTAAGTTCGGTCTGGCTCGCGTTCGCCTTCAGAAGGCCGTCGCGGAGCTTGAAATGCTGGAGTTTGCCGCTGGGATTGCGCGGCAGTTCGGTGACGAAGCGGACGTCCCGGGGGTACTTGTACGGGGCGATGGTCTGCTTCACGAAGTCCTGGATTTCCTTGCGCTTGCCGGCGTCGCCAGTGACGCCTTCACGCAGGACGACAAACGCGCAGACGATGCTGCCGCGCTCTTCATCCGGGATTCCGATGACCGCGTTTTCCACCACATCCGGGTGTTGGTCGATGGCCGTTTCGACCTCCGGCGCACCAATGTTGTAGCCGGAGGAAACGATCATGTTGTCCGAGCGGGCCTGGTACGTGAAGTACCCGTCCGCATCCATGGCGAAGGTGTCTCCCGTGACATTCCACCCGCGGACCACGTAGTTCGACTGGCGGGGGTCGTCCAGGTAGCGGCATCCGGTGGGGCCGATCACGGCCAGGCGGCCGATGGTGTCCGGGCCGAGTTCGTTGCCGTCGTCGTCAAGGATGGTAGCCCGGTATCCGGGCACGGCACGGCCCGTGGTTCCCGGACGGATGTCGTCGCCGGCAGCGGAAATGAAGACGTGCAGCATCTCCGTGGCACCGATGCCGTTGACGAGCCGCAGCCCGGTGGCCTCGTGCACGGCTTCCCACGTTTCCTTGGACAGGTGCTCCCCCGCCGAGACAGCGATACGCAGGCCGCGGAGGAGATCACCGCGCTTTTCCTTGAGGATCGCGCGGTACGCAGTGGGGGCGGTGAACAGGATGGTGGCCCCGGCTTTCGAGGCGTGCTCCGCCAATTCCACGGGCCCTGCCTTCTCGGTCAAGAGCGACGACGCCCCGAACCGGAGGGGAAAGACCACCAAACCCCCCAGCCCAAAAGTGAAGGCCAAGGGTGGCGAACCGGCGAAGACGTCCTCCGCGGTGGGCTGCAGGATGTAGCGGGCAAAAGTATCGGCGTTGGCCAGGATGTCCCGGTGGAAGTGCATGGTCACCTTGGGCACCCCGGTGGTGCCCGACGTCGGACCGAGCAAGGCGACGTCGTCGGCGGCCGTGTCCACTGCCGTGAACTTGCCACTCTTGTGCTGGCAGCGGGAGGCGAGGTCGCCGTCGTCGTCGAATCCGTTACCGGCCCCGTACGTCAGAACGGTGACGTCATCCCCTGCCGCAATCGCGAGCTCGTCCACAAAACGGTGGTCCGAGATGGCGACCGTCGGCTTGGTGAGTTGGATGAGCGTGGCAACCTCGGTGGAACGCAGCATGGGCATGGTGGTGACCACTACGCCGCCGGCCTTCAGAACGCCCAGCCAGGCAGCGACGATCCACGGATTGTTGGGGCCGCGGAGGAGCACGCGGTTGCCGGGAACAACACCGAGGTCTTCGGTGAGGACCTGGGCCACCTGGTTGGAGCGCTTCTGGAGCTGACCGTAGGTCCAGACCGAGCCGTCGGGGGTCCACAGGGCCGGGCGGTCCGCGCCGTACTGGTCGACAGCGTCGTCGATCAGCACCGCGGCTGCGTTGAGCCGTTCCGGGTAATGGAGTTCGGGGAGGGTAAATTCAAGCGCAGGCCAGGTATCGGCGGGCGGCAGGTGGTCGCGGGTGAACGTGTCCACGTGGGCCGATGGCATCATGCTCATGGCCGTTCCTTTCAGTGGTGCGTCGTTGAAGCTGTTGGTTGGGGAGGTATAAAGCTGTTCAGGCGCCGGCGCGGATCATGCCCTCTTGGGCCACCGTAGCGAGCAACCTGCCTTGGCGATCGAAGAAGCGGCCCATGGCCAGGCCCCTGTTGCTCTGGCCTGAGATGGCTTCCTGGGCGTAGAGGATCCATTCGTCCGCACGCCCGTCCCGGTGGAACCACATGGAGTGGTCAAGACTGGCGGTGGCGAGTCCGGGGCTGGACCAGTTCAATCCGTTGACCCGGAGCAGCGGCTCCAAAATCGTGTAATCGCAGACGTAGGCGAGGGCCGCGCGGTGGAGGTCGGCGTCGTCGGGCAGGGCGTCGAAGGCTTTGACCCAGATGGCTTGCTGAGGCACCGCACCGCCTTCAAGCTCGATGTATACCGGACCGGGAATATGCCGCATGTCGAAGCTTCGACCCGTGGACCAATAGTCTGCGGCCGCTCCCTCGGTCCCGTCCAGCGCTTCCGCAGCTGTCCGCAGTGATTCAGGCTCGACGGCGGCCGGAGCCTCTGGTTGGAAGTCCGGTCCGTCTTCGGGAACCTGGAAGGAACCCATGGCGGCATAGACGGGCCTGCCGTTCTGGAAGCCGCGGACCGTGCGGGTGGAGTACCCGCGGCCGTCCCGCAAATGTTCCACTTCGTACCGGACACTGGAACCGATATCCACCGGACGCATGAAGTAGCTGTGCATCGAGTGCAGGGTCCGGTCAGCGCCCACGGAGCGCATCATGGCGGCTGCGGCCTGTGCCACCATGTCGCCGCCGTAGGCTTTTGGCCACGGCACGTACTGGGTGGTTGCTTCATACGCTTCGTCGAAGACCTCGGCCGTTGCCGGCGTGAGCTCCATGGCCTTCAGGAAGGTCTCCGACGTCAGGGTTCCAGTGATCATGGCTTAGGCCCGGCGGTAGTCGGCAAGGGTTTCGTCGGCAACGTCTTCGAGGTTGACCACGAGGTTCTCCGGCGTGCGTGCCGTCAGCCAGACGAGTTCCTCGGTGACGGACATGTTGGCTTCAACGTGGGGCATGAACGGCGGCACGAAAACCCAGTCGCCGGCCTTCATGTCCAGGAACTCGGAGTAGTCCTCGCCGAAGTAGATCCGGCCGTGCCCCCGGAGCACGTAGCCGCCGGTTTCGGCTTCGCCGTGGTGGTGCGGAAGTGAGCGGTACCCGGGGGTGTTGGATACCTGGCCGAACCAGATTTTGGTTGCCGGGGTGTGCTGGATGCTCACGCCGGAGACGCGGATGCAGTCACCGGACTGGGCAGTATTGGTGTCTTCGGCGCCGGCGCGGGTGACAACGGGGACAACCTTGCCATCAGCCTGGGCGTAGATGGAGTTGTCGCCTTCGAGGCGGTATTCGGTGGTGGTCTGGCTCATGGGTCTCTCCTTTTTGTGTGACGTTTTCTAGGCGTTCGACAGGACGGGCGCGTGGATCCGGAACTGGTTTTCCAGCCGGCCGATCCCGTCGATTTCGGTGGTGAGGACGTCTCCGTCCTTGAGGAAGCGGGGCGGGGTCATCCCCATACCCACTCCCCCGGGCGTGCCTGTCAGGACAAGGTCGCCTGGACGCAGGATGGTGAACTGCGAAATGTAGGACAGGAGCTGCGCCGGGCCGAACACCAAGGTGCTGGTATTTCCCTGCTGGACGAGCTCACCGTTGACGTAGCCCCGAACTTCGAAGTGTTGCCCGGCTTCGTCCGCGGTGACCATGACCGGGCCCACAGGGGTTGTGCCGTCCCAGGCCTTGCCCTGGAACCACTGCAACGTCCGGCTCTGCCAGTCGCGCATGGAAACATCGTTGGCCACGGTATACCCGGCGATTGCCTCACGGGCCTGGTCCTCATCCGCATGGAACAGTTCAGAACCGACGACGACGGCGAGCTCGGCTTCCCAGTCGACGCGGCCGCTGCCGTGGACTTCTACAGCGTCGTTTGCGCCCACCAGGGTGTCCGCGTACTTGGCGAACAGCGTGGGGTACTCCGGAAGGTCGCGGCCCATTTCCTGGATATGGTCCCCGTAGTTCAGGCCGCAGCAGATGACCTTTCCGGCGCGGGGAAGGAGTGGGGCGAGGTCCGCGTCAGCTGCTGCGATCACGGTCTGGTCCGTGGATGCTGCGGCCTCTGCTGCCTTCTCGATCACAAGACGCCACTCCGGCTGGGCCAGGAGCGCCCCGACGTCAGTGGCGGGCAGCGTGAGGTAAGAGTCGGCGCCCGTGGCGAGTGCCGCCGTCGTACCTCCGTTGGCCGTGCGCAAGGTGGCGAGTTTCATTGCGGGTTCCCTTCGAGTTTTATGATGTGTCGACTTTTATGATGTGTCGACTTTTTTACGATCGTCACATATGCTCAACGTAGCACGGCGGAAATGATCTGCACAGAGGCTTTCCAAAAGTTTTTGCAGTTGCCACAACGAGGAGGAACAGCATGAGCCACCAGACGATCAACCCGGAATCGCTGCCCAAGCCATCAGGTTTTGCGCACGGCATTCTTGCCGGCAACACCGTTTTCCTGGGTGGGCAGACGGCCCTGGACAAGAACATGAATATTGTTCCCGGTGGCATCGTGGAGCAGTTCACGCAGGCGTTCTCCAACGTCATCACCACCTTGCGCGAGGCCGGCGGACAGCCCGAGGACCTGGTCAACGTGACCATCTACCTCACGGACGTGGACGACTACATGGCCAACGGCCGCGAAATCGGACGCATCTGGCGCGAGATGGCGGGATCGCAGTATCCGGCAATGGCTGGCATCGGTGTCACACGGCTGTGGCAGAAAGAGGCCCTGATCGAAATCCAGGGCATCGCGGTCATTCCCGAGCGCTAAGCCTCCGGAGTTTTTGTACAGATACCGCCCCTAAAACCGCTTCTTAAGGGCATGAGCTGTACAAAAACTCCCGTCTTTGGCGCAGGATTGGGCCATGGGAACCGTCACCGAATATCTTGAGGGCGTCAGCGAGGCCAACCGAGCGATCCTGGAGCGCATCGTAGGGATCGCCCGTGAGTTGGCCCCCGATGCCGAGGAAGGCGTCAGCTACGGAATGCCCGCGCTCCTGGTTGATGGCAAGGGCTTCCTGAGCGTGCTCGAAACCAAGAAACACTTGGCCCTTTACCCGTTCAGCGGGCAGATCCTGCCGGAGATGTCGGAGGAGCTAGGCGGCTACTCGTGGTCACCGGGGACGCTGCGGTTTTCGGCGGATAACCCCGTTCCCGACTCGATGGTGCGCCGGATCCTGGAGACGCGGTTAGCGGCGATCCGGAAGTAGGCTGTGACGCCCTAGTGCTTCGCCGACACGTCCTGCGAGATGGCGTTGGCGGTATCCACTACTTCCAGCCGCACTGACTCGAGGTACGCGTCCGGGTCAGGTTGCGACGCGACGGCTTGGGCCTGCAGGGACACGTTGATGGCCGCGACGTTGTCGCCGTTGTTGTGGTTCCACACCGGGGCCGCGATGGACATCAGCCCGATCTCCAACTCCTGGTCCAGCAAGCACCAGCCTTGCTGACGGACCTGCTCGACGGCGGCCCTCAAGTCGGGCACGCTGGCGACGGTTCGCGGCGTGAGCGGGGTGAGTTCCGCCGTCGTGAGGTATGACTCCAGCTTGGCCTGCGGCAGTCCGGCCAGCAGCACTCGGCCCATGGAGGTGGCGTAGGCCGGGAAGCGGGTGCCGACGGTGATGCCGACGTTCATGATCCGACGCGTGGCGACGCGGGCAACGTAGAAGATGTCCGGGCCGTCGAGGACAGCGGCCGACGTCGACTCCCCCAGTTTCAGGCTCAGCTGCTCAAGGTGTGGCTGGGCCAACTGCGGCAGGGACAACGCCGACAAATACGAGTAGCCAAGCTGCAGCACCTTGGCCGTGAGCGCGAAGGTCTTGCCGTCAGTGCGGACGTAGCCCAGCTCAACCAAGGTGTGCAGGAAACGGCGTGCCGTTGCGCGGGTCAGGTCCGTACGGGCGGCGACTTCGCTGAGGGTCATCACCGGGTTGTTCGCGTCGAAAGCCCGGATCACGGCGAGCCCACGGGCCAACGACTGAACATACTGGTCGCTGGCCTGCGGGGTAACTGCGGAGTCGGTCATGGTTACCAATCCTAGGGTGCGTTGCGGGGCCTACTCTGCGCGCTATACGGGGCAAATGACAGGCAGAGCGGGCCTCACAACGGGAGGGCCCAAACTTGCGGGGCCTACTCTGCGCCCCAAGCTCGGGATCAAACGCGCAGAGCGGGCCCCACAACGGGAAGGGCCCAAACTGTGGGGCCTACTCTGCCTTTTTCAACGGCAGCGGTACGAGCTCCTGGATTTCCTCGAAGGTGCAGCCGAACGTTTCGCGGACGGTGACGCCGTCGGGCCCGGTGAGAAACACAGCCTTGTCCGTGTACACGCGGGTAACGCAGCCGACGCCGGTCAGCGGATAGGTGCACTGCTCCACGAGCTTGGACACGCCGTCCCGGGTCAATAGCGTCATCATCACGAACACGTCCTTCGCCCCCGTCGCCAGGTCCATTGCACCACCGACGGCCGGGATCGCGTCCGGGGCGCCGGTGTGCCAGTTGGCGAGGTCGCCCATGGCGGAAACCTGGAACGCACCGAGGACGCAGATGTCCAGGTGTCCGCCGCGCATGATCGCGAACGAGTCAGCGTGATGGAAGTACGAGGCCCCGGGCAGTTCGGTGACGGGGATCTTGCCGGCGTTGATGAGGTCGCCGTCGATCTCGTCGCCCTCAGCGGCCGGGCCCATGCCGAGCATCCCGTTCTCCGTGTGGAGCGTGATGTTCTGTTCCTCGGTGAGGTAGTTGGACACGAGCGTCGGCTGGCCGATACCCAGGTTCACAAAGGAACCGGGCGTGATGTCGCGGGCTACCAATTGGGCGAGTTCGTCGCGGCCCAGCGGCTTTTCGGAGGTCTGGATGCTGGTTTGGGTGCTCATGGTCAGGCCACCTGTTCTGTGCTGGTGCCGCCCACGCGGACCACGCTGTTGACGTAAATTCCGGGGGTCACCACGTTCTCTGGATCCAGGGAACCGGTGGGCACGATCTCCGAAACCTGCACGATGGTGTGCTTGGCAGCGGCGGCCATGATGGGCCCGAAGTTCCGGGCGGTTTTGCGGTACACGAGGTTGCCCTTGCCGTCGGCCTTGAGTGCCTTGATCAGGGCGACATCGGCGTGAATCGGGGTTTCGAACACCTGCCATTTCCCATCCAGCAAACGGGTTTCCTTCCCCTCGGCCAGCGTGGTGCCGTAGCCGGTGGGCGTGAAGAAGCCACCAATTCCAGCGCCCGCAGCACGGATGCGCTCAGCCAGGTTGCCCTGCGGGACCAGTTCCAGCTCGATCTCGCCGGCGTGGAACTTGGCGTCAAAGTGCCAGGAATCGGACTGCCGCGGGAAGGAGCAGATCATCTTGCGGACGCGGCCTTCCTTGATCAGCAGCGCCAGGCCTTGATCGCCCTGGCCGGCGTTGTTGTTGACCACGGTCAGGTCCTTCGCGCCGCAGTCCATGAGGGCGTCGATCAGTTCGAACGGCTGCCCGGCGTTGCCGAACCCGCCGATCATCACCGTGGAACCGTCCTTGATGCCGGCGACAGCCTCGCCGACAGTGTCAATGAAATTCAACATGACCTTTAGCCCTTCACCGAAGCGGTTACGTTTTCGAGCACCACAGCCAGGCCTTGGCCCACGCCGATGCAGATCGCCGCGACGCCCCAGCGCTGCCCAGAGGCCTGCAAGGAACGGGCGAGCGTGCCCAGGATGCGGGTACCGGAAGCGCCGAGCGGGTGGCCCATCGCGATCGCCCCGCCGTGCTGGTTCACAATTGCGGGGTCGATCCCCCACGCATCAACGCACGCCAGCGATTGCGCGGCGAAAGCTTCGTTAAGTTCGACGGCGCCCACTTGGTCCCAGCCGATGCCCGCCTTCGCGAGGGCCTTGTTCGCGGCCTCAACCGGGGCGAAGCCGAAGAACTGGGGATCGTTGCCATGCGCACCGCGGCCGGCGATGCGGGCGAGGGGCTCCATGCCCAACATCCCAGCAGCTGCCTCCGAACCGATCCACGCCGCCGAAGCACCATCAGACAAAGGCGAGGCATTCCCGGCGGTGACCGTACCGCCGTCGGGCCCCGAAGACTCAGGCCGGAACACCGTCTTCAAACCGCCCAGCTTCTCCGCCGAAGAACCGGCACGGATGCCTTCGTCGCGGACCAGGTCAGTGCCCGGAACCTGTGTCACCAGGTTGTCGTAGAAGCCTTCGTTCCACGCAGCGTCGGCCAGGTTATGCGAATCAGCCGCAAAAGCATCCTGGCGTTCACGGGTAATCCCGTACTTCTCGCGTAGCCGTTCGGTGGCTTCGCCCAGGGAGATGGTCCAGTCCTTGTTCATGGCCGGGTTCACCAAGCGCCAGCCCAGAGTGGTGGACGCGAGCGTCATGTCACCGGCCGGGTACGGCTTGGAGGTCTTCGGCAGCACCCACGGAGCCCGGGACATGGATTCCGCGCCACCCACCAGCATCAGGTCGGCGTCGCCGGCGTTGATCTGGCGCGAAGCGATGATCGCCGCATCCAGGGACGAGCCGCACAGCCGGTTGACCGAGGTGCCCGGAATCGACACGGGCAGGCCGGCCAGCAGGGTAGCCATGCGGGCAACGTTGCGGTTTTCCTCGCCGGCACCGTTGGCGTTGCCGAACACCACCTCGTCGATCCGCTCAACATCCAACCCCGGCGCCCGGCGAACGGACTCGCGGACCACGTGGGCAGCAAGGTCATCGGGACGGACAGCGGCAAGACCGGAGCCGAACTTGCCAAAGGGCGTGCGCACGGCGTCGTACACAAAAGCCTGGTTCATGGGATTTCCTTTGTTCTCTCTGCCAAACTGAGTCGCAATAGTGCGCGTTTTGGAGGGTCTAAACGCGCTTAACTGCGACCTAGTTGGGTTCGTTGGAGGGGTGGGCGGTGGCCGCGTCGATGTCGGCGAATACCTTCTGGGCCGTCTTGAAGGCCGAGTTGGCCGACGGCACACTGCAATAAATGGCGGTCTGCAGCAGGATCTCCTTGATTTCGTCCCTGCTCAGGCCATTGTTGAGGGCCGCCTTGACGTGCATGGCGAGCTCCTCCCAGTGACCGTGGGCCACCAGCGCCGTGAGGGTGACCGCGGATCGCATTTGCCGGCTGAGGCCGGGCCGCGTCCAGATGCCACCCCAGGCGATCCTGGTGATCATGTCCTGGTAGTCCTCGGTAAAGGAATCCTTGGCGGCGTTGGCGCGGTCCACGTGCGCATCGCCGAGCACTTCGCGGCGGACCGCCATGCCGGCGTCGTAAATGTCCTGCGCTGTTGCGTCGGGCTGCACAGCGCCGTTGTGTTCGGAAATAGAGCTCACAGTCCGTTCTCCTTCATGAAGGTTCGCATCAAGTCCGCCACAGCGGCAGGCGCCTCTGCCGGTGCGAGGTGGGCGACGCCGTCGAGCGCTACGGCCTGGGCCGTACCGCCGCCTGCGGTAATACCGGCGGCAACAGCTTCGGCGAACGACGGCGGAGCAACAGAGTCCTCGACGCCGGCGATCGCCAACGTGGTGACGGTGATGCTGCCGAGCTGCTCGCGGACGTCGAATGAAGCCAGGGCTTCGCAGCAGAACGAGTAGCCGAAGCGGTCCGCGTCGCGCAGGGCGTGCAGGAGGCGGCTGCTGATGTCCGGCTGCCGGTCCATGAATCCGGGCGCAAACCAGCGCTCCGCGGAGCCCTGGATCATCACGGGCGTGCCCAGTTTGCGAACCGTCTCGGCGCGCTCCAGCCAGCCCTCCGGGGTGCCGAGTTTGGCGCCGGTGCACTGGACGGACAGGCTGCGGAGGCGGTCGCCGTGCTTAATCCCGAGCTGCAGGCCGGTGGCACCGCCCAGAGAGACACCGGCGTAATGGAAGCTCACGCCCGGCGAGACAGAGTCGACGAGATCGACGACGGCGTCCGCCAGTTCCGCAACATCGAAACCTTCGGTGGTGGTCGGCGAGATGCCGTGGCCGGGGAGGTCCCAGCCGATGACGTCGTACTCGTCACCCAGGAGGGCAGCGGTTTCCGTCCACAGCACAGTGGATGTGCCCAGCGACGGGCCCACCACCAGGAGCGGCTTCGCTCCCAGTTCGCGCTGCGGGGAGAGCAGCACGGCCTTGACAGTTGGCTTAGCCACGAGTGGCTCCCTTCGATGAGGATGCTGCAAAGCGCGGGTACGCGGCGAGGATCCGTCGGCTGATCTCCCGGGCCTCGCCAAGGTAGCTCGCGGGATCCAGCAGAGCCTCAAGTTCTGCGTCCGAGAGCTGGTCCGCAGGAACGGTTTCGCGCAGCAGTTTGGTGTAGATGCGGGGCTGTTCGGCGGCGGGCGCTTTCAAGGTTTCGTCGACGACAGCCTGCAGCTTCTGCTTTCCGTCCTCACCCAGGAGAGGTGCGACGGCGGCCACCACGCCTTCGCTGAGGAGCAGCGGTCCCGAGATATCGAGGTTCCGGCGCATCGCGTCAGGGAACACCCGGAGGCCTTCCGCGAGTTCGCGGAGGTGTCCGGCAGCGCCCAGGGCCAGGGCGAGCAGCTGGCGCAGGGCCTGCCATTCACTGTGCCAGGCACCGTCCGGCCGCTCGTCGTTGAAGGTTGCCGCCGCAAGGTGCAGCTGCGATGCAAGGCCCGGTGCCTGCAGTGCAGCACTGCGGATCAAGACGGACAAAACGGGGTTCTGCTTCTGCGGCATGGCGGAAGAAACGCCGCGTCCGGCGGCCAAGGGTTCGCCAAGTTCGCCGACTTCCGGGCGGCTCAGGAACAGCAGGTCGGCAGCAATCTTGCCGAAGGAATCGATCAGCGCCGCGAGCCCGTCGCCGAGGGCCGTGACGGCCAAGCGGTTGGTGTGCCACGGAGCGGGCGCGGTTGCCAGGCCAAGCCGGGCGGCCAGCGCATCCGCAAGCGTGAAAGGCGTTGCGTCCCTACCAGCAGTCAGCTTGGTACCCGAAGCCAGCGTTCCGCCCGCCCCGCCACACTGCACCGGCAATTCCAGGGTCTCCAACCGGGCAGCCGCAGCGGCGACGCCGTGGAACCACTGGGCGGCCTTGAGCCCGAAGGTAAAGGGAAGGGCGTGCTGGGTCAGGCTCCTGCCCACGCACAGCGTGTCCGCATGCTGTTCCACTAAGGTAGCGAGCGCCGTCGTCGTGCCCTTGACCTCTGCCAGCAACGCCGTGACGGTGCGGCCGGCGAGGAGCATGAGGGCGGAGTCGAGGACGTCCTGGCTGGTCAGCGAGGTGTGGACGGCGGAGTTCGCACCAACGCCGGCGGTGTCCAGCTCCCGGACGCGGGCGCGCAAGTCTCCGAGCAGGGGAATCACCGGGTTTCCGCCACCCTGCGCGCGTTCGGCAACCGAAAGAACGTCGTAAGAACCGGCATCGGCGGCTTCGGCCACCACAGCGGCGGATCCGGCAGGAACCAGTCCCGCCTCCTCAAGAACGGCAGCCCAGAAGGCTTCGACGTCGAGGATTGCCGTGATCACGGCACGGTCGCCCGTCAGCGCCGCCACAGCGGGCGACGCCGAGACGGGGCTAAGGAGGCCGAAGTCGCCGTCGGTCATGCCGGGTTTTCCGTATTAATGTCCAGCGAGCCGTCCTGCTGGAAATCCAGGAAGACGGTCTCGTCGCCACCCTGCAGGCGGATGTCCCAGGTGAGGCCGCCGTCAGGATCGCGGCGGGCGATGAGCGTCTTGCGGCGTTCAGGATCCAAGGAGCTCAACAGCGGATCGTTGGCCAGCGCTTCCTCATTTTCCGGAAGGTACACGCGGGTGAAGAGGCGGTTCATGAGGCCGCGGGCGAACACGGCCACGGAGATGAACGCAGCCGCGCCCGGTGCCGTGGGGCCTGGGTTGACGGTGGTGAACGTGTACACGCCGGAGTTGCCCACGGAGCCACGGCCCCACCCGGTGAACGTGTAGCCGTCGCGGACCAGTGAACCGGTGCGCTGGACGATGTTGCCTTCGGAATCCGGCTGCCAGATTTCCAGGATGGCGTCCGGGATGGCGTTGCCGGCTCCGTCGTACACGGTGCCCTGGAGGCGGATGCTGCCGGGGCTGCCCGGTGCCAGGAGTTCGTTGTCCTTGTCATAGGGAAGGGCGTAGCCGTAGAAGGGGCCTACGGTTTGGCCCGGTGTGGGTGCCAGCTTGCTCATGCGCTTACTCCTCGTCCCCGGCGTCGCCGTATGCTTCGTTTTCGGTCCAGGTGCGCTTGGAACCGGTCAGGATGATGTCCCACTTGTAGCCGAGCGCCCATTCCGGGCTGGTCAGCTCGTGGTCGTACTGTGCCACCAGGCGGTCACGCGCATCCTGGTCCACGATGGACTGGTAGATGGGGTCCAGCGGGAACAGCTGGTCACCCGGGAAGTACATCTGGGTGACGATTCGCTGCGTGAACTCGGAGCCGAACATGGAGAAGTGGATGTGCGCCGGGCGCCAGGCGTTCAGGTGGTTCTTCCACGGGTACGCGCCGGGCTTGATGGTGGTGAAGCTGTAGGAGCCGTCGTCACCGGTGATGCAACGCCCGACGCCGGTGAAGTTCGTGTCCAGCGGTGCGGGGTGCTGGTCGCGCTTGTGGATGTAGCGGCCTGATGCGTTGGCCTGCCAGATCTCCACGAGCTGGCCCGCCACCGGGCGGCCGTCGCCATCGAGGACGCGGCCGGCCACGATGATGCGCTCACCCTGCGGTTCGCCGTTGTGCTGGATGGTCAGGTCGGATTCCAGGGCGTGCACATCCTGGTGTCCGAACGCCGGCGAGTAAAGCTCAATGGTCTCCGGGTCCGCGTGGTGCAGGCTCTTGGTGGGGTGGCGCAGGATGCTGCTGCGGTACGGCGCGTAGTCCAGGCGCGGCATGGTCTCCGGCCCCTTGCCGTTCTTCAACGCCTCTGCGTAGCGGTCCCCGATGCCCTTGATCTCAGCACTGAGATCCGCTTGGGTTTCCACCTTCTTGGCTTGGTGGGCGGCGTGTGGCTCAGCGGGCGGCACGAGTTCCTCGGATTCGAGCGCCTGTGCTGTCTGTTCTTGCGGCACGGCCGGCTCCTTTCGGTTGATGGGTTCTCTTGGTTTGCGGGGCGGCGGCGGGTTTACACCCGGTGCAGCGAGTCGTATTGGACGGCGTGGCGCACCGGGGCGTTGGGCGCCCCATAGCCGTCATAGTTGCCCCGGCGCTCCACCATTTCGAAGAACACACTGCCCACTGTGGCGGTGTAGAAGTGGAGGAATTCGCCGTTGGCGTCCCGGTCATACAGGAGGTTGAGTTCCTTGAGGGTGGCCAGGAAGCCGGGTTCGAGATCGAACCGGGCGTCCAGGTCCTCGTAGTAGTTGGCCGGAATCTGCAGGAACTCAAGCCCGCGGTCACGCGCGGACCGGGCAGTTGCCACGAGGTCGTCCACCGCGAAGGCGATGTGTTCCTGGTACGTTTTGCGGGCTGTTTGGGCCTGCTGCGCGGGTGCCAGGTTGAGGACCAGCCTGATGGCGCCGTTGCTGGTCTCCATGACCTGCGAGCGGACCAAACCACTGGGGCTGGGAACCTCGGCGAACGGCTGCGGTTCCAGAGCCAACGCGCTGGTGTAGAAGAGGACGGCTTCGTCGAAGTGTTGCCACGGCTGGGCCAGGTTGACGTGGTCAATCACGGCGTTCTGTGCGCTGGAAGCGTGTTCCAGACCCTCGCCGAACTCGTGCGTCCACGCCGCGGTCCCGTCCGGGCTGCCCTGGCACAGGAAAATCTCGGTGGAGTCCGGCGCGGAGATGCCTTGGAAGACTTCCTCGTCAGCTTGGACTTTGCGGGCCACCACCGGCGCCTTGAGTTGCTGGGCGCGGGCGGAGGCAATCACTGGAGAGTCGACGTCGAACCCCAAAGCGGCGATTGCCGGTTCAGCGTGCGAGGCCGCCTGTTCGTTGATGATCACGCGGGCCAGGCCCATGGTCCAGAGCTGGACGTCCTTGGTGCGGTGGCGGCCCTCGAACCCGAAGCCGAGCTGGCCCAGGAGCTTCTCGAGTTGCGCGGTGTCGTCAGCCTTGACCTCCGCGAAGTTGAAGCCGGCGGGTTCGTTCACCTTGGGCAGCGTGGCCAGTTCCATGGGATAACGACGGCGGGACGCGCTGCCGTTGCCGGCTGCGGTTTCTGTTCCGGCTTCCACAGAGGTGCTTGCGAGCCACTTGGCGCTCTGCTCCTCCAACCAGATCAAGGAGCGCATGGCGTCCACCGCCGTGCGCTCGGTGTCGGACTGGCGGAAGACGTCATTGAAGACTTCCAGCGAGACGGGACCCGTGTAGCCGGCCCGGACCACGTGGCCCATGAACTTGGCGAGCTCGAACTGGCCTTCGCCGGGGAACACCCGGTAGTGGCGGCTCCAGGAGAGGACGTCCATGGAGAGCTTGGGGGCATCGGCGACCTGGACGAAGAAGATCTTCTCCGCGTTGATCTGTTCAATGGGCGCGGTGTCCCAGTCGCGGGAAAGGATGTGGAAGGAGTCCAGGCAGGTTCCAAGGTTGGGATGGTCCACCATTTCGACCAGGCGGTACGCATGCTCGTAGTCGTTGACGTACTTGCCCCAAGCGAGGGCCTCGTAGGCGACCTTGACGCCGTGATCCCCCGCCAGCTCGGCGAGTTCGGCCAGCTGCCCGGCCCTAAGATCATCGTCGTCGATGGTTGCCGTGGCAACGTTCGAGCAGACCAGGATGGTGTCCATGCCAAGGCGTGACATGAGGTTGAACTTGGCCTCGGCGCGCTTGAGGTTGGCCTTCAGCAGGTCCGCAGTGACGCCGTCGAAATCGCGGAAAGGCTGGTACAAATCCAAGCCCAGGCCCAAGTCCGCGGCCATCTTGCGCACATCTTCAGGGCTGTGCGGCGACGTCACGAGGTCCTGTTCAAAGATCTCGATGCCGTCGAAGCCCGCAATGGCACAGGCCTGCATTTTCTCCTTCAGCGTGCCGGACAGGCAGACCGTGGCGATTCCGGTGCGCATCAGTGGGCCGCGTTCGACAGCTGGGGAGCTGCTGCGTCTTCCGCGGCGATCAGCTCCAGGAAGTGTGCCCGCATCCGTTCACGGTTGGCTTCGCGTCCGGTGATGAGCTGGAAGGCGTCGGCCGCCTGTCCAACTGCCATTCGGCCGCCGTCGAGGACGTCGCATCCCTTGGCGCGGGCCTCGCGGACCAGTTGCGTTTCGATGGGGCGGTAGACGATGTCCGCCACCCAGTGCCGCGGTTCCAACAGTTCGATGTCCAGGGGAAGGCCGGGGTGGGCCGCCATGCCGATGGGGGTGCAGTGCACCAGGCCGTCGGCGAGAGGCATGACCTGGGGGAGCTCGTCGGTGCTTCGCGGCGTGACGGTGGCCTCCGGGAACAGCCCGCCGAGTTCGGCGGCACGTTCCGCAGCGCGGGCCGAGTCCATATCCACGAGGTCCAGCGTGCTGACGCCGGCTTTGAGGAGCGCGTAGGCTACGGCCGAGCCGGCGCCGCCTGCGCCGAGCTGGACCACGCGGTCCAGCTTCGCGTCCGGAAGTCCGGTGGCGAGCGCAGCGCCGAAACCGGAGAAGTCTGTGTTGTGGCCGATCAGCCGACCGTCCTGGAGGAGAACTGTATTGACGGCACCCAGGCGACGGGCGTCGTCGGAAATTTCATCAAGGTGCTCAAGCACCAACTGCTTGCACGGGTGGGTGATGTTCAGGCCGTTGAATCCCATGCGCTGGGCGGCGGTCAGGAGATCCCCGACGGCGGTGGCCGGCAGCTCGAGGTCCAGCAGGTCGATGGGGCGGTACAGCAAGCGAAGGCCCTGCACATCGGCTTCGCGTTCGTGCATGGGCGGCGTGAGCGATGGCATGACGCCTTCGCCTATGAGGCCCACCAGAACGGACTCGGCTCGGTTGCTCATCCTAAAGCTCCTTTGACTTCAGCACCGCGGGCTTCTTGGCGCTTTTCTGGGGCGCCGCCTGACCGGGTGTTATTTAGATTACTACAAGTGTTCATATTCCGCACGCTTGTTCTTATCGCGAACAATTACCTAGTTTGGCAGAGGCATGTGGGTGCGTTGTGGGGCCTGCTCTGCGCGTCATTTCGAGCACGTGGGGCGCAGAGCGGGCCTCGCAACGGGTGGGTCAGCGCTGGGGCAGGCGGGCCGCGAGTTCAGCCGCGGCTTCCTGCAGGGTGGGGACGTGCGCAATAAGTTCCTCCATGGTGAGGCGGAAGACTGGCACGGCCGTGGCGAGTGATGCGAAGGCGTGGCCTTGGGAGTTCAGGACCGGCACGGCGACGGCGCGCATACCCACCTCGTTTTCCTCATCCATCACCGCATACCCCTGCCGGCGCACCTGCTCGATTTCTTCGCGGAACGCATCGCGGTCGGTGATGGAGCGTTCCGTGAGGGGATCCAAGGGAAGTTCCTCCAGCAGACGCTTCCGCTCGATCTCTTCTTCGAAAGCCACAATCGCCTTGCCCACTGACGTCGTATGGAGCGCCCCGAGATGACCGGGGTCGCTGGTGACGCGGAAGGTCTTGGGGCCATCCACCTTATTGACCGTCAGATGGTGGTTGCCATCACGGACGGAGAGGATGGTGGCCTCATGCGTGCGATCTGTAACGCGCTGCAAGACGGGCAGTGCAGTGGCCGCGAAGCCATGGTGGTTCGATACCCGCTGACCGAGCTGGAAGACGCGCAAGCCCAAGTGGTAGCGGCGCCCGTCGGGCTCGTAATCCACGAAGCCATCGCGCGTCAACGAGCCCAGCAAACGGTACGTGGTGCTGAACGGCAGGCCGGCACTCCTTGCCAGATCCGCCGCACTGGCGCCGCGCGGCTCGTCGCCCAGCAGCACCAACAAACCCAGTGCCTTGCCGACCATGTCGGTCTTTGTGTCCTCTTTCACACTCATAGCTCGATGCTCTCACATAGTGAGAGCTATTTCTAGATGGTGGTGACTTCTCTTGACAAGTGACCCCACTCACAGCCACTATTGCTGTATTGCACAAGTAGCTCTCACCATATGGTTACTTTCGGGATGATCCGGCCGCACCTCGCTCTGGTCTTCCCACAGAAGCTAGATCCGCGACATCGTCGTCACAGAAGGAAACCCCCATGAGCCAAACAATGCCGTCAGCGACGCCAGGCACTGAAACCACCGCCGGAACACCCAAGAAAGCTGCGCTTGCCAGCTTCCTGGGCAGCGCGGTGGAGTACTACGACTTCTTCATCTTCGGCTCGGCCGCAGCCCTGATCTTCCCGCACGTCTTCTTCCCGTCGGCCGATGCCAACGCGGCCATCATGTCCTTCGCGACATTCGGCTTCGCTTACATTGCCCGTCCCGTGGGCGCCGTGATCCTGGGCCACTTCGGTGACAGGATCGGCCGGCAGAAGGTGCTCATGTTCACCTTGGTCCTGATGGGAGCAGCGACCTTCGTGATCGGCTGCCTCCCCGACTTCAAGACCATCGGCTGGTGGGCTCCCGTCCTGCTGGTCCTTGCCCGTCTTTGCCAGGGCCTTTCGGCTGCAGGCGAGCAGGCAGGTGCCTCGTCCATGACGCTGGAGCACGCTCCGGACAACCGCCGCTCGTTCTTCACCTCGTGGACCCTCACCGGCACCCAGGGCGGCCAGATCCTGGCAGCGCTGGTCTTTATTCCTGTGGTGGCCCTGCCTGACGAGATCAAGTACGGCATTGGCTGGCGCATCCCGTTCTGGCTCAGCGCCGTGGTGGTTCTGGTGGCGTTCTTCATCCGCCGCACCCTGCACGAGCCGCCGGCCTTTGCTGAAGCCAAGAAGAACAACGAGATCTCCAAGCTCCCCGTAGCCGATCTCCTCAGGCTTCACTGGCGGGACGTCCTCCGCGTGGTCTGCTGCGCGTTCATCGCCGCAGTGAGCACGGTCTTTGGAACATTGGCCATCAAATATGCCCAGGACGTTGCCGGCGTGAACAGCACCATTACGCTCTGGCTGGTGGTCGTGGCCAACGTGGTGGCCCTCGGAACCCAGCCCCTCTTCGGCATGCTCGCGGATAAGATCGGCCGGAAGCCCGTCTTCATCTACGGCGCATTCGCAAGCGCCATCATGACCCCCGTGTTCCTGCTGACCCTGGAATCCGGCGTTGTGCCCCTGATGTTCCTGGTGTCCGTGGTGTTCTTCTCCTTCGGGTACGCCGCTGCCAACGCAGTATGGCCGTCCTTCTACGGTGAAATGTTCAGCACCAAGGTCCGCTTCTCCGGCCTGGCTATCGGCACGCAGCTCGGCTTCCTCATGGCAGGGTTCGCCCCGGCCATCGTGACTGCCCTGGGCGGAACCAAGCCCGGCGGATGGGTACAGATTTCCATCTTCACCGCCGTGATCTGCGTGATCGCAGCCGTCTCAGCCATGACGGCCCGCGAATCAGCCAAGACCCCCACAGCGGAGCTCGGCCTGCCCAAGCACGCCCAGCACGCCTAAGCCCGCCGCTTCTTCCCTGTCAGCTGGGACCAAAGCAGCGAAAACCCGGAGTGTCACCTGACATTCCGGGTTTTTCGCTTTTCCGAACCTGAGGGGCCAAGACTCTCGGAGGGGGCCAGGCATTTTTACGCTGCGTCACCCAGCGAGACCCAGGAAAACCAGCAGCGCTCTCTCACCTCCGATGACGGGCTACCTCGGGTCCAACGCCACCGGCTTGAACTTTCCCGTACCCGTCCCGGAGTAGAGCAGCAGCGTTCCATCGCCGGCTACGCCCACGAGGGTCGGGTCGCCTGTGCCCGTGAACGCGTTGCCGAGGGCAGCGAAGGAGGTGAACATGTTCCATCCGGAGCCTAGGTACTGCCGGGTGAGGAAACCTCCGCTGCCGTTGCCCGGGTAGAGCCACAGTCCTCCGTCCGTTCCTCGGGCAAGGACATCTTCCCGGCCGTCACCGTTGAAGTCGCTGCCCTGCATCACCGCGTTGAAGATATTCCACCCGGTACCGATCTGCTTCCACGGCTGGAATCCTCCGGCGCCATTTCCCGGATAAAGCCACAAGGTCCCGTCCGCGGCGCGTGCCAGGATGTCGGCCTTTCCGTCACCGGAGAAGTCGCCCGGCGCCAACATCTGCGTGAAGCCCTGCCAGCCAGTACCGATCTGTTTGCGGGCAAGGAACTGGGCCTTCCCGTCGGTCGGGTACAGCCACAGCGTCCCATCGGAGGCCCTGGCCACAAGATCCGGGTGCTTATCGCCGTCGAAATCGCCCACGCTCAAGACTGACGTAAAGACGTTCCAGCCCGTCCCCACCTGCACGCGCGGAAGGAAGCCACCCGAACCATTGCCCGGGTAAAGCCACAGGATGCCGTTGGTGCCGCGGGCCAAAACGTCCGCGACAGCATCGCCGTCGAAATCCCCGGCCTCCCACACCTGACTGAACTGGTTCCAACCGGATCCGATCGCCAAGCGGTCCGCGAAGCCGGTGCCGTCACCCGGGTAAAGCGTCATGCCTGAACCGACGCCGAGGACGTCAGCCTTGCCGTCGCCGGTAAATTCCTGCCCGCCGACGATGTCGCCCGCCAGGTTCCAACCAGTTCCGACGGCGGTACGCGGCAGGAGGCTCCCCTTGCCATCGCCGGGGTAGACGTAGAGGGTGCCGTCCGACGAACGGGCCAGGAGTCCTGCCGTCCCGCCCCCGAACGTCCCCGCTGCGGAAAGACTGGTGAACGCATCCCAGCCCTGGCCGATCTGCCGCTGGGCCAGGAATCCGCCGGAACCGTTCCCGGGATAGAGCCAAAGCCGGCCATCGGTTCCACTTGCCACCACATCTGCCCGGCCATCTCCGTTGAAGTCGCCGGGGGCCACCAACTCCGTAAACCCCTGCCAGCCGACACCTGCCTGGCTGCGTGGCAGGAAACCGCCCTTGCCGTTGCCCGGGTAGAGCCACAGACTGCCGTCGCTGCTGCGCGCCAGAATGTCAGCGAAGCCGTCGCCATTGAAATCGGAAGTGCCCAGTACCGCGTTGAAAATGTCCCAGCCACTGCCGATTCGCACGGGATCTTCAAGGCGGTTTCCGGGCAGGCCTGCATAGAGCAGGAGCGAACCGTCCGCTTCGCGGGAAAGGACGTCGGCCAGCTTGTCGCCGTCGAAATCGCCGGCGGAAAAACTCATCCGCGTCTTCAGTTTGGTGTCGGCGTTGATGGTCACTGTTGCCGAGGTGGCGCTGACCGAATTGATGGTCACCCTGGTGCCCGTATAGGTGGTGAAAGTGCTGCCCGCCTGCCAGGCATGGTTCTGGCTGTACCAACCATTGAAAGGTGTGGTGTCCGGCATGAGGATCAGTGACGAGGCGATGGTGGCGCCGCCCCGCTGGACGATTTTGACGCCTTTGTTGCCGCCCGAGAGATAGCTGTCGTAAGCCCCTACCGGCTGCCGGAGTTCCAGGTAGTAGACCTCCCGGCTCACAGGGTCCGTGAACTTGATGGCGCGCTGGGCCTCGGTGCCGCCCCAGGGCTTCAGGGTGTAGCTCTTGACTCCCGTGGCCACACCGGTGTCGCGGATTTCGTCGCCTCGTCCCAGGCCGCCGTAGTCCCAAAACGTAGAGCTGATGACCGGCGAGTTCCACTGCGCAGCGCCCATGATGTCTGTGGTGTCGCCGTACTCGCGGATGTAGCAGGACGGGTCCGTGAACTGGCCATTGCTGTTGACACCGACGTCGGACGCCCCGCTGCGGCACTGCAGGGCATCAGCGTGCATCATGCCAATGACGTGCCCGAACTCATGGCTCATCACGTTGTTGGAGAAGTTGCTGATCTGCGGCATCAAAACGCGGCCACTGTAACTGCCGCTGCTGTAGCCGGCGCCAAGCGCGTTCCCGGACAGGGTGGTGGTGGGAATGTAGATCACCAGCGCCGTGTATGGGCTCGCGGACCATTTCAGCTCGCTGGTGATGGTGGAGATGATGGAGCTGTAGCTGTCGGTCGACCTCGCCTTGGACTGGTGCCCGGCAACCTTGCTGTTCACGGTCATGGAGAGCTTGTTGGCCGACATCGCCTGCCAGTACTTGCTGGTGGCCGCCACCGTCTTTTCGGCGTCAGCCATGGAGACCGCGTTGGCGTTGTCCGCCAGTTTTGCCGTGACCAACCGGACGCGGATGTCACCGGCGGGGCCGATCGCTGCTGCACCGTCGCGGAGGATGGAGTCGACGTCGGACTGTCCCTTGGGTGCATCGTCCGCAGGTGGCGTCTCGAACGTGTGGTCCGAACGCGGCGTGCCCTCGATGAACTGGACATTCGGGTTATCCGGTCCTGGAACCGGAACGGCCGTGGCAGGGGCCTGAACAAAAAACAGGCCGGTGGCGAACACCACCAGGCCCGTGGACAGTGCGATGGATCGCCGCAAAACTCCCATTGAATCTCCCCGGGGACGGAGCCTGTGGTTCCTGTGAGTCTCAAGAACCGAGATCAGGCTACAGCCGTGGCCGCCGTGCGCCGGGAAGGCGGGGCTGGGTCACCGGAAATGCAACCAACCCGGAATGCTAACCGGACCCTAACCGCCCCGAAATACCGTGGCAACATTGCCGCGCCACACTGGAATAGCCGGCAAGTGCAGGCACCAGCTCCAGCCCAGGAGGCCACCATGTTGAAGGAAGTCACAACACACACAACACGAATACGCGCGATCAGCCAGCTCCACCGTGGAGACGAGATCGAAGCCCGACTGTCCGTGGGACCCGCCTATGATGACGTGGTCATCCGCCGCGGACAGGTCCAGGAAACCGCGCCGGGAATCGGCGTTGTCTGGATCATGGATCACGTCTCGGGTATGAGGAAAGCCATCAATACCGACGAATGCAGTGTTTGGCGCGTCGCCTGAACCGGCTTGACCCCAACCCTGCTCAGCCGCCGGCCACGGACTGGACAATCAGGACCTCCTGGCCGCCCGCAACCTCCGTATCAAGACCTTTCAGACGCCGGACCTCATCACCGTTCACGTAAATATTCACGAAACGGCGGAGTGCCCCGGTTTCATCACGCAAGCGCCTGGCCAGCACCGGATAATCTCCGGTCACCGCATCAAGCAACTGTCCAACGGTCACAGCCCCGTCGGCGGACGCAGTCAGATAGGACTGTCCGCCGACGAGTGGCTGCAGGACACCAGGCAACAGGACCGTAAAGTCAGCCACAACGGGCCTAACCAGGTACCGGCGCGCTGGCTTGATCGCCAGGAGTGGGGTCAATCTCCTGGGCCGCTGCCTCCACGATCACTGCGGCTTCGGCAATCACAGTGGCTTCCGCCGCAGTCAGTGGGACTTCTACGCCTGCTGCGTTGTCCACCACGACGGCGGCCCTCACGCACAGTACGTCCGGCAGGTGCGAGGCCACTTCAGTAAAGGTCCCGCCCTCATCGGCGCTGGCGTAGACGGCACCTCCGCGGGTGCCGAAATATACTCCGACGGGTTCGGCCGTGTCCACGGACGCGGCATCGCGCAGGACAGCGTTGTATTCGTGATCCGGCAGGCCGGTATGAAGTTCTGTCCAGGTATTTCCGGCGTCATTGGTGCGGTGGACACTGAGCTTGCTGTCCGGCGGGATGCGTTCGCCGTCGGCCTTCAGCGGAATCACCCATGCCGTCCCTTCCCGCCGCGGGTGCGTCAACATGACGAAGCCGAAGTCCGCAGGCAGCCCGTCCGCGATGGAATCCCAGTTCTCACCGTTGTCATCCGTACGGTAAACGCCATGGTGGTTCTGAGCGTACAAGCGGCCCTCGACGGCGGCGTCCGCTGCGATCTTGTGGACACACTGGCCGAACTCCGGGTTGGGATCGGGCATGAAGTAGGCCGAAATTCCTTTGTTCCGGGGCTCCCAGGAGGTCCCGCCGTCGAGCGATCTGTAAACGCCGCCCGTACTCATGGCGATGTGGACCTTTTCCCCGGACGGATCAACCACAATCGAGTGTGCCGCCGCGCCACCATAGCCGGCACCCCACTCGCTGCGGTGCGGGTGGTCCCACAGCCCGCGGTTCAACTCGAAGTGTTCGCCGCCGTCGGTGGACTTCCATACAGAAATCGGCTCGCACCCGGCCCAGACAACGCCAGGGCGGGATTCGGCGTCGGGGTAGATCTGCCAAACGCGCTCCAAGGCGGCGTCAGTGCCGTCCGGGAATTTGATGGCACCTTGCTCGGGCTCAGTCCAGGTGGCGCCAAGGTCATCGGAGTGGGCCACAGTGGGTCCCCAGTGCTCCGATCTGACGCCCACCATGATCCGGGTTTTGCCGTCCCGTGTGTCTATCCCGATGCTGGGAATCTCGCTCATCAGGAAGTGCGGGCCGGAGAGGGACCATTCTTTGCGGTCCGGGCTGGTTGCCAGCCACAGGCCTTTCTTGGTCCCGATCGCTATGACATAACTCTCTGCGGTATCTGCGGTTGCCATGCGTCCCATCGAACCATCAGGGTGGGTGGGTGGCAACGGTTTTTTGGGCGTATGTGGATAGTCCGCTGTCATGGGCAGACCAACCCTTACGGTTACAGTGCGGCCTAACCCCTGATCGTGACGCGAATTTCGAGAAAACTTTTAAAGAGCCATAGCGACCGTCATCCACCGGCACTGGAGAAAACGTGCTTGACTGTGGCTTTGCGATCATGAGTCCGGAACAACTTGCTGGGGGATCAGATGTTTTGCGAGGTCAAAGAGCCATGAGGCCATCACGAGGGAACTCCGCGGTTGTAGTCCGGTAGCGGGGCCGCGTCGTGATTGCAGTTTCGCTGCAAGAAGGATCAATAGTCCTGGACCCCTTTTCCGTCCGGGTGGTCCTCGGCTTGGTCACCCTGACCCTGATCGTCATTTCCTGTATTTCGTCCCAGCGAAGACGCTCGCCCTACGCAGAGTGGTGGCGGGTAGCCCTGTGCCTCTTTTTCGTTGGCAACGCGGCCTTCCTGCTGAACGGTACCGACTTCCAGCAGTGGGCCAACCCCTTGGGCAAGGCCCTGATTGTCGCCGGAACCTTCTGCATTTGGGCGGGAGCACGTACACTGCGCGACCACCGCGTGCATCCTTGGGTGCTTGCGGCCGCGTCCATTCCCAGCTGTGTTGCGTCCTTACTGGATGACCCGGGGAACAGCGTGTGGTCTGGCGGTTTGGTCTACTTGTGCCTGACGACGTTGGGCATCACCTTGGCGGCACTGGAACTGTGGTTCGCGAAACCCGTCCGGTCCAGGATTACCAGGTTCCTGTCGGTCATTGCCGGCCTGATGACCTTGTACTACCTGCTCCGGGCCATCAGCTTTGTCCTGGAGGGGCCCACCAGCGAAGAGTTCCGAACATTCTTTGGGTATGCGCCGGCCGCCCTGATGCATTTGATCCTGCTGGTGGCGGTGTCCTCCACCATGAATACGCTCAGCAACAAGCAGTTGATCAAACGCCTCCGGGAACGTGCCGACCGTGACCACCTCACAGGTCTGCTCAACAGGGGTGCCTTCCTGGAAGTGGCGGCCCGGTCTCTTGCGGAGTCGTCCCCGCGAGGTGCGGCTCTGATTCTTGCTGACTTGGACAACTTCAAAGCCGTCAACGATGAGCATGGTCACGCAGCCGGCGACTCCGCGCTCAGGGCTTTTGCTGCGGCCTGCATTTCTTCGGTGAGGTCGACAGACCTCGTGGCGCGTTATGGCGGGGAAGAATTCGTCCTGCTGCTGCCGGGAGCGACACAACAGCGGGCCGAAGCCATCGCCTCCGAAATCAGTAGACGCTTGGCAGGCATGAAGGGTCCCGATGGCCTGCCCTTCCCAACAGTCAGCTACGGCGTGACGTCCACCGGCGCGGACGTGCAGGACCTGGCCTTCATGATCAATGTGGCAGATGCCGCCCTTTACAGTGCCAAGGCCCAGGGGCGGAACAGGGTTGTAGGTGCGGACCCCGCAGCGGGGGAGTCCGCGGGCGCGGAACCCGCGGCGGAAGCCAGCCACCCGCCGTCGTAATTCACGCAGGTCGGTAGGACATGGACATACGACGCAACGTGTCGGGCCTCACCCTCATGGCCCTCGGCAGCCGCTTGGTATCGCGTTGTGTGACGTTATGCCTAGGCTGTGGGTGGCAAGTGGGACTGGTTCCCACCCGTGGAGCACGGAGAACAACAGTGACGGAGAGCGACCATGACTGAAGCAAACACCAATGCACGTGCACAACAGCTGAAAGCACTGCACGAAGCTCCTGAAATCCTGAGTGTGGTGAATGTGTGGGACGCCATCAGTGCCCGCACTATTGCAGGACTTCCTGAGACGAAGGCCATCGCCACTGCTGGGCATTCCATTGCTGCGGCCTTCGGATATGCCGATGGAACGATGCCCTTGGACGTGGCACTGGACGGAGTGAAGCGAATTGTCGACGCCGTGGATCTCCCGGTCACCGCAGACCTGGATGATGGCTTCGACAACCCTGCCGAAACCATCCGCCGGGCGATTGGGATCGGAGTGGTGGGCGCGAACGTTGAAGACCGCTTGCGGCCCTTCGATGAAGCCGTTGCCCGTGTGCAGGCCATCATCTCGGCTGCTGCCGACGAAGGCATCCCGTTCCAGCTGAATGCGCGCACCGACGCGATTGCCCGGGGTGGCGACCGGCCGGTTGAGGAGAGCATCCAGGACGCCATCGCGCGGGGACGAGCTTTCCTGGACGCTGGAGCTTCGTTGGTCTTCGTGCCAGGCGCCATGACCCGAGAGGTCATCGAGCCGCTGGTGGAAGGCCTGGGACACGGGAAACTCTCCGTGATCGGAGCCCCCGGAGCCCTCCCGGCTGCTGAACTCCAGCAACTTGGCGTGGCACGTGTCTCCTACGGTCCGTTCACCCAGAGGGTGGCCCTGCGGGCGCTTCAGGATCTGGCCTCGGATCTGTACGGCTCCGGTGTCATCCCTGCCGACACTCCGGCACTGAACTAGCGCCGCCTGCGCGTGCTTGCCTGACCTGTCCCGTCCGCGAAGACGGGACAGGTCACGATGCCGAGCGAGTGTCGAACGCCGCCGCGGATTCCCTCAGGAGCCGGGCCACCGTGTCCAAGGGCAGGCTGGCTGCCCGTCGCCGATCGAAGCGTCGCAGGGCGATATGCCGGGTGCCCAACCCCGGAACGTCCAGGATGTCCACATGATCGTGGACAACGCCGCTGAGCGCCAGGGTGGGCACAATGGCCACGCCCTCACCGGCAGCGACCAGTGCCAGTGCGGTGAGGGTGTCGTGGTACTGGTGAACGGTCTCTATCCGGGCACCTGTCGAGTGGCGGAGACGTCCGAGCACTGCAGTATTGGCGGCTGACGGCTCCACCCCCAGCCACGGCAAGTGCAAGCGGCTGAGATCGATGTTGTCCGTGCCGAGCAGGCTTCCTGCGGGCACCACCAGCTTCCATGGCTCGTCCAGCAGGGGTTCCTGGACCATTCCGGCCGCCATCGGATGCTGCTCTGCCGCCGTCGAATCCTGTTCGATGACCACAGCATCCAACTGTCGCTGGCGGAGGAGCCGCATCACCGCAGGGAAGCTGTCTTCAACGATCTGGATCTGCAGCTGAGGGTATTGGCTGCGCCATTCGGGAAGACGCGGGATCACCACGGTGCGCATGAAACTGGTGAATCCGCCCACCCGTACGACTCCTGCGATGTTGACCTCGCTTTGCATCCGGGCACGGGCAACGTTGAGTGCCCGTTCTATCTCTTCCCCTGCCTCCGCCATGGCCAAGCCCGCGGGTGTCAGCACTGATCCTTTGGGGGTACGCAGGAGTAGTGCCTGCCCTGCCTCAGTCTCGAGTTTGCTGAGTTGTTGAGACACCGCAGACGGCGTAATCCGCAGTTCATCAGCCGCCGCCAGAACGCCTCCAGTGCGGGCGACAGCAAGAAGAACCAGCAACCGGCGTGGGTCCACATCCATGTTAAGTACTCCTAAACACCGTCTTCAGAATATTGCAATTGATCTAAAGGTCATCGTCACTCAATATTGACTCAAAAGCACGATTCAGCAACGCAACACCGTCTAGCGAATCAAGCCTCCACTCCGGACCATACGCCGCCCGCCGGCGTCATCCGAGTGCCCAAAATCTTGAAAGGACTCCCATGGAACTGCTGTTCGAAGTCGCTGGCTGGGCCGGCGCAGTGGCAATGCTCGGCGGCTACATGGCAGTGTCCATGGGCTGGTTGCAGGCAGGCACCACCTTCCAGACCGTGAACCTCTTTGGTTCGTGCGCCTTCATCGTCAATGGCTCACTCCATGGAGCCTGGCCCTCCGTGGTGACCAACGTGGCGTGGTTCCTGATCTCCGCTGTGGCTCTTCTCCGGATGCGGGCCAAGGAGCGGGCAGAGCGGCCGACGCAGCCCGCGCAGGCGGCGCAGGCCGCCCAGCCCGCACACGTGACGCAGGCGGCGCAGCCCGTACAGGTGGCGCGGGTGGCGCACTTTGCTCCAGAGTGCTCCTCGCTTGCCCCCGACACTGCCGCTCAGGTCATCGTCGCGGCCGCTCGCCCAGTCGCCAGCTGCGCCTAGCCCGGCGGTCACCTGCGCTGAGGGCCGGCACTACAAGCTGAGCGCCGGCACCACAAACGGTGAGGGCATCACAAAAGGTAACGTCCCACCGTCGTCCATGGGACCGGAGCCTATTCTGGGCAGTAGCCGCCGCCCGATCGTGAAGGAAGCCCATGCCCACCCCCGACCATCCCCTGCGCAAACTTGGTTTCCTCACTATTGGCCTGTTCGATCCCGCGGATCCTGCGGCCGGGCACCAATCGACGCTGGAGATCATCGAGCTCGGGGAGGGGCTCGGCTTCGACAGTGCGTGGCTTCGGCACCGCCACCTGCAGTTCGGGATCTCCTCACCGGTTGCGGTCATGGCCGCGGCAAGCCAGCGCACCTCCAGGATTGAGCTGGGAACCGCGGTGACTCCGTTGGGCTGGGAAAACCCTTTGCGCCTTGCTGAGGACCTGGCCACCGTGGACCTGCTCTCCGGCGGCCGGATCAATCCGGGGCTGAGCGTAGGGGAACCCATGAATTACGGCACCGTAAAACATGAGCTCTACCCGGACACTGCCGGCGTGGAGGACTTCAGCTACGCCCGCGTAAACCGGCTTGCCCGCCTGGTCGCCGGCGAGAAAGTGCGGGACTTCTCCGGCAAACAGGGAGTGGTGGAAGAGTTCTCCAACCGCGTGGAGCCGCACGCTGCCGGGCTGCGTTCCCGTCTTTGGTACGGGGCGGCGAGCATGAAATCGGCGGTGTGGGCAGGGGAAAACGGCTTCAACCTGCTCTCCAGCAGCGTGATCTTCCCGGATAAGGACCAGGAACCGGACTTCGCCGCCGTCCAACAGTCACAGATCCGCGCCTACCGCGAAGCCGCTGCCAGGGAAGGGAACACCGCCCGCGTCTCACAGGGCTTGGTGGTGATTCCCACAGACTCGGCCTCAACTGCCCAGCGGAAGAAATACCAACGCTACGTCGACGAACGCACCCCACGCACCCGCGCGCCCCAAGGGCCGAAGGGCATGATGTTTGCAAAGGACATCATCGGCACCAGTGATGACATCGCCGAGCAGCTCTATGCCCACCGAGGATTCCAGGAAGTGGACGAGGTGGCCTTCGCACTGCCCTTCAGCTTTGACCACGAAGACTACGTGCAGATCCTCACCGACATCGCGGGCAAACTGGGGCCGGCCCTGGGCTGGAAGCCTGCCGCCTAAGCCGGCCCGTTAGCCCCGTCAGCCCGGCCAGTCCAGTCAGTCCACGAACTCCGATTGTGTCTCGATGAAGTCCCAATCCGCTTCGGTCAGTACGCCGATGACCTTGTCCCGATGGGGCCCGCCGGCCTCGGCAATATGCTGCAGCACGGTCAGCGGGAGTTCGTCGGCGCGCAGGTTCTCACGCAGCCATTCCTTGCTGTCCAGATGCAGATCGAGCCACCACATGAAAATTTCCATCGCGGACCGCCTTCCGTCAGATGGGCCATTGGTTCTGATGCGCCGTGGACCCGGGTTAACCGTAGGCCGGGTCAGGAGCGTCTACAAGGGTCCTGCTCTTGTGGCGCGCCGGTCTTAGGGCCAATCTATTCCTAAGGGTGCTCCCGGCCCCGCGACGTTCGGCCGGACCGCCCGTCACACAAGGGATCCGCGATGGACTGTGACATCGAGCTGGAGATTGATGCCGGCTCTGCACGCGGCGAATATACGGTGCGCGTGGTCCGTGCACCGGCGGGAGGCCACGCCTCGGGCATGTTCACCCTGGACGTGGAGGGCATCCTCGAACGGCTCCCCCAACTTGAAGCCACCGTTCTGGCGTCCGCCGTGGCCGCCCGCAGGACCATGCCCGTGGCTGAGATGGCAGTCCGCGAAGTGGGCCAGCAGTTGTTCCAGGCCCTGTTCACCCGCGAGGTTTACGGCACCTACCGGGCCAGCCTCGGCGCAGCCCAACACGCCGGACAGCAGCTCAGGGTGGTCCTGAGGTTGTCCGCCCCTGAACTGGCGACCATGCCGTGGGAGACCCTGTTCGACCCCGAAACCGAAACCTACCTCTGCCAGACCGAGCCCCTCCTCCGTCACATCCCCGCACCCGACTACAACCTGAATCCCTTGGATGTAGCGCCACCCCTGCGCATTCTGGGGATCGTCGCCTCGCCAAGGGACCTCCCCAGCCTGGACGTCACCGCCGAGAAGGACCACCTGAGCCGTGCCCTGGCCGGGCCGGCGTCCGAAGGCCGGGTGGAGCTGGTCTGGGCAAAAAGTGGAACCTGGGATGACGTGCAATCCATGCTGCTGGCCGGGCCTTGGCATGTGGTCCACTTCGTAGGCCACGGCGACTACGACACCCGCACCGACGAAGGCAGGATAGCGCTGGTGGGACCCGACGGAAGGGCAGCCATGGTCCGCGCTGTCCGCCTCATGGCCCTGCTCAGCGTCGCTGCTCCCCGCCCGCGGTTGGTGGTGCTGAACTCGTGTTCCTCCGGGGAAATGGGCCAGTCGGACCTCTTCTCGGGCACGGCGTCCGCGCTGGTCCGGAGCGGGATCGGCGCAGTGGCCGCCATGCAGTTCGCCATCAGCGACTACGCCGCCATCGCCTTCGCGCACGGCTTCTACGCAGCAATCGCCAACGGCCGCACCGTGGACGAGGCGGCGCGCGTCGGCAGAATCTCGGTCATGGCCAGTCCGGACGGAACGCTGGAATGGGTCACCCCGGCACTCTACGTCCGCGGGGGCACCACCCAGCTGTTCACACTCACGGGAACACCGCGCGCGCCGGTATCGGTTGAAAGTTCGACGACGGTCGGGGCCTCGGTCCGTCAAAGTACAGGACCAGCCCAGGCCAGTTCCCCGGCCCCACCGTCCGGAACCGGACAGGATCGCACCACGCCGGCCCAAACGACGCCGGTACCGGCCACACAGCCGCAGGCCGACTCCGGGCAGGCCAACGCCCGGCAAACCGACTCCGGGCAAGCCATGAAACGGGCGCAGCTGCGGGCACTGTACGTCCAGGCGTCCGCCGAGTTGCGGGCCCGGCGCTTGGAACAGGCCGTGGAACTGTTCGAAGACCTCCTCACCCTGGAGCCTGGATACCGGGACGCGATGGCGCTCAGAGACAAGGCACGGCACCGGCTGGAGCTGGAACGCATCTACCGCGAAGCACTGCAGGCAGAGGAAGCCGAAGATTGGCTGGCCGCAGTAGACGGATTCGCCGTGGTGCAGGATGACCCCGGGTTTCCTGACGCCGCCGTCCGACGCCAGGACTGCGAGCGCCGGCAACGGATCTCGGATCTGCAAGGAGAGCTTCGATACCATTCCTCCCTCGGCTCCTGGGAAGCAGTGGTGGACGTGTCTGCAGAGTTGGCCACCGTGGACCCCAACGCCGCAGATCCCGATGGCCTCGCAACCGCAGCCCGGGCGGAGATCGAGAAGGCCAAGCCGAAAGAGCCGGCTCCCACTGAAACGGCCGAGGTGCCCGCGGCGTCTGACGATGAGAAACCGCAGGGCTCGTACACAGTGGCCGACCCTCCAGTACGGCCGGTACGGCCAGTACGGAATAAGGCCCCGGCCCGCACCATCGCGGCGGACGCAAGTCCCAGCTCGGGCCCAGTCTCCGGGATCACGGCGCCCAAACCGACAACCGGCCCAAGCCCGCGCACCCGCACAAAACCCGACGCCGGCCCCACTTCGAACGCCGAACCCATTCCCGAACCCCGCCCCAGCCCGTCTTCAGCACTGAACGCAACCCCGTCCGCATCCAAAGCCGAGGCACCCACTGGTGCTCCGCCGTCGAGCGCTGGCCTCCGGGGGTCAAAGCCCGGCAGCTCAGCACCCGTCGCCGTCGGCGGGTTGGCTCCCCCGCTGAGGGCGCCGCTGCTGTGGGGCGGCGTCGCACTGATCGTGGCGGGCGGCCTCGGGGCGTGCTTCGCGGTCTACTTCCTGTGGCTGGACGACAACTATTGGTACGAGAGCGGCGGCGACGGCTCCCTCCGCATCGTTTACGGCCTGGTGGCACCTCTTGGGTACCTGCTGTTGGCGGTCGCGGGCCTCCCCGATCGCACCACGATGGCCCGCGTTGTGATGGCGGGGGCGGTTGTTTCGGGTGCTCTCTTTGGGCTCTCGGGGCTCACCGAAACGGTGGATCCCACCACTGTCATCGCCGGATTCGTGCATGCGGGCTTCGGATTGTGGGCGGGCATCCTGGCCATGCGTTCCCGCACATCCGAGCCGTTCGGGTGGCTGCTGCTGTGGCCAACCGTGACGGTTCCGCTGGTCTGGGTTCAGGACAAGGGCGTGTTCCTTGAGTCCTGGTACCGGACGCACGCCTACTTTGTGTTGATTCAGCTGCTGATTTTGTGCGCTGCCGGAATCGGTTTCGTGCTTGCGGCCCGCCGACTGCGGGCGCCGGAGAAGGGACAGGAACATGAGCAGGCTGGTTGAATTCACCACCGACGACGGCGGCACGGTAGTTGTGGAGGTCGCGAACGCCGCGGGGAGCCTGGTAACCAGGGGTGGCGATCACGCGGGGGACCATTCGGGGGTTTTCGCGCGGGCGCAGCAAACGTTCGAGCGTGCCCTGGCACACGTGCGTCCAGCGGTGCAGGGGGTGATCGATGAGCTCCTGAGCCTGGAGAACCGGCCGGATGAGGTGAGCGTGGAGTTCGGCATTGACCTTCACGCGGAGGCGGGCGCTTTCATCGCGTCGGCAAGCACCGGGTCCAATTTCAAGGTGCGGCTCACCTGGAACAAGCCGACGGAAACCTGACCCCGGATACCCTCTCAACCACCTGTTCTTTGGATCGCCCCGGCGCAACAATAAGGGTATGGCTGCGGAAAATTTCAGCGGACCGATTCCCCTGGTGGTGGGGGTTCTCCCGGACCAGCATGTGGAAGTACTCCAAACTGCCCGGACCTTGGCTGAGCGACTCGGCGTCCCGTTGGTGTGCGCCTACGTGGACGAGGCCAGTTACCTCGTGGAGTGGGACCCGTCCCGGGAGACACACCGGATGTCGCTCCACCCGGAGAAGGACGACGCCGACGTCGAGGCCGTACGAGGCGACCTTGGCAGGGTGATCGCAAACGCGATGGACGGCGGCACGGCAGATTGGACCTTGCGCCTGCTGGCCGGTGATCCAGCACGGGCGTTGGGCAGGCTCGCCGCGGACATCAACGCATCCATGATCATCGTGGGGACCCCGGAGCCCGGCTTGGGCCACCGGATTTCCGAGGCGCTCAACGGCTCAGTGGCTGCATGGTTGAGCCACCATCAACGCCGCCCTGTGCTGATTGTGCCGCAGAAAAAGCGGCCGGAAGCTGCCCAAAGAAACTAAAGCGAAAGTACTTATTCGAGGTGGTGGCGAAGGGGTTGCGCGCAACGTAGAGTGATTACTGCAGGTCAGCGAAAGCCCCTGCTCAAAGACCGCTCCGGAGTGCGTATCCCCCAAT
Source organism: Paenarthrobacter sp. YAF11_1 (assembly GCF_052113445.1). Classification (NCBI taxonomy): domain Bacteria; kingdom Bacillati; phylum Actinomycetota; class Actinomycetes; order Micrococcales; family Micrococcaceae; genus Paenarthrobacter; species Paenarthrobacter sp. YAF11_1. The sequence goes on from NZ_JBFRDF010000014.1 coordinate 62,080, forward strand.
AACGCACTCCGGAGCTCTTTTGTTTAACCCCAGCGCTCTCTCACCTCCCACGCCCTTCCCCCCAGCGCTCTCTCACCTCCCACGCCCTCCCGAGCAGCGCTCTCTCACCTCCCACGCAGACCGAACGACGGCGGCGCTAAAGGTGAGTGCCGCCGTCGAGCCTTAAAGGGACGGCCCCAAAGAGTGGCTGGCTTCATGCCCCGTACGCTCGCCACCCACTTTGGATCTCCGAGCACGGCAACACGCCGCACTCACCGGCGTGTCCAGCCGTCAGCCGATTCAAAGTCAGTGGTGGCGGGACCGCCCACTTTTGAAAGCGGAACTTCCACGGCGTGAGCGCCGACTCCAACTACTCGCGGATGGGAAATCACAACGGCTCAGCCGAAAAGCCACGCCGCCCCAAGAAGCAGCGGGACCGCCAGGATGCTGGTGAACACCGCCGTGGATTGGGCAATGCCCTGGCCCACGCCGTACCGGACCGCGTAGAGCACCACGTTTTGGCCGGTGGGAAGGATGGCGCAGGCGGTGACCACGAACGTGCTGAACGGGTCCAGATGAAAGACGAATGCTGCCAAGATCCAGGCAAGAGCCGGCTGGACCGCAGACTTGAGGATCACGGCCACAGTGGTGGGAGCCCGGTCGCCGATGCCGGGCCGGACCGAGAGCCCGTGCAGGGACATGCCGAAGATGATCAACATCAGCGGCACCGCCAACTGGGCCACAAGCGCCAGGGGATCGAGGATAAGCGTGGGTACTTCGATGCCCAAAGCGCTCACGGCCACCCCGAGAATTGCTGCCACGGTGACAGGGTTGCGGAACGGGATGGAGAGCACCCGCCAGACGGAGACCTGCTTGCCTGCGGGATCTGTGAGGTCGAGGATGGTCAGGGCGATGGGTGTCACGATCGCCAACTGAAACAGCATGATGGGCGTGACGTACGTGGCGCTGCCGAGGATATACAGGGACAACGGCACGCCCAGATTGGTGGAGTTCACGATTCCCACGGACAGCGCGCCGATAGTGGTCCGCCGGACACCCCAGCGGCCAATGAGGCCAGCCACGGTAAACACGAGCATGACCGCCACCGCGGTGACCACCGAAATCAAGCCCGTGGCACTGAGGACATCTGAAATGTGGCGGGAGGCAATCGCCGAAAACATCAGGCAGGGCAGCCCCACCATGAAAGTCAGCGTCGAGAGAACCTTGCCGCCTTCGGGACCCAGTGCCTTGGTTCTGCCAAGGATATAGCCAATGAGCAGGACCACGCTGACCACAAAGAAACCTTGAAGGACTCCGTCCACACCGTTTTCCTCAATCCGTACTCTGGAGGCCCGGCTGGTGACGCAGGCTGGCTGGGAACGGATTAACCCTATCGGGCAGGAGACGGCGGGGCTGCCACGCGCCGTCACCACCCACTTTCAACCCGAAACCACCCCGACACGCCGCAAAGGCCGGAGTGTCGGACGGAACCCACACTCAAAGAAGGTCAGGAAGACACGCGCCGCACCACCACTGACGCCGGAACGGCCGGGACACGCTGCCGTTTGGCGTAAACCCTCGCCCGCTGGCTGGACAGCGCCAGCAGGACCAGGATGTCCGAGGCAAGGCCGGAGAGACCCGCTTCGAGGGTGAGATTCGCAGTCCCGGTGGAGTAGTCGATGGCCTGCACCAGGATCGAGATGGAGCTCAGGGCCATGGCGATCACCCGGGCGCCGTTGCTGCCGAGGAAAATCCGCCATGCCAGGAATACCTCACCGAGCCCGAAGAGCAGGACGATGACCGCCATGGCGACGATCGCCGTCGTCGTGGTTTCCGGGTCCAGGGGGACGTCGTCGAGTCCAATGTCGCCGCCTGACGTCAGCAGTGTCACCGCCAACGTAAAAGCTGCAATCGCGCGGATGGCCACCAGGACAGCGCCGGTCACGATGGGCGCCGGTCGCCGGTCACGGCTGTCGGTACGGCTGGGCGGCTGGTTGGCGGGGACCTGGACGCGGCTGGCGTCGATGATGGGGAGGTCGCCGTCGGTGGAGATGGAATCGCCGCCGCCGTTGCGCGTGTGATATCCGGTGGAGAAGTCCTCGATCACCTGCACCGTGACGGCAGGCTCGGCAGAGGAAACGGTGGACACGATGTGGTCCCGCTCCACGTCGGTGTTCTGCTCGATCTTGTGCGTGATCTGGAGTGTGAAGAGCGAGAAGCCAACGCTGCGGTCGTAGGTTCCGGCGGCGAGCCAATCCACTTTGTGCCCGCCGGGGAGGAGCCACCCCTCGGGGCAACGCCAGAAGCGGACGTGATGGCGTTTGCCGGGGGTGTTGTTGACCTCTTGTTGGTACGCAAAGTCCTGCTGCCGGTCGAAGAGATACAGGGGGCTGACCGGCGCTTCGGTGTAGCTCCGCCGGAAAATGGTGGAGCTGACGATGCGGCGGCTGCTGGCGAAGGTGACGTCGTCGGCCATGGTCCACCCGGCGGACCTCATGATCGCGTGGATCTGGGGCTCGGCTCCCAGCAACGCCGCATTCACGGGATCGCCCAGCAGCCCATCGCTGGTTCGGGCACGGCCGATGAAATAGCCGGGGACGTAAATGGTGGTCAGGATCCGGTGCAGCCTCGGCAAAAGCAGGTAGGCAAGGAACGCCCAGAACACGAAGGAAAACCACAGCTGGCCCCACCCCAAATGGAAGCTCTCCCCCACCAGCAGGAAAGCCAACCACACCGCCGCGGCTCCACCCAGGACGAAGAACCCGTGATCGAGCCGGCTGTCCGTGACGTCCTTGTTCGACACTTTGTCCATGAAGCTCCCCCTTGTGGCCCCTTAAGCTTCGGGCCTCGGGTGGCAGTTGTACAGGCTTAGGTCAGCAGTTTCGGCACGTTGAGCTGACCGTTGCTGACCAACCACTGCACGGATTCGAGCACTGCCTGCTCAGGTTCATAGCGCGGCGCATACCCGATCAGCGACGATGCCTTGTGGATGCTCATGCAGTGATTGCGGGAGAGGTGCGCCCAACTGATATCGGCAGATTCGCTGGTAGTGGTCCGCCGGAACTCCTCCCAGCTCACGGGTTCCATATGCGGCTCCTGCCCAAACCATGAAGCAGCGACGCTCACGTAACCCCGCACCGTCAGGGCGCTCGGGGCAACAATATTGAAATCCTCCCCGGCCGCCGCGTCACGATTCAGGATGGCTTTCTCGAAAGCTTGCGCGACGTCGTCGGCATGCACATGGTGCATCAACTCAGTACCGATTCCGGGAATCCGGAGTGGCTGCCCGGAGGCAATCGTCTGCCACACCCCAGGATCAAGGTTGCCCAAGGGCCCGATCGGCTGCCATCCAGGGCCCACAATGTGTCCGGGATGAATGGATGTTGTGGCCAGTCCCCCTGAAGCAGTCTCGTCCTTGAGCATGCGGGCGATGTCACGCTTCTGGATCCCGTAGTCATCCACTGGCTCTTCGGCGGAGTCCGCTCCTTCGGCAAGGGGCAACTTCAGGCTCACGCCGTATCGCCAGATGGAGCCGCAGTGCAGCAGATGGCCTGTTTCGCCGCGCAAGCGATCCACCAGCGCAGTGGCCGATTCGAGGGTGAAGCACAGAAGGTCAACCACGACGTCGGCGCCCAGTTCCGCTACCCGGTCACCAAAGATGCCCTCGCGTTCCTCGTGGTCACGGTCCGCGGTGACCTTGCGGACCTGCTGCCACTCAGGGACGTCGGCATAGGGCAGGCGGCTTCCGCGGCTGATGTTGACCACCTCGTGTCCGGCGCGAACAAGCCTGGGGACAAGGAAGGACCCGATGTGGCCGCTGCCGCCGATCACTGCGATTTTCATGGGTTCTCCGATCTCCACGAGCCACGGTACTGGCTGATGAGGGTGCATCGGTAGGGCGAACGCAGTTCCGGGAACCGTTGACTGCCTCGGTCCGTAGTGTGGCGGTCCTCGTAAGCCGCCGGATGATCACGAGACTTACTTGTTCCCGGGTTCGACAAACCGGAGGCCAACGTGACTAGCATGAATAGTCCGGGCAAGCCCGGGTACGTGACCTCTTGAACGACCCCCCTCGGACGGTCGGCGTTGACGCGGCGACCACGTAAGGAGACAACTGTGCGGGAGCCTGCAGTCAACACGAGCGTGTCAGAAATCAGCGAAACTCCAGAGGAAAATCCGGAGGAGACGCCCCTGGAAACGCCCGATGAAACCGCAAGCGAACCGGCGGAAATCACCTTTGATGAACAGTTCTACCCTGCCCGGCCCAAGGCGCTGCGGCCGATCGCCCGGAGGCGGCAGTTCTTTGCCGCCCGGCCCTCCCTGGAATTCGACGGCCTGAATTCCACCTATGTGGACTGGCTCCGGAACCAGTCCATGCTGGGTGACGCCAACACCATGGCCCGGCAACTGTCCGGGCAGGCCAGTATGTGGCAGAACTCGTACGCCCGGCCCAACCCGCGCGCAGCCGTTGAGCGTTCACCTGTCTGGTTCACCGCCTACCCGTTGTCCTTCATCACCAAGGACGGCCAGTCCTTCCTCTCGGCGCTGGGTGATCCCGAGCTCTGGGATGCGTTCAGCAAAATCGGCATCCGTGGGCTGCACACGGGCCCGGTGAAGCTGGCGGGCGGCATCCGCGGCTGGTCGCAGACACCCAGCGTGGATGGGCACTTTGACCGCATCTCCATGGCGATCGATCCCGCGTTCGGGACAGAAGAAGAGTTCCGTCAGATGTGCGAGGTCGCCAACGAGCACGGCGGCACCATCATTGACGACATCGTCCCCGGGCACACCGGCAAGGGCGCGGACTTCCGGCTGGCTGAGATGAACTTCCGGGACTACCCCGGTATCTATCACATGGTGGACATCCCCGAGGAGGATTGGCACCTGCTGCCGGACGTCCCCGAAGGCGAAGACTCGGTGAACATCAGCCCGGCGGCTGAGGAAGCCCTGCAAAAGGCGGGCTACATTATTGGGCGGCTGCAGCGGGTCATTTTCTACGAACCCGGCGTCAAGGAAACCAACTGGAGCGCCACCAAGCCCATTATCGACACCACCGGCAAGACCCGACGCTGGGTCTACCTCCACTACTTCAAGTCCGGCCAGCCGTCCATCAACTGGCTGGACCCAACGTTCGCCGGCATGCGCCTGGTGGTCGGTGACGCGCTGCATTCGCTGCTGGACCTCGGCACCGGTGCGTTGCGGCTTGATGCCAACGGCTTCCTTGGCGTCGAAAAGAGCGCGGAAGAAGAACCGGGATGGTCAGAGGGCCACCCGCTGTCCGAGGCGGCCAACCAGCTCATCGGCTCCATGATCCGCAAGGTGGGCGGGTTCTCCTTCCAGGAACTCAACCTCACCATCGATGACATCAAGGCCCAGTCGGAATCGGGGCCAGACCTCTCGTACGACTTCATCACCCGGCCCGCGTACCACTACGCCTTCGTCACCGGAGATACCGAATTCCTGCGCCTGACCCTGCGCCTCTCCATGGAGATCGGGGTGGACCAGGCCTCCTTGGTCCACGCACTCCAGAACCATGACGAACTGACGTACGAGTTGCTGCACTTCGCTGCCGGACACAGGGACGACGTTTTCGAGCTCGGCGGTGAAGAACTGACGGGGGCCGAGGTTGCGGAGAAGGTGCAGGAGACCCTGCGGGAACGTCTCACGGGGGAAAACGGGCCCTACAACGCACTGTTCACCACCAACGGCATCGCCTGCACCACGGTCAGCTTCATCATGGCCGCGCTGGGCATCAAGGACCAGGACGCCCTCACCCCGGAGCAGGAAGCCCAGGTATTGGACGCCCACGTGCTGTTGTCCATGTACAACGCGCTGCAGCCGGGCGTCTTCGCGCTCTCGGGCTGGGACCTCACCGGCATCACGGCACTGGACCGCGAAACCGTCAAGGAACTCACGTCGCAGGGCGATACCCGCTGGATCAACCGCGGAGCCCACGACCTCATGGGCACCAGCCCGGATGCGAAGACCTCGCTGGCCGGCATGGCCCGTGCCCGCAGTCTCTACGGTTCACTGCCCGAGCAGCTCAAGGATTCGCGGTCCTACGCACGGCGGCTCCAGCAGATCCTCACAGTGCGGGAGGAATCCGGCATCGCCACCAGCACTCTGCTGGATGTGCCTGACGTTTCCAACCGGGGGCTGCTGGTTTTGGTCAACCAGCTCGCCGACGGAGCATTGCAGGTCACGGTCCTGAACTTCTCGGACCAGGACATTGCAGGCAGCATCCAGTCCGGTCACCTTGTTCCCGGCGCCAGCGTGCACGACCTCTTCAACGGCGACAACGTAGGCCAGGTGGACGACCTCCACAGCTTCTACCTCGAGCTGCCGGCCTTCCAGGGCACGGCGCTGCTGTTGAAGGACCCGGTTGTTGAGGAAGAGTCCGCCGAATAGGAAAGCACGACAAAATGTAACCAAACCTCCCGCGAGTTGGCAGATTAACCCCAGAGGTGTCCTTGTCCTCATAGTCGAATTGGTTCAGGAAGTAGCGCATGGCGTTGATGCGGGCGCGCTTCTTGTCGTTGGACTTGATGGTGATCCACGGCGCGTGGTCGGAGTCCGTGTGCAGGAACGTTTGTTCCTTGGCGTCGGTGTATTCCGCCCAGCGGTCCAGGGAAGCGAGGTCCATGGGCGAGAGCTTCCAGCGGCGGACGGGATCGATCTGGCGGATGGCGAAGCGGGTCCGTTGCTCCTGCCGGGTGACCGAGAACCAGAATTTGGTCACGTGGATCCCGGCGTCCACCAGCATCTTTTCGAAGACCGGCGCCTGCCCCATGAAGGTGTCGTATTCGTCGTCTGTGCAGAAGCCCATGACCTTCTCCACGTTGGCCCGGTTGTACCAGGAGCGGTCGAACATGACGATCTCCCCAGCCGTGGGAAGGTGCTGGATATAGCGCTGGAAATACCATTGACCCTGTTCACGGTCCGAAGGCTTGGCCAAGGCAACTGTCCTGGCGGATCGGGGATCCAGGTGCTCCGTGAAGCGCTTGATGGTGCCGCCCTTGCCGGCGGCGTCCCTGCCCTCGAAGACAATCACGTGCTTGAGGCCGCGGTCCTGGCCCCAGTACTGGAACTTCAGCAACTCGATCTGGAGGCGGTACTTCTCGATCTCGTACTCGTCGCGGGTCATCCGCTGCTCGTAGGGGTAACCCTCGTTCCAAGTCTCCACCGCTGATCCGCCTGGATCGATCAGGTCCGGGTCCTCCCCTTGCCCGCCGCTGATGGTGTAGCCCAACTCCACCAGGTGATCGATGGTCTCCCGCAGGTTGTCCCTGACCCACCAATCGTCCAATGATGTGGAAAGTGAGTTTGCCTCCGTCATGCGGTCCTCCTGGTCAGCCGTGTAGTGCCCGGCAGCCTAGCAATGGATGGTGACGGGAACATGAACAGGGTTTCGGCCATCAGCCGTGATTGCGGCGGTCCTCTGTTTTGGTGAACAGCAGCCAGACCAACCAGACGCCCACAAGGATGGCGGCGCCGGGCAGCAGGTCCAGGGGTGCGATGTCCCGCCCTTCAGGGAGGAGGCCGAAGCCGATCCACACTGCGGCAACCACCACGATCAAGCTGATGGCGTCGGAAACCAGTTCCACGGACCTGCGGCGAACCAGCTTGATCACCAGCTCTCCTGCCATGATCAGCGCGATGGCCGAGCCCATGCCCAGCGGATAGGCGCTGAAACCGGGAACCAAGTCCTGCGATGAAGCCCACGCCATGAAGATCAGCAGACCCGCAAAGAGTGCAAGCGAGGTGATGAGCGACGCCGCGATGGTCATCCCCGTCATGCGACGGTCCTTGTCATGGCGCTTCCCCGGAATGTAGTCCCACGCGCCGCGCGTGAGCTTCACACTGATCCACCCCGCAATCACCACCAGGACCAGGGGGACCAGCACGGGCGTGACGTAGTTGTTGCTGACGGCCCACAAGACTGCCAGCAGAGCCGTGTAGACCTGGGGCGTGGCGAAGACCCCCAACCACCAGCCCAGCAGGAATTCCTTCCGGGCTCCGGGCAGGTCAAGGGGATGGACAAGAAAGTGGGTTTTCGGGTCCGGTAGCTGGACCTTCTCTTCGATGGGATTCACGATGTCCTCCAAGGGACCTGCTCAATGTAGGGCGGACGAAGACCTGCCCGTGCAATTTCGTATACCTTCTGGCGAGCCACTCCGAGCTCTGCGGCCACCGTCACGGCGCTGTATTCGTCCAGGAGTTCGGCGACAGCCACTGACCTGACTCCGGATGCCCTGGAATTTAGATGTGCGGCAAAGACACTGACCTCCGCGGACAGCAGTGCCACGGCCAAAGGACCTCCGAACGGTTCTGCCCAGCCGGGATCGCCCGCTGCGGCTGCCGCGTACAGGGCATCCCCGCCATCGGTCAGGATGGCGCGGAGTTGCTCCGGGGTGATGCCGCGTTCCGCGAACCTTTTGGCAGCAGCGTCGCGGGATCCGTCGTCGGCCGGACGATGGGTGAGCACATGCTGCCACTGCGGATCAGCGGCTTCGGAAGCGGCACTGTCACCCCCGGGTTGACTTGTCATATGCCAATACTCCATGCGCGACAGCGCCGCGTCAACCCCAGGGTGACAAATTTACTCGCCTGCGGGCCCTGCGAGCTCAATCCAGTAGCGGCGGAAGGGCCGGCCTTCATCGTCGAGGCGCACATCTTCCAGCACGCCACCGTTTCGTTCAATGGTCCTTGCAGACGCTTCATTGCCGTCATCGCAGGTCAGGAGCACACGGCTTGGGCCAGCCACTGCCGCCAGGCTGGAGCACATTTCCCGCAGGGCCCAGGTTGCTGCACCACGGCCGCGATCCGAAGGGCGGACGCCGTACCCAAGGTGTCCGCCCGAGTTGAGAAGCGCCGGAGTCAGGTAGTGCCGGAAGGCGATGGCGCCCACATATCGGGATCCTTCCGTCATCCAGCGATAGGTGCAGGGGACAATGCCGTTCACTTCGTCGGCGTGTTCAGCAGCGAGCAACTTGGCCACCCAAGCAGCGAAACCCTCGGCCGAGCCGATGTCATCGCCGGCAAACAGTCCGGCGCCATCCTGATGGGCGCCATCCCATTCGCGGTGCGACTCGATGAATGACTCGTAGAAGGACACGTCCGGGGCAACAAGCGTCAGCATCCCACGACCCTACCCCGGCGGATTGGCCCGGTTCCGCCCGGGGGAAGGGCCGGGTGGAAGGGCCCGACGGTTAACCACGCTTAGGCTGACAGGTTCCCCCGGGGCAATTTCCGCCCCTGGACCGCGGCGTGCGTCTTCTGCAGCGCCGAGACCGATGCCTCATGGGAATGCTGCGCCACTCCAACGAAGAGACAGTCAACCACCATCATCTGGGCGATGCGGCTGCCCATGGCCCCGGACCTGAAGGGTGTCTCACGCGCGGCGGTGTTCAGCACAATGTCGGCCGTCCGCCCCAGTGCAGAATCGGCGTGGTTGGTGACCGCAATGGTGGTTGCCCCTGCCGCCTTCGCTGCCAGCAGGAAGTCGACCGTATCCACTGTGGTCCCCGAGTGGGAGACGGCGACAGCAACGCCGTCGCCGTCCAGGAGTGCCGCAGATGCCAGCGCCGCGTGGGGGTCCGACCAACTGAAGGACGTCAGGCCAATCCTGTGCAGCTTCTGCTGCAGGTCCTCGCCCACCAGGCCGCCCGCCCCAACGCCGAAGATGTCGGTCTTCCGCGAGGTGGAGATGGCCTCCACCGCCTGGGCGAGTTTGTCGACGTCGAGCACTTGGGCCGTGTCGGCGATGGACATGGTCTCGTTGAAGGCAATTTTCGAAACGATGTCGCGCAGCGAATCGGACGTATTGATGTCCTCATAGACCCCCGCCGGCACATTGTTGGCGAGGCTCTCGCGTGCGGTTTCCCGGGCAAGATCCAGACGCAGATCCGAGTATCCGCTGTAGCCCACCTTCTTATAGAAACGGACCACCGACGTGGTGGAGGTTCCGCCCTGCCCGGCGAGATCGCCGATGGACATCGTGGCCGCGCGGGAAGGGTCCGCCAGGACAAGCTCGGCAATGGCGCGCTCGGAGGGGCGCAACGACGGCAGCGCGGAACGGATCCGCACCAGGACGGTCCGTGACAACTGCCCGCTCAGCGCCTCTTCCATGATGTTTCCTTCCAAGTGACCAGCCAATCGGCAGTAGCGACCGGCCATGTAAATAATTTACCCAACTACATCACGAGTGGTAAACGATTGACGCATATCCTCCCAGCGAATACGGTCGATGTAAGCGACATCACAAAAGTTGTCATGCCCTGCTCATCCGGAAAGGCTCCCCATGACACTCAACCGCCGAAACCTCATCCACGCATCGGGACTGGCCGCCGCGGCCGCCGTCGTCGCGCCCTTTGCCGCCAGCGCTGCTGCAGACACCACCCAAACCGCCCGCCCCGGAAAGCCCGGAACAGCAACCCCCGGCGCCGACGTCGCCGCCGCCGATAACTGGAGCATCTTCGCCGGCCGCCGGGTGGGAGTCATCACCAACCCCACCGGAGTCCTGGCGAACTTCCACTCGATTGTTGATGACATGGCGCAAAAAGGCGTCGACGTGAGGGCAGTTTTCGGTCCCGAACACGGCTTCCGGGGCACTGCCCAGGACGGCGCCAGCGAAGGGACCTCCGTGGATCCCCGCACCGGCATCACGGTCTACGACTCCTACGGCGCCGACGTGGACCAGTACGTGGGCTTCTACGAAAAGTCCGGCGTGGACACCATCTGCTTCGACATCCAGGACGTGGGCGCGCGGTTCTACACCTATATCTGGACCATGTGGGGTGCCATGCAGGCCGCCTCCCGAACGGGTGCCAGGTTTGTCGTCCTGGACCGGCCGAATCCGATCGGAGGGCAGGCAAGGGGACCGGTCCTGCAGAGCGGATTCGAGTCCGGAGTAGGAAAACTGGGCATCGCACTCCAGCACGGCATGACCGTGGGTGAGCTCGCCAAGTACTTCAACGCGGTGCATTTGCCGGCCGCGGGCCTCGCTCCCCTGAAGGACCTCCAAGTGGTGGAAGTGCAGGGGTGGCGCCGCGAGATGACCGGCCCGGACAACCGGGAGTCCTGGATCCTCCCGAGCCCCAACATGCCCACCCCGGAGACGGCCCTCTTGTACCCGGGCACGGCACTTTTCGAGGCCACCAATATGTCCGAAGGCCGCGGAACCACCCGGCCCTTCGAACTGATCGGCGCCCCCTACGTGGATTACCGCTGGGCGGAGGCGCTCAACAGCAAAGGCCTCGCCGGTGTCACGTTCCGCGAGGCCTACTTCCAGCCCACCCTCTCCAAGAACCAGGGCGTCATCTGCGGAGGAGTCCAGGTGCACATCACCGATCCTGCCCGCGTGGAGGCCCTCGAAATCGGCACGCACATGTTGGTGGAAGCCAAGCGCTTGTACCCGGGCTTCCCGTGGCGCGGCGACGCCGGGCGCTGGATGGGGCTGCTGAGCGGGTCCGCCCGCTTTGCCGAACAGCTCGACGCCGGTGCTGACGCCCGGACCATCCTGGACAGCTGGCGGGCGGAACTGGGTCAGTTCGTCCGCGATACCCGCCAGTACCTCCTCTACAACGGGCCGCGCTAGGCCAGCCGGAAAAACTCAGACGATTGGGATGGGAATTCACATGCTCAGAAAAGGAACTACCTTGATGACGGCCGCCGCAACAGCGCTGCTCATGACGGGCGCGGGGGTGGTGACGGGCGGGGTCGCTGCGGCCGCCCCGCCCACCACGGCACGTACGACGACGGTCGCCGCCTCACCGGACATCGAGGCGCTGATCTCCGGCATGTCGCTGGACGAAAAGATCGGCCAGATGACCTGGACCCACGTCTACGGGTCCTCGGCCGATGACACCTCCATGGCCGCCACCAACCAGGAACGTTACGGCGTCAACACTCCTGCTGAAGTCGTGGCCAAGTACAACCTTGGCGGTGTCCTCTACTTCGCGTGGTCCGGGAACACGAACAACCCCCAGCAGGTTGCCGGCCTGTCCAACGGTCTGCAACGAGCTGCCGTGGGCCAGGACGGAACCGGCATCCCGCTGGCAGTCACCATCGACCAGGAAGGCGGCCTGGTTGCCCGCATCGGACCGCCGGCCACCGTCCTCCCGGGCAACATGGCGTTGGGAGCCACGGCAGACGCGGAACTCGCGCGGGCACAGGGCGAAATCCTGGGCTCCGAGATGCGGGCCATGGGCATCAACGTGGACTTCGCACCCGTGCTGGACCTCAACTCCAACCCGGATAACCCCGTAATCGGCATCCGCTCCATGGGCGAAGATCCCGCGTTGGTCAGCGCGCTCGGTGTGGCTCAAATCGACGGCATCCAGGAACACAACGTCGGCGCGGCAGCCAAACACTTCCCCGGGCACGGCGATACCTCGGTGGATTCCCACTACGGACTCCCCACCGTCACCTACGACCGCGAGACCCTGAACCAGCACCTGAAACCCTTCAAAGCCGCCATTGACGGTGGCGTTGACATGGTCATGACAGCCCACATCATTGTGGAGGCCATCGACGCGGAGATGCCCGGCACCCTGTCCCACAAGGTCCTCACTGGCTTGCTTCGCGATGAGCTGGGCTTCAAGGGCCTGGTCACCACCGATGCCTTGGATATGGCCGCGATGGCCGCCGAATGGCCCCAGGAGGAAATTGCCGTCAAGGCCATCCAGGCCGGCTCTGACATCCTGCTTAACTCCCCCGATGTGGACGCCTCGTTCGCAGGGGTCCGTGCCGCCGTCGAGTCCGGTGAGCTCACCGAGAGCCGCCTGGATGAGTCTGTCCGGCGGATCCTCGAGTGGAAGGCCAAGCGGGGAGTCTTCGAGCAACCGATGGCAGACCCCCACGCCGTGGACACCCTTGTTGGAAGCGCGGAGAACCTGGCCACGGCCAAGCTGATCTCGGACCGTGCAGTGACGCTGCTCCGCAATGAGGACAAGATCCTGCCCCTCGCATCCGGCAGTTCGGTGCTCATGGTGGGGGCCGGTTCAGCCTGGCCGGAGCTCGCGGGCCCGATGCTCAAGGAGCAGGGATTCGCGGTTACTGAAGACTACGAGGATGGGGCTTCCCCCTCCGCGGCGTACCGCGCGCGTGCGGTAGCCGCAGCCGGCACCGTGGATGCCGTGGTCTTTGCTTCGTACAACGCAACCGGCAACGCTGCGCAGCAGCAGATGGTTGAAGAACTGGCAGCCACCGGAACTCCCGTGATCGTCGTGGCCACACGCAACCCCTACGACATCAGCGTCTTCCCCGGCGCCGACGCCGTGCTCAACAGCTACGGGGTCAAGGACGTCAATTTCCACGGTGCCGTCCGCGCCATTTCAGGTGCGGTGAACCCCGGCGGCAAGCTTCCGGTCAACATCCCGGAAGCAGGCGGCGACGGCGTCCTGGTGCCTTTGGGCTTCGGCCTGCACTACGACACCGCGACGCCGGCAGCGGTCACCTTCACGGACAAGCCGGGCCGCGGGCAGGACTCGTACACGGTTCCGGCGGTGGACGGCGTGGCCTACCTGGTTGACGGCAAGGAGATCGGGGCCGGGACCTACAAGAAGCCTGAGGGCACCGTGACGGTCACTGCAGTCCGCGGCAAGGGGTACGTCTTTACCGAAGGCGCCGTCACGGAGTGGAGCCACACGTTCACCACGGGGCTCCCCAAGCCGTAGGTTCAGGTTAAACGGCTCAAGGCCTCACAGCACCGAGGAGTTCATCAGTGCCACCGTGATGAGCAGGGCAACCCCGAACATCGGCAGGCAAAGGACCATGTTGGTCAGGCGGTTGTCCCTCATCACGGCCACGAACTCGCGAAGGAAGGCGCTGGGCACAAAGTACCTGGCGGTCGGAGCGCCCACTACCTCCGCGTTGATCTTCTGGCGTCTGGACAGGAGGGCCGCACGGAGTACGTGGTAGTTGTTGGTGCACACCAGCAATGGCCCTTGGATTCCCTTTTCAGCAAGCAAGGCAACTGAATAGGCCAGGTTCTCGCGGGTGGTGGTGGCCTGGTTCTCTTCCAGCACGTCGCCGGAGGCAGCGCCCTTTGCCACCAGATACTCCTTCATTGCCGTGGACTCGGGCCGGGGTTCATCCGGGCCTTGACCCCCGGAAGGCACCAGGACCGGCCTGACCGGTGCGCCGCCGTCGTAAATTTCCAAAGCCTTGTTCAGGCGCGCGGCCAGCAACGGCGGGACCTTGCCGTCTATCAAACCGGAACCCAGCACAATGACGGCCGCCGGATTCGTGCTGAACCGCATCCTTGAATACACCAAGGCATACCCGAGGAACACCACAAACGCGCAGCCGAGGTAAGCGCAGAGGAAGAAGGCCAAGGCGGCGAGGCCTGCCAGGACGGGCTGCCCGCTCAGGACAAAGAGGAACGCGACCACCGGAGCGAGGAACACGGCCAGCCCCACCGCAATGGGCAGAAAGCTGCTGATGCCGGGGCCTTCCCTGCGGACCATCGTGATCCCGTTGGCGATCAGGAAGCCGGCGAACACGAAAATGCTCACCACCGGAACCACCACGACCACCAGGTTCAGCCATTCGAACCACGGGTTCAGGTCGATCAGGAAGTCCAGGACGGCCTGCAACAGGAGCCATACCGCCACCAGCAGGAGCACCCCGTTGCGGAGCCTGCGCCGATCGGACTGGTAGGAGGCAAGGAAGAGCCCCGCAAAGAGAAGTCCAAGGACCAGGTTCAGCATGGTCCAAGCCTATGCGCTGGGGCTTGTGCCCTCGCGGTGCCCCTGCTCAGGCCGATTCGCGGATGACCAGCTCGGTGGGGATGGTGACGGCGGCGGGGCGCTTGCCGCTGATGACGTCCAGCAGGAGCCGCACCATTTCCTCGCTGATCCGGTCAAAGGGCTGGCGCACGGTGGTCAGTGGCGGCGCTGCCTCCTGGGAGACCTTGATGTCATCGAATCCGACGACGGCCACATCACCTGGCGTTGTCAGGCCGGCATCCCGCAGGACGTCCATTGCGCCGAGTGCCATGAGGTCGTTCGCGGCGAAGACGGCGTCAATCTCCCGGGTGCGGTTCAGGAGTTCCCGCATGGCCTTGGCCCCGCTGTCGCGGCTGTAATCTCCGTGCACGATGAGGGTTTCATCGAGGTCCGCCCCTTGATGGTCCCGGTACGCTTCGAGCCGGCGTGTACCGCCCGAGGTGTCCGCAGGGCCGGCGATGGTGGCAATCCGCTGCCTCCCGCCGTCGTGCAGGTACCGCAGAACATCCCGGGCGCCTTCGTAATCATCGGCCGCGACGTAGCCCATCTTCTTCTCGAAGCCCAACGGGACGCCACAGGCAATGGCCGGGACACCCGCGGCGATAATGTCCGCAATGATGCCCTTCCGGCTGCCGTGGGACGAGATCAGCAGGACCCCGTCAACGTGGCCGGCGGTGAGGAAGTCGGTGGCGCGCCGCTGCTCGTCATCCGTGCCGGCCATGATCAGCACCAACGGGATGTCGTGAACAGCCAAGGCGTCTGCTGCGCCGCGCATGAGCACGGCGAAGTTGGGGTCCTCGAACAGCCTCTCCTGCGTTTCCGTGAGCAGGAACGCCACGGAGTTGGCCCGGTTGGTAGCCAGGTTCCTCGCATGCGGGTTGACGCGGTACCCGGTCTTCTTGATGGCTGCGTTGACGGCTGCCAGCGCAGACGGGCTGACCCAGTGACCTCCGTTGAGAACCCGGGAGACCGTACCTCGCGAGACGCCCGCCTCTGCGGCCACGTCGTCGATTTTGGGCCTTGGCCGATGGGTGGGTTGCGTCATGACCAAAGCCTACCTAGGACTAGGCTTTGACGGCGCCGGCGGCCAGATCGACCCGCCAATAGCGTTGCAGCAGCAGGAACATGATGACCAGCGGGACGATCGACAGCAGCGCACCGGCAAGGACCAACGAGTAGAGAGCCGGTGCGGAGGCCCCCTGGTTCAGCAGGCCGTTGAGCCCCACGGTGATGGGGAACAGGTGGTCATCGCCCAGCATGATGTACGGCAGCATGAAGTTGTTCCAGATGGCAACGAACTGGAACAGGAAGATGGTCACCAGGCCCGGCAGCATCATGGGCGCGGCGATGCGGTTGAAGATGTACATCTCCTTGGCACCCTCAGTGCGGGCGGCCTCAATGACGTCGCCGGGAACTGAAGCCGCAGCGTAGATGCGGGCCAGGTAAATGCCGTAGGGGCTGATGATCTGGGGCAGGAGCACCGACCAGTAAGTGTTGGTGAGGCCCGCCTGGGCCAGCATCAGGTATTGCGGAATGGCGAGGATGACGCCGGGAACCAGAACACCCATCAGCAGGATCTTGAAGACTCCGGACTTACCCGGGAAGTCGAACTTCGCCAGGACGTAGCCGGAAAGGGCTGAGACCCAGGTGGACACGATTGCGCCGACGCCCGCGTAGAGGGCCGTGTTGAGCATCCAGCGCCAGAACAGGCCGTCGCGGTATTCGGTGAGCTCCACAATGTTGTCCCACAGGTGCGTGCTGGGCGCCAGGGTAAAGGTGGAGAACAGCTCAGTGCCGTCCTTGCTCGCCGCAGCCACCACCCAGATCACCGGGAAGAGGCAGTAGAGCGCCCCCAGGATCAGGATGCCGGTGGACAGGTAGCTGGGCTTTTCCTTGATGTACTCCGGTTTGGTGGCCTTGCCTGGCTTGCTTGGCTTGGGGTTGGCGCGGCGGCTTTTGGGCGGCGTGGCGAGGGCAGTCACGGTCAGTTCTCCTGTCCGAAGGCCCGCTTCTGCACGATGCGCAGGAACAGGAACGAAATGATGAAGGTAGCCAGGGCAATCACGATGCTGGTGGCGGCCGCGGAGAAGACGTCGTTCCGCGTGAAGGCGTCGCGGTACACCAGCATGAGCGGGGACCAACTGGTGGAAAGGCTGTTGGCCAGGGGACGCAGCGTGGTGGGCTCGGCGAAGACCTGCAACGTTGCGATCATCGAGAACAGCGCGGTCATCACCAGGGAAGGGGCAATGATGGGGATCTTGATCCTGATGGCGGTCTGGATTTCAGAGCACCCATCCAGCTTGGCGGCCTCGTAGATTTCGCTGGGAACTGCCTTGAGCGAGGTGTACATGACAATCATGTTGAAACCCACGCCACCCCACAGGGCGATGTTGCAGATGGCGAACGTGACCAGGTTGGGATCCAGCAGCGAGGGCAGTTCCATCCCGAATTGCCGGGCCAGGAAGTGGAACGGGCTGACACCGGGCAGGTAAAGGAAACCCCACAGGAGTGAGCTGATCACTGCCGGGACTGCGTAGGGCAGGAAGATCGCGGTGCGGGAGAAGCTTCCGGCCCGTGTACGCCGCGAATCCAGCAGCAGCGCGAACAGCAGGGCGAAGCCGAGCATCAGGGGAATCAGGATGAGCCCGTACGTCAGGACCCGGAGGACGCTGCCCAGGAATTCGGGATCCGTCAGTGCGCTGATGTAGTTGTCCAAGCCAGCGAACGCAGTGCTTTGCGAGCCTTTGCCAAGGCCCAGGCCGCTGACCTTCTTCTTCTGGAAGCTGAGCACCAACGTGTAAATGATGGGCGCTGCCATGAAGACGAGGAACAGGATGATGCCCGGGGCCAGCATTGAGTAAGGGATGAGCACCCGGGACTTGAAGTTCTTGGCCCGCCTGGGAGTATCTGCTGTTCTTCCGGCTGCCGGACCGGGCCTGGTTGCGGTCATTGCCACGGGTGCACTTCCTTGTGGTGGTTCGAAGGTAAGACTCTGGGTGGAGACGCTGCGGGAGGGCGGGGCACCACCCTCCCGCAGCTGGTGCGGTTACTTGGAACGGCTATTTGACCGTGAAGCCGGTCTTCTTCAGGTCATCAACGGTGACCTGCTGCATGCTGTTGACCGCGTCCAGGAAGGCACTCTTCTGCTTGGACTGGGCAGCCTTGGCGAACTGATCGTTGTAGGCGTTGAAGGCAACGTTGACGTTGGGACCGTAGGTGAATGAACCCACGCTCTTGGCAGCCTCTCCCACCACGGCGTAGAAGTCCGGCTGGTTGGAGAAGAACGCGGGAGCCTCGGTGAGGGAGGATTCGGCGCCGGCGGTGTCGGCCGGGTAGATGCCGGTTTCCTTGACCAAGGCCTTCACTGCCTCAGGGTCCGTGTTCAGCCAGGTGGCGAACTTGGCGGCGGCGTCGAGGTTCTTGGACTGGGAGGTGACAGCGGTCGATGAGCCACCCCAGTTACCCGTGGACGGCTTGGAGGCATCCCACTGCGGCATGGGTGCTGCCTTCCACATACCGGCTGTCGCTCCTGCGTTGCCCTCGAGAACCCCCGGGCCCCAGGCCGCGCTGAGCCAGCCAACCTGCTTGCCGGTGTTGAGCGCGGTGTTCCACTCAGGCGTGTACATGGGCTTGTTGTCGATGATGCCCTCTTCGACGATGCCACCCCAGTAGCCGGCTACCTTTTCGGTGGGCTCTTCGGCAATCTTGACGTTCCAGGCATCACCATCAACACCCCACCAGGAAGCTCCGGCCTGCTGTGCCATGCCGGTAAACCAGCCGGCATCGTTGGACGAGAACGTACCGAGGTAGGCCTCAGGATCGGCGGCATGCACGGCCTTGGCGGCCGCTGCATATTCATCCCACGTGGTGGGGACAGCAATGCCGAGTTTCTCGAAGATGTCGGCGCGGTAATAGAAGACCATGGGCCCGGTATCCTGCGGGACGGAGTACAGCGCTTCGCTGCCCAGCGTCACGGAGTTCCAGACACCTTCGGGGAAGTGGCTCTTGGTGTCGTTGGCTGCGGTGCCGGACAGATCGGCGAGCGCATCTGCGGCCACCAGCGTGGGGATCTTCTGGTACTCGGCCTGGATCAGGTCCGGTGCGCCGCTGCCTGCCTTGACGGCGGTGAGCAGCTTGGTGACCGCGGGGTCACCGCCGTCCTGCTTGTTGACCGTGACGTGGATGGTGGGGTTCTTCTCGTTCCAGAGTTCCACCACCTTGTCCAGGTTCGGGGCCCATGCCCAGTAGGTCAGTTCCACCTTCTGGTTGGGGTCGCTGGCTGCAGCATCCTGGCTGCCGGCGGTGGAGCCTGCGGAACATCCTGCGGCGAGCATCGTGGCCGCTGCGAGCATGGCTACGGCGCCTGCACGAAATGACTTGCGCATTTCGTCCTCCTTGTCGAAAAGCTGAATGGGTCTGTCTGGGGTTTCACCGCTCATCCGAACTGGAGTCGCATGACTGTGAGCGGTTCCAGTTAGTCACAGCGCTGTGATCCATGTCAACCCTGAATTTGATCTAGCCAGCGGAATTAGAGCTGTGATACTACTGGGAGCGCACACAGTTCTTAGGAGATTTGATGACAGACGTCCTGCAGGCCCCCGCCACCCAACCCGCACAGGCGCCTTGGGTACAGCGACCGGCCGGCCTTTGCTACGGCGGGGATTACAACCCCGAGCAATGGCCCCGCGAGGTCTGGGTGGAAGACATCGCGCTGATGAAGGAGGCCGGGATCAACCTGGTCAGCATCGGCATCTTCTCCTGGGTGTTGCTGGAGCCCCGCGAAGGCGAATACGACTTCGAATGGCTGGACCACCTCATGGATCTGCTGGCCGATGCCGGCATCAGCGTGGACCTCGGAACTCCCACCGCCGCACCGCCTGCGTGGTTCTGGAAGAAATACCCGCATGCGCGTCCCGTAACCCGCGATGGGGTCACGCTGGGCAACGGATCCCGCGGCATGGCCAGCCCCAGCTCACCGGAATACCGCCGGGCAGCCACCAACATCACCGAGCAGCTCGCGCGCCGCTACGCTTCCCACCCCGCATTGGTTCTGTGGCACGTCCACAACGAGTACGGCGCACCTGTCAGCGATTCATACGACCAGAATTCCGTGCTGGCGTTCCGCGACTGGCTCCGTCACCGCTACGTCACCCTGGAGGCGCTCAACCACGCGTGGGGCACGCTGTTCTGGGGACAGAAGTACGGCGAATGGGACGAGATTGACGCCCCCAGGGTCTCAGCAAGTGTCAGCAACCAGGCCCAGCGCCTGGACTTCCACCGGTTCACCTCCGACGCAATGCTCCAATGCTTCATTGCCGAGCGCGACGTCATCAAGAAATACACCCCTGATCTGCCCGTCACCACCAACTTCATGGCCACCAACTGCCTGTCCCCGGACTACTGGGCCTGGGCCAAAGAGGTGGACATCGTGGCGAACGACCACTACCTCGTGGCCCAGCGCAAGGACAACCATGTTCTCCTCTCCATGGACGCCGACCTCACACGCTCCCTGGCAGGCAACCGTCCCTGGATGCTGATGGAACACTCAACCGGAGCCGTGAACTGGCAAGGCCGCAACATCGCCAAACGCCCCGGCGAACTGGCCCGCAACAGCCTGTCCCACGTGGCCCGCGGCGCCGACGCCGTGATGTTCTTCCAGTTCCGGGCTTCCCGCTATGGCGCGGAAAAGTTCCATTCGGCCATGCTCCCGCACGCCGGCACCGGCACCCGAATCTGGCGCGAAGTCCTGGATCTCGGCGATGACCTGGGGAAGCTCTCCCCCGTCAAAGGCTCCACCGTGTCATCACGCGTGGCCATCCTCTGGGACGTGGAATCGTTCTGGGCGCAGGACCTGGAATGGCGCCCCAGCAGCGATCTCGACCACCGCGAACGCATCGAATCCTTCTACTCCGTCCTGTGGAACCACGGCATCAGCGTGGACTTCGCCCATCCCGAAGCCGACCTGTCCGGCTACGATCTGGTCCTGGCTCCGGCGCTCTACCTGGTGGGAGACAAGGCGTCCGCGAACCTGAGCCGCTACGTCCACGACGGCGGCCACCTGATGGTGTCCTACTTCTCCGGAATTGTGGACAGCAACGACACTGTCCCGGCCGGCGCCTCCCCCGGTGGCCTCCGTGATGTTCTTGGCCTGGAGATCCACGAATTCATGCCCCTGCGCGAGGAAGAAATCGTCACCCTCGGGAACGGCGCCACCGGCACCGTGTGGTCAGAGGAAATCCACCCCGGCACCGCCACGGTCCTCAGCCGCTACACCAGTGGACCTGCGGCCTCCGGACCCGCCATCACCCGCAACGATTTCGGCAGCGGTACCGCGTGGTACGTTTCCACCAAGCTCGACGGCGGACACCTCGCCGACGTTGTCCTGGACGCCGTCCGGAATGCCGGAATCGATACCGGAGTC
The DNA here is from genome assembly GCF_052113445.1 of Paenarthrobacter sp. YAF11_1. NCBI lineage: Bacteria > Bacillati > Actinomycetota > Actinomycetes > Micrococcales > Micrococcaceae > Paenarthrobacter > Paenarthrobacter sp. YAF11_1. The sequence goes on from NZ_JBFRDF010000014.1 coordinate 83,209, forward strand.
CAGCCCCCGGCCGGGCTGGAAGTGGCGTCACGGTGCTCCGAGGACGGCACGTTCATCTTCCTCATCAACCACACCGATGCGGACGCACAATACCCGGCAACAGGGCTCAACCTGCTCTCCGGCGAAGCCGTCGGCGGAACCGCGCACGTTCCCGCCGGGACCATCTGCGTCATCCATACTCCAGCGGACCACTCCTGACCCGCTGAACGCAGGCCGCCGGCCCGGACCGACCACGGTCCGGGCCGGTATTCCAATCGTCAGCTCCCTGCTTTATCCGAAAGGTGCCTCATGAACACTGCCACCGACACCTCAGTGGAAGTCCGGGTGGAAACCGCCGCCCAACTCGAGGACCGGCTCAACGCCGCCATCCAACACCTGCAGCCGCAGGCCACCCGCAGCGGTCACGGCATCCTGGTGACCAAGCTCAACCCCGGGCACTTCAGCATCTCCGTCAGCGACGAGGTCCCGTTCGGCCTCACCCGCGAGCGCAGCCACTAACCGCAAACAGTCCCACTTTCAGGTAAGACCCCGGCAGCACCCGTCAAGGAGGACGAACCATGAACCACCCCGGATCCACGCTGAGTACCCCAGGAAGACTGAAACAGCAGCGGCGGCTGCTACCCGCCGTCGTCCTCGCTTTGACCCTGGCAGGCGGCAGCTTGCTTGCCCCTGGCGCGGCAACGGCTGCCGGAACCGTCACCAATGCAGGTTTCGAGGCTGGGCTGAATGGCTGGACTGTTAATGGACACAAAGATGCGGCCACAGTGGAGTCCGGCGGGTTTCAATCCGCCAGCCGTCTGACGCACTGGCTTTCGGGCAATGGGACGGTCACTACGTCACAGACCCTCAGCGGTCTCGCGAAAGGGTGGTGGACGTTCCGGGCCAACATCAAATCCGGCGGCCCCGTGGACTCGTCCCGGCTGACCCTCACCGGATGCGGGGCGCACGGGACAACAGTCCTGCCGTCCACCGAAACGGACGACCAATGGTTGTCGATGGCCGTGAGCGCGAACGTCAGCAGCGGCAAGTGCACGCTCAAGCTCACCACCAGCGGCGCTGGTGCCTGGGCGAGCATGGACAACGTCACCTTCACCCAAGGCAAGGTCGATCGTAAGGTCCGCGGAGCAGACCTCTCCAGCATTCCCAAGAATGAAGCGAACGGCGCCGTGTACGCCGACAGAGACGGCAACTCCGTGGATCCGGTCGAGGCCTTCGCGGACGCAGGAACCAACCTGGTCCGGCTGAAAGTGTGGGTCAACCCGGCGGACGGCTTCAACATGAAGGAACAAGTCGCAGCGATGGCCCGGCGCGCGGATGCCCAGGGCATGCGTGTTCTGATCGATTTCCACTACTCGGACCGGTGGACGGATCCCGGCGCCCAGGGAGTCCCGGCTGCGTGGCAGGGACTGACTCCCACAGGGCTCGCGGACGCCGTGTACAACCACACCCGTGACGTCATGGCCGCGGTTAAAGCTGCTGGTGTCACCCCGTACGCCGCCCAGATCGGCAACGAAATCAACCCCGGTATGCTGTGGCCCTACGGCCAGTCCTACGATGTGGACCCCAACGATTCCGTGACAGGCGCCCAGTGGGACAACCTGGCGTCCTTCCTGAAGGCAGGGGCACGCGCAGTCAGCGAAGTCAGCCCCGGCACCAAGAAGATCCTCCACCTGACCAACCTGAACAACGGGATTGACGGAATCAACTGGTGGTACGACCAAGCCACCGCCCGCTCCGTGCCGTTCGACATCATCGGCTTGTCCTACTACGGCTACTGGCACGGCACACTCGCCACCCTGCAGAGCTCCGTGACCTCGTTGTCCGCCCGGTACAACAAGGACGTGATCGTGGTGGAAACCTCGTACCCTTTCACCCTCGCTGACAACCCGAATGCTCCCTGGGAAAACGTCATCGCCAATCCGGGCCAGCTGGTCAAGGGCTACCCAGCCACACCTTCCGGGCAGGCCGCGAACTTCCGCGCAGTCCAGGATGTGGTGGCCTCCGCCCCGGGCGGCCGTGGCCTCGGCGCTGTCTACTGGGAGCCGGCCTGGACGTCCGTCCCCGGAAACGGCTGGGACCCGGCCGACCCCTCTTCCGGCAATGCGTGGGAAAACCAGGCCATGTTCGACTACAACAACCGCGCGCTCCCGGCGTTGGATGCGTTCCGGCCGGACGCAGGATCGACGCCGACACTTCGGTAGATGGTCACCACGTGAGTAAGGTTCGACGTCGGCACCCGGGTGGGTGCCGACGTCGCGCTTTTGGTGGGATTCAGCTCTTGGTCTCGTTCAGGTGGTTCGTATGCAACTGTTGGGCGAAGTGGTTCAGCGCCGCAGCCACAGCGCCCGGGTGGCTCAGTGTGGCGTAGTGGCCGCCCGGGATTTCCACCGCTTCGATTCCCAATCGATCCTGTACTTGGCGCCGCATGAACGCCGCTGGAAAGAACAGGTCGTCACGGCACAGAATGGCCAGTGTGGGCACGTCCGGATGGTGGCCAGGCCAAGGTCCTGACATCCAGGCCCCCTGCTGATCGCGCTCCTTGTTCCGCGCTTGCTGTGCAAGATCGTCAGGGACGAGGTTAAAGAACGCCTCTTCGGGGATGGTCTCGCGGTCATGCCCGGTATTGGTCCACCAGTCACCGAAGGTCTCGCCCGGCATCGGAATCATTGCCGAGAGATACACCAGGCCGTCCGAATTGAGTTCCTTGCCGACCAACGGCGCCGTAAAGCCACCCAGTGAGTGGCCCACCACGATGGTGTGCCGGGCGCCGTCGGCCGCCTCGGTTGCCGCGCGGGTGTAGTCCTCAAGCATCGCGCCGTCGTCTTCGATGGGGAGGTCGACCGCGATGACCTCATGGCCCGTCGATTCGAGCAAGGGCTTGACCAAGTGCCAGTCCCACGCCGTGGATCCGCCGCCATGAATCAGTATGAAAACCGCCATTTTCCCTCCCCGTTCACCGTGCCTGCCGTCCCCACCGGGTCCGCGAAGCCACGTGTGACCGGTGGGTTGGGGCAGAAATTCATCGTAGTCCCGGCCCTCCGGCTACGGCCAGAACACCTGGGTGTTTCCCAAGGCGCCTCTGGCGCGTCCCGCCGTCGAGGCCTGTTCCGCAACCCAAGTGCGGGGTTAGACTCCAGCCCAGGCGCGGGGGAAGCGTCGTTTGCACTTTGGGGGGATTGCAGTGGGAACTGTTGTCAGTGTTTCAGGAACGCCTGCGCGCCGCTTTTTGGGCCGGAGAGGACGGCGGTGGGGTGCCTTCGCGGTAGCCGCCGGAGTGGCGTCGCTGCTGATTTCCGGGATCCCAACTTCTCCTGCTGCGGCAGACATCGTCGCGGACATCATCGACGTGGGGCCCGAAGCCAGCGACGTAGCGGTCAACCCGGTCACCAATACTGTGTATGTCACTACCCGCGATGGGCTGACCGTCATCAATGGCAAGACGCAAGCCACAGTCAAAATAGCAACAGGGAGCACCCCGGTGGCTGTCGCGGTTAACACTGCGACCAACAAGATCTACCTCAGCCTCAAAAGTGACCCATCCACGCCGGGAGCCGTGGCCGTCGTGAACGGCGCCACGAATGCCGTCGCAAGGGTGACGGTCGGCGCCTCTCCCGGAGAGCTGGTCATCGACCAAAAGACCAACAAGATCTACGCGGGCACCCTTGACGGCGTTTCCGTCATTAACGGAAGCACCAACGCCAGCACCATCATCAACTCCGGATCAGTCAGTACGCTGGTCATCAATCAGGTGACCCATCGGCTGTATACCCTGGGTGGAGGCGGCCTCAATGTCATCGACACTGCAACCAACGCCGTGACTCGCATTGACCTGGGCACCAATGCAATGCCGGGTTACTTGGCCGTCAACCAGGTGACCAACAAGGTATACGTCGCCGTACGGGCGCGGCAGTATGCAGCACTGCTAGTTGTTGATGGAGCCACAAACCAAGCAGGAGGGATGTTCTCCGACCTCAACGCGAGCCCCACGTCGCTCTCCGTGGATGAAAAGAACAATCGGGTTTACTTCGGCAGGACTTCGTTGGGCGACGGGACAATCTCGTCGTGGACCGGGCTGCTGGCGATGTTCGACGACGGCGGACCGGGGCGGGTCGATATCAGAACGGGCGGAAGCCCGGGAGCGATTACTGTCAACGGAACCACCAACAAGGTGTATTTTGAGTCCGGTTACAGGGGCACCACCGTGGTCGATGGAAAAACCTTCGCTCTATCCACACTGTCGCACCCCTTTACGGGCACCATGGCCATCAATGAGGCCACCAACAAAATCTACGCAAGCAATTGGCAAGGGTCCGTCACGATCATTGACGGAAACAGCCCCACACCCCTGAAGAACGATTTCAGCGGTGATCGAAAGACGGACCTATTGGCCCGCGACACCACCGGTGTCTTGTGGCTCTACCCGGGAAACGGAGCCGCCGGATGGCTGCCCCGCACGCAGGTGGGCTCCGCCTGGAACTCCATGACCGCCGTCGTGAGCCCTGGCGACTTCAACGGCGACAGGAAACCGGACGTTCTTGCCCGCGATAGCGCCGGTCACCTGTGGATGTACCCAGGAAACGGGACGGGTGGCTGGCTGGCGCGGGTTCACGTCGGCTCAGGCTGGAATACCATCACGGCCATCGTCACGCCCGGAGATTTCAACGGGGACGGAACGGCCGACATTCTCGCGCGCGATGCCTCCGGGACCCTTTGGATGTACCCCGGCGACGGTCGGGGAGATTGGTTGCCCAGGACCAATCTAGGGACTGGCTGGAATGCATTGACGGCCATCGTAGGTTCAGGGGATTTCAACAGCGATGGCACCCCCGATGTCCTTGCCCGCGACGGATCCGGCGTCCTGTGGCTCTACAACGGGAACGGCACCGGAGGCTGGGCGTGGGACCGCCAGAAGGTTGGCGACGGTTGGAACAGCATGACGTCCATCATCGCCCCAGGAGATTTCAACGGTGACGGGCGGCCGGACATTGTGGCCCGCGATGGCAGCGGCTCACTCTTCTTGTACCCGAGCGCCAGCGATGGAGCGTGGCTGCCTACCGTCCGGATCGGACAGGGCTGGAATGCCATGACCGCCCTGCTCTAGTAACCGCCAAGATATACCCCTAGGGGGTACTTGCTTAATACCCCCATGGGGTATAAGTTTGTGTCATGAGCACGCCAGATCTGAGCATGGGCCATCCAGACGCACCCCTCATCGAGGTGGATCTGGAGCACGCCGCACCCCACGGGTACACCAGCAACAAGGACGCCTACCTCAAACGGTTGAAACGGATCGAGGGGCAAGTCCGCGGAATAGCGCGGATGGTGGAGGACGACAAATACTGCATCGACATCCTCACCCAAGTAGCCGCCGCCACCAAGGCCCTCCATGCCGTCAGCCTTGGACTCGTAGAGGAGCACATCGGCCACTGTGTGGTCGGCGCTGCCTCCGAGCCCAACCCCGAAGCCCGCGCCGAACAGATCGACGCCAAAGTGAAGGAGGCCACCGATGCCATCGGGCGCCTGCTGCGGTAATTCCGCCAATAACCACCACACCATTCAACTCACCACCAAGGAGAGCCCCATGAGCCAGACCATCCAGACCAACGTCAACGTTTCCGGTATGACCTGCGGCCACTGCGTCTCCAGCGTGAGCGAAGAACTTGAGTCGCTTACCGGCGTCGAAAACGTGGCCGTAGACCTCAACCCCGGTGGACTGTCCACCGTAACCATCACCTCAACCAAGGAGCTCTCGCCGTCTGAAATTGGCGAAGCCGTGGCAGAAGCCGGCTACCTGGTGGTAGCCAACGAAGCATAGGAGTCCCCTTGAGTAGCCAGGAGACTTTCAACCAACCTGCACACAGGGTGATCGAACTGGACATCGAGGGCATGACCTGCGCCTCGTGCGTCAATCGAGTGGAACGAAAACTGGGCAAACTTGAAGGTGTCGAGGCCAGCGTTAACCTGCCCCTCGAATCAGCCCACGTCACCGTCCCGGCAACCGTAACGGACCAGCAAATCGTGGACACGGTCAACGCCACAGGCTACAAAGCCACAGTCCGCCAAGCCCCACCGCCCCACACCCGCGAACCCCACCCCCACGAGCACCACCACCGAAGCGAGGCGACGGAAGACGAGCACACTTCCGGCGGCGCCGAGCACGAAAATCACATGGACCACGGGCCCTCCGCGTCGACGCTCCGCCCCCGCCTGATTGCCGCAGCGCTGTTCACCGTACCGGTGTTCGCGATCTCGATGATCCCCGCCCTCCAGTTCGCCAACTGGGGTTGGGTTGTCGGGGCGCTGGCCCTGCCGGTGGTGAGCTGGGCGGCTTGGCCTTTCCACAGGGCTGCTGCCATCAACGCCCGCCACTTCGCCTCCACCATGGACACGCTCGTGTCCATCGGTGTGATCGCCGCGTACCTCTACTCTGCGTGGCAGTTGTTCGCGGACCCCCGAATGACTGAACACCCCGGCATGGAAAGCATGTCCGGCGGCGGGCTGTACTTCGAGGTCGCCGCCGTGGTCACCACGTTCCTGCTGCTGGGCCGCTACCTTGAGGCGAACGCGAAGGCCAAGGCCGGCAATGCCCTCAAGGCCCTGCTGAATCTGKGTGCCAAGGACGCCACGATCCTGGTGGACGGCGTGGAGCAAAAGATTCCGGCCGATCAACTTCTGGTGGACGACGTCATTGTGGTCCGCCCAGGCGAGAAGATCGCCACCGACGGCGTGGTCACTGATGGCGCTTCCGCCGTCGACGCTTCACTGGTGACGGGCGAATCGGTGCCGGTCGAGGTCGGTCCGGGCAGCGCTGTGACAGGCGCTACGATCAACACTTCGGGCCGCCTGCTGGTCCGTGCAACCCGTGTCGGCTCGGACACGACACTCGCCCAGATGGGTCGCCTGGTCAGCCAGGCACAGACCGGCAAAGCACCTATTGCCCGGCTCGCGGACAGGATCAGTTCTGTCTTTGTGCCGATCGTGCTGGTCATGGCCCTGGTGACGTTCCTGCTATGGCTGTTCTTCTCCGGTGACCTCAACGCAGCCTTCACGGCCGCCGTCGCTGTCCTGGTGATTGCTTGCCCCTGCGCCTTGGGTCTGGCCACTCCCGTCGGTCTGCTGACGGGAACGGGCCGCGGCGCTCAGCTGGGCATTCTCATCAAGGGCCCACAGGTCCTTGAGGACACCCGCCACGTGGACACTATCCTGCTGGACAAGACGGGCACCGTGACCAGCGGCAAGCTCGCCGTAGACCACACTGTCGCACTGAACGGCCATTCACCGGCCACCGTCCTGACACTGGCAGGAGCCGTTGAAACCGCTTCCGAGCACCCGATCGCCCACGCGATCGCCGCTGCGGCCCAAGAAGCACTGCACGACGCCGGCAGCCTGCCTCGCGTGGAGGGCTTCAGTTCCGCTCCGGGCGGCGGCGTGCGGGGAACCGTTGCGCTGGACGGGGTGACCAAGACTGTCGTCGTCGGACGCTCCGGCTGGCTCGAGGAAAACAGCGTCACGCTCGACTCAAGTCACCGTGAAGCACTGACTGCGGAGGAAAACGGTGGTGCCACAGCAATCTGGGTTGCCATCGACGGCCAAGCTGCCGGCATTGTCAGCCTGAGCGACACCATCAAGCCCGGCTCGGCAGCAGCAATCCAGAAGTTGAAGGACCTGGGTATCCGCCCCATCCTGTTGACCGGGGATAACGCCGCCGTGGCCGCCCAAGTGGCTGCCGCCGTCGGGATTTCACCTGAGGACGTATTCGCCGGTGTCCTGCCGGAGGGCAAGGTCGAGGCCGTCAGGAAGTTGCAGGCGTCCGGCGCTACGGTGGCCATGGCCGGTGACGGCGTCAATGACGCGGCCGCCTTGGCGCAGTCGGACCTTGGCATCGCGATGGGATCGGGCACGGATGTCGCCATCGAGGCCTCGGATCTCACGGTGATGGGGAGCGACCTGGGTCAGCTGGTCCAGGCCATAGAGCTTTCCCGTAAGACACTGTCCACCATCAAGACCAACCTGTTCTGGGCGTTCTTCTACAACGCGATCGGTATCCCGGTGGCAGCACTCGGATTCCTGAACCCGATGATCGCCGGCGCAGCAATGGCAGCGAGCTCGGTGCTGGTGGTAGCGAACTCGCTGAGACTGCGGTCCTTCGGGAAGTAGACCCGGAAAGCGAACAGGGGCCCGGGCTAGGCCGTCCCGAAACGGACGGCCGACCGGGCCTTTGCCTTGGCTGCTTCCTCGTCACGATTCTTCGCCGGAGCGTGGCTCACCAGGGAGTCCAGGAGATGCTGCGTAATGTGGGCGATCTCGTGGACTGCCTCGGCAAAGGCTTCCTCGTTGGCTTTGGAAGGCTTGGTGGAACCGCTGATCTTGCGCACGTATTGCAGTGCTGCGGCCTCCACTTCGGCGTTCGTGGCATGCGGTTCGAAGTTATGCAGGGTCCTGATATTGCGGCACATAAACCCATGCTAACCATGGGCAGTGCTGCATGGGGAGGGGTGCCCATCGACGGTTTTTGGATTCCCGGGATAGGTTTTACTTATTGGATCTTCCGGATGAGCCGGAGGCCGCTGGGGATGCCGAAGAGCTCGGGTCCGAACAAATGAAGGAGAATCTCATGGCTATTTGGGGTGCAGATGTTGATCAGCTTCGTCAGCTCGGTAACAAGCTGAAGGCAGGTGCCGAGAACATCGAGCAGCAGCGTTCACAGCTGAAGGGTGCACTTGACGGCACCGACTGGAAGGGCCCGGACGCAGACAAGTTCCGCGGCGAGTGGGACAGCCAGCACGCTTCCAACCTGAAGAAGGTTGCCGACGCACTTCGCGAAGCCGGCGATCGCGCTCAGAAGAACGCTGAGCAGCAGCAGCAGGCCTCCAACTAAGACAGTTGGGAAGAACCCGGACGCACAAGCGTCCGGGTTTTTCGCTGTTAAGGGAGCAGCGATCCCCTGCGTTGTTCGCACACGCTGCCGTTGTTCGGCGGAGATTTCGAACAAGCCCAGGATTCCTCCGGCTTAGCCGCGGGGTGCTTTGGTGACGGAACCTGACGGGACGGGTTCGACGTCGTTCGGGTGGTCCAGGACCGGGGCGGCGCGACGGTCTCCCCGCAACTCATCGACGCGGACCAGGACTACGCCGCCCACAATGAAGAGGCCACCCAGCAACTGAATCGGGCCAGGCAGTTCGCCCAGCAGCAACCACGCCCAGATCACGGCGAACAGAACTTCGGTCAGGGACACGAACGATGCCACCTTGGAACCCAGGCTCCGGGCGGCCATGATTCCGGAAACATAGGCCAGGACCGTGGCCAGGATGATGAGCCCGACGGCGGACACCCACCACGGCGTTGTCCACGGACCCAGGGTTGTATCGGCGGTGCTGAACGTCATGGGCAGCAAACCCAGGAGACCGACCAGCCACATCACCAGTGCACCCACCATGAGGCCGCCGGACGCGAGCACCAGCGGAGGCAGGGTGTCGTTCTCCTTGGCGGTGATGAAGAAGTAGATCACCAGGCATACGGCCGCGGCCATGCCCCAAAGAACACCAATGAAGTCCACTTTCACGGCACCGGTCAGGTCGAGCACCAGGACCAGGCCACCCAGTGACAGGAGCGCGCCCACAGCGGTCAGGGCCCGGGGCCGGCGGCGGCTTGCGATCCACAGCCACAGGACGATCATCACCGGAGCCAGGTACTCCAGCAGCAAAGCGACGCCCACGGACAATCGCGCGACGGCGTTGAAGTAGAAGAGCTGGCAACCTGCAACACCAATAAGGCCGAACAGCAGGATGGTCAGCCAGTTGTCCTTGAGTTGGTGCCAGCGGCCGCGGAGAACCACGACGGCGGGAATCAGCAGAATCAGCGCCGCACCGGTGAGGCGCACGGCAACTGCGGCGCCGGGTGACCATCCGGTTTCCAGCATCGACTTGGCGAATGAGCCGGACGTGCCAAAGACAGCGGAAGAAAAGAGTGCGATGCCGAGTCCTGATGCCAGGAAACCTTGTGCATCAGCCTTCGTCGTTGGAGCTGACACAGCAGCCTCCTGTCAGGAGTAAAGTGGGCTTATGGTCATGACAGTACTCCCGAAACTTGTAAGGAGTCAAAGTGCTTTTTGCGCCTGACACCGAAGTTGCCCTTCGCAGCGTCGTCAATCTCATCAACACGGCCGCCAATGGAGAGGAATCGCTCGCCACGTTGGAGGACCTCAATGCCTTCCTGGACGCCGAGGAGTTCACGGGCTCCAGGGTTAACTCCCCCGCGGAACTGACCAGCATCAAGCGTCTCCGCAGCGAACTCGCAGCGCTCTGGAGTGCCGACGAGGATACGGCGGCCAAGTCCGTCAACAAGCTGCTGATCGACGCCAAGGCACTCCCCCAACTTGTGAAACAYGACCACTGGGACTGGCACCTCCACGCCACCACTCCTGAAGCTCCGCTGGCAGACCGGATGGGCACAGAAGCAGCCATGGCCATCGTCGACGTCATCCGTGGCAGGGAAATGGACCGCATGCGCGTGTGCGCGGCCGAGGACTGCGACGCCGTGGTGCTGGACCTCAGCCGCAACCGCTCCAAGCTCTACTGCGACACCGGCAATTGCGCCAACCGTGCCCACGTCGCGGCCTACCGGGCGAGGAAGGCCGCCGAGGGCGAGTAAAAAGGCAGAGGGAACAAAGCGCCACGTCGGGTTCTACCCCACACCACAGGCGATCACGCACTTCTCAACGGCTTTGAGCGACTACGGAACCACCGAGCACGCCATCCAACTGCCCCACAACGCCCCGCTCCCCATCGAGCTCATTCACGAGATCATCGATTGGCGGCTGCGGCAATTGCCTTCAGACGAGGAATGACCGGTCCGGTCAAGCCGCACTTTCCGGCCACGTCACACGGTCGCCGGAGACCATCGACATCGGCCCCAAACTCACGCCCCGTCCCCGGACCAGCGTGTACGGCTGCACCAGACTCAGCGCGAATCCCGCTGAGTGCTCCAACGCGAGATGAACGGCGTCGCCTTCCAGGCCCACAAGCCTGACGTCGGACACCACGACGGCGGCCCGCAGATCCTGCCGCTGGACGGCCAGCGCGTCGTAGCATTCGGCGATGGCGGCGTTGGACTTCACCGTGCACTCCCCGGGTTTCTCCTCCGGGCAGATGAGGAAATGGTCGCCGTCGTCCTTGATGGCTGCCGCGAAGGGGTGGAGCCAGCCGGAAACGGTGAGGCGCTGCACTACCAGTGCCAACGCCAGGTTGAGCAAGGTATCCACGTCCGCCTGAGCCGTTTTATCCACGGATTCCCGCCAAGGTGCCATCAATTCCCCCCAAGAAAGATAGTCGTGGGCCCACCCTACCCGTGGGCTTCAGCCAGCGGAATGCCACAGCACACACAAAAAAGCGCTCCCCCACCACGGTGGGGAAGCGCTGGAAGGTCAGCGGCCGGCGTCGGGCGTTTCAGCCTGGTCGTCCGGAGCAGCCGGGCCGCCGTGGCCGCCATGGCCGGGACGCTTGGAGCTGAGGTTCACCCCGGAGCCCTTGCCGAGGTGGTCCGCGTTTTCCTTGTGGCTCATGGACAGCATGGCCGCCACAACAAGGCTCACGATGAATGCGATGCCGGCGCCGGTGAAGGCGAGGTCGAACCGCGGGGCCTTTGCGCTGCCGCCCGAAGCGAAGATGAGCACGGCCACGAAGGCCAGTACTGCAAAGAACGCGGAGAACATGAGGGGTCCCTTGACCGAGGTCCGCATCTTGCGCGGTTCTCCTGGTGTCTGGTCAGCCACGGTCATTCCTCCAATGATGGCGGTTCGTGTCCGCCGGTCTGCAAAAGTTCTACAACGAGTAGAACGTCCAGCTACTAGTTTACGGCCTCGGGCGAAGCACTGGGCCCAGCAGCCTGCGCCGTGCCACCGGAGGTTGCCTTGGCGTCGTGCCGCAAGGTCAGCCCGGACAGGATCCACAGCACGCCGGAAATGATGGCCCCGCCGCCGGCAACACCCAGCAGCGCATGGGCGCCGAGCGAGGTGAAGAATGGCAGCAAAACGGCCGTGCCAACGGAAATAACCCCGGAAACGAGCCAGTCGCGGGCCAGGGAATCGCGTTTCCTGATGCCATGCACCACCTCGAGGAGGCCCAGCACCAGCAGCGCCAGCATGGCCGAAAGAGCGACGCCCGCATCAGACTGGGTGACCAGTGCGCCAATTCCGCCGAGCGCCATCACCACAGGCACCGCCACCGGCAAAGCGCGGGACATCCACACGGCACCGGCAGTCGCAAGCAAATACAGGCCTACGGCCCACGCCAGGACGTGCACGGACGGAGAAGCCCAGAAGATGGTGACCGCGCCAAACAACAGTGCCACCGTGGCACGGATCAGCACGGGTTTCCAGAGTCCGGCCGCGGAGGCAGAGGGAGTCTGGGCAGGAGTCGCTGGGAGAGTCACCCGTCCAGTTTAGTGGGAACCCAGCACCATCCACCGATCGGTGCGTGCGCGGAGCCCCAAAGTCACCCCGCGGGCCAGCATGTAGCCCATCGCAAACGCGGCCCACAGCCAGAGGAGCCCCGCCTCGCCGTCGGGCCTTAACTGGTGGATGGCCACCAGCAGCGGCAGGTAGACCACCAGGTTGACGACGCCGGCAATCGCCAGATAGCGCGCGTCGCCGGCGCCGATGAGGACTCCGTCAAGGACGAAGACGTAGCCGGCCAACGGCTGCCCGACCGCCAAGACCCAGAGGGCGACGGTGAGGGCGGAGCGGACACCGGCGTCGGGAGTGAAGAGGTAGCCGGCCCACGGTGCCGCAATGGCCAGGAGTACACCGGTAATCACACCGAATCCGAGCCCCCAGCGGATCATGGTGCGGGTCAACTCCCGGACGCGTTGGGCGTTCCTGGCGCCAAGTTCCTTGCCGATCAAGGCCTGCGCGGCGATCGCCAGGGCATCCAGGGCGAACGCGAGGAACGAGAAAATGGTCATGGCCAACTGGTGCGCGGCGAGGTTCACTGCGCCTTGGGCGGTCACCACCAGAACCGTGGCGAGGATGGCGAGGCGGAGACTCAGGGTGCGCAGCATGAGCCACGAACCCACTTTGGTCATGGCGCGGATGCCATGCCAGTCGGGCTTCAAGGACACGCCGTGTTGCCGCGCATTTCGGCTCACCATCACCAAATAGACCGCCGCCATGGCCCACTGCGCAATGCTGGTGCCGATCGCTGAGCCGGCTACCGAGAGATTCAGTCCGTAGACCAGGAACACGTTGAGTGCGATGTTCAGCGCAAAACCGGCGGTGGCCACCAGCAGCGGAGTCCGGGTGTCCTGGAGCCCGCGGAGAACACCGGTACCGGCGAAAATGAGCAGCATCGCGGCCAGGCCGGGCATGGACCAGCGCAGGTAATCGACCGCGAACTGTCCAACGTCTCCACTGGCTCCCATGAAGCCAACCAGCGGTTCAGCCGCCACAAAGCCAACCACCGCGAGGACCAGGCCCAGCAGCAGCGCCAGCCACACGCCGTCGCGCCCTGCTGCCAAAGCCTTCCCCAACTTGCCGTCGCCGATCGCCCGGGCCACTGCCGGCGTCGTCGAATACGCCAGGAAAACCATCAGACCCACTGCGGTGTGCAGGATGGTGGACGCGAGCCCCACACCGGCCAGTTGGTCGACGCCCAGGTGCCCAACGATTGCGGAGTCGGCCAGCAGGAACAGCGGCTCGGCAATGAGCGCGCCGAACGCGGGGACGGCCAGGCGGAGGATCTCGCGGGCGTTGGAGCGCGTGGGTGTGGTTGTGGTTTGAGGCACTAAACAAGCCTAGTCCGCTGCGGGCCGGGTACATTTGGGCCGTGTCACACGAGCATCCCGTCACCGTTTCCGTCGCCCGCACCATCCTTCCGGGCTATACCCGCCAAACCAACGCGTGGGCCCACGCCGGCCAGGAACTCGCCCGCGAATGGCCGGGATACCTGGGGTCGGGGTGGGTTCGCAATGGGGTGGACTCCACCGAATGGCACATGCTTTACCGCTTTGCTGACGCCGGGTCGCTGCAGGAGTGGGAGGACTCGGAGGAACGACGCTGGTGGATCGACAGCGCCAGGGACATGATGGAGACCACCCGCGTGGAGCGTCATACGGGCATTGAGGGCTGGTTCGCACGGCCTGGCGACGTCTCGGTGGTGGTGCCCGAAACGGTGGTGCCGCCGCGTTGGAAGCAGGCCATCAGCATCTTCCTGCCGTTCTTCCCTTTGAGCTTGCTGGCCAATTTCCTGCTGCATCCGTTGACGCAGGACTGGCCGCTGGTGTTCGCAGTGCTCCTCAACATCGTGATCCTCACGCCGTTGATGACGTACATCTTCCTGCCGATCACCACCCGTCTGCTGCAGCCGTGGCTTCAAGCCAAGCCCCGACGCCGCCGCTGACGAGCACGACTCCGCGCGCGGGCAGTAGCTGGGAATTTGGTCATAAACAGCCGCCATTAGTTGACAGTTCAACTTATATCCTGAAGGGTTGAACCATGAACAAGTCCAGCTTGACCACCACAGCCCTGACCATCCTGCGCGTCATTGCAGGATTTCTCTTCGCCGCGCACGGTTGGCAGAAGTTCAACGAATTCACCATCGCAGGCACCCAGGCCTCCTTCGCCCAGATGGGTGTGCCGGGCGCCTCGACAGTAGCCCCGATCGTGGCAACCCTGGAGCTCGTGGGCGGCATTGCGCTGATCATCGGGCTTCTTACCCGCGTGTTCGCAGCGCTCCTGGCCGTCAACATGCTCGGCGCACTCTTCCTGGTGCACGCACCGGCCGGCGTCTTCGTCGGCAATGGCGGGTACGAGCTGGTGCTGCTCTTCGCCGGAGCCGCCCTGGCCCTCGCATTGGCCGGCGCAGGCAGGATCTCCGCCGACGCCGCACTGTTCGGCCGCTCAGGATCCAAGCTCCGCGTCCTGGCGTAAACACCCCCCGACAGCGGCCCTGCGTCAACGCCTCACCGACGCTCTCTCACATAACAGCCCCTAAACGCCAACGGTCTCTCACTTCCTTCAGAAAAGTGAGAGACCGTTGGCGCTTAATCATGGGGATGTGAGAGAGGATCGGGGGGAGGGGCTAGCCCTTGACGCCGCTCAGCTCGTTCGGAACATGCTCCACCTGCGCCGACTTCGCTAGCTTGCCGGTCTTCAAGTCCACCGCATGGATGGTGCGGGTCGCCGGCTCGGTGACGAACGCCGTCGAGCCCTGGACGAACAGCGTGGGCCGCGGGTCCTGCCACGTCGTCGACTCTTCCCAAGCCCCAACCACCGGGATGGTCGACGTGACGGTACCGGTCAGGGGATCGATCACACGCAGCCCGCCATCCGTGCCAAGTACCAGCGCCTCGCCGGCGGGCCCGCGGCCAAGCGAGCGGAAGGAGTAGCTGGTGCCGATATCCACCAATTGCAGGCTGGCCGTCTCAGTGTTGACCAAGGAGATCCGCGTGGGCCGCTCGAGCTCGGCGACCTTATCCACTTTGTAGTCACCGAGAATGACAGGCGACTTGTCGGAGCCGGCCTGGTTTCCCATCCGGCCGTAGGCGTCAGGGCTGGCAACCTTGGTGATGGCGCCGTCCTTGTAGATGAGCATTCCGTTTTCGCAGCCAACCACTACAGCTTCGTTGGCGGCGACGGCTTCGCCGTGCACCCCGGGGCACTCTTCGTTGCGCACCACTTCTGTGCGTTCCTGGCCCTTGCCCGCCGACAGCACCGCAATGCCTGAGCGCCCCTCCTCGTTACCGAGCGTCACCAGGAGCTTGCCGTCTTCCAGCTCCACAGCCACACCGTGATGTGCCTCAGGAGTGGTGTAGACGTCTGTAGCAGGCAGCCTTCCGTCCTCTACGGCGGCGGCCAGCGCAGACGTTTCGAAGCTCTCCACCCTCCCGGAACCGTCGTTGAAAAGCACGGCCTTATCTCCGTGCAGCACTACGTGACCGGCCTTGTCTGCCGCAAACGCCAGCTCAGTCAGCTTGGGCTCAGCCACATAGTGGTGGCTGTGATCGCCGTGCGGCTCCGTCCAGGCGCCTGCGTCGAAGAGGCGGAAGGAGTCGCCCGTGGACACGAAGACGTGCCGGCCGTCGCCAGCCGGGTTAAGCCTGTTGAAACCGGACATTTCGGCACTTCCTACCTGCTCAAGCGAGGTAGCGTCCAGAACTGAAATGCCGGCGTCGTGGGTGTAAACGAGCCGCGGAGTCGGCGCTCCGGCCTCCTTGGCACTGGGTGAGGAAGTGGCCTGGGGGGTTGCCTCGGCTGCGTTGCCGGCTGTGCCACCAGGGGCGGCGCACGCTGTCAACAAAAGGGCAGAGAGCCCGACGGCGGCAATCGGCTGGGCGCGAAGTCTGCTTTTTCGCGTGGTGCGGACAGGGGACACGAGAGTGGGGTGCTGAGGCATGAGTTAAATGATATTGATTCTCATTTATGGTGCAAGTCCAACGATCGGCTCTTGTCACACTTCGTGGCGCACCGGGGCTTCTATATCGGTGCGGGCATGCACGCCCCTTCTATGCCGAAGATCGCATATATGGGAGATAAGTAACTCCTTTTCGATCCGCTGGCCCGGGACCGAATGGTGCCGGGGCAGCGGTTTCGGTGGTAGAACTAGCCTGATGAAGACGATACTCACCGGCGTCGGCGCGAGCGCGGGGACTGTCCAAGGGCCGGCCCGGCTCGTTCACGGACCCGACGAATTCATCCGCTTCCAGACCGGCGATGTCCTGATCTGCCGCACCACCGACCCCGCATGGACCCCCTTGTTCGGCATGGCATCCGCAGTAGTCACACAGACCGGCGGAATGCTGTCCCACGCAGCGATTGTGGCCAGGGAATACGGAATTCCAGCCGTGCTGGGCGTCCGCGACGCCCTTGACGTGGTCCCTGATGGAAGCCCGCTGACCGTAGACGGCACGCAGGGAACCGTCACCGTGACGGACAGCAAATGACACTTCTCACCCTTCACGCCGTGCGCCTCCTCGGATTCGCGGAGACGGAGGCTGTAGCGGCGCGCTTCGCACAGGATCGCGCTGCGGTGGAGTCCCAGCTCATCGACGCCGGCGTGAACGGCCTCGTCACGTACAGCACGTTTGCGGGGAGCAGCGGTTGGTCGTTATCGAGCGTTGGTCGGACTGAGAACGAGCGGCTGCTTGCCGATGAACTGGACAACGCGGGGGCACGCGGCGCGGTTTTGGCCGTACATGACGATTTCGCGGACTTCAACGCCGGCGTCGTGGAAGCTTGCAGCGCCATCCAGCTGCAAACTCCGGCCGCTGAGGGGGCTCTGGATGTCCTGATCGGTGCCTTGGCAGCGTGGCGTCCACTCGAAGCCCAGCTCGCTGGCGTGCTCCCTCGCTTTGAGGGTTACTCCGAACGCTTACTGAACGCACTCAAGCGCGCTCCGGAAGATACGGCCTGGTTGACGGCAACGGACCGCGATTCGTTCCACCGCACCTGGTTCGAGCTTCACGAGGATCTCATCGCCACCCTTGGCCTCCAGCGCATGTGACTCGTTCAACCCCTGAGACTGCCGACTTAGTCACGTAACAGAAACCTGCCGACAGTAAGATTCCAAGCATGAGCGATGACGCCGCCAATTCAGTGACCCTCCGCTTCCTGGCGGCTCCCATGGACATCGGACACAGCGGGTCAGTCGACGCCGGCACAGTCCTTGAGTGGGTGGATAAGGCAGCCTACGCAGCAGCAGTGGGCTGGTCGAAGTCGTATTGTGTCACCGCCTACGTGGGCAATATCCACTTCACGGATCCGGTCAACAGCGGCGACATGGTGGAGGTGACGTCCACCATCGTCTACACCGGTCGCTCCTCGATGCACATCCACACAGTGGTCAGCTCGCGCGACCCCAAGGGCGGTCCCGAGACGATGCACAGCCAGTGCATGGTGATCTTTGTGGCGGTGGGACCCGATGGCAAGCCGATTCCTGTCCCCCAGTTTGAGCCGTCGACGCCTGGGGAGATCGAGCAACGCGACCATGCCCTGGCGCGCATCGAAGTCCGCGAGCAGATCGTCAATGCGATGAACGCCCAGGAATATACCGACGTTGGAACGGCCGAGCGCGTCGTCCTGCGGTTCATGGCGTCCCCCACTGATGTGAATTGGGGCGGCAAGGTCCACGGTGGCATCGTCATGAAGTGGATCGACGAAGCTGCTTATGTTTGCGCCTCCCGGTACGCCGGGAAGGACACAGTGGCCGTGTTCTCCGGTGGCGTGCGTTTCTACCGGCCACTGCTGATCGGTCACGTCGTAGAGGTGGAAGCCCGTCTCGTCTACACCGGCGCCAAGGGCATGCATATTGCAGTACACGTCCGCTCCGGTGATCCCAAGAACCGGGAAATGAACTTGACCACGTATTGCCTCACGGTGATGGTGGCACGCGATGAAACCGGCACTGCCGTGCCGATTCCGTCCTGGGTGCCAGTCTCCGAGGAGGACAAGAAGCTGCACGCTCATGCCCGCGAACTGCTGGAAATCCGTGGGCGGGCACCGGGAAACAGGCTGCCGGATCACTTGCTGAAGGCGTCGGGCAACTAAGGGAGCCAGCTGACCCTGAGTGCCGGACTGCACGAGGCGCCCGTCATCGGTGAAGGCTCACCGTCGGCCGGGCTGGCCCCGGCTGCAGCCATGCCATCGCTGCCAGATGGTCGGTACCCGGCGTTTTGATGACGGACGCACCGGAAAGGGTGAATCCGCGGAACAGAATGTGGTCCGGTCGGGTGGCCGGGAGGCTGGCCGGCCAGGTGAAACCGAAACCGGACCGGGCGTCGTCGAGCGTCCCCAGCAGTGGGGCGAAGGAGCGGTCTGTGTTCGCCGTATTGAAGTCTCCGACCACCAGGAGTCGCGACGACGGATCCGCCTCCACCAGCCTGCCGAGCTTGGCAAGGGCCGGCGTTCCGGCTGCGTACTTCGCCGGGCCGGACCGAGGGCAGATGCACGGCATAGAGCTGAACGGGACCGTCCGGTGACTCCAACTGCACGCTCATGGCGCGGGACCAGCCAAGCCCCAAGGCCAGGGGCCTGCCTTGGCTCAGGGGAAACCGGCTCCAAACTCCCACCGTCCCGGCTACCTGCCGATACCCAAAAGCCCGGTCCATCGCCGGAGCAATCCGCTCCAGGGTGGGCCCGGTGAGCTCCTGGAGGACCACGACGGCGGCACCTGACTGGATCACCTTTTCTACTGCCTCATCGGCCTCCGGATTTCCCGCCCGGAGGTTCTGCGTGACGACGCTCCATCCACCGGCAGCCTCCTCCGAGGCGCCTGCAGCGGACGACGGCGCGATGCCCGTCGCCATGACTGGCAGGAAGACCACGCACCAGGAAACCAGGGCGCCCACCGCTGGGATGGAGCCAGGCCACGCTCTGGCAACCAGCGCCAAGATCAACAGGGCAGCTATAACCACCCCCAACCAGGGCAGGAAGCTCTCGACGGCGAGAGCCAGCCCGTGAGCCTCCGGCACCAGTCCGTGGCCGAGAATCAGAGCCATCATTACCCCGGCGGTGATGCCCACAACCCAGTCCCTGGCACGCGGACGACGCCGTCGCGACGTGAGCAGACCTCGCTGTGCGGCGGTGGCATAAGTGGTTCCGATGTCCTTATCCATGGCCCCATGATTCATCGGGGAACTTAAAGGATTATGAAGCCAGGCCAATTATGCTGGTGGCCATGACGGAGCCCATAACAGTACTGGTCGTCGACGACGATCAGGACATCAGGAGCTCCCTGCAGTCCCTGCTTGAAGCGACCGGCTACCGGGTTGAATCTGCTGCTGACGGCCGTGAAGCGCTCGAAAGGGTCGCCGCAACGTCCCCGGATCTGCTGGTGGCGGACGTTGTGATGCCGTTGATGGATGGCCTCGGCCTCTGCCGAATGCTCCGAGCTGCCGGCAATGCGATTCCAATCCTCTTGCTCACGGCACGCAGCGACGTGGCCGACTGTGTTGCGGGGCTGGACGCCGGAGCGGATGACTTCCTCTCCAAGCCCTTCGAACCCGATGAGCTGCTGGCACGGTTGAGGGCCATGGCCCGCCGGACCACCAATCTTCCGGCCAGCCCCACCGTGTACAACGAGTTGGAACTGGTATCCGAGGCCCACGCAGTGAGGCAAAACGGACGGTGGATCGACCTCAGCAGCACTGAGTTCGCCATCCTTTGCGTGCTCGCGGAGAACCCTGAGCAAACGCTCAGCCGAGGCCAGATCAGCGACGCCGTGTGGGGATACGCAATGACTCCAGCCTCCAATTCACTTGAGGTCTACATCAGCTATCTGCGTCGAAAACTCGAAGCCGAGGGCGAGCCACGGATCATCCAGACTGTTCGGGGCGTTGGATACAGGCTGGCCGCATCGTGACGCTACGGCTGCGGATGACGCTGGTAATCGCAGCGGCCATCACCCTCACTGTTTCCGTGTTTGCAGTACTGGTGTACGTCTTTGTGGGTCATGAATTGCGCAAGAACGAGGATCTTTCCCTGAGGCGCGAATCGGATCGCATCATCCAACTGATCCAGACCGATCCCCCTTGGCAAGGGTTTTCGCAATGCACCTGGGTCCGCTCCCCGGCCTGTGCACAGCTGGTGGCGCCTACTCCCCGTGAAGACCCGGACTCTGGCGCCGGGCCGGCATTGCCCATCACCGATCAGATGCGGGCGGTGGCATCCGGCAAGAGTGCTGCGTTCTTCACGGAAGCGGCCATCGGCAACGACCCCATCCGCGTGTACGTCAGGCCCTTGCCGAATCAGCGCGCATTGGTAGTGGGTGTCCGGGACGACAGGGTGCTGGCGTCCTTCGAGCGACTCATTTGGCTGCTCGCGGCAACGGTGCTGGGGGCTCTGGTAGTAGCCGCGGGCACTGCCTACGTAGCTGCACGACGCGGACTACGTCCTGTTGATCGCCTCACTGCCGTAGCCGAGAGTATCGCCCAAACCGGCAACACTGACATCAGGATCCCTCAAAGCAGCACCACTGAAACCAACAGGCTCAGCAACGCCTTCAACACAATGCTGAGCGAATTGGAGCAATCCCGCCACCAGCAGGAACAGTTGATTGCCGATGCCTCCCATGAACTGCGGACACCGCTGACCTCGCTGCGGACGAACGCGGCCATGCTCAGGAATCCCGAACTATCGCAGGGCAGCAAGGAACGCATTTCCGGGGCACTGGAGCATGAGTTGATAGCCATGCAGTCCCTCATCGAGGACCTGATCGATCTGGCCCGGAACAAAGAGTCCCCCGCCTTCATTGAGGACGTGGATCTCAACGAACTCGTTCTCTTCTGCACGGACAACGCAGAACGGCGTTACCCCGGGGTAGTTTGGTCCCTGGCAGGACCCGGTGGACCCCTCGTGGTGGCGGGAGAACGCGTCAGGCTGGCCCGCGCCATCGCGAATCTTCTGGACAACGCCGGCAAATTCACTCCCCAGCCGGGCCAGGTCCGGGTGGCCTTAACCGCCTCAGAGGGTGGTGTCACCCTTGATGTGCGGGATACGGGACCGGGCATTCCTGCGGAGGATCTGGATCGTGTCTTTGACAGGTTCTACCGGTCCACCAGCACCCGCAGCGTGGCCGGATCCGGTGTGGGCCTCGCCGTGGTCCACAACGTGGCCATCGCCCACCATGGCATGGCCAAAGCGCATCCGAGCCCAAACGGGGCACACTTCAGCCTTACGCTGCCGCTGGCCGAAGGCAGCTAGACACCTCGCCGGTTCGTCATCCTGGCCGCAGCACGCAGAACTCGTTGCCCTCAGGGTCGGTGAGGCACCGCCACGACACATCTCCTTGGCCGATGTCGGCGTCAACGGCACCCAGCGTGTGCAGCCGGTCCACTTCTGCCGCTTGGTCGTCACCGGAGTAGGGCATCAGGTCGAGGTGGATACGGTTCTGCAGTGAGTCGGGGTCCGACGTGCGGAGCAACTCCAGATATGGCCCGACCCCCGCGGACGAACGCAGCCTCGCGTGTTCATCCGTCACCTCGTGGAGGGTCCAGTCCATCGCACGGCTCCAGAAGGTGGCCATGGCCCGCGGATCTGCGCAATTGACCACCACAGTGGCAATGGGTCCCGTGTCCTGGTAAATCGGTCGGGGTTCCAAGACGCAGAACAGGTTGCCCTCGGGATCTGCCAACACAGTCCATGGCACCTCTCCCTGCCCTATATCGGCCGGAGTCGCCCCCAGCTCCTTGAGCCGCGCAACAAGCTCCACCTGATGGGCGGCAGAGCTGGTAGCGAGATCGAGATGCACCCGGTATGTCACCGTCTCCGGGTCCGGAACTGTCACAACGTCGACGCAGACAGCTGAAGGGTCCGGCCACGTGAAACCCACGGGTTCAACGTTGGTCACACCGGGTCCCTCACTGGAAATACCCCAACCCAGAGCTTCAGCCCAAAACTTCCCGAGAGCAGAGTCATCCCGGGCCTTGAAGTTCACTTGAACCAGTCGCAGTGCCATGCCGCACAACCCTATACCGAGCCAAGGAAATTTCGCGGCCGGTAACGTCCCTGACCAAGGCGTGGCCCGACGTTCATGGCAGCCGACACACCGTGATCACGCCGCAGTATCCCGACTCGATAGAAGCACGCAAAAGGCCGCGCAGGCGGCAAGAAACCTACCTGCGCGGCCGTGGAACTGCAAGAACTACTTGATCAGCGCGGCCGCCTGGTCCATGAGTGCGCCGGCTGCTTCCGGCCCGCCGGATGCGGCATCATTGCTGGACGCCGTGGCGAAAATCAGGACGCCGTCCTTGATGGCGTGGGCGCTGTATATGGCTCCAGCCTTCCCATCCGGCATGACCATCAGGGTTTTCAGCGCCACCGTCCCGGGCACGTTGCCGACGCCACTGATCTTTTCGGTAGTAAGCGTCATGGTGTCCCCCTCCGCGGAAAGCGTCACCTTCTTGCACGCCTCGATCTGCGACTCACTCTTGTCCAAGCTCGCCTGGAGCAGCCCTGCGTCAACGCCGGAGGTCAGCGCCAGGCTGGTGATGAAGTCGCCGGTTTTGGACCTGGTGGTGCCTGCAGACGTAGAGCCGTCGATGGACTGGTACGTACCGAGGGTGCCCAGGTTCGCGCAATCGGCAGGTTCGATGGTTGCCTTCGTCAGCACCCGGACCGCTTCATACTGGGCTACCAGTTCCTGTCCGGAAACTACCGCCCGGCTGGTGCCATCGGCTTCCTTGACCTGCCCGACCAAACCGACGAGCTCTTCGTTGGTGTACTGCTTCGCGGGCGTCGGCGTCGGCGTGGCAGTCTCGCTGGCAGGGGCCGACGCTGATGCCTGTGATGCCGTGGTGGAACCACCGCATGCCGTGAGCGCCAGAAGGACCAGTGCCGATGCCCCGAATCCGAGCAACGAATTTTTCTTCATGTGTTTCCCCAATAAGTCAGTGATTCGCCCGCGGACACGGACGTCACCAACACTACTGTCCCGGCTTGACCGCATGGACCAAGCCGTGGGGGCTAGAAGCCGCCGCCGCCAGCGCCTGCGTCGCCTGCCATATTGGCGAAACGTGAGTAGTGGCCTTGGAACGCAACCACGATGTCCTTGGTGGGACCGTTACGGTGCTTGGCAATGAGGATGTCCGCTTCTCCGGCGCGGGGCGACTCTTTGTCATACACATCCTCGCGGTGCAACAGGATAACCATGTCGGCGTCCTGCTCGATGGAGCCGGATTCACGGAGGTCGGACACCATGGGGCGCTTATCCTGGCGCTGCTCGGAACCACGGTTCAGCTGTGACAGGGCGATGACGGGAACCTGGAGCTCCTTGGCGAGCAGCTTGAGCGCACGCGAGAACTCGGAAACTTCCTGCTGGCGGGATTCCACCTTTTTGCCGGAACTCATGAGCTGGAGGTAGTCGAGGATCACCAGTTTGAGGTCGTGCTGCTGCTTCAGGCGGCGGCACTTGGCCCGGATCTCCATAAGGGACATGTTGGGGCTGTCATCGATGAACAGCGGAGCATCGTTCATGCGACCCATGGTGGTGGCAATCTTGGACCATTGCTCGTCCTTGATGGTGCCCTTGCGGAGGTCTTGCAGACCAATAGTGGCCTCTGCGGAGAGAAGACGCATGGCGATCTCGTTCCGGCCCATTTCCAAGGAGAACATGACCGTAGCCAGGTTGTTCTTGATGGCGGCCGAACGGGCGAAGTCCAGCGCGAACGTGGACTTACCCACGGCAGGACGCGCCGCGATGACGATCATCTGGCCGGGGTGGAGTCCATGCGTCAGCTCGTCCAGCTCGTAGAAGCCGGTGGGAACACCGGTCATGCCCTCGCCGCGGTGGCCGGAAGCTTCGATCTCGTCCACGGTGGATTCCATGACGTCTTTCAACGCCACGTAGTCCTCCGCAGTGCGCTTTTCCGCTACCGCGTAGACCTCGGCCTGGGCCTGGTTGACCAGGTCCTCCACTTCGCCGTCCTGGCCGTAGCCCATCTGGACGATCTTGGTGCCCGCATTAACGAGGCGGCGAAGGACCGCTCGCTCGGCAACAATTTCGGCGTAGTAGCCGGCGTTTGCAGCCGTCGGCACGGTCTGGATGAGCTCGTGGAGGTAGGCGGGGCCACCGATCCTGTTGATCTCACCACGCTTGGTCAGTTCATCCGAGACGGTGACAGCGTCGGCCGGTTCACCACGACCATAGAGGTCAATGATGGACTCATAAATGGTTTCGTGGGCCGGACGGTAGAAGTCATGCCCACGGACGATCTCGACGACATCCGCGATCGCGTCCTTGGACAACATCATGCCGCCAAGCACCGACTGTTCAGCAGGGATGTCCTGGGGAGGTTTCCGGCTCGAGTCCGAAGCGCGTGTGCCCTCGATTGAGTCCAAGTGCGTAACTGACAAAGCCGTCCTCCATTTGTGTACCGCTTCAGAGATTTACTCCCAGGCGGCCCGTAAAGCGCAGTGTGTGGTGACGAAGTCCGCCCGGTGTCTCTGACGATGTCAGGCAGGGCCGACAAAATAGCATCCCGTATCCACAAGTTATCCACAGTCGATCCGCCAAGGCCCGCTGCCGATGGTCATTCAGGCAGCGTCCGGGAATCTCAACAGGGGATATTCGCGTCCGAAATGGACACTCCAGACACGTTACAGCAGACGCCTGGCACCCCCTGTGGATAACCTGTGGAATACAAGCCCCACGTTGTGCACAGACTGTGCGTTACCCTGTGGATAGAGAAATTCTTTTCGGGGAAACTAGCCTCTGACCTGCGGAAACGTCGCTCACAAGCTGTGGACTAAAGAAAGATTTGCGGCAATTTCATCCACAGACGCCCCGCCGCGTCGAGGCCTATGAGGGTTGAAAAGCACCCCAAACATGCCGCAAATGTGATGCATCTTACAAGTGGGGCCCTAATTTGACACCACCATCTCAGAAGCCTATGCCGGAAGTGGAATGTGCTGTGGATAACCAAGTTCTGGCATAAGCTCTAAGTATGGGGATGAACTTTGGTGACGTGTTGACGATTGCCCTTCCGCTTCTTGTCCTCGTGGGCTTGTTGTGGGCACTCACGGCGGCCTTCAAACCGCGGGATACCGGAGTCTCCGACGCGGAGAGGTATCAACGTGAACTGGCGGCCCGTTCGGCTGCGCACCAAGCGTCCCAAGTACAGGAGGCGCTGGCGCTGCGCGCCCGGATCGAAGCCACTACCAAGCCGAGCCAGAATGAGGCCAGCCACCGGGAACAGGCGGAGAACACGAGGTCCGCTATTCAGGCCCAGGCAGCCAGGTCACACGCTGCCGGCCAGACCGGACACCAGCCCGCCGTCCTTCCCAATGGCCAACTGAACCCGCAGCTTGCGCTCGAGCTGCAAAACCTGGTCCGCAGCGGGAAGAAGATCGAGGCCATCAAGGTTCTGCGCCAAGCCACCCACTCGGACCTGCTTACCGCCAAGAACTACGTAGATCGGCTCTGACAACGCCATGGATTCCATCCTCATCCCGCTCCTGATCCTCGTTGCGGTCATTGCGGGCGTGCTACTGCTGATGCGCTCCTTCTCCAAGCGCTCTGCTGAGACCAAAGCGGGCGTCGCAGCCGCGAATGCCCCGAAGGATCCCGTGGAGCTGGCCAGGAAATCTGCCGCCAAGCTCAACCAGGAGCAGCACCGCCAGCTCTACTCCCTGATCGCCCGGGGGCAGGGCATGGCAGCGATCAAGCTCTACCTGCAGGCCACTGGCGAGGGCCTGCGCGCCTCGCGTGATGCGGTGGGCGCCTTGGCGGCCCACCCTCAGCCTTTCACGCCGGAGACGCCTGCCAAGGACCTGCTGGCGGAGGATGATGACGAGCCCGAACGTTTTCCGTACCGTTACCGGGCGATCGTCAGTAAAGGCGAGGTGACGCGTGAAGTGAGCAGCAATATGCTCAACGATGAGATCTACGGTCGAATCCGGACGCTCGCCAAAAGCGGCGATGTTGAGGGCGCCGCCATCGCCTTGACGCGCCACTCAGACATCACCATCAAACAGGCCCGCGAGTTTATTGAGCTGTTGGACGACTAGGAAGACTTAGAAGTCGAACAGGTCTCCGAGGAAGCCTTCCTTTTTCTTGCGCTTGCGGCCGTACCCATCGCGATCGTAGCCTTCACGCCGATCGCCATCCCGCCGGTCATAGTCGCGCCTGTCCCTGTCGTCATAGCGCTGCTGTTGCGGACGGGATTCGAACGGGTTGTAGAGGGGTGGCGGTGCGATGGGCGGCTGGGACGGCGCAGCCGCCGGCCGGGCGGGGGCAGGGACGGTTTCTGCTGCAACGCGATCAATGATCTTGTCCAGCTCCCCACGGTCCAGCCACACTCCCCTGCATTGCGGGCAGTAGTCAATCTCCACGCCGCTTCGTTCGCTCATCACCAGGTCAATGGAATCCACAGGACACTTCATGGTTGCCCCAACGATCAGGCAGGTGAAAAAGTTCGGGCCACCCAAGGGCTGGGATTCACCAAGCGCCCGGCACCACGTGCATACTGATCGGATGGTTCATCCCGATGTCCTTCAATCGCACCGGCTATTGAACCAACTGGGGAGGAAGTGCACCCTCCCCGTTGCCGAGCCGGACAACACGGAGTACGGATCCGCAACCGCGACAAGCGGCACTGCGCTGATCCGCTTCCGGGTGGCCAAGGTGACGCCCACCAAGGTGGGTCTCTTCGTTGCGGTGTGGCGGCGGTCAGCCGCCGGAGGTACGGAACCGTTCCCGGCGGACCTCCCCACAGCCAACGATGCCGACACTTTGGTGATCTCCGTCCGGGAAGCAGAAAACTCGGGACACTTCGTCTTTCCCCGGTCCGCCTTGGTCACTCACGGCATCAGTTCCATCAGTGGCCGGGGCGGGAAGCGCGGGTTCCGCGTCTATCCTCCGTGGTCCGCAACCGCCAACGCCCAGGCGCGGAAGACCCAGGCATGGCAGAGCGAGTATTTCCACTCTCCTGAAAGCGGGCTACCGCCCCGCTGAAATACCTGCCAACAGCTGTTCGAACGGCAGTGATTCAAGGGCGTCTGGTTTGCGGTTCGGCTGGGGGCCGCTGAGCAACTGCACCAGTTCACCCGCAGCGCGGTCCACGCGCGCCGAAAGGGGCGAGCCGCCGTCGTCGGTGTTTCCCCAGTCCTGCGGCCCCGCGAAAACCCCTGTGGCGGCAATTCTGGTGCGCAGGTAGGTGAACAGGGGGCGCATGGCGTAATCGAGGACCATCTGGTGGCGGTCGGTGCCGCCTGTGGCGCCGAGCAGAACAGCTTTGCCGTCCAGCGACTTCGGGTCCAGTACGTCGATGAACGACTTGAACAAGCCGCTGTAGGAGGCGCTGAAGACGGGGCTGACGGCGATGATGGCGTCCGAATGGTCGACGCCGGCAATCACCTCGGCGAGGCGGGGCGCGGCATAGCCCGTGACGAAATTGTTGGCGATATCCACGGCAAGGTCGCGCAGTTCAACGATGTCGATCTGCACGTCGTACCCAGCCGCCCGCAACTGTCGCTCGGCGGAAACGGCCAGCTGATCGGCCAGCAGGCGGCTCGATGACGGGACACCGAGTCCGGCGGAAAGGACGGTGATGCGGCGGGTTTCCATGGCATTCTCCTGTTGCTTGTTCATTCAGCTTACATGCGTTTGCATCTAAATCAATGAACAGGCGCGTGGCCGGAACTATTCCCGGCGGGCCTTAGCTCCCGACGATCCCCGTCAGGAAGGCAACCGTGGCGGATGCGATCTGCTCCTGGACAACGTCGCGACCCACGGTCGGCTCACCGTCGCCGGGCTGCGGCCCGTAGTCCCCGAAGAACGCATGGTTACCGCCCTGGACCTCCACAAATGTGGCGTCAGGAGGCAGCAGTTCGCGGGAGGCGTTGATCTTTTCCGGCGTGCTGAGTCCGTCCTCCGAGCCCGAGATGGACAGGACCTTCAGCCCCGCGCGGTCACGCATGGAATCCAACGGGTAGGAGGCGTACAGCAGCAGGCCGTCGACATCCTGGTTGCCCAAGGCGAACGAGCTTGCGCTGACGCCGCCCAGTGAATGCCCGCCAACCGCCCACGAGGAAATCTCCGGATGGGCCGCCATGGTGCCGCGGGCCTGGTTTCCGTCCAATAAGCTGAGATTGAGGGGTGTCTTGAGGATCACCACCAGGACGCCGGCATCCACTGCCGGCTTGAGGATATCCGCATACGCACGCGCCTCCACGCGGGCGCCGGGGTAGAAAACGAGCCCTTTGCTGGCGGGCGCACCGTCGGGCGTCATGACAATGGCCGTCGGCTCTTCAACCACCGACACCTTGGAGGATGACCCGGCCGCTACGGCGCCCTGCTGGTAGGCGAACGGATTCAGCCACACCAGCATGGCCACCAGTGCCAGCACAGCGACGCGCCCGGCCCACGCGCCAGCAGCCCTTAGCGCCGAACGCTTGCGGGACGCGCGGCGGCCGCGCCACAGCAGAACAGCCCAAAGAAGTCCGACGACGACGGCAGTCACCAATAGCGCGGGCAGCAACGGGTGCCCGCGCAGGACAGCGGGATTCCCGAGCAGCATCCACAGGGGCACCAGGACCAAGATGGCAACACACAGGACAGAGGCCCAGAAGAGCGCTGGCCTGCGCGTGACGGGTGGGGCTTCAGGGGAGGAGGTCATACTCCAATAATAGTTCCATCATGGAGATACTTTGAACTTTCCCGGACAAGCGGATGATCAGCGCCGCGGGGCGTGCGTGGACAGGAAGGTGAACGTCTTGTCCCGCGCCTCCCGCGCCTCATCGAAGTTCAGGTGGAACTGGTACTCGTGCGGCAGTTCCGGCTCATGGGTGGCGGGCCAGAACAGCTCGGTCACCGGAACGCCGGCATCCTTGAGGCGGTTGCTGTAGGGCACGGACTGGAGCCACGTGAGCCCATCACCGTTGCCACCGCTGATGAACGTCGGCGGGAAGTCGTCGGTGACAAAGTCGATGGTGGACATGGTGGCCCCGGCGTAGGTGGCGGACCAGTCCTTGGTGCCCGTATAAGCCCAAAGGGAGGTCTTGAATCCCCAGGCGACGATGCCGCTAAGGTCAGCCATGGCCCGAAGATCGTACACACCGCAATGCAGGATGGTGGCGGCCAACTCCGACTTCTGAAGGGCGGGTTGAATCCCCATCAGATTGGCGTACTCAGGGTTTACGGTGAGCGTGGTCATCTGGCTCGCAAGCTGGGCCCCGGCAGAGTCACCGGCCAGCACAATGCGGCTGGTGTCCACGTTCAGCTCGGCTGCATGGGCCTTGATGTAGGCGAGGGCCTCGTTGATGTCACGCACGGCGGTGGGATAGGTGGCCTCGGGGGCGATCGGATAGCTCAT
Organism: Paenarthrobacter sp. YAF11_1; assembly: GCF_052113445.1. Classification (NCBI taxonomy): domain Bacteria; kingdom Bacillati; phylum Actinomycetota; class Actinomycetes; order Micrococcales; family Micrococcaceae; genus Paenarthrobacter; species Paenarthrobacter sp. YAF11_1. The sequence goes on from NZ_JBFRDF010000014.1 coordinate 113,008, forward strand.
GCCGATGGTGGTGTAACCCTCGGCGGCGATGATCTGGAGATACGGATTCACGTCGCGCTGCGCTCCGGAAATCCAGGCACCGCCATGAATCCACACCACTGTTGGCAGCGGCGCGGTGGTCCCCTCAGGGCTGAAAACATCGAAGGTGGACCCGGGCTTGTACACCACGCCGGCCTGGGTTTGCAGAGGCGTATCCGGCACGTAGGGGGTCATCTCGTCGATGGTCGCCTGCGCCCCACGCTCAAAAACACTGCGGATCAACATCGCGGACGGCCACGGGGTAGCGGACAGTGCGAGAAGGACGATCAGGACCAGGAGAATCGCAACATCCAGCTTCTTCAGCCTTGAGGAACGTGGTCTCGGGGGCCGCGAACCGGGGCCCGCGCCTGCTGATTGGCTCTTATCCGCGCTTCTTTGGATCGATTCCAACGGTCCCATCACACACTCCCCCGGTCGGTGCACCTGTGGACCATGCTAAGGCCGCCACGGCGTTTACCGCCGTCAGCCCTGCGGCCGTGCCGCTGACAGCAACACTCCTTCGCCGCCGTCGAACGAAACGGTGTGAAAGCAGGCGCCCCGCGCGACCTCCCTGAAGCCCCATCTTCGGTGCAACGCCAGCGATGCCTCGTTGCGCGCGTTGACCACATACCAAGCGAACTCTGCCCGATCCCATATCCAGTAGAGACGGGCCGCAGTCAGCTGGGCCGCAAGGCCCCTGCGCTGGAATTCAGGCCGCACGGTGACGCCACCCAGGTAGTGCCCAGCCAGCGCCGGGCCGTCCGCATAGTCCCAGTGATGCGTTTTGGCCCAACCCACGACGCCGGAGCCTCCTTCCGCGTTCGCGTCATCATGCGCTTCGGCCACCAGGACGAGACGGGCGGGGTCCGCGACCGCGGCGCTGATGTTCGCCGCGAATCGCTCAGCGTCAGCGTTTGAAGTCCGCCCAGCTGACATGTCCGCAGCGACAATGCCCGCCACATCGACGGGATGGGCTGACCGGATGGTGAAGGACATCCGTTCAGTCTAATTTGCAGAAAAGGCTTGCATTATGAGTTGAAACTCATAATATGGGATGAGTGATGTGGTCCGGCTCACGCTGCGCGCATCAGATTCAGCCTTCAAAGTGGAAGGCCCAACGATCGGATTTCCCATGTCAGACATTGCTGTTCTGATCAACACAGCTGTCGCGGTTCTGGCCGCTGTCCTGTTGATCGTCCGCTTCCGGGTCAACCCGGTGATTTCCCTGATCCTCGCCTCCGTATACCTTGGCTTGGCGGTGGGCCTCGGCGTCGAAGAGACCGTCAAAACCATCACGGGTGGCTTCGGCGAGATCATGGTGGACGTCGGCTTACTCATCGCGTTCGGCGTCCTGATGGGCTCCATACTGAATCAGAGCGGCGCGATCCGGCGCCTCGTAGAGAACCTGCTCAAAACCTTCGGCCCCAAGCGCCTCCCCTACACCATGGGTTTGGCCATCGGCACGGTCCTTCAATCGATCTTCCTCGACGTACTGCTGGTCATCTCCGCTCCACTGGCCCGGAAGCTCGCCCCGAAGATCGGAAAGCTCGGCACGGCTCGGATGGCTACCGCCATGGCCATCGCCCTTGAATGCGGCATTGTCTTCACCGTTCCCGGCGTCGCTTCCCTTGCCCTAGCCGGCCTCCTTAACGTGCCGCTCGGGAAGATGCTGCTCTTCGGCCTGCTTCTGGTCATCCCCACCATCATCATCTCGATCGCCATCATGACCTTGCTGTTCCGCCGAGGATTCTGGAATGAAGCCAAGGACGAGGACCACACGTTCGTGGCCGAGGAAGACAGCGAGGGCGAAGAGCCCGCTGCCAGCGGCCAGGCACCCGTGCCGTCAGCTGCGAACAAAGCGCCCGGCTCTCCAGCATCCAGCGCCCAACCGTCCGGCGGAAGTGTCGCCGTCGTCGAACGTGAACGTAAAGAAGCCCCGCTGATCCTGCTGTTCGCACCCCTGCTGACCTCCCTGCTCCTCATCGGAGCCGGTGCCATCCTGGAGATTTTCGAGATCGAGCTCCCCTGGCTCCAACTCCTCGGCGAGCCCGTGATTGCGCTGCTGATCGGCCTGATCGGTACCTGCTTGGTGACGCGCGCGGCCATCGGACAGAAGAAGGTTGAAGAGGCCATCGCGGTGGGGTTCAAGGAAAGCGGCCAGATCCTCATCCTTACCGGCGTGGGCGGATCGCTGGCCGCAACCGTCGCCGCAGCCGGTTTGGGCGACATCCTGGGCGGCTTCTTCTCCGCGAGCACCGTGGCCCCGCTGCTGGTGGTCTGGGCCATCGCCGCTGTGCTGCACATCGCCGTCGGGTCCGTAACGTTGTCCGCCATCACTGCGGCCGGGTTGCTGGCACCCATCGCACCGGCCATCGGCCTGGATCCTGTGCTGCTGGCCCTTGCTGCCGGCGCGGGATCGCTCTTCATGGTTCACGTCACCAGCAACACGTTCTGGCTCCTGCAGTCACTTTTGGGCCAGAGTGTGAGGGGTGCACTCAAATCGGTCACGGTGGGAGTGTCCGTGGCCTCCGTGGTGGCGATCCTGCTGATCTTGCCCATGAGCCTGCTGTTCTGACCGGCCCCGTCATCCGCCTACCCACCACGCACGAAAGAAGACCATGACACACCAAACAATCGCCCCTCTGGACGGCGTCCGGGTCCTGGAACTCGGCAACTACATCGCCGCACCCACAGCAGGCAGGCTCCTGGCCGACTTCGGCGCTGAGGTCATCAAGGTTGAACGGCCCGGAACCGGCGACGAACTGCGCAACTGGCGCCTGCACAAGGGCAACACGTCCATGCTGTACCGCACGCTGAACCGCAACAAGAAGTCCGTGGTCCTGGATCTCCGCACGGAGGCCGGCAAGCAAGCAGTACTGGAGCTGGTGGCCAAGTGCGACATCCTCCTGGAGAACTTCCGGCCCGGCACCCTGGAAAAGTGGGGCCTTGGCCCCGAGGTCCTCAACCAGGCGAACCCGGACCTCATCGTCACCCGCATCTCGGCGTTCGGGCAGACGGGCCCGCTGTCCGAGCGGCCCGGCTTCGCCGCCGTCGCCGAAGCGTACGGCGGGTTCCGCAACCTGGTGGGTGACCCGGATCGCGCGCCCGTCCGGGTTGGCGTCTCCATAGGTGACTCGATCGCGGGCCTGTACGCCGCCTTCGGCTCCATGATGAGCCTGTACCAGCGTGAAGCACGACGCCGGGACTCGGCTGGCGCTGTCCCGCTCACCGAGCGCATCATCGACGTTGCGCTGAACGAAGCCATGTTCTCCATGATGGAATCGCTGATTCCGGATTACCAGGCGTACGGCGTGGACCGGCAGCGCGTGGGCGGCCGGATGGAGGGCATCGCTCCCTCCAACGCATACGTGTGCAAGGACGGCGCGAGCATCGTGGTGGCAGGCAACGGCGATTCCATTTACCAGCGGTACATGCAGACCATCGGGCGCCCCGACCTCGCTGAGGACCCTTCGCTGCAAACGAATGCCGGGCGCTGGGCCCAACGTGAGGAGCTGGATCAGGCGATCGGTGAGTGGGCAGCGACGCTTTCAGGTACTGAGGCGCTGGCCGCCCTCGAGGCCGCAGGGGTTCCGGCCGGACCCATCTATACCGCCGCCGACATCAGCACGGACAGCCAGTATGCCGCCCGCAACATGATCCAGAAGTTCGACGTTTCCACCGGCGAGGAAATCCTCCCAGGCGTGGGCTTCCCGGGCATTGTTCCGGTGATCGGGGACCAGTCCCTGCCCATCCGTAACCTCGGACCGGACCTGGGCGAAAATACGCAAGAAATCCTTGGCGGGCTCCTGAACATGGACGCCGCACAGATCAATGCGGCTTCCGGCCGCGAGGAGGCCCTCCGACCATGAACCGCTTCGAAAGCCCCTTGGCCACTACGCTGGGCAACGTCATACTGCGGGACGTCACGCTGCGCGACGGGCTCCAGCTCACCGGCAAACTCCTGCCCGCAGAGCAGAAGATCGAGACGGTGCGCGAACTGCTCCGACTCGGAGTTCCGGCGATCGAGCTGGGCTCCATGGCCCGCGCGGACCTTGTCCCCACCATGGCCAACACACTTGAAGTGGTGCAAGCCCTCACCCCCGAGGAACTGGAAAAATGCTGGATCTGGGTTGCCACTCCCGGTCACGTCGCCAAAGCATCGGCCGCCGGAGCACGGAACTTCCAGTACTGCTTGTCCGCCTCCGATTCGCACAACAAGGCCAATATCGGTCGGACCACTGATGAGAGCCTGGCCGCTTTGCCCGAAGCTGTCGAGTACACCCGCGCAGTGAATGGCCGCATCCAGCTGTGCATCGCCACGTCCTTCACCTGCCCCTTTGAGGGCTACGTTCCCGAGGAGCGGATCCTTTCCATCGCCAACGACCCCCGGGCTGAGGGCACCACGGACATCGTCATCTGCGACACCCTGGGGCAGGCCGTTCCAGCGCAGGTCGCCCGGCTCATCACCCGGGTTCGGGACGAGTCCCCTGCACGCAGGATCGTCTATCACGGCCACGATACCTGGGGCTTGGGTGTAGCAAACACACTCGCCGCTATCCAGGCCGGAGCCGCCATGGTGGACGGCGCCCTGGGTGGTCTGGGCGGCTGCCCGTTCGCACCCGGCGCCAGCGGCAACACCTCCAGCGAGGACATACTCTTTGCGACACGTCCTGAGTGGCTGACTCCGGACGTGTTCGGCGAGCTTGTGGCCCTTTCAGAGAAGTTGTTGGCGGAACTGGGTGAGCCGAACCGTTCCAAGGCAGCTCAGGGTGCGCGGTCCAAGGCTGCGGCTTTTGACTGGGTCATGCCTTCCGTTGTGCAGCCGGCCTCCGCTGGAGGCAACTAAGCATGGGTCATCATTTCCTGGTCACCACGGCCATCCCGGAACCTGGTCTTCAACTGCTGTCCGACGCCGGCCGGGTCACCGTCCTGCCCGAGCCGCCTGACTACGATGCGCTCTCCGCGCTGTGCGCTTCAGGCGATTACGACGTAGTGCTCACCCAACTGCGCGACATCATCGATGAACCGCTGCTGGCGGCAGCCCGCCTGAAAGGCGTCTCCAACTACGCGGTGGGCTACAACAACATCGACATCGACGCCGCTACCCGGCACGGCATCCTGGTGGGCAATACGCCCGGCGTCCTGACAGATGCCACCGCGGACATTGCCATGCTGCTCGTGCTCGGTACCGCCCGTCGCGTGGTGGAAGCAGACCGGGTAGTCCGCGAAGGAAAGTTCCTTGGGTGGGAGCCGGAGTTCATGCTGGGCCGCGATGTTTCCGGCGCCGTCCTGGGATTGGCCGGTTTCGGCAGGATCGCCCGGGCTGTGGCTCGGCGCGCGCTGGGCTTCGGCATGGAGGTGCTCTTTGCTCCGCGTCCGCCAGGTGACCGCCCTGTCAGTGATGAAGAGCTGGGAGAGTTCGCCGGCAAGGTCCGGCAGGTACCGTGGGATTCACTCGTGGAGCGCAGCGATTTCCTATCACTGCACGTCCCTCTCAACGATCAGACCCGGCACCTGGTGGATGCGTCCGTCTTGCAACGGATGAAGCCCGAAGCCATCCTCATCAACACGGCCCGCGGTCCGGTGGTGGACGAGGCCGCGCTGGTTCATGCGCTGCGCAACGGCACGATCAGCGGTGCTGGCCTGGACGTTTTCGAGGATGAACCGCGGCTCGCGCCCGGCCTCGCCGAGTTGCCCAACACGGTCCTCCTCCCCCACGTTGGCAGCGCTACAGTCCCAGTCCGCGCGGAAATGGCCAGGCTCAGCGCCCTTAACGCGATTGCCATGGCTGACGGCCGCCTGCCGCTCCACCCCGTCAACCCGCTCATCCGGGCATGACCATCCTCGTCGCCCCTGACAGTTTCAAGGGCACCTACACGGCTGCCGAGGTGGCGGCTGCCATCGCAGCAGGAATTCACGACGGCGGCGGCTCGGCTACGCAGCTTCCCGTCGCCGACGGTGGGGAGGGAACTTTTGATGCGCTCTGCCGCAGCCTTCGCGCCTCTCCGGTGAGTGTCGACGTCGTCGATTCCTGGGGTGAGCCGCTGCGGGCGGTCCTGGGCCTGGCACCGGACGGGACCGCCGTCGTCGAGGTTGCGCAGGCGAGTGGGCTGTCCGCTGTCCGTTCAAGTCCGCAGGACGCGATGTCGGCCAGTACCTATGGCACCGGGCTCCTGATCGCAGCGGCGGTGAATCTTGGTGCCAATAACATCCTGGTGGCCGCGGGCGGTTCGGCGACCACTGACGGGGGTGCCGGCGCTGTCCGGGCCATCGCCGAAAATGGGGGTCTTGGCGATGCCTGGATCACAGTGCTGTCCGACGTCACCACATCGTTCCTGGATGCCCCGCGGGTGTTCGGGCCCCAGAAAGGTGCTGATCCAGCAACGGTTGCCCTGCTGGAGGAACGCTTGGAGCGCCTGGCGTCTTCGCTGCCGCGCGATCCTTCCGGAGTCCCCCGCACCGGCGCGGCAGGCGGGCTGTCGGGTGGGCTGTGGGCGCATTTTGACGCCGAACTGGTATCCGGGGCCGAAGCCGTGCTGAATGCGGCCGGCTTCGATTCCCTGCTGGCTACCGCTGAAGCCGTTGTGGTGGGTGAGGGGCGTTTGGATTCCCAGACTGGCGAGGGAAAGATCATCTCGGCCATCCTGAAGCGGGTGCAACGCTCAGGCCGGGCCATCCCCGTGGTGGCTGTGGTGGGCTCGGTTCACGAGGACCTGGGCAGCTACGCCGACAACTTTGCACGCATATTAGTAGCCACCGATGTCGGAGCCATGCGGGCTGCCGGCAGGGCAATCGCGGCGCTCTAGCTCAGTCTGCCCGCTCCGCCCTTGGCCATAAGTTCCAAACGCTTCAGGGTCTCTCGGTTTCGGACAGCAATCACTGGGTCCCGCAGGGCCTTGGGAATCACTTTCCCCGGGCCGCGGACGGCATCTTCGGCGATGGAAACCCGGCTCTCGGAACCGCCCAGGTCTTCCAGTGTGATCCGGATCTTGGCTTCGCCCAGTGGCCAGCCTTTAGCCAGGAGTTCCAACTTTCGGCCGGATTCCATGCTGGTCACGCGGGTGCTGTCGTCGATGAGGAAGGGCCAGGATCCTACAGAATGGTGCAACGTGGAGCCCACCTGCGGCCACTGATCGTCTACGGCGCGGATCCTCGAGGCACCCACAACCCAGCCAGAGTAGAGCCACCCGTCAGCGATCACTTTCCACACGTGAGCCGCGGGAGCGTCGAATACCTGGGTCACTGTGGACATGCGGATCCCTTTCTGAAACGGACGGCCGTGGCGATGACCTTAAGCTAAGCATGCTTAGTGAATGCCCGCCATAGGCCGCCGCCCGTCACGGCTGTGGCTTGCTGGCCTTGCCGTCCAGCCAAAGCGTGTCCGACTCATCCCGGTGGGTGCCGTCCGAACCCACATGCTTGCTGTCGATCTGCGGGCCCTTCCTGATGACGTGCACCAGCGCCATTCCATGGCCGCGGCCAAGTTCATAGTCCGCTTTGAGCCATTCAAGAATGGTTCCTGCCTTGACCGAGGGTTCGTTGAAGCCCTTGGTTTCCGCAATTTCAACCAATTGCCTCGGAGTGAGGCCAGTCTTGTCTTCAATGGCATCGAGGTAAGCCTGGAACGACATCAGTGTCGCCTTTCGTCGTTGCGTCAACGGACGGAATTCTTTAGTACGTGCGGACATCCTATCGGCCTGAACGCACCAGCTAATGCCCAATACAGGCTGAGATCTTGCCTGGCGCTTTCCAAACACCAGGGGCTCACGCAGTAGCTGATACCGCAGACTGTTATTGACGTGCGCCCTACACTGATCGCATGGCGGACCAGACGTGGCGTTCTCTTGTGGTGGGGATGGCCATTGGAGTGGCCCTGCCGCTTGCAGCCGCGTGTGACTCCGGGGATTCCAGCCAGCAGCCCTCCACCACTGGCTCAGGCCCCATCACCGTTGAGGTCAACCAGTCCCGGGACCAATACGGCAAGCAGGCCATCCTGCTGCAGCTCACCAACACCACGGACGCTCCCCTGACGGTGACGGGAGCGCGGCTGCGATCCACGCTTTTTGACGATGACATTTCCTGGGAACCGTCAGAAGGCGGCCTGGAGCTGCCGCCCCGTCAACCTAAAAGCCTTCCTGCTGCTTTGCCCGCGGCAGCCTGCGAAGCATCAGGAGACTCGCCACCGGAACTCAACGCCAGGATCACCTACGCCGCACCGGACAAAGACCCCGTGGAGGAAAACGCCGCCGCGACCGATCCCTACGGCGTCCTGACCCGAAACGCAGGCGAGCTGTGCCTCGCAGCCGCAGCCGCCGCCGTCGCCACCATGGACCTGGACCCCGCACTTGAGGTAGCAGCGGACGGCCGCACCGCCGTCGTGCGCCTTGTCGTCACGCCGGCCACGCCGGGTGGAACGGCGAAGCGCCTCACCATTGAGTCGATCGACGGAACCACTCTTCTGGCGGAGACGCCCGCTGATCCTTGGCCTCGGAACGTGACCATCGCCCCCGGTGACGCCACACGAGATCTGGCCTTGCACATCAGACCCGCGCGCTGTGACCCACATGCCGTGGCCGAGGACAAAGTAGGGACGCTCCTGCCGCTGAGGATCACCGTGGGAGAACGGCAGGGGTTGGTGAAGATCGCGGCGTCGAATGAACTGCGCGGCCGGATCTACGACTTCGTCACCGCCGCCTGCGCCCCTACAGGCTAGGCGCGGACTAACCGAGCGTAGCCAAGGCGCCGGGGGCGCATTCCACAGTGACTTTGACGTTGGCTTCGACGCTCTTCACCTCACCGTCCATCTGGTAGGGAAGTGGCTTGAGCGTGGTGAATTCGTATCGGCTCACGCTCGGCTGGTCGCCCAGGCCCTGTGTGGTGGCCTTCAGCGCAGTCAGCAGGACCCGCCATTTAGGCATGTGGGGGAAGATAATGACTTCGAATTTGCCGTCCGACGGGTGGCTTGCTGCTTCACTGAGCGTGGCGTACTTGGCCATTTCATTGATATTGGCGAAGACGAGGCTGTCGAACCTGTGGCGTTTCCCGTCCTCCAATCGCACGGCGAAGGGCTCAAACTTGGAAAAGGTCTGGATCACGGTGACCATTTCCGTCAGCGCCCCCTTGCTGCCTTTTTCCAATTCAGTGGCCACCACAGGGGTCAAGCCGAATCCGATGTAGGAATGCGCATATTCGAGGGGCTCATTCTCTTTTTGGCCCGTGTGGATGCGGAGGAGATCGATGTTGTGCACGTGGCCCTCCGCGATGGCCTCCTCCAAAGGCTTGGTGGCCATGATCCTGCTGTGGTCGTTGGCATTGCCGGCAGCCCTGACTGCACAGACGGCGTTGGGGTTCCMAGCCTGCATCACACCGTTGACCACCTCGTTGTAGCCGCCATCGCCGCTGACGGAAACTACCAGGACGTCACCGCCCTTGCCGGCCGCTTCCCGCGCCAGATCGACGGCGTGGCCGGCGTGCTCGGTGGGCTGGAGGGTGATCTCGGGCTGGTAGGTGAGGAGTTCCTTCAGCCGGTCATGCAACTGCTGCGCCAGCTCAGGCGCATCCCCGGTGCTGTTGGGGTTGAAGATGATGACAATTGACTCAAAGGTCCGTGCAGAATCCACAGTGTGCTCCTGATTCATTGCGAGGTCCCTTTTCAGGCGGTAGTTTTCCTCGGAAGTTCCCATAGTATTCGTAAAGCTGCTGGGGTTTCGGATAGGCCCTGAACGTGAAAGCATGAAAATGCACGTTAAGAAGCAGGATCCACGCCAATGAGCCTGATGCGGTTTGGTGCTGTGTCAGCAGTGGGGAAATCATGGAAGACTCACGCCAGACGGCCCGGGCGCTGGTCATGGAGCATGAGGTCACCCTGGACGATCTTTGGGCCTGGTATTGGGCCAATGGTGGGAACGCCGGGCCCTGGGATTTTGACGCCTACCTCTTCGGCATCCAAGAGCGCGATCCTTTCGACCTTAAGATCCTCACCTGGGCCATGGAAGACCTTGAGGCCCGGGCGCTGCTGTAAGTGCAGCGGGCCGGGCTGCACCGGCCTGCTACTTAGGCTCTTTACGGGCCTCGATCAGGTGCCGCGTTGAATGGGCAACAAACGGGTGGCCCGCCCTCATCCGGTGGTCCAACTCCCTGAGCTTGTCCATGTACTTCTCTGCCGAAAAGCCGGGGACCCACCACACGCATTTCCGCAAAATCCACACCACCGCGCCCACATCAAAGAACTCCATGCGGCACCTGGCCGTTCGGAGGTCGGTGACAGTGAGGCCTGCCGCTTCCGCGGCGGCTGACTCAGAGTGGGGGTCACGGCCCTTCCGCTGTTCCGGTAAAGGCCCCAGGAAATGCTCAATCAGTTCAAAGGCCGACGCCGGTCCCACATGTTGGGCGAAATAGTGGCCGCCGGGGACCAGGACGCGGTGAATTTCTTCCCAATCGGGGCTGACCGGGTGGCGTGCGGTCACGAGCTCGAAGGAGCCGTCAGGGAATGGCAGGCCGGAGCCGGCTGTTGTTTCCACGATGTCCACCCCACGCGGCCCCAGTAACCCACGGGCCTGTTGGGCGTTGGGCGGCCAACCCTCGGTGGCAGCCATCAATTCGGGAAACTGGGCGGCTTCGGAGAGCACCTCGCCGCCGCCTGTGTCCAAGTCAAGAGCGCTCCGGACAGTGGCAAGGCGATCCGCCAGCAGCCCCGCGAATCCCCACGGCGGCCGCTCTTCGCTGGCCCGCCCGTCCAGCCATCCGAATCCCCAGCCGTTCACGTCGGCTTCCTCGGCCTCCGCCACCAGGGTCGCAAAATCACGCATCAGTGTTCCCGTCTTCTCTCCGCCGCGAGCTGGGCGGCAACCCTGGCAATCAGCTCGTAAGGGACCGGCTTGGCCAGCGGAAACTTCAAGGTTCCCTTCCCGGACAGATAGGGCTCCAACTCGTTGTTCAAGGCTTCGCCTCCACGGGGTACTGGATACACCGAAATGTGGTGCGCCCAAGCAGCAAAATACACCACATAGTGTCCATCGATGGTGATGGTGGGAATGTCATAACTGATCATCTCGCCGGCATTGGGGACTGCTGCGTGAATGCTTCTACGGATCTCCTGGAGGATCAGCCCGGTGGCCTCAGGCTGCGCTGCGATGTAGGCGTCCACCGTGGGGTGTTTCTCAGCCATCGTCATTCTCCCTCACGTTGATTGCTCAGCTCTCGCCGGGAAAACGTCCACCGATCAGCCTGGTCATGTGCTCAGCGGTAGCCAGCAGGGGCTCCACCCAAGCCTCGCATGTCTCCAGCGGCATCCGAAGGGTTGGCCCGCTGATGGTTACGGCACCCACCAGACCGGCGGCCGAATCGAAAACCGGCGCGGATAGCCCTGATGCGCCGTCTTCCCGCTCGCCCACGGTGATGGCAAACCCGTCCGCGTGGGTCTTCTTGACGGCCGCTTCGAGCTCCTCTGAACTGGTGATGGTGTAGTCCGTGATGGATTCCAACGGATCCCGCAGGACAGCTTCCATCAATTCCGGTGACCAGGCCAGGAGCACCCTGCCTGCCGACCCTGCGTGGAGCGGGACAATTTTGCCCAGGTGCATCTCCCGGCGGAGCGCGTGGTGCGTATCCGCCATGGCCACGCAGACCCTGTAGTGCTGCTCTGCTTTGAAGAAGCACGCAGTCTCGCCGGTGGTGTCCCGCAGGGTCTTGAGCAGCGGACTCAGGATATCCACCACCTCCATGCCGCGGGTTGCCGGCGCCGCCCAGTAGGCCATCCGCATGCCGATGCGGTACGCGTCGCCCTCACGATCCAGGAAGCCCTGCGACGTGAGGTTAGTGACCAGCCGCTGCACCGTTGACGTGGGCATGCCGGTGAACTCGCGGATGTCGGCCAACTGCAGTACAGGGTTGGACAACGAGAAAGCATCCAGGATGGACGTGATCTTGCCCAGGACAAGCAAAGGGTTGCCGTTGGCCTTCGCGGAAGCATCGGATGCTGACATAGGACTCACGCTAAACGGTCCGGCAAGGTCGCGCCAATCCCGCCGGTAGGGTTGCAGCATGGGGATGGTTTTGGAAGCCGAAGGCGTGCTGGTCGGGTACGCCGGTGCTCCGGTGTGCGGGGAAGTTTCTACATCCGTGGACGCGGGTGAAGTCTTGGGAATCGTGGGTGTCAACGGCGCGGGAAAATCCACAGTGGCCCGCACTCTTGCGGGACGGCAGGCTTCTTTGGCCGGCGACGTAAAAGTCCACGGCCTCCTCATCGACCCGGACGCCGTTCCCTTCCGCCGCCAGGTTTCAGCAGTGTTCGACGACGACCTCTTCTTCCCGTCCCTCACAGTCCGGGAACACCTTCTCCTCATTGCCCGGGGCCATTCATTGGACCATCCCGAAGCGCGCGTTGAGGAAGAGCTGGACTTCTTCGGGCTCGTGGGGAGATCGCAAGCCATCCCTGATGCCCTCTCATCCGGCCAGCGGCGCAGGCTGCTGCTGGCAGCAGGACTGATCCGCCCGTCGTCGCTCCTGATCCTTGATGAGCCGGAGCAACGGCTCGATCCCCGGATGCGCGTGGCCCTCGGTGAGCGCATCGCCGCCCATGCCAAAAGCGGTGGAGCAGTGGTTCTGGTAACCCACGATCCCCAGCTGCTGCTCGCTACGGCCTCCACGTGTTTGGTGATTGACGAGGAAGTCCAGGAATTCGATCCGGAACAGGGGGCCTCGATCATTGCCGGCTCCTGACATGCTCACCCTTGAACCGATTGGGCAGAACAGGGAGCTGGCCGCTGAGATCGTCCGGTTCACCCGCCGCTCCGCCCGACGCTATGAACGCAGTCGTATCTCGTGGGGCGACAGGTTCGTCGATGCCTACAGCTGGGCCCTCGGCATCGGCGTGTCCCTGACCATCGCGGCCTCGTTCGTTCTTGCGCTGCGCAACGAAATCGCGGACCGTGCTTCCACCACCGGCAGCATTATCGGCGAGCAATGGATCGTCCTGCCGGAACCCGTCCTGTGGACGTCCGTGACCTTCGCGGTCCTTCTGGTCATCAGCAACCTGGCACGCAAACTCGGACCCATGACCGTTAATGGCGCGGAAAGTACCTGGTGGCTGACACTTCCGGTGGATCGCCGCCCCATGGTCCTGCCGCCGTTCCTCCGTAAAGTCGCGCTCACCGCCGCTGGTTCGGCCATCATCCATCTTCCCTTCAGCATGGTGACCGCCGTTGACCGCGCTCCGGTTGAACACCTTCTCGCTTCACTCACCTTCGGCTGCGCCGGCGCCATTGCGCTGGTTCTGGCAGCTGTCCAACAGCTCGGTCTGCCAAGTCCCCGTGTGGGTAAAGCGATCACGGCAGCGGCGCTTCTGGGGTGCTCGCTCCTTCCCGCGCTGTCCTGGTCTCCGTGGCCAACAGCGCTGGCGGGCCTTGCCGTCGTCGGACTCTTGGCGCTTGTTGTGCCGCGGTCCGGACGCGTGCGGGGTGACGAGCTGGTTCGCGGCGGAGCCGTGGCCGGTCATGCGGGGGCGTCTCTCTTCATGATGGACTCCAATGAGGTGCTGCGCGCCTTGAGCGGCGGCCGTCAAAAGGTCGACGGCGGCAGGGCAGCCCGCTTTTACGCCCGACCAACGCGCGGCCCCCTGGGGGCGCTGATCCGTGCTGATGCAGTTGCCTTCCTCAGACTCAATCCTCCGCTGCTGCCACCGATCCTGTGGCTTGCTGCCTGCATCGCCATGCTCCTGGTGGAAGGCGGGCTGCCGGAGTTCGTACAGTTGGCGGTGATCGTGATCGCGGGGTGCGCCACGGCGTCCGGGTTGGGGACCGTGGCCCGGAAGACCGCCCTGGTTCCTGAACTCGACGCCGTGCTGCCACTGCATCCGGCACTGGTCAGGACCAGCCGCACACTCATGCCGTGCCTTGCCATGTCCGTATGGATGGCCGTGCTCAGTGGGCTTTTGGCTCTCCTCGGCGCTGCGGATCCTTGGTTGGTGCTGGTCGGCGCCCTCGCAGGTGTGGGCATGGGCGCGGGAACTCTCCGCTCGGCCACCAGGACGCCTCCTGACTGGACCGCTCCGCCGGTTGAAACTCCGTTCGGACCTGTTCCCCGTGCGCAGTTGGGCTCCCTGCTGCGCGGGCTGGACGTGACCATCCTGGCGACCATCCCGCTGCTCGTGGCGCTCTATCTGGGGTACGTCCCGGGGGTCGTCCTGATGGTGCAGGCCGTGTTCAGTGCAGGGATTTTCCTGGTGGTGGTGCTGTCGAGGCCCAAGCGCACGTGACAGCGCTGAGGGAAGTACCCAGGCGAAACTCTTAGAGCAGCACCGTTCCTTCGATGCACGTGGCCGATGCTCCGCCCACCCAGATCTCGCCGTCCTGAGCTTTGATGTGGATCCTGCCCGCCCTGCCCAGCACCGTGCCTTGGGCTGCCACGTACTCCTCAGGCGCCCGGCCACTGCCGATCAACCACTGCGCCGCGCCGGCATTGAAACTACCCGTGACCGGGTCTTCCACCATGGCGTCGCCCGGGATGAACGTACGGACTTCAAAGTCGACGCCGGTACCCGGTTCTTGCGGTCCAATCACACCGACCTTGAGGTCACCCATGGCAACAAGGTCCGGCTCGATGGCCAGCACCTGTTCCGCGGAGCCGAGCAGCACGCCGATCCATGTGGGTCCGTTGACCAGCCACGAAATGTCCAGCAACTCATCCTGCGGAAGACGCAGGGCTGCCGCGAGCTGGGTCTTGATATCCTCACTGACCGGGCCGAAGCGCGTCAGTGGGGGCGCGGCGAAAGCCAACCGTCCGGCGTCGTGCTTCAGCCTCACCAAACCGGCGCCGCACTCCTGGACAAGGACCCCCTCAGTTTTAGGCACTCCCCCAGCCTGAAGCCACGTGTGCGCTGAACCCAGGGTGGGATGTCCTGCGAACGGAAACTCCTCGCTGCCCGTGAAGATCCGCACCTTGTAGTCCGCCAAGGGGTCAGTGGGAGGGAGGAGAAACGTGGTCTCGGAAAGATTGGTCCAGTTGGCGAAGTGCTGCATGGTCTCTCCGCTGAGGCCTTCGGCATCGACCACCACGGCAAGCGGATTGCCCCGGTACGGTTGATCGGAGAAGACGTCCACTTGGTGGAACGGGCGGCTGCGGAGGGCTTCTGAAGTCACCGCTGCAGGCTATCACCGGTTGCTGGCCGGTTTTGCTGACGCACGCGCCCTGCGTCTGCGAAACTACCAGCATGGCAGAGAACAAGACCCAGCCCAGTGACGTGTCCGTGGAAGAATTCCTGGCCTCCGTGGAGCACCCGACCCGGCGTGCGGACGGCTTCGAACTGCTGGAGATGATGCGTGACATCACCGGCCAGGAAGCCGTCATGTGGGGACCCACCATTGTGGGCTTCGGCAGCTATCACTACAAATACGAAACCGGCCGCGAAGGCGACTCGGCCGCCGTCGGATTTTCACCACGCAAGGGCAATTTGGCGCTGTACGGACTGACGTACGGTCCCGATGCGGACCGGCTGCTCCCCGAGCTCGGCAAGCACAAGGCAGGCGCCGCCTGCCTCTACGTCAACAAGCTCGACGACGTGGACCGCGACGTCCTTGCGCAAATGATCCGTACGGGGTACCAGCACGTCATGGAGGAGCTCCACACGCCATGAATCCCCTGTCGAGTTGGCAGTTCACCCCCATGTTGAGCGCCAACATGGGGGTGAAGTGTCAACTCGGCGGAGTCGGTGAGCACACAAAAGACCCCCACCACCGGAATCCGGCAGCGGGGGTCTTTAGATGCAGTCAGAGACTACTTTGCTGCAACGACCTCAAGGTCGATGACAGCGGAAACGTCCTCGTGCAGGCGAACGTTGGCCGTGTACGAACCGACAGACTTGATGTGGTTCGGCAGTTCAACGTTGCGCTTGTCGATGGCGCCGAGGCCAGCAGCCTCAACAGCAGCAGCGACGTCAGCAGGCTTGACGGTGCCGAAGAGACGACCGGACTCGCCGGCCTTCACCTCGAGCTTGACCTTCTTGGAGGACAGAGCCTGGGCCTGTGCCTGTGCAGCTTCAACAGAAGCGTGCGCACGAGCGGCGCGGGCAGCCTTGATGGACTCAACCTGCTTCTCGCCACCCTTGGACCAGGTCAGAGCGAAGCCGCGGGGCAGCAGGAAGTTACGTGCGTAACCGTCCTTGACCTCCACAACGTCGCCAGCAGCACCGAGACCGGTTACTTCGTGGGTCAGAATGAGCTTTGCCATGTTAGTTAATCCCTTCCCTTAGCCGCGGCCAGCGCCGGAGTAAGGCAGCAGAGCAACTTCGCGGGCGTTCTTGATTGCCTGGGCGATCTTGCGCTGTTCCTGAACGGTAACGCCAGTAACGCGACGAGCGCGGATCTTTCCGCGGTCGGAGATGAACTTGCGCAGCAGTGCTACGTCCTTGTAGTCGATGACGGTGATGTCAGCGGCCTTCAAGGGGTTGGACTTTGGTTTGGGCTTACGGAGTTCAGCCTTAGCCATCGTGGAGCTCCTTTTCTATGGAGCCCGTGGATATTGATCCACGGGATGGTGGTGTTCGACGGCGGTTGCCACCAAGGTGCCTTTCGGCAGTCCGGGTGGGCGTCCGGCGTCGGACGTTTATTTTTTGTTTAGAAGGGAGGTTCGGAATCCGGGCCGTTGCCCCAGCCGCCACCGCCAGCATTGCTGACACCGGGCGTAGCCCAAGGGTCATCCTGCTGCTGTGCGGGCTGGTTGCCGCCCCAGGTTCCACCGGAGTTGCCGCCGCCCTGGTTTCCACCAGGAGCGCCACCTCCAAAGCCACCGGAATTACCGGCGTTGCCGCCACCGAAGCCGCCCTGCCCACCGCCGGAGCGCTGGGTACGGTTGACCTTGGCGTTTGCGTAACGCAGGCTGGGGCCGATTTCGTCGACCTCAAGCTCGATTACGGTGCGCTTTTCGCCTTCTTTTGTTTCGTAGGAACGGCTCTTCAAACGGCCGGAAACGATGACGCGCATGCCCTTTGTGAGGGACTCGGCCACGTTCTCGGCTGCTTCGCGCCATACAGATGCGCGGAGGAACAGGGTTTCCCCGTCCTTCCACTCATTGGACTGGCGGTCAAAGGTCCGGGGAGTAGAAGCGATGGTGAAGTTCGCTACTGCTGAGCCAGACGGGGTGAACCGCAGCTCGGGGTCATTGGTGAGATTACCGATGACCGTAATAGTGGTTTCGCCTGCCATCTACTGCCTCCTTGTTCGTTCCTGCGGGATAAAGATCTGGAAGGGGCTGATTACTCAGCAACGACCTTCTGGTCTTCAGGACGGATGATCTTGGTGCGCATGATCGTCTCGTTAAGAGACAGCTGGCGATCAAGTTCCTTGGCGGTAGCCGGTGCAGCGGTGAAGTTCACCACGGCGTAGATACCTTCGGACTTCTTCTTGATGTCGTACGCCAGACGGCGACGGCCCCAGATGTCAACCTTTTCGATGGTTCCACCATCGGTGGTGATGACATTGAGGAACTTCTGAAGCGACGACTCTACGGTACGCTCTTCGACCTCGGGGTCGATGATTACCATCAATTCGTAAGGACGCATATGTGAACCCACCTCCTTTGGGCTAAGCGGTTACGGTATTTCCGTAACAGGAGGTTCATTTGCGATGCCGTGTACCCGCTCCCCCGCCGAAGACTCGGAAGGAGGGCGCAACACAGACTTCAATATCTTAGTGCATCTCCTGCACCCAAAGCTATTCGAGGGGATCCGCAGCCGGAACCGGGCACTTGGCGTATGTGGATAACCCGGCCACCCAGCAGTGAATACTGGAGCAATGACCGCCCTGAAGTCCATCATCCTCTTCGTCCTGGCCGCCGTTGCAGAGATCGGCGGTGCGTGGCTGATCTGGCAAGCCGTCCGTGAGGGTAAAGCCTGGTGGTGGGCCGGTCTCGGCATCGTGGCACTGGGCATCTACGGCTTTTTCGCAGCGTTTCAGCCCGACGCGCACTTCGGCAGGGTCCTGGCCGCCTACGGGGGTGTGTTCATCGCCGGCTCGTTGGCCTGGGGAATGCTGGTGGACGGCTTCCGTCCTGACCGCTGGGACGTGATCGGGGCGGCTATCTGCATAGTCGGCGTTGGCGTCATCATGTTCGCACCCCGTCCGGGAGCGTAGGTCCGAAGGCGACAAAACCCCCGGAAGGTGACCTTCCGGGGGTTTTTTTGTGCGCGGAGGGGGACTTGAACCCCCACCCCCTTTCGAGGACTAGCACCTCAAGCTAGCGCGTCTGCCATTCCGCCACCCGCGCAAGGTGATCAGGAGAATCAGTGTTTCATTTTTCTCCTCGACAGCGACAAAGACAGTAACACGAACAGGGCCGATCCGTGGATTCCTGAGGTCTTGAGGGAGCCTCGCTAGGGTCGTGGCCATGGATGCCACACCCCTTAGCGCTCTGCTCCTGACCGTCGTATTCGCTGCGATCGGACTCTACGTCCTGTACTTCGTGATCCGCTCAGGCGTCCGGGACGGAATCCTCCAGGCCGACAAGAAGCGCAGCGAGCAGGCGGAGCCGTCACGCCCAACCAACTTTTGAGCGCCCCACTAGGGTGGGCACATGGACAACGTCAGGGTGAGGCGGAGCCGGCTGCGCTTTGTGGTCATGGTCCTGGCCGGCACAGCAGCTTTCGTCGCTACCGGCGTCTCAGGCAGTTGGGTGGATGCGCCGGCGGTCGGCTGGGCCGTGGCCGCCCTGGTCTACGTTGCCTGGGTGTGGCTGGTGATCGCGCGGCTCGATCCTGCCGAAACGCAGCACCATGCAACGTCCGAGGACCCGTCGCGGGGAGTCACCGACCTGCTGATCCTTGTGGCCAATTTGGCCAGCCTTGCTGCCGTGGCCGCCGTGATCGTCAATTCGCACACGGAAGGAAGCGGTTCCCGCTTGTCCTCTGCGGCACTCGCCCTGGCCTGTGTGGGACTGTCCTGGATGCTGGTCCAGACGCTCTTCACACTGCGGTACGCAGAGCTGTACTACGGCCAGGACGCCCCCGCCGGCGGTGAAGTGGGCGGCATCAACTTCAACCAGGACCGGCCGCCGCAGTACACGGACTTCGCCTATGTGGCCACGAGCCTGGGCATGACGTACCAGGTATCGGACACCAACCTCGGCAACCACTCGATCCGACTGGAAGCGCTGAAGCACAGCCTGCTGTCCTACTTGTTTGGAACCGTCATCCTGGCCGTCACCATCAACCTCGTCATCGGCCTGGCGCAGTAGCCAAGAGGCCCAGGGCGGTGACCTTAAAAGCCAAACGGGGCAGCCGTCGTCGAACGTTGACGCTGGCTGCCCCGCTTCTGAAAGACGCTTACGACGCCGGTCCCCCACCGACCGTCGCCTGCTCGGCTTCCGCGGTGGTCTCCTCAGGTGAGGCGGAACCGCGCTTGCGGTAGCGCCAAATACCTATGCCCACCACGATCGCGGCCAACGCCAGCGACAGGAAGAGCGATTCACGGGTGGATTCAATGACCACCATCCCGATAATGAGGGCCACGATGGCGCCAATGGCGATCCACGTGAGGTACGGGAACAACCACATCTTGAGGTCGAGGTCCTTGGCCGCAGCGCCCATGCGCTTGCGCAGGATGAGTTGCGAGGACGCAATGACCAGCCACACGAAGAGCGCGATGGCACCGGAGGTGTTCACGAGGAACAGGAATACCGTGTCCGGGGCTATGTAGTTCAGGCCAACCGTAATGAACCCCACCACCGTGGAGGCCAGTACTGCTGCTGCCGGGACGCCGCGCTTGGAGATCTTCATCCAGGACCGGGGAGCGTCGCCGCGCTGTGAAAGGGAGAACAGCATGCGGCTGGCGGTGTAGAGGCCGGAGTTCAAGCAGGACAGCACCGAGGTGAGGACAACGATGTCCATGATGGTGCCTGCGCCCGGGATTCCGTAGAGCTCGATCACGGCAACGTACGGGCTCTTGGCAACGGAAGCGTCGTTCCACGGCAGAAGTGTGACAACAATGGCGATGGAGCCGATGTAGAAGATCAGGATGCGCCACACAGTGGACTTCACGGCCTTCTTGACGGCGTCCACGGGGTTCTCCGATTCGCCGGCAGCGATGGTGGCGATTTCGGCGCCGAAGAACGAGAAGACCACTACGAGGATGCCCGCCAGGACTGCGCCCGGACCGTTCGGCATGAAGCCGCCCTGGTCCAGGAGGTTGGCGACGCCCGGAGCGGAGACGCCCGGCATGAGGCCCAGGATGGCAGCGATGCCTGCGAGCAGGAAGATGACGATGGCGGCGACCTTGATGGACGCGAACCAGAACTCGAACTCGCCATAGGACTTCACGGAACCAAGGTTGGTCAGCGTCAGGAGCACCATCAGGATCAGCGCCCAGATCCACTGGTCCACACCGGGGACCCAGCGGTGCATGATGGCGGCGCCCGCCGTGGCCTCGATGCCGAGGACAATGATCCAGAACCAGGCATAGAGCCAGCCAATACTGAAGCCCGCCCAGCGGCCAAGGGCCTTGTCGGCGTAGGTGGAAAAGGAGCCCGTCTCCGGGTTGGCAGCAGCCATCTCGCCCAGCATGCGCATGACCAGGATGACCACCAGGCCGGCAGCCAGGTAGGCCACAAGGATGCCGGGACCGGCCTGCTGGATGGCAGCGCCGGAGCCTACGAACAGGCCTGCGCCAATCACGCCGGCGATGGCGATCATGGAGAGGTGCCGGGGCTTCAGGGATTTTGAAAGTTGTTGGTCAGCGTGCATGGATCTGCGCCGTCCTTTAGGTTTTCGCGGGGTGGCCGCCGTGGTGTGCCACGGGCCACATGACTCATTCACGCTAGCCTGCTGCACCACCTGCATGGCTGTGCAGCTGAACATTTTGAATCCGCTAAAAAGGGGGGAGTGCACAAAATGTAAACCCTGAGGCATCCAACGTTTCGTATTGGAAACTTTTGTAATACCCCTGAAATGAGTGTTTGAGGCTTCCCTCAGACGGAGGTGCGGAAGAACAACTCAACAACAGTTGCCAGATACCGCGGATCCTCAACGCCGCAGAGCTCGCGCGCTGAGTGCATGGACAACAAGGGGATGCCCACATCCACGGTCCGGATACCAAGGCGCGTGGCAGTCAGGGGGCCGATGGTGGATCCACACGGGAGATCGTTGTTGGATACGTATTCCTGGTACGGAACACCGGACTCATCGCACAACCGGGCCCAGAACGCAGCACCTGTGGCATCCGTGGCGTAGCGCTGGTTGGCATTGATCTTCAGCAGCGGTCCACCGTTCAGCACGGGCTTGTTGGCGGGATCGTGCTTTTCCGCGTAGTTCGGGTGCACGGCATGGCCGGCATCGGCGGAAACGCAGAACGACGCCGCCAGCGCCTGCCGCCGCTGGCTCACCGAGGCGCCGAGACCGTCAGAGATGCGGACCAGGATGTCCTCAAGGATGGGGCCGCACGCTCCGGAGCGCGAGTTGGAGCCGATCTCCTCGTGATCGAAGGCGGCCAGGACAGCGATCGGTCCCTCCACCGGAGTTGACGCCGCGTGGCTGATCAGTGCCACCAGACCCGCGTGGGTGGAGGAGAGGTTATCCATGCGGCCTGACGCGAAGAACTCGCTGTTGGCCCCGAAAACCGCAGGGGCCTGGGTGTCTGCCACCACGACGTCGTACCCGCCAATGGCGGCTGCATCCACAGCGGCACCCTCAACACGATCGGCGAGCAACCCCAGGAGGTCCTCCCCGGCGGGGTCGCCCTGGCCGAAGATCGGGTTCATATGCTGCTGCTTGGACAGATGCAGTCCATTGTCGTTCACCCCGCGGTCCAGGTGGATCGCCAACTGGGGGAAGCGAAGAAGAGGGCCCGTGGCTGTCAGATGCTGTGTGCCGTCACGCATGACCAAACGGCCCGCCAGCTGCAGTTCCCGGTCCAGCCAGGAATTCAGCAGGGGTCCGCCGTAGACCTCGACGCCGGCCTGCAGCCAGCCGAATTTTCCGGTGGTGGGCTTGGGCTTCAGTTTGAAGGACGGGGAGTCAGTGTGGGCTCCGAGGATGTTGATAGCAGTGGTGGGGCCCGAATTCTCCGGCGTCACCCACGCGATCAGGGCGCCGTCGCGGATCACGTAGAACTTGCCCGCGCCGCCATCCCACGGCTTCAGTTCATCCAGTGCCGCGAAGCCTGCGGCATCCAGGCGGCGGGCAGCCTCGTGGACTGCATGGAAACTCGACGGTGACGCAGAAACGTAAGCGCCGAGATCCTGGATGTGGTCAAGTGCTGCGGAGGCATTCGAAGGCATGACCCCGAGTCTAGCCGCGCTTTAGGCGCCGCCCGGGCTAAACGGTGACGTTCAGCGCGGCCGTATAACCGCCCGCAACCGAGCCGGATATAGTCGCGAGTTGGTATATACCTCCATCGTCGCCAAAGACGTTGTCCGAGGTCAGTGTCGTGTTGGGGAAGTTTCGGGCGCTCGACTCGTAGCCCGCGGTTGCGTAGACCGCCTTGCACGCCGTCTCCGTGAGGGCAATCTGGGAGACGGCCAACACCTGCCCGGCAGCGGTGGTGTTGCTCATCGATTCGAATACCTCAAAGTGAATATGTGGCCATCGGCCGTTGTACGCGCCCGGGTAGATGGTGCTGAAGGTCAGCTGCCCGTTGGCGTCAGCCTCCTGCACGCCCCTCAGATAGTTCTCGTTCTCCAGGCCCGAATCGTAAAGCGAATACTTGCCGTTTTGGTCGCAATGCCAGACGTAGACTGCAGCACCAGCCAGCGGCGAGCAGCCATTGGCGTTGTCCAGGAGTGTCAGGGTTACCGTGAGCGGTACGCCCTCAGCTGTAGTGGTGGACGTTCCGAAACTGGACCTGATGTCACGGCGGACCACCCCTGAGGCCTCCAGCACGTTGGGACCATTGGAGCCATCCCCCGGGTAGGGCCCGAGCGTCTCCTCAGGGATCTCGACGCCGCATTCAGCAAATGCCCGGGTCACCGTGCTGGTGGCCGACGCTGAAGGCGACGCGGCCGCCGTCGCACCTTCCGTCGCCGTCGCTGCGGCCGTTGCGCTGGAAGTGCTCGACGGCGATGCGCCGTTGCCTGCCGTACCCGGCGTGCAGGCCGCGAGGGCCGCAGCAGTCCCGGCGCCGAAGAGAACACCCAAAGTGCGTCGCCGGCTCAGGAGCGTCGAGAGGTCGAATGCGAGTCCGCGATCGTGGTCGGGGTGGGGAGTAGTCATGTCTCCATGTAACGCGTGCGGCCTGTGCCTTGTACATGGGAAGGCTGTGGCCGGACTGTGAGGATCTCCTTTGATGTGCAGTATAAACATTTCTATATGCTTGTAATGCTCGTCACGTCGTGGCACGATGTCTCCACGGACATAATGACGGAAGGTCACTCGCCATGAACATTGAACTGAAACCAGTGCGAAAGCTTCGAATTCACTGGCCCATTCCCGTGGAAACCATGAAGCAAATGGCCGCCGGCGACCTCGGCGCCCTTGATTCTGATGAAGGCATTGCCTCCCTGCTGAACGAACTGCAGTCGGCACCCGAACTGGGCGGCTTCGGCAACTACCACCACGTTTTCGAGTCCTCCGCGGGTTTTGAGGGATTCACGGTAGCTGAGGGTGCCAAGCCCACTCTCGGCGCTGTAGGCCAGCGGACCATCTCGCCCACTTTTGTGTTCACCACCTACTTCGACGATTCCCTGGACCACCGGACTGTCCAGGAGTTGGTGCAACGGATTGTGGACATCCATCCGTGGGAAGTCCCTGTCATCGAGGTCTCGGGTCCGCTCAGTGTCTCCAGCAGCTCCGCCGTCCATGCCGAAACGCGGGTGGCATCATGAGCTCTCCCCTTTGGCAGGAATTGGCACCCCTTCTCCGAAACAGGACCTTCACGGACCTGACACACGCCTTTCATCCCGGCCAGCCGCATTTTCCGGCCTTCCCTGACGAAACCAGGGAAACCCTCTTCGACCTGGAAAAGGGAGACGGGTTCACTGCCCACAGATACTCGATCGTTGGCCAGTGGGGCACCCACGTGGATCCGCCGTCGCATTTTGTCCTGGGCGGCCGCACACTCGATCAACTCCCCGTGGAGGACATGATCCTGCCGCTGGTTGTCCTGGACATCAGCGAACGCGTCATGGGCAATCCGGATGCTACCCCTACCGTGGATGACGTCCTGGGCTGGGAGGCGCGGAATGGGGACATCCCTGCCGGGTCGTTCGTGGCCCTTCGCACCGGCTGGAGCCACCGCTGGCCGGACAGCGCTGCCATGGCCAACGTCGACCAAGCCGGGATCAGCCACTCCCCCGGATGGTCGCGGGAAGTTTTGGAGTACCTGATCGAAAAGCGATCAGTCAGCGCGATCGGCCATGAACAGACGGACACCGACCCCGGCATGGCCACATCGCAGCAGGATTTCAGCTTGGAAACCTACGTCCTGGCCCAGGACAAGTGGCAGATAGAGCTTCTTGCCGCCCTGGACCATGTCCCGGAGGCCGGTGCCGCCTTGGTCGCCACGTGGGCAAAGCCGCTCGAGGGCAGTGGTTTCCCGGCCAGGGTCTTCTCCATCCACTGACTCCGGCCGTCCTGTGACGCCGGGCGGTACCGCCGGCTGTGACGCCTGAGCAGGCCTAGGTAGCTAGAATCGATCCATGTCAAAGACCTCCAGTATGGGCCGCGGGATGATGGCCCTGCTTGCGGTGGGGGCGCGTCATGCGGAAGGTTTCGACGGCGGCACGGTGGCCGACGTCGCAGCCCGCCTCGGCAAAGACCGCAGCCAGGTGTCGCGAAGCCTCAAGGGTGCGCAGCAGGAAGGCT
Organism: Paenarthrobacter sp. YAF11_1; assembly: GCF_052113445.1. Classification (NCBI taxonomy): domain Bacteria; kingdom Bacillati; phylum Actinomycetota; class Actinomycetes; order Micrococcales; family Micrococcaceae; genus Paenarthrobacter; species Paenarthrobacter sp. YAF11_1. Next base: position 137,807 of record NZ_JBFRDF010000014.1, read on the forward strand.
TCCTGACACGTTCGGACCAACGCGAGTACAGCTTGGACTGGTCCATCCTGACGGACGCCCAACTGGTCACAGAGCAACGGCTGAAGACCGACGGCCTCACGGCCTTGGAGGGATTGGCCACCGAAACCAACGAGGCCTGCTTCCTGGGCGTACTCAGCGGAAACAGCACGGTCACTATCGGCGAGCAAGTTCCCGAGAGCGCAAACCTTGTGGGCTCCTGGTTGGGCCGCCCCTACCCCGCCTACTGCAGTGATGCCGGCCAGGCGCTCCTGTGGGATGCCCCGGAGGCGGAAATCCGGAAGATCTTCAGCACAGTGGAGTTCGTGAGGCATGGGCCCAACACGCCGGTTTCCGTGGATGATTTCCTGGAACGGCTCAACAAAGCCCGCGTCCGCGGATACTCGATTGTTGATGAAGAAGCCGAACCCGGGCTCTACTCATTGTCCGCGCCCATCCGGGACTTCAAGGGAGATGTTGCCGCGGCCCTGCAAATCGTTGGGCCAAAATTGCGCGTAGAGCCCCAGCGGGAAGCCTTCGCCGTGGCTCTCGGTTCCTGGCGGACGTGGCTCGAGTCCAGGGTTGGCGGAGGCTCACGCCAGTTCGACGCCTAAGCTTCGAGGCCCGGCCTGCCGCTGAGCCGTTGGGCGCTTGAGTGAAGAACAGCGGCGATCTCGGGGGCAGCAGATTCCACCCCGGACCGGATGCCCAGCACGCTCAGGGCAGCAATGATCCGGCCATCCTCAGCCCGAACGGGAACGGCCAGCTCCCAGACTCCGTGTTCAAATTCTTCGGCAGCCAGGACGTAGCCTCCCGGCCTGTCCCGCTCCATCAAATCGGCGACTTCGGGGGCGGTGTGCGCCGCGGCCGGTCCGCCTACGCCGATGAAGTTAACATCCCTGAACAGGACTCCGATGTCCTTTGGCGAGTGGTCCCACAGCAAGGCCCGCCCAGAACCCGTGCACCACACGGGGGTGACCATGCCAGGTTTGGCGAACCCACCCAGGACTGAGTTATTGGTTGACGAACGCAGCAGGAGAACGCGGACACCCTCCCGCACGGACAGCCGCGACCGCAGTCCGAACGCGGACACCAGTTCTTCAAGTTCCGCAGGTGACTGCTGAACCCACGTGCTGTTCAAGGAGGCTGCGAGGCTGAAGAACCGCGGTCCTGTGCGGAATGGGCCACGATCCACCCGTTCCAGCAGTCCAAGATCACACAATTCCTGGGCCAATCGGGAGACCCGGCTTTGCTCCATGTCCAGTCCGGCAGCCAGCTGCGAGACTCCCAAAAGTTGGCGTCCCTGCTTTTCGCGGTCTGTGACCATGCGGACAAGGCGAAGACCCTGGCCCAGGGATGACGCCTCCGGTGACACCTCCACGAATCCGCTCCTTCCACCAAGCGTTCACGCCATTCTCACACGGTGGTGGCCGCTGCAAGGACACGGGTCCTGCTGGCCCACACGGTGTAGAGGTCAGCGAGTATCGCGGCATTCGCCGCTTCCAGTTCTCCTACCGTGATTTTTCCGCCGTCCTGCCCACCGAAGAGGACCACCTCGTCCCCCGGCCGGACCTCCCTCACCGAAGTGACGTCCACGACCATGGAGTTCATGGAGATGATGTCCACCACCGGCACCCGTTGTCCACGGACCAGCACATTTCCCCTCCGGCCAAGTGAGCGTCGATACCCATCGCCGTAGCCCACGGTGACTGTGGCGAGGCGCGAATCCGTGGCAAGAGTATGGGTGAGCCCGTATCCCACGCCGCTTCCAGCCGGGTAGCCATTGACGGACCCGATCCTGGCTTTGAACGTCATGCACCTTTGGAACATGGCGTGCCCCGGATCCGAATCACCGTAGAGCGCAGCGCCCGTGCGCACCATGTCCAACCAGGCCGCGGGGACGTTCAGGGCCGCAAAGGAGTTCGCGGCATGCAGCAGGACATCGCGCCGGGGTATCCCCGCCTCGTGAAGGATTGCGTTCGCTTCGGCTTTGAAGCGGCTCAGGGCGTGCTTCACGTGGTCAACGTCATCCTGTGGAAAGTGCGTCATGATGCCGGCAAGCTCCAACTGCGGATGACTGACGATTCCCACTGCGGAGGCCCGTCCCAGTGGCGAGGACACATCGAGGCTGTGACGGCTGATTCCCGAGGAATTGATGTCCAGGTGCACACGCAGAACCCGCCCCTCCCCTGCGGCGATCCTGCTCATTTCCCACGCACTCTGTGGATCGGCAACAAGTTCCTCTATACCGTGGGCCAGGCCCGCCCTGATCTCCTGCGGTGCTGCGGCCCGGACCCGCAACAGCCTCCCGTTGAACCCATGCGCCCGGGCAAGCCCTGCTTCCGAGTTGGTGCCAACCCCTATGTACGGGACCCCGGACGCCACCAGGAACGGCAGCAGCAGGTCCGCACCGTGCCCGTAGGCGTCGGACTTGATCACGGCGCACAACAGGGCCCTGCCTTGGAGCATGGCCAGCATGGACCGGACATTTGCGTCGAAGGCGGCGCCGTCAATCTCAAGCCAACTGGAAAGATTGTCCGTCGCCGCAGAGAGGTTTTCATTCGCATTCATTTTGATGTCCCCCGGAAATGGCGAACACGGCCGGGCATGCAGCCCGGCCGTGACGCATGGCCAATCTCGAATCAGGCCGAACGCTTTGCCTTGGCCTTCGGGCCGTAGCGGAAGTGGAAGAACAGGTAGCAGGCTGCAACGAACGGAACACCAAAGTACAGCGCAGCGATCTGGGTGGGGTCGAAGGCTATACCGATCAGGGATACAAGGCAGAGGGTAAAGGCCAGAATGGGCAGCACCGGGAAGAAGGGGGCCTTGTAGGCCAGATCAGCCACCTTTCCGCCGTTCCGGATGAATGCCCTCCGGTGGAAGAAATGTGAGGCAGTGATGGACATCCAGACTCCCACCACCGCGAATCCGGCAATGGACACCAAGGCCAGGTAGACGGTCTCCGGTGCAGCCACACTGCTGACCAGGGATGCCAGCCCACCCACCATGCTGACGGAAAGGGCAATCAGGGGTATTCCTCGCCGGGTCAGCTTCTTGAGTGCCCTGGGGCCGTGTCCTTCATCGGCCAGCGAATAGAGCATTCGTGCACAGGAGAACAATCCGCTGTTCCCCGCTGACAACAGCGCGGTGATGATGACAAAGTTCATGATGTCCGCCGCGAACGGGATGCCCACAGAGGAGAAAACCGTGACGAACGGGCTTTCATCCAATCCAACTTGGTCGTAAGGGACCGTTGCGGCGATGACGGCAATGGCGCCCACAAAGAAGATCAGGAGCCGGATAACGGTGCTGCGCATGGCCTTGGGGATGTTCTTGGCAGGGTCCTTGGTCTCCCCAGCGGCAACGCCGATCAGTTCAGAGCCGGAGAAGGCGTAGAAGACGGCCAGGGCGGTGACCAGGACGCCGGTGAAACCGTTGGGGAAGAGGCCGCCTGAGGTGTTGAAGTTCTCGAAGAGGAATGGGTGGTTGCCGGACTCTGCGAGGGGATGGAATCCAAACAGTGCAGCCCCGCCGAAGACGATCAACGCGATGATCGCGCCCACTTTGACGATGGAGAACCAGAACTCGGATTCCCCGAAGAACTTGGAGGAGAAAGCGTTGAAGCCGAAGAGGATGGCAGCGAAGACGAGGCACCACACCCAGACCTCAACATCGGGGAACCAGCGCTGCATGAGCAAACCTGAGGCTGTGAACTCAGATCCGATGGCCACTGCCCAGCAGAGCCAGTAGAGCCAGGCGGTAGCGAAGCCGGTGGCCGGGCCGATCGAGCGGGACGCGTAGATGTGGAAGGCACCGGAGACGGGGTAGGCAATGGCGAGCTCGCCAAGGCATGCCATCACCAGGTAGACCACGAAGGCGCCAACCAAGTAGGCGATCACGGCCCCCAGCGGACCCGCTTGCGAGATGGTGTAGCCCGAGCTCAAGAAGAGCCCTGAACCGATCACACCTCCCATGGCGATCATGATCAGGTGCCGTGGCCCCATGGAGCGGCGCAACCCGGGTTCCGGCGGAGCCAAGGGGGTATCGGCTGGATGATCCAGTTTCAGGGGTGTAGAAGATTCCATGTCTTGTCTCCGTTAAGTGACAGGTGCGAACGGTACGCCGAGGACTTCCGGGGCGGGTAGCCGTGGGGGCGCTTGTAGTGACGAAGGTAACATAGATCGAGTGACTTTAGTCATTAAAAACATTTATGAATGCGAATAACGCACACTTCGCGTTGCAAACATGACGATGTGAACGTTCAATGGTCAGAATGCCCCTGCATTGGGGCCAGATCACTCATGGTTGCGCGGAGGCGTGCCGGACTCCGGGCCCTCACCTGGCAAAACTCCTACAGGGAAGCCCGCCGGATGACGTTGGACAAGGTCATTGCCGTCACGGTGTCGCTCACTCCGGGAAGGGCAGCGATCTGCTCCCAGATCTCCTGGACGCGGCCAAGGGATCGCGCTTCGACGCGGACAATGAGGTCAAAGTCGCCGCTGAGAACATCGCACAGGACCACTTCGGGTATGGATCGGAGTTCGTTCAGGACGTCGGCCCCCCGCATCCGGTCCTTGCGGTAAACCATCAGGAAGGCGGAAACCAGGGATTCGGCGTCTACTCCAGCCACCACTGTGTAGCCCTGGATATACCCCTGCCGCTCCATGCGGTCGATCCGCTGCCGTACCGCGTTCCTGGACAGAAGAACCTTGCCGGCAAGTTCAGCGTGAGGGACGCGGGCATTTTTGGTGAGTTCCGCGAGGATCCTTTGATCGATGCCGTCCAGACCAGCCCGCTCCATGTGTCCCTTTCCACCTACCCCTGCAGGAACAACAGCCCCTGCCTCGGCCGAAAGGCCCACGAAGAAATGATACTTCCACAAGTCCCCGGGGCGTTTTCCCTACTCAGTAGTCCGGGTTGCTCGGCACCACAAGCCCGGTCTCGTAGGCGTAAACCACCACCTGCACCCGGTCCCGCAACTGGAGTTTGCTCAGGATCCGGCGGACGTGGGTCTTCACGGTCGCCTCGGAGAGGAAGAATTTGTGGGCGATCTCCGCGTTGGACAGGCCCTCGGCGATGGTGGTGAGGATCTCGGTTTCGCGTGGCGTGAGATCGTCCAGCAACGGGTCCCGGTGGGGAGTTGGTGACTGCCCGGGTACTGCTCCGCCACGAACGTACGTCTCCAGGAGCCGCTGCGTCACCCGGGGAGCCACCACAGCATCGCCGCTGGCCACGAGGCGGACAGCGTGGACCAGTTCCGAGGGGGCAACGTCTTTGAGCAGGAAAGCGGAGGCGCCGGCCTGCAAACCGGTGAAGGCGTACTCATCGAGGTCAAAGGTGGTGAGGATGATGACCCGTGCCTCGGACCCGGAGTCCGAGATCCGGCGCGTCGCCTCAATCCCGTCCATGGTGGGCATCCGCACGTCCATGAGGACCACATCCGGCGCGAGTGCTTCCACCTGGCGTACGGCTTCGACGCCATCGGAGGCCTCACCGACTACATGGAAGTCGTCCTCGCCTTCCAGGATGAGCCGGAAGCCCATCCGAAGCAGTGGCTGATCATCCACGAGCAGCACTTTGATGATGTCTTCTGTCATGATTCCCCCTTGTCGCCGGCCCAGCGGAGCTCGGCGTGAACTGCCCAGCCTCCCCTTTTACTGGGACCGGCAGTAACGATTCCAGCATAGATTCCGGCGCGTTCATTCATTCCCGCGATGCCCTGCCCGGTGCCCAGGCTGCCCACGGGTTCGCTGCCACCCTCCAAGGTTCCGCGGCCGTCGTCGTGCACGTCAATGGTGACCAGGTCGGCGTCGCGGGCCACCTGGACGTCAACGCGGCTCAGCGAGCGGCCGTACCGCAGGACATTGGTCAGCGACTCCTGCACAATCCGGTAGACGGTGAGTTCAAAGGCGGGATCGGCCGGTAATCCGGGACCTGAGTGCGCATAATGCAGAGGCAGGCCCGCGGTCCGGAAGCCATCCAGGAGTTTGGAGAGGTTGTGACCGGATTCCAGGGGCGTGAGCGGCGCAGGCCGCCCGGAGTCGTCGCGAAGGACGCCCAGCACGCGGCGCATGTCGGCCAAGGCGGCCCTGCCGGTCCGGGACAATTCGCCCAGGACCTCGCCGGCGCGCTCTGGATTCTTCTTGACCACCACGGCAGCACCGTCCGACAGGCTGATCATCACCGTCAGGGAATGTGCCACGACGTCGTGCATCTCGCGAGCGATCCTGTTCCGCTCGGTCACTTTGCCGAGGTGGGTGGTGCGGGCCGCCCATGCGGCGATCTCGGCCTCATGCTCCCGCCGCTGGCGGACGGAGATGCCGATGCCGGTGGCCAGGAGGTTGGACAACATAATGGTCACCGCCGTGGCGATGTTGTTGATCAGGTGGAAATTCTCCGGGACCTCCTGCAACGTGTCCATGCCCGCGGGACTCGTCCACATGAACAGGTAAAGCAGGCTCAGGGGCAGGCTGGCGGCAACAAACACCACCAAAGCAAGGCTGCGCTTCCTGATGGATGCCACGGCGTACAGCGCAAACCACAGGCCCGCTGAGACGTTGGAACCCCACGGGTTCAGGATGGTGGCCGCAACCTCGAGAAGGACGACGGCGGCGACCACCTGAAGCGGGTACCGGCGCCTGAACGTCAGCACGGCCGCGATCATCAGCAGCAGTGCCACCACCAGCCACTTGCCTTCAGTGATGGAGGTGATGATGGTGGGCAGGGCCAGGAGCACGTAGCAGAGGACCACCACAGCGTCCATGGCACGCGGGCGCTTGTAGAAGTAGCGCCGGATACGGCCCCTGCGGCGCTGGGTGATTTCAGCGAAGGACGCGTCCACCGTAGCGGCGGACGCGTCCTTCACCTGTGGAGCTTCAGTCATGGATTGAGCCTAGACGGCAACCCGTCCTAGACGTCCCGCTTCTTCAGCAGGATCATCGCCAGTGCAACCGGTACAACAACCCAGGCACCCAAGACCAGCGCGGCCTGCCAGGCTTCCAGCGTTTCCGGGACGTGCTCGACGGCGGTCAGCGGGCTGAGCGTGCTGGTGGGCAGGTACTTGCTGGCTTCCTTGAAGAAGTCGCCGGGGATGAGCTGGAAAGCGATCGGCAGGACGAAGAAGATGCCGACCAGGCTCATGATGCCGCCTGCAGAGTTGCGGACGATGGTTCCGAGTGCCATGCCAATAGCGGCCACGGCAGCAACGTAGATGCTGTTGACCAGCAGCAGCTTGATGGACTGGGAGCTGCCAAGATCCAGCTTGAGACCGTAGTTATCCACGATCGGCAGCGAAACGAGGCCCGCAATGTAGGTGGAGACGGCCGTGAGGAGGAAGGCGCTCACGACTACAACGATGAGCTTGGCCACGAAAGGCGTAAGCCGCTTGGGTACGGCGGCAAAAGTGGAGCGTGCCATGCCCGTGGTGAACTCGGAGCTCATGAGCAGGACGCCCAGGGAACCAAGAATGAGCTGCGCGAACGAGATTCCCGAGGTAGGAATGCTGACGGCGAGGTCCCCACCCTGCGCGGCGATTGCTGCTGCGGCTTCGGGATCCTGCGCTGCCTGCTCTGCGAAACTTCCCGTCCCCCATGCTGCGAGGGCCGCGAAGCCAACCATGACAATCGCGGTGGAAGCCAGCAGGATCAGCGTGGACATCAGGGTGCGGAACTTGATGAATTCCGAGTTCAGCACGCGGTGGAATGCCGGTCCCGGACCGACGGAGTTACGGATGGACTTGCGGTCCATAGTGGTGGTGCTCATGTCTATTTCCCTCCGGCCTGGGCGGGAACCGTGGCCCCGGTGGTGATGTGCGAGTGGTATTCCACCTCGTCCTTGGTCAGTTCCATGTACGCCTCTTCCAGGCTTGCCTGGAGCGGGGTGAGCTCGTACACCATGACTTGGTTTTCCAGGGCGGTCCTGGCGATGCCCCGGGGGTCCAGTCCGGACACCTCGAGGAGCTCGCGTTCGTGGACCTCCACGGAAACCCCGGTACCGGCCAGGAGTTGCATGAGGCGTTCCGGCTGGTCAGTGCGGACACGGGTCCGTGCCTGGCCTTTGCCGGTAATGATCTCGGCGATGGGCGCATCGGCAATGATCTTGCCGCGGCCGATCACGATCAGGTGGTCTGCCGTCAGTGCCATCTCGCTCATGAGGTGGCTGGAAAGGAAGACCGTGCGGCCCTCGGAGGCCAGGTACTTCACGAGGTTGCGGACCCACACCACGCCTTCAGGATCCAGGCCGTTGACGGGCTCATCAAGAATGATGGTCTGCGGATCGCCCAGCAGCGCAGCGGCAATGCCGAGGCGCTGACCCATTCCGAGCGAGAATCCCTTGACCTTCTTCTTTGCGACATCGCCCAGGCCGGTCATTTCGATGACTTCGCGGACCCTGCTCTTGGGGATGCTGTGCGTCGCTGCCATGGCGAGCAGGTGGTTGTAGGCGGTGCGGCTCGTATGGACTGCCTTGGCGTCCAGGAGGGCGCCGATTTCGCGGAGCGGTGCTTTGTGCTGGGCGAAAGGTTCACCGTTCACCGTCACAGAGCCCGACGACGGAGCGTCCAGCCCCATGATCATGCGCATGGTGGTGGACTTGCCGGCACCGTTCGGGCCCAGGAAGCCGGTCACGCGTCCGGCCTGGACAGTGAAACTGACACCGCCGACGGCGGTCTTCTCGCCGTAGACCTTGGTCAGGCCTTTTGCTTCGATCATGGAAGCGTTCCCTCCTCGGAGCACATGACTGTGCGGATGAGTTTTGAATGTACTCACCACGCTACTCATGGAGGGGACGTTAATCGCCGGTCTCAGGGATGATTCAGGGTTCAGTCAGGGTAGTCCTCGCGGATGACCCGCTCCGGTTCAGCCGGCCGGGAGCGGCGAGTACACGCGAAGTTTGCGTGGTTTCACGGTAAAGGTGGCACTGCGGACCCCGGGCTTCGGCTCGCCGTCCACTGCCAGGACCAGGGGCTGTCCGATCGCCTCGACGGTGATGGTGGTGGCCTCGGTCAGGTGGGTAACCTTGGACGCTGCCACAGTGCCGGTGATGACGGCCCACAACAGCCGCGCCCGGGCGAACGGCTCGTCCGCCGTGATCATGCGCAGGTCAAACACACCGTCATCAAGCACGGGCCTGCGGAGGGGTGCATGGTCGCTGGGATAGAACCTGCCCCTGCCCATGTAAAGGATCCAGAGCTTGTGTTTCACCCCATCCACGGTGAGCGTGGTGGGCGAGTTCACCCCGAAGGTGCGCAGCGATGCCACCACGCTGGCCAGCGGCTTACCCATAGCCGGCTGCAGTCGTTCGCGGCGACGAACCAGGTTGGGATACACGCCTACGCTGGCGGTGTTCAACATGGCCAACTCCGTGGTTTCCGGCGTCTCGGGCAAGCCACGCTGCACCACTACATGGCCCATGTCAACGGAGGCCGCCTGCCCCTTGGTCACCGCCTCGATGGCGTCATCGATCGAGCTGGTGCCCACGTCACGGGCAAAGTGGTTGAGGGTTCCGCCGGGCAGTACCAGCAGCGGCAGTGAATGTTCGACGGCGGCCGCGGCGGCGGTGCCAACCGTTCCGTCACCGCCCCACACGCCCAGGGCAACGGTCCCGGGCCGGGCGGCAGCCGCATCAATTTCCGCGGCGACGTCGTCCCCCTCTGCAATCTCGTGTATATGCGCTTTAGGGAATATGACCGTGAGAAGCTCCGCGGTTTCTGGGGAGTAGGACCCACCCAGGACGTTGACCGCAATACTCAGCCCCTCGCCGTCGGCGATTGCGGGCGCCTCCGCAGGCGTTCGGCGGGGCGTTGGCTCGGCGGGCCGGGCGGGCCACCAACTGCGCGTCAGTAGCGCCGCGCCTGCCCCCAAGGCAGAACCGAAGACCACATCAGAGGGCCAATGAGCTCCCGTATGAACGCGGGAATAGGCCACACCGGCGGCAATGGGTGCCAGCACTGCGCCGAGCGCCGGCGAAACCATCCCGGCGCCCACAGCGAAAGCTACCGCGGACGCAGAATGCCCTGATGGCATGGAAGAACTGGTGGGTTGCGGATTGACGAAGCGAAACAGCGGCAGGTGTTCAGGAAGCGGGCGCCGCCGGGGGAGTGCCCGCTTAAAGATGACGTTGGTGACGCCTGAAGCAACGCCCAAAGCCAACACGCCATGAAGGGCCGCCCTGCGCGGCTTTCCGGGGAACGCGGACATGATTCCCGCAATCCCGAACCAGAGCTTTCCCTTGGTGGCCGCGGACGAAAGCCTCCTGAAGAAGACATCGTGGTCACCTTGGGGCTGCCTGGAGACAGCCCGGACCAGGAAGTGGTCGAATCCTGCAACTCGTCTGGGGGCCTTGCCCACGAAGCCTCGCATTACTTCACAGTAACGCCTGCACAACCCCGCCGAGGGGCAGCCCATGCCATCCGCCTGCCGTGGCTACGATGAATGGATGATTCGTGTCCTGCTTCCCCGTCAACGGCCCGGGTGGCAACTGCTTGTCCCGTCCGTGCTGCTGCTCTGTGCCTTCGTGGTGCCGGGCATCATGATCCTGGCTGGACAGGGCGAGCCTGCGTTCAACGGCGTTGACACCTCATGGCAGGCCTTCACCTTTACTTTGCAGTCACCCTTTTGGGACGGCGTGAATGCTTTACTTAATTGGGCGGGCTACGCGGGGATCCTGGTTTTCCACGTAATCCTCGCCGTTGCGCTCCTGATCTGGCAACGGCCCTTGGGAGCAGTCTTTGCTGCCACCTCCGGAATCACCGCCCTGGCCCTCACGCAGCTGGCCAAAGCCGTGGTGGGTCGGGACAGGCCCCAGGGTGCCCAGGTCCTGACCGATACCGGCTCATACCCCTCAGGGCATGTATCGGCAACCACTGCGTTCCTCATGGTCCTGGCCATCCTGCTGGGACGCTGGTGGATGACTTTAGTGGCCGCCATGGGTGTCCTGGCCATGATGCTGAGCCGCACCTACCTCTCGGCTCATTGGCTGAGCGATGTCCTTGGCGGTGCCTGCCTTGCTGCCGGAATCGTCCTGATCATGTGGTGGCGATTCCGGGATATATGCGTCAAGGAGAATGAATTGGCTGACGGCCGGACTATTTGGGCGGCAAAGGCTTCGCGACGCCTGCAAGCAGGAGAGCGAGCAGAATAGGCGCTCCGATGGCCAGCAAAGCCAGGTGGATTCCTGTGTGGTCGCCCAAATAGCCCAAGAGCGGCGGACCCGCCAGGAAGGCGACGTAGCCGATGGTGGAAACCACCGAAACCCGTGCCGCGGCATGCTTGGGGTCGTCCGCGGCGGCTGACATGCCCATGGGGAAGGCCAGCGCCGCGCCGATGCCCCACAATGCCGCACCAATGCCGGCCAGAATGACGTTTCCCGCGAAGACAAACAACGCCAGGCCCACGGCGGCTGCCGCCATGCTGGCCCGCAGCACGCTCACGCGGCCAAACCTGTCGATCGCTTTGCCACCGAAGAACCGCATGATGGTCATCGCCAGGACGAAGAGCGCGAACAGCAGCGCACCCGTGGATTCCGAGGCGCCAAGCCCATCCACAGCAGCCTTCGCGATCCAGTCGTTGCCCGCGCCTTCGGTCAGTGTGGCACCCAGGACTACGACGCCGATCAACAGCGTCCTGCCATCCCGCCAAGCCGAAGGTCCCTTCGCAACCGGAGCGCCGTCGTCGTGGACTTCTGCGGCCTCGTGCGGCAGGAAGTATCGGGGAACCGTCAGCGCCAGGACCACCGCAATGGCTGCGATAACCAGCAAGTGTTGTGGCAGGCCGACGCCAAGCTGCGAAAGGCCGGCACCGATCAGGGCGCCAAGGAAAGCTCCGCCGGAGAAAGCGGCGTGGAACTGCGGCATGATGGTGCGCTTGAGCCGGTGCTCAACGTCGGCGCCTTCAATATTCTGGGCGACATCCCACAATCCGATGCCGATGCCGAAGAAGAACAGAGCTACCGCTGTGCCCGGAACGGAAGCCGCCATCAGCGAGAAGGCAATTCCTGCGCCCGCAGCTCCCGCCACGATGCCCGCCACACGCACCGTATTGGCCGTGCCGATCCTGCCCACCACCCAACCGGCCGACGGCAGCGCCAGCAAGGACCCGACGGCGGTGCACAGCAGCAAGGTGCCCATCTGGCCGGAGGTCAGGCTGAGCGCCTCCGTCACTGCCGGGATGCGTGCAGCCCAGCTGGCGAACACCAGCCCGTTCATGCCGAAGATCAGGAACGTCGCCACCGCCGCGGCATTGACGTTGGTGGTGCTTCTGGTGTTGGTGGTCATGCAATCACAACTTCCACGGAGAGTTTATTGAGCCGGGCAAGATCTTCGGGGGATGGTTTTTGGTCGGTCACGATCACGTCCACGGCGTCCATGGCTGCGACCAAAGCTACTGCGCTGGCATTCCATTTGCTGCCTGCGGAGGCCACGATCACCCGCGCTGCGGATTCCAGGCCGGCGCGTTTCACGGCCGCATCATCAAGGTCGTGGGCAAGGAGGCCGTCTTTGAGGTTAAGTGCGCACGGGGTCACGACGGCGGTGTCGAACCTGAGCGAGCGGATGTTGGCTTCGGCCATGGGTCCCCGGAACGACTGCTCGCCCGGGATGAGGCTGCCGCCGGGGAGGATGAGCTGGGGAGTCCTGCCGGATTGTGGCCCTGTCAGGGCCTCAACGCCGTGAAGGGACATGGGCATCACCGTGAGATCCCGGGCGCCCAACCGGCGCGCGATCTCCGTGGCGGTGGATCCGCTGTCCAGCCACACATGCTCGCGGTCGTTGATGAGTCCGGCAACAGCCTCCGCTATGCGGGTCTTGGCCTGGTGGTCTTCCAGCTCGCGCTGCCCGTACCCGGGGTTGTCTCCGCGCGCCAGCAAGCTGCGGGCCCCGCCGTGGACACGCTTCAGCACGCCGTTGGCAGCAAGGATCTCAAGGTCACGACGAATCGTGGCACCCGATGCTCCCGTGGCGTCCACGAGTTCATCCACGGTGGCTTGTTCGCGGGTGCGCAGCAGCTCGCCAATGAGCCGGTGGCGGTCAGCAGTTCCCATGCTTCAACGGTAGCAAGGACTGCGCATTTAATCACCATTGATGATCATTTGCGCACCAACCCTCTCTCACATCCCATGGCTTAAAGCGAAACGCTCCTGCAGCAAGTGCAAGAGCGTTCGCGGAAAACCGACGGTAGGTGAGTGAGCGTTATCGGGCGCGCTCGACGCGCTTCTCATCCCAGACGGGTTCCTCGGATTCGTAGACCTTGCCGTCGGAGCCGAAGATCATGAACCGGTCAAAGGACTTGGCGAACCAGCGGTCGTGCGTGACCGCAAGGACGGTGCCTTCGAAGGAGTCGATGGCACGCTCCAAGGCCTCACCGGAGTGCAGGTCAAGGTTGTCGGTTGGCTCGTCCAGCAGCAACAGGGTGGCGCCGGACAGCTGCAGCAGCAGGATCTGGAAGCGGGCCTGTTGGCCACCTGACAAGGACTCGTACTTCTGCTCGGACTGACCGGCCAAGCCGTACGAATCCAGGGCGCCGGCCGCAGCCTCGCGGGCGAGTCCGGAACGGTGCTCGTCGCCGCGATGCAGGATCTCCAGCAGTGTCCTTCCCAACAGATCAGGCCGGACATGCGTCTGCGCAAAGAATCCGGGCCGGATGCGGGCCCCAAGCTTCACGGTTCCTTCGTGCGGCACTTCAGCAATAACGACGTCGGACACGGGCAGGTGCTCGCGCTCCGGATCGGTGCCGCCGGTGGCAAGGAGCCGCAGGAAGTGGCTCTTGCCGGAACCGTTGGAGCCGAGCACGCCTACGCGGTCACCGAACCAGATCTCCGTGGAGAACGGCTTCATGAGTCCGGTCAGTTCGAGCTTCTCCGCTACTACGGCACGCTTGGCCGTTCGCCCACCCTTGAGGCGCATCTTGACGTTCTGCTCGATCGGCAAGGCCTCGGGCGGCCCGGCTTCCAGGAACTTTGCGAGGCGGGTTTGCGCAGCTTGATACCGGTTGGCCATGTCGGAGCGGAAAGCGGCCTTGTTCTTATACATGTTCACGAGTTCCTTGAGCTTCACGTGCTCCTCGTCCCAGCGCTTGCGGAGTTCCTCGAACCGGGCGTTACGGTCCGCGCGTGCCTCCACGTAGGATCCGAACCCGCCGCCGTGGATCCACGCTGAGGCGCCGTTGATGCCCGGCTCGAGCGTCACGATGCGACCCGCTGCATTGTTCAGCAGTTCACGGTCGTGGCTGATGAACAGCACGGTCTTCTTGGACTCGTTGAGCTTCCCCTCCAGCCAACGCTTGCCGGGCACATCCAAGTAGTTGTCCGGTTCGTCCAGGAGCAGCAGCTCATCCGGGCCGGCAAACAGGGCTTCCAGCACCAAACGCTTCTGCTCGCCGCCGGACAGCGTCGAAGCGCGGCGGAACTGCGCCTTGTCGAAGGAAATCCCCAAGGCGGCCATGCAGACTTCGTCCCAGACGGTCTCGACGTCGTACCCGCCGGCATCGCCCCAGTCCACGATCGCCTGGGCATATTTCATCTGGGTGGGCTCGTCGTCGTGCTCCATCATGGCCAGCTCCGCGTCCTCCACCGCCTTGGCAGCAGCCGCGAGGCCGGCCTGGGCCGTGGAAACGAGGAGGTCGCGGACGGTTGATTCGTCACGAACCTGGCCCACGAACTGCCGCATGATGCCCATGTTCCCTGAACGGCCCACAACACCTTCGTCCGGTGTGAGGTCCCCGGAGATGATCTTGAACAGTGTCGTCTTGCCTGTTCCGTTCGGTCCGATCAGCGCCGTCTTGGTGCCGTCGGGGACCTTGAAGGTCACCCCGTTGAGCAGCTGGGTGCCGTCGGAGAGGAAGTAGTCGATGCCGGAAACGTCAATATGGGCCACGTTTCAATCCTCCCACGGCACGGTATTAACGCTCGACGGTATTAACGCTCGACGGCGGAACTTCCCCTACGCCGGAACCCTGCGGTATCAGCCCGCCGCAGTCAGGAACGACTTCAACAACGGCCCGCTGGTGGTGGCTCCCAGCCCGCCGTCTTCAACAAAGACTGCGACTGCCAGGTCCCCGTGGGTCGCCACGATCCAGGCGTGGGTCTTGGGTGGGTTGTCGTTGCCGAATTCCGCGGTCCCGGTCTTGGCTCCCACGGGCGCGCCGGGCACCTCGGCCAGGAACCCTGCGTGCCCGGACGTGACCACGGCGCGCATCATGTCGGCCAGCGAAGCGGCCTCTTCCTTGGTGATCGGCGTCGTGGACGCCGGTGCAGCGCTTGCCGTTGCGGAAGCGGACGACGGCGGGGCCGAGCCGCTTTCCGGGGCCGCAGCACCGCTGGGGTCCTGCGCGGCGTCGGCATTCAGGACGAGCTGCGGTGAAACCGGGGCTCCGTTGGCGACGGAAGCGGCCATGACAGCGGCCGAGAGCGGCGAGAAGAGGACCTTGCCCTGGCCGATCATGGACGCGGCGTGCTCGGTTCCTTCTGCAGCCCCGGGAACCGATCCAAGGAAAGCATCCGCGCCCAGCTTGGGGGCTTCAACGGCCACGCCCAAAGCCTGGGCAGCGGATTCAAGTTGGTCCTGGCTGACGGTTTCGCGGGCGTTGATGAAGGCAGTGTTGCAGGAGTGCGCAAACGCGTCCCTCAGGGCGACGGAGCCCAGTGATGTTTCGGGGTAGCCTTCGGCGTTCTTGAAGGTGCGGCCGTCCACTACGAGCGTTGACGGGCACTCCACCTTGGAATCCGGAGTGGCACCGTTGCGGAACATCGCCAGCGAATCAACCATCTTGAAGGTGGATCCGGGTGCGTACTGTCCCAGGAGTGCAGTGTTGTAGCCGTTACTTCCGGGTCCGGACGCTGCAGCCAGAACGGCACCTGTGGAGGGCCTGAGGGCCACGATGGCGGAAGCCGGTTCGATTCCAGCCAACGTTTCCTCGGCCAACTGCTGAAGCTTCAGGTCCAGGGTGGTCTTGAGCGTGGTGCCGGGCGAGGGAAGGGACGAGAAGAACACCTTGGTGCCGGGGGTTTCGCCGTCGGTCTTTTCAGCGGGGGTGGCCACTACCTCAACGCCGTCTTTGCCACGCAGCAGGGTGTCGTACTTTTGCTGCAGTCCGCCGGTTCCCGTGGTGTCGCCGGCGCGCAGGGCGCCATTGGATTTCTCGATCTGCTCCGCGTTGGCTTGGCCGACGCTCCCCAGCAAGGCGCGGGCAAACGTGCGTGTGGGTGCCAATGCCATGGAGTCCAGGATGCTGACGCCACCGGGAATGGCCTTGATCTTGGCCTCAGTGATGTCAGCGGTGTAAGCGCGGAGGACCAATCCCTCCACAAATGCCTGTGGTCCGGAGGCAGCCACCTGCTTGGCATACTCTTCGGCATCCAAGCCGAGCAAAGCCGCCATGGCACGGGCAGAAGCGTCCGCTTGTTCAGCGGGAACCTTGGTTTTGTCGACGCCTACCCGGAATACTGGGCGGTCCTCAACAATGGGGGCGTCCCCAGCGCCGAGGATCTGGCCGCGCTGGGCGGCAACGGTCTTGACGGACAACGTCTCGCCGTCGGAGAGTTGCGGCGCAAGCAGGGCAGGGCTCCACTGAACGGCCCATTTGTCACCCGACTTCTTCAGCGTGGCGTCGGAGCTGTACTCCCACTTGGCCGAGCCAATGTTCCAGCTGTAGTTAAGGGGGAAAGTTGCGGTGTCGCCGTCCAGCTTCACGTCCCCGGAGGCAACCGACGGCTTCGCGCCCAAGCCCTCGAAGACGGCTTTGAGTTCATCGTTGGCCGCGGCAGCGTCCTTGCCCTCCACGGCGAGCGAACCGACGTCGAGCGCTGCCAGGGAGGAGGCGAACTGCTTGGCTGCTCCCTCCGCACCGGCGCGACCGTCGTCGCAGGCCGTCAGTGAACCAGCCATCACGAGCGCTACGAGACCAAGGACAAAACCCTGCTGCATTTTCAGTTTCCCCATTTGGCACATTATGCCCCGTTCCCCTGACAGTTTCTTGTCGTGCCCGGGAAGCGGACAGCCGCCGCCAGCCAGCCCCGGGAAGAGGCGGCAAGCGACGGCTGTCAGGAACATCAAATTACGGAGCGCAGGTGAACTTTGCATCACCCCAGACACCGTGCGCGCCGTTGACGGAACCGGAAGGGTCCACCACCAGTTCCACGTAGGCCGCGCCCGTCAGGTCAACAGACACCGACTCAGGAGCGAACCCGGGGGTGTAGGTGCGCGACTGGTACTTGTTCACGCCGTCGGCATTGACCTTGAAGATGATGTTGCCACCGAAGCCGCTCTCAAGGCCCACCTGCGAGGTAAACGAGGTGCACCTGCCGCCGAGGTAGTACGTGATCTTCGAGGCAGCGTGGACCCCCAGACCCTTGGCGAACACGGGCTGCTGCCCGGTTACGGGGTCCGTGTAATTGATGGCCAGCGGCTTGTCCGGGGACGACGCGGCGTCCTTGTTGGCCACGTTCTTGCCGATCACGCCGTAACCGTTCAAGGCCTGGACCCACGGGGTTTCGGAGGCGTACACGGAGCCCACCGGCACATTCGGCAAGGGCTGTGAGGTCACTTTCCAATCGAAGAACTTCACCCGGGTGTCTGTCGGCAACGTGACGGATGCCAGT
Source organism: Paenarthrobacter sp. YAF11_1 (assembly GCF_052113445.1). Lineage (NCBI taxonomy): Bacteria > Bacillati > Actinomycetota > Actinomycetes > Micrococcales > Micrococcaceae > Paenarthrobacter > Paenarthrobacter sp. YAF11_1. The sequence continues at coordinate 155,393 of NZ_JBFRDF010000014.1, forward strand.
TCCTTGGTGGGGTTCAACCGGACGGTGTTGGAGAACGCCTGATACTTGTACTGCGTGTATTCCGGTGACGGACCGTTGGCGTTGTTGCGACCCTGTTCGGACACGGCCAGGACAGCGCCGTTCAGCACGGAGGGCTGCAGCCAGTTGGGGAAGAAGATGGACTGCTTTTCCATGCTCCCATCGGCATATGTCAGGGTCAGGGTGGGGCTGGTGCCGTTGCCCACCGCGGCAGATCCGAGGACGGCCAGGTGCGTTCCCTTGCCCGTGACGGCGATGGTCTGGGCAGAGAGTGCCACGGAGTTGGGTACGTCCGGTCCAACGGAAGGCCAGGTGTAGTCCACCTGCGTAGGCTTTCCGGCGTCTACCGTTACCGGGCTCCCCGGGCGGACACCGCCTGCCGGAACCGTAGCGGCGGCCAGCTGCTCGGCAGCGAAGGTGGCCCCTCCGCCGTCGAAGTTTCCGAGGGCCTTGCCCGCAACGGTGGTCACCGAGACGGTGTTGTACGCCGCTGCCAGGGAACCGTAGGCGACGTAGATCTGGTTCCCGCCGGTCACCGACTGGGTTGAGCCGGAGGCAGCGTACGACGCCGAAACCCGCACGGTCTGTTGGCCCGCCTTCGCGCTGGAGCCGGGTTTGATGACGAACGTTGCCGTGGTTGTGGCACCGCCGTCGACCTTGGCGGCAGTGGCGCCTGAAGAAGAGACCACGGTCCAGCCTTCAGGGAGCACCGGCGTCAGGACCACGTTGGTCTTTGCCTTGGTTCCGGTGTTCACGAACGCCGCAGTGACAGTGGTTTCCTGGTCCTGGAAGACCTGCTCGCCGGTGGTCACCCGAACTTCAGCCGCGGTGTCCTCCTGGCTCTTGCCGCCCAGTGGTCCGGCCTGCTGGAGTTGCACGGTGGCCGACTGGTTGGAGGCGAGGGAGCCCGTCTTCACCCAGATGGTGCCGTTGTTGGCTTCGTCGAAGTACCAGCCCGTGGTTGCTGCAGCATAGGCGGCCTGGGTGGAGTGTTGGGCGAGCTTGGTGCCGCCGATCTTCACATCCTTGGGTGCTGCGCCCGCGTGAACCTTGAGCTCGTAGGGACGGGCTGCTGCCTTGCCCGTGTAGTCGCCCTTCCGCTCTCCGATGGAGACCTTCACGCTGCTGTTGCCCGTACCGGGAGCATCCACGGTGAAGACCTGGCTGGATGCCTTGCCGTCCTTGAATTCGCGGGTGACCTTGTCGTCCTCGTAGAGAGTGAACGTGTCCTGGCCCTTGGCGTAGACATCCAAAGTGATCATGGAATCTTCGGGAACCAAGGAAGCATTGCGGGCCACGATGCCTTGTGGGATCACCGCGCCTGCACGAACGAAGACCGGAAGCTTGTCCAGCGGCGCGTTGTAGCCGTTGAGGATCTGACCGCCCTGGTAGAGCTTGCCCGTCCAGTAATCCACCCACTGCTGGCCTTCCGGAAGGAAGATGCCGTTGCGGACATCGGTCTGGGTAAAGACCGGAGCCACCAGGAAATCGGAGCCGAGCATGAACTGGTTGTTGGCCTCGGCCCCGTAGGACCACTGCTGGTCAGGGAACTCGAGGGCCATGGAGCGCATCATCGAAACGCCGGTGGTGGAGGATTCCTGAGCCAGCGTGTAGATGAAGGGCATCAATTGCTGGCGGAGCTGGAGGTACTGGCGGTTGATGGCCGTGGCTTCGTCGCCGTAGAGCCACGGACGCTTGTCCGTGGCGGCCCAGCCGGACATGGAGTAGAGCGCCGGGGCAAAAGCTTTCCACTGAAGGTCACGGACGTAGGACTCGGCGGATCCGCCGAAGATGCCATCAACGTCGCCGGTGGTGAACGCCAGACCTGAGTTGCCGGCACCGGTGAGGGCAGAGACCTGCCAGCGGACGGCGTCGAGGTTTCCTGAATGATCACCCGTCCACTGCATGCCGCAACGCTGGGAGCCGGCCCAACCTTCCACCATCAGCGAGGTGCCGCGGGCGTTGGAGTATTGCTCGATCCCGCCGTGCGCAGCTTCGCACCCGGTGAGTGCTTGGCGGTAACCCTGGCCCACCCAGGCGACGTCGAGCTTCCGCAGCCGGACGCCGGCTTCGCCCACTTCATACTCCTGGTTGGTCAAGGAGCGCTGGGTCCAGAGGCCAACTTTGAGGTCGGTTTCTTCCTCGATGTTGCTGACGGTTTCCGGGAGTTGCTGGTACTCGCAGCCGTAACCGTCGTTGACCAGCATCCAGCCGGCCGGCATGTCGTTCTCGACGAACTTCCGCGCGGTCTTGATGGCGTCCGGCGTGCGCTGCTTGGCGCCGTCGGGATCGCCATAGCCGGAGGACGAATAGCCCGGATTGGAGCGGTTGTAGCAGTCGGCATCGCCGTATTCCAGAGCGTAGACCGGAGGCATCATCGGCTTCCCGGTCAGCGTGGTGTAAGCACCCAACGACTGCTTGTAGTCGCCCACGAAGTAGTAGGCGTCAAAGCGCTTTTCCTCATGCGTGGTGGTGGGCTGGCCGCCGAAGTTGTAGGAGCCGCGGGCAAATGTGTCGCGCAGGACGCCATAGCCGTTGGAGGACATGTAGTACGGCACGGCGTTGGGGTAGCCGTCGTCGTCCCAGTCAAAGTTTTTCGCGATGTTGATCAGGGCGCCGGTGTGCACGGAGCGGCCGTTCTGCATGCCGCCGCCGATGAACTGCTCGCCGTCCTGTTGGGCGAGGTGCTGGGTGGCGGAGTTGGCTCCGAAGGTCATGGGTGCGGATTCCTCCAGGACCAGTGAACCGTCAGCCCGGACGACCCGGAGTTGCGTGGTGGCCTTGTTGATCCCAACGCTGATCTTTGCGGTCTTCAGGACCAGCCATTCACCGTCAGTGACAGCAGGCGTGACGCCTGGGAACTTGTCCTTGCCCACCACGATGTTGGCGGTCCTGGCCGGGTCGCCTTGGTCCGTGTTGGCGGGATCCGTGAAGGTTCCGCTGGGGTCAGCTTCCAGGCGGAAGTTGCCGTCGTCCAGGAACGTGACGCGGATGGCGCCCTTTTCGGTGGAAAGGTTCACGATGTTGCCGGACTGGGTAAAGCCCGTCACCGCCCCGAGTGGTACTCCGGCGGCATCGACAGGTACTTCGGGGGTGACGGTTTTGATCGACGCGGGATCGCCGGGGGCGGCGTTCGCTGCAGCGAAGGACAGTGCGGGAATGGCTCCCGCGAGGAGTAATGAGGCGAGGCCGAGTGCAGCGGCCTTCCTGGCTAACGAACCTTTGGTGGTGCGTCCGGAGCTGTTGGGGACAACTCCGGACAGACCCAAGGAGGGTGCGGACATGTGGGGCCAACTTTCGACGAGTGACTCTTTATGATCTAACTCATAGCGAAACGTGCACTAATCGTCACTGCAAAATGCCCAAAGGTCAACCGTTTCACCAAAATTGACCTACCCAACTAAGTCGCAGTTAAAGCCGTTTTGAGCGCTCGGAACGACCTGAAATGCGACTCAGTTGGGTGAATTCAGCGCCCGCGGATGATCCTGCGCTGCGTTGCCACTGCAATGGCGGCCGTGCGGTTATCCACCCCGAGCTTCGAGTAGATATGCACCAAATGTGTCTTCACGGTGGCCTCGGAAATGAAGAGTTGCTTGGCCATGGCCCTGTTGCTCATCCCCGTGGCGAGCAGCTCCAGCAGTTGGACTTCGCGGGCGCTCAACGTCGGGGCTGGATTCCGGATGCGGCCCATAAGACGTGCCGCAACCTCAGGTGCCAGCGCAGTTTGACCGGCGGCCGCAGACAACACAGCCTGACGGATCTGTTCGGGCGGAGCGTCCTTGAGCATGTAGCCGCTGGCACCCGCTTCCACTGCCGCAAGGATATCGGCATCGGTGTCGTACGTGGTCAGAATCAGCACTGGCGGCGGGGGAGTTCCGGCCTCTCCTGCCTTGATTTTCCCGGTGGCCGTGACCCCGTCCATGCCACTGCCCATCTGCAGGTCCATGAGCACAAGATCCACCGGCTCCCCGAGTGCGTGGAGCTTGCCCAACTCAGCCAGCGCCGCGTCGCCGTCGGACGCCTCAGCAACTACCGTGACGCCCGGGAAGTCCGCCAGCATGGCGCGGAGCCCGGCCCTGACCACGGGATGGTCATCCACCAACAAGACCCGGATTTCGCTCATGACACACCATCATCCGCCGGCAGCGGCACACGGACGGCCACCACTGTTCCTTCGCCAGGCGCCGATTCAATCTCCAGGCTGCCTTCCAGCGCGGCCAGCCGCTCACGCAAACTTGCGAGTCCGACACCGGTGCCGTCACCACGCGCTGTACCGTCCGCCGTCGACGGCTCAAAACCCACGCCGTCGTCGAAAACGTCCAAGGTCACCTCAGTGCCCAGAAAGGACAAGGTCACGACGGCGGCACGTGCGTGGGCGTGTGCCCACACGTTCGCGAGGGAAGCCTGGGCGGCCCGGAGCAGGGTGGTCTGGTACGTGTTCGGAAGTTCAACGGGCGTCCCCACCAGCTGGAACCGGCATCGAAGGGCTGTCCCCCTGGCAGCGGCTTCGGTCTCGGTCTTCCCGCAGAGCCTGCGCAGGGTCTCCACCAGGCCGGACTGCTCCAGATCGGGCGACCGCAGGCCCCGGACAAAACTCCGCGCCTCCGCAAGATTGGTGGACGCCGTGTCCTGGACAATCCTGAGCCGCTCCTTGGCCGCCTGTGGATCCCCGTCACCCAAGGCTTTCTCAGCGGACCTGCCCATCAAGATGATGCTGGAGAATCCCTGGGCCAGGGTGTCGTGTATTTCGCGGGCCAGCCGTTCACGCTCAGCCAGCGTGCCGGCGTCGTGCTGGGTTTGCGCAAGTTCGGCGCGCGTCCGCCGGAGATCGTCGGCAACGGTTCGCTGGTTCTCGGCTTCCAGGAACAGCGCCCGGTAGGCCAGCCCGGTGACCACTGCGAAGACGGCCCCAAACACCGGCCCCAGGACCATGGCCAGTTGCAATCCGCCGCCTGCCGATCCCCGGCTATGGAACCACAGAGCACCCACCAGCAGCGCCGTGCTCAGCGCGATGGCAGGGAGGGCAAGCCTCCGGGGGAGCAGGTGGAGCAGCAGGAAGAACAGGGGAAAGGCCACCCAGGCGAAGTCCCCGCTGACCAGCAGGAGCAGCAACCAGAGCAGCATGACCACGGCCAACCACCACCGCGCATACGGCGTGGGGTTGAAACGGGAGGCCTCGGCGGCGTGGCGCTTCTCAAGGATTGTGCCAGCGAGATACACCAAGGCCAGCAAGGCAGATAACCCCAGCCCCGCCGCCACGGCCACCGGCGATGGCGCCCCGGACGTTCCAACTCCGGTCAGCAAGCGAACAACCGCCACCAGCAGCAGCACCGCGAAGCCGACGTGCAGGGACACCCGCAGCACGCGAAGGATGGTGGCGGCGCCGGTGGACTGCATGCCTCCCAGCGTATCCCCGGCAAGTCCGCGCAGGCTCCGTATTCGACGTCCCTACGCGTGAATCAACCATTCGGATGATCGCCATCCCAACCTCTCGTCGCCGGCTGATCCATCCGGCTCCCGATGTGCCGGGGCACCATCACCGGAATGGTTGTAAGTACCGGGATCAAGCCCGCAATCAAGCAAAGGATTCTGATGTTTCTCGCCATCCGCGACATCCGTTTTGCCAAGGGCCGCTTCGCGCTCATGGGCAGCGTGGTCGCCCTGATCACCTTGCTCCTCGTCATGCTGTCCGGGCTGACGGCAGGCCTGGGCAACCAGTCGACGTCGGCCATTGCGACGCTGCCCGTGCAGCAAATCGTGTTTGGCGCCCCCGCAGGCGGTGAGCCGAAGGCGTCGTACACCGAGTCTGAGGTGTCCACGACACAACTCGAAGCCTGGCGGGAACAGCCGGGCGTCACGTCAACGCAAGCACTGGGGATCAGCCAAAGCCGGTTCCAGTCCCTGGACGATGCCGGTGCCCCTGGCGGCACCGCGAACGTTGCGGTCTTTGGCGGTGGGCCCGCCCCAGCCACTGTGAAGGACGGGAGCGTCATCATCGGCGAATCCCTGGCCAAGGATCTGTCCCTGACTCCCGGCAGTCGTGTCAGCGTTGGGGGCACGGAGCTGGCCGTGGCCGACGTTGTGGAGGACCAGTGGTACTCGCACACCGGCGTCATCTGGACCACCCTTGATTCCTGGCGGACCATCGCGCACGCGGCCCCGGGTACTGCTACCGTTCTCGCCGTAACGCACGACGCCGGGACCCCCTTGGACTTCGACGCCGCCAACGCGGCGGCCGGCACGGTGAGCACGGATCCCGTGGGTTCGTTCCAGGCACTTTCCTCGTATAAGAGCGAGAACGGCTCACTCATGCTGATGCAGGCATTTCTTTACGGCATCTCCGCACTGGTGATCATTGCCTTCCTGACGGTCTGGACCGTGCAGCGGACCCGCGATATCGCCGTACTCAAGGCTTTGGGCGCATCCTCGGGGTACGTTCTCAAGGACGCCTTGGCCCAAGCCGCCATGGTGCTGCTGGCGGGCGCAGCCGTGGGTGGTGCCATTGGCCTGGCCGGGGGAGTCTTCGCCGCCCAGGCCGCTCCCTTCCTGATTACTCCCCTGACAAGCCTGGTCCCCGTGGTGGGAATCGTTGTGCTGGGGTTGGCAGGCGCGGTTCTCGCGGTCCGCAAAGTCACCTCCGTGGATCCACTGCTCGCCCTCGGCGGCAACTAATACATTCCCTGAAAGGCATACACCGTGACACACGCACTGAACCTCGTCAACGTCTCGCTTGAGTACCCGGATGGTGGCTCCGTCCTGAAGGCTCTGGACGCCGTCAACCTCACCGTCAGCAGGGGTGGGTTCCTGTCCCTGGTGGGTCCCTCCGGATCCGGAAAATCATCCTTGCTCGCAGTAGCGGCCACTCTGGTCAAACCCAGTAGCGGGCTGGTGGTGATCGATGGTCAAGACGTCTCCGCCCTCAAGGAGGCCGACCGCACGGCGCTTCGCCGGGACAAGGTGGGCATCATCTTCCAGCAGCCAAACCTGCTTCCCTCGCTGACCGCCGTCGAGCAGTTGCTGATCCGCGAGCACGTGCGGGGCAATCCGTTGAAGGAAGCCCGCCGCACGGCCGAAGGGCTGCTGGACGTTGTGGGCCTGTCCGCAGCGGCGCACAAAAGGCCCCACCAGCTGTCAGGGGGACAGCGACAACGGGTGAACATTGCCCGGGCGCTCATGGGCAACCCCACCGTCCTGCTGGTGGACGAACCAACCGCGGCCCTTGACCATGAACGCAGTGAGTCGATCGTCCGGCTGCTGCGGCGGGTGACGGATGAGTTCTCCACGGCTACTGTCATGGTCACGCACGACACCGAGTTCCTGCCCCTCACGGATGCAGTCGCCACCATGCGCGACGGACGGATCAGCCCCGCGTTGGTCCCCGCTGCGCAGCCCAACTAGGTCGCAGCAGAGCGCGTTCTGAGCCGTCAAAACGCGCTTACCTGCGACTCAGTTGGGTGAGCCGAGGAGGGCATCGTCCTGGGCGTCGTCGTAGGCGTCGCGGGCCTCGAGAATGCTGGGGACGTGGCTCTCCGCCCACTGGCGCAGCATGGTCAGCGGCTGCAGCAGTGATTCGCCCAGGGCCGTCAGCTCATACTCAACACGTGGCGGTACCTGTGCGTAGACGGTCCGTGTAATCAGGCCGTCGCGCTCCAAGGTGCGCAAGGTTTGGGTCAGGACCTTCGGAGTTACGACGTTGACCATTTTGCGAAGTTCCGAAAAACGGACCGGCCCGTCCCCGAGTACCTGAATCACCAAAGACGCCCACTTATCGCCGATGCGCTGAAAAACCACCCGCGACGGGCAGTTGGGGTCCAGGACGTTGCCGGCAAGGTCATTAGTATCCACGAGGTAACTCAGTTCCTTTGAAGCTATCAGTATCCAATGGATACCGTTGTCTTATTGCAAGGATACCAACCCCAAGGAGAGCTATGAAAATCGCAGTCTACGGCGCAACGGGCATGGTCGGCAGCCAGATCGTCAACGAGTCCATCACCCGCGGCCACCAGGTCACGGCCATCTCGCGCAAGGGCACGGAGGTTCCCGGCGCTGCCGCCCAGGCGGCGGATCTGGCTGACGGACAAGCGTTCGCCTCCATCGCAAAAGAGCACGACGTCGTGGTGCTGGCTACGGGCCCCAGCCGCACCGGCGGCGACCATGGCGAATGGCTCGATGCCATGGCTACCGCCTACAGCAACGCCGAAGGAACGCGGCTCTTGATCGTCGGCGGTGCCGGCACCTTGGAAATCGATGGCGTCCGCCTGCTCGATTCCCCGGACTTCCCGGAGGCATATAAAGCTGAGGCGACCACCGCAGCAACAGCCCTCGAGGCCGTCAAGCAGACCCCGGAATCCGTTGATTGGACCGTCCTTGCCCCGGCCCCGGTCATCCAGCCGGGCGAACGCACCGGTCAATACACCGTGGCCAAGGATTCCCCTGCCGGCAACAGCATCTCTTCGCAGGATTACGCAGTAGCCATGGTGGACGAGATCGAAAGCCCGGCCTACCGACGCGCCCGTTTCACGGCCGCCAACTAGCCCAGGCTAAAGCCCCAGGCCCAGCCCGGGTACCCGCATTCCAAAGATGTCCTTGAGGGCATGTTTCGCTGCGTGGTACCCGGGCATTCCTGTTACACCCGGCCCAGGCGGAGTGGACGACGAACACAGATACACACCCGGCATCGGCGTCCTCCACGGCACGTTGGACACCACGGGCCGCTGCACCAGGCCACGCAGGTCCAGGAGGCCGGCGCTGAAGTCGCCCCCAACATAGTTCTCGTTGTACGCAGCCAATTCCGCCGCCGTCGTGGTTTGTGAAGCGACCACGACGTCCCGGAAGCCGGGGGCGTACTGCTCAATCCGGGCCGTGACGGCCTCAGCCATGTCCACTGTGGAATTGGCAGGCACATGGCAATAGGACCAGAGAATCTGGCGGCCTTCCGGTGCCCGGGTGGGGTCCACCACCGATGGCTGGGACACCAGGACGTAGGGCTGTTTGGGGTGCTTCCCCATGTCCACCAGGTTCTCGGACTCGGCCATGGCAAGCCGCGAGCCACCCACATGGACGGTTCCTGCCTTCGCCAGTCCGGAATCCAGCCACGGAACCGGTCCCGACAGGATGAAATCAACCTTGCATGCTGCATTCCCGAACCGGAATGTTTCAAGTGCACGCCGGTAGCGGTCGGGAACTTCAGTTCCGCCGAGCCTCGCCAAGGTGGGCGGAGCAACGTCCAGCAGGATGGTCTTCGCAGGCCGGACCTGATCCAGCGAGTCGACACGTTCACCCACGTGGATTGTCCCGCCGTGGGCTGTCAGGTCGTCCGCCATGGCCGTCGCGATGGACATCGAACCGCCAACGGGTATCGCCCATCCTTCCACGTGGGCCAGCGTGCTGAGCAGCAGGCCGGCACCGGTGGAACTGAGGGACGGTTGGGAGCCCAGGGCGTGCGACATGACCCCCGTCAACAGCGCGGGAGCCGCGTCTTCCCGGAAGCGGCGGCTCCAGAACGGCGTCCCCTGATCAAGGGTGGCAAGCCCGAACAGGACGGCCGCGATGGGGTCCTTCGGGATACGCAGGAGTTGGTTGGAGGTAAAGTCCACCACTCCGTTGACCCGCTCCACCAAGGGCCCTAAGAGCCGCCGGTATGCCTCACCGTCCATGCCCAATTCCAGGACGGTCCGCTCCAGCGACTGGTACGCCAGCGCCGCACCGCCTGTGTCCAAGGGAGTGCCGTGCTGGACTTCGGGCACCCGGAGGTCTATCCGCCGGGAAAGCTCGAAGGCGCGGAAGAACGGTGACGCCAGGGCCATGGGATGGACGGCGGAGCAGACATCGTAGAGGTAGCCCGGTTCCATGAGTTCACTGGTACGCGAGCCACCGCCGATTGCGTCAGCGGCCTCGTAAAGGTGGACGTCCAGTCCGGCGCGCGCCATGACTACTGCGGCGGCCAGACCGTTCGGACCGGCTCCGACGACGGCGACATCACCCATCTCCGTTTACCTCCGCTCGCTGGACTGCTGGGGTTCGGTGGCGCGGTGGGCGGTGCTCCAAGGCAACAAAGACCGCGAGGGACGGAAGAGGTCTATCCGGAGCCAATCCGACGCCCCATTAAAGGGCCCTCCATGGGGATCGTCCTCGCCATGGAAACGCAACGGGTCCTGTGCCGGATCCCAGATGTCCATGACCACTCGTGCCATCAGATAGGCGGTCACCGTCATGTGCAGGCCGACTGCCAGGACGTAGTAGGACATATCGATGTTGTGCTGGACGGAGCCGCCGCTGGTCGCCTGGCCCAAGTACATCCAAATGGCAGCCCAATGCAGTCCCTCGGCTGCCTGCCAGATGAGGAAGTCGCGCCAGCGCGGCCGGGCCAGCGCCAGGAGCGGGATGAGCCAGATGACAAATTGTGGTGAGTACACCTTGTTGGTGAGGATGAACGCAGCAACTATGAGAAACACGAGCTGGGCGATCCGGGGCCGCCGCGGCGCACACAACGCCAGGGCTCCGATGAGTGCACACGCCAGGATGAACAGGTACAGCGCCAGCGAGTTGATGGTGGCCGCGTTCATTTGCGTCCACTGGACCCGGTCGGCCACCAGGTTGTAAGCAAACCACGGGGAACTGTACCCCGCCGGGCGTTCCTGGGTGAACTCAAAGAAGTAGCGCCAGCCGGAGGGATTCATCGCGGCGATCGGCAGGTTGACTGCCAGCCACGAAGCCAAGGCGGCACCTGCGGTGATGAAGAACGTCCGCAGTTTGCCGCTGCGCAGAGCCAGGACCAGTACAGCGCCGAGGATCAGGACGGGGTAGAGCTTGGTGGCCGTGCCCAGGCCGATGAACACGCCGGCCAACATCAGTTTGTCCCGTGAGAAGAAGTACATTCCCAGGGCCAGCAGCCCCACGGCCCACATATCCCAGTTGATGAAGCCGGCAAGGATGATCCCGGGGGCGACGGCCACCATGGCGGCGTCCCAGGGGCGACGCTTGTTGATTCGTGCCGTCAGCAGCACGGTGATCATCCAGACGGCCACGATCAACGTCGCATTGATATCGAAGTAGCCCAGGATGCGTTCGCTGCCCACCCCTTGGCCAGGGACCATCAAGGCGGTGATACCGGCGATGATTCCCATGAGGACGGGGTACTCGAACAGGCTGCCTTGCGTGAAGAAGGGGAAGACGCCGTCGCCGAGGCCGCGGTTCTTGAAGAGCTCGGGGAAGTCGGAGTAGCAGGTGGCGTAGAACTGCCCTGGCGTTTGCCACCCGTTGGCGCGGCAGTATTCTTTGGCCAGGAAAGCCAGCAGCGCGGCCACCACGGTCAGGACGATGAGGACCCGCTCAACGGTGAACGGCCCGGAGGAGACCTTTCCCGGAGACGAGCGCTTCCCCAAGGGGCCGCCTATGAGCTCCGTGAAGTTCCGGAGCAAGGAGTCGCTGCGGCTGGGAACCACAAAGCGGGCACGCTTTTGCTGCCGGTGCGGCTTCGTCTCCTGCATGGATCGAGCTTACCGTCACGCCTTGGCCTGCAGCATCACGCGCGGCAAGCATCCCTCCGTTGTAACGCCGTTAAGTTGTATCGCCGTTAAAAGGGGGGGAGCCCACGCGTAGCCGCGTGGGCTCCTTGAGGTTCAGCATGAAGGTGTGGCACCTGAACTCCTTAGGGACGGTTGCAGGGCATCAGCGGATGAGTCCCATTTGGTGCAGGACAACGTAGACGTCTTCACGGCGCTGGTCGAGCAACTGGCCGTTGAACAGGGTGCGGTCCTTAGGAGCGTTGGTGCTCTTGAAGAAGCGCATGTCTTCTGGGCGTTTTCGCATGGTTCACCTCCTTTCCAGGGGGAATCATCGGAATTTAGGCGCAACAATTAGAGCCATATGAATTCGAAAGAAATCAAGGCCAAAAAGGGCATAAAGAGCCGAGGCTAATAAAGGGGATTTGCGGACCGAACCGAAAAGGGTATCGTCATGCAATAGCGCGTGCTTCCGGCAGTCGACCCAACAAGAAGCTGGTTCCGAACTTTGGGGAAACTGCGCACCCGCGGCATGCTGCGTGGGTCCGCGCCTACAACTGACTACTCAGAAGGCCAACCACGGAGAGTGGCCGACCATGAAACTCCGCCGGCGTCAGGGCCGGTCCGGATGGTTCAGGAGTGGGTCAGAGAGCAAAAATGGCGTCGATCATCAGCAGAGGCCGGGGTAGCAGTGACGGTCAACTTCCGTCCGCTAGTCAAAGTAATCATTTTTCCCAACCTCCTATTCTGGCCGTTACAGCCTGCTGTGGCATTGTCCCGGCTGACTGACCGATGAATGCACGCCTGGTTCCCGGCGGGTCGCTCTGGGAACAAGATATAAGCTACCCCATCAACAGGGGATTTGACCAGCACAATTGACTAATTCCCCAAAAGTTTTTTCATATTCGTGTTTTAGAGACCCCAACGCACAATTGCCGGCGTTCGCTTATCCCAACCGAGAGTGCAAACCTTCGCCGTTCCCAGAATGAAATGACGGCCCTCGCGGGCGTCCATTTCCAGCCAGCGGGCAGTCAGAATCCGGGAGAAATGTCCGTGTGCCACCACCAGGACATTGTCCATGCCGGATTCCAGGATGCGTCCAATGATCTTGTCGGCCCGGGCAGCTACTTCGTCCAGGCTTTCACCGTTGGGCACACCGTCCGTCCAGATGAGGTAGTCCGGGTTGTCCTTGCGGATGAGGTCGGAGCTGATGCCTTCGTAGTCGCCGTAGTTCCATTCGACCGCCAAGGGCTCATGCACGGCTTCCGGGTAGCCGGCCAATTCTGCCGTACGGCGGGCGCGGCGGAGCGGCGAGGTCAGGACCAGGTCAAAGTCGATCCCTTCCAGCACCTTGCGGGCCTCTACCGCCTGCTGCTCACCCTCGACGGTGAGGGGAAGGTCCGTCAGGCCGGTGTACTGGCCGCTCTTGGACCACTCCGTCTCGCCGTGGCGAAGGATCCAGAGTTGCGGACGTGGGGAAGTCGCAGCGTTCATGAGGGCTCCTCAGTTTCGGTCAAAGGCTCGACGACGGCGGACTCGGGTTGCGCTTCCCACCAAGCCAAAAGCTTCTGCTCGGCTTCCTCGGGGGACAGCGGTCCGTGTTCCATGCGTTCTTCGAGAAGGAACTTGTAGGCCTTGCCCACCACCGGACCGGGCTTTAGCCCCAGGAGTGCCATGATCTGCGCTCCATCAAGGTCCGGGCGCACAGCCGCCAGCGATTCCTGCTCCAAGAGCGTTGTGATGCGTTGCTCAAGGTCATCGTAGGCGAAGGACAAGCGGTCGGCCTTGCGCTGGTTACGCGTGGTGACGTCGGACCGTGTGAGGCGGTGCAGGCGCTCCAGCAGGGGACCGGCGTCGGTTACGTAGCGACGGACTGCGGAATCGCTCCAGCCCGCATCGCCGTAGCCGTAGAAGCGCATGTGGAGTTCCACCAGGCGTGACACTGCTTTGATCGACTCGTTGTCGAAACGCAGTGCCTTCATCCTCTTCGCCGTCAGCTTGGACCCCACAACATCGTGATGGCGGAAGCTGACTGCGCCGCCCGGTTCAAAACGACGCGTCGCCGGCTTGCCGACGTCGTGCATTAACGCTGCGAACCTCAGCACGAAGTCCGGGCCGGGCACCGGGCCGTCAGGTCCTGTTTCCAGGGCAGCGGCCTGCTCCAGTACCTGCAGGGAGTGCTGGTACACGTCCTTGTGGCGGTGGTGCTCATCGGCTTCGAGGCGCAACGCCGAAACCTCCGGAAGCACGAATTCAGCGAGCCCCGTGTCCACCAGGAGGTCGATGCCCACGCGGGGGTGCGCTCCGTTAATGAGCTTGACCAGCTCTTCACGGACGCGCTCGGCGGAGATGATCTTGATGCGGTCTGCCATTTGCGACATCGCGAGCCGGACGTCGTCGTGGACCGACACGCCCAGCTGGGACGCGAAACGGGCCGCCCGCATCATCCGCAGGGGATCGTCCGAGAAGGACGCTTCCGGCGCGCCTGGTGTGGCGAGCTCCGAGGCATGGAGATCGCGGACACCGCCGAAGGGATCCACCAGTTCAAGGCTGGGCAGCCGCAGTGCCATGGCGTTGATGGTGAAGTCCCGGCGCAGCAGGTCGTCGGTCAGGGAGTTGCCGAAGGCCACCACCGGCTTGCGGGAATCGGGGTCGTAGGCCTCCGCACGGTACGTGGTGATTTCGATCTGGAAGCCGCTCTTCTTCATCCCGATGGTGCCGAAGGCGCGCCCGATTTCCCAGAAGTTGTCCGCCCACTTCTTGATGACGGCGATTGTCTGGTCCGGCGTGGCGTCGGTGGTGAAGTCGAGGTCAGGGGATGTCCTCCCCAAGAAGAGGTCGCGCACGGGCCCACCAACCAAGGACAGCTCAAAGCCGGCGTCGACAAAGCGCTGCCCGAGGTCGAGCACCACCGGGTCGATGGTGAAGTTAACTGAAGAGCTGTCCAATACGTGCGCCATAGTTCCTTAAGCTTGGCAGATTTTTGCTCGGCATTGGGCCACTGTTCCATGCGAAATCAAGCATGTGTCCGCGGAGCATCTCCTGCAGTCCATCTTGTGGCCATGTCCCGGTCATCACTCGAGGGCAAGAGTCGTTAGAGTGGACCTCATGGCCAACCCGATCCCGAGCGCTCCTGGCAGGAGGACAAACGCACCGTTGCCGTCGGCAATCGGCGCGCACGTCGCGCCTGCCCAGCAGCACCCGGTCCAGGCCTCGCTTCCCACGGTGGAGGAAGTGTCAGCGGGCGGCGTTGTAGTAGACACGTCCGACGGCGAACTCCGGGTTGCGATTATTGCCCGCCTTAACAGGGGTGGCCGGCTGGAATGGTGCCTGCCGAAGGGCCACCCGGAAGGCCGCGAGAACAACGAGGAAGCTGCTGTCCGTGAGATCGCCGAGGAAACCGGCATCGAAGGCAGCATCCTGGCCCCCTTGGGCAGCATCGATTACTGGTTCACCGTGAGCGGCCACCGGGTGCACAAAACAGTGCACCATTTCCTGCTCCGGGCAACGGGTGGAGAGCTGACCATCGAGAATGATCCTGATCAGGAAGCCGTGGACGCGGCGTGGGTTCCCATCCACGAACTGGCCCGCAAACTGTCCTTTCCGAATGAACGCCGCATCGCCGACCTGGCACGGGAAGTGCTGCCGGAACACCTCTGACCCGGGTACATGGGACGATAAAGGCGATGTCTGAAGCCAAAACCACCCAGTCCGTTCAATCCGGAGAAGCCCGTTCCAGCGCCATCATGGCTGCAGGGACGCTGGTTTCCCGGTTCCTAGGCTTCGCCAAAACATGGATGCTGGGCGCAGCACTCGGCCTCGGTTCCACGGTCAATGACACATTCATCAACGCAAACAACCTGCCCAACCTGATCTTCCTGTTGGTTGCCGGCGGCGTCTTCAATGCCGTCCTGGTTCCGCAGATCATCAAAGCCAGCAAGGCCCCGGACCGCGGTGCGGACTACATCAGCCGCCTCCTGACCCTGGCCGTGCTGGTGCTGCTTGCGTTGACGGCGCTGGTGACGCTCGCGGCACCCTTGGTCATCGACCTCACCACGCAGGGCTACTCCGAACAACAAAAAGCCTTGGCCGTCACCTTCGCTTTCTGGTGCCTGCCCCAGATCTTCTTCTACGGGCTCTATGCCCTCCTGACGCAGGTGCTGAACGCCCACGGAGCATTCGGGCCTGCCATGTGGGCCCCCATCCTCAACAACCTGGTGGCCATTGCCGGCTTGGGCATGTTCATCTGGATCCTCGGTTCCAACCTCACCAACCCGCATACTTTGGACAACTGGGGCCCCACCCAGACGTTCCTGATCGCGGGGTTCTCAACCTTCGGCGTGATCGCCCAGACCGCCATTCTCCTCATTCCCGTCTTCCGGCTGCGCCTCGGTTTGCGTCCCCGCTTCGGTTGGCGCGGTGTCGGGCTGGGCCAGGCAGCCAAGCTGAGCGTCTGGACACTGGCGACCGCCGCCGTCGGGCAGTTGGCGTTCCTTTATGTCATGAGGATCGCTACCATTCCCGGCGCTGAGCGCCTCCGGCTGGATAACGCAGGGGACAAGGCCGCTGCTGCCGTCCTTCCCGGTAACGCCGTCCTGGAAGTCGCAAGCCAGCTGTATTTGCTGCCGCACTCGATCATCGCGTTGTCCTTGGCCACGGTCCTCTTTAACCGCATGACCCGCGCGTCGCAGGATGGCAACAAAGCCGAACTGCGTGACGCCCTGTCCCACGGACTGCGCACCATGGCCGTGGCCACTGTCTTCGGCGCCTTGGCCTTGTTCGCGTTGGCCGGCCCGCTGGGCATGTTCTTCTCCGGCGGCAAGCCGCAGGACGGCGTCATGCTGGCCCAAACGCTCACCATCCTGGCCCTCAGCACGCCGTTCCTGAGCGCAAACTTCATGATGTCCCGCGTGTTCTACGCCAACGAGGACGCCCGTACACCCCTTTACGTCCAGTTGTGGCTGGCCGTCATCTACGTGGTGGGCGCGTTCTTCATTCAGTTCCTCCCCGTGGGCCAGATCATTTACGCGATCGCCATCCTGTACACGCTGGGCAATATTCTCTCCGTGGTGATCAGCGTGATGTTCCTGCGCCGGATGCTGGGGCATCTCGACGGTCCACGCATCGCCAATTCATACATCCGCATGGGCTACGCCGGCCTTGGTTCTGCTCTTGCCGGCGCCGGCGCCCTGTGGCTGCTGGGCAGCTACCGCGCTGACGGTTTCGCGTGGAGCAGCCGCCCAGCCGCTTTGGTGACGGTGGCCGTCGTCGGGCCCGTCATGCTGGTCGCCTACCTGGTCCTGCTCCGCGTCTTCCATGTCACCGAACTCCGCGACCTCCTGCGGCCGCTCATGGGACGCTTCGGACGCGGCACCCCCGCACCGGTTAGCGGCGCCGTTGTAGAACCCACGACGGCGGCACGCGCCACGGTCTCGGACGATACCGGGTTGATTCCGCGCATCTCGGGCGAGTTCGACGCCGAGTCCTACCGTGCAGGCCCAGCTGTGGAACGCGTTCCTTCCCAGCCCGCCGAGGACGTCCCGGATGCACCGAAAACGTACCTGCCGGAGGAGGACGCTGCCAGCACGGCCCGGGGCAGCAGGTTCCGCCCTCAGGTCCCGTTGCCAGGCCGACGCACCTACCAAGGCGATGCCGGACGCAATCCCTACTTCCCAACGCGCGGAAACCACCGGAAGTGAGCCGGTGGCGCCAACGTGGGCGCAGGGCAGCAATCGGCTAGGCTAGAAAATGAATACAGGTAGTTGCAAAAGCGGTTGAACCGGCTCGCCGGGCCGGCCTCGTGCACCACCCGCAGCTCCCGGACAGCCTAGGAGGAACACGTGTCCCACCCGATCGACGTCGGATCAGTACTTGGCGGCCGCTATAAGGTCACAGCCAATGTGTTGACCTCGCATGACCAAGATCAGGTGCTCGACGGCGTGGACCAGGTCCTCAACCGTCCCGTGAGCATCCTTGTCGCCGGCCCCGGAAACGCTGAGCAGGTTGCCCAGAGTGCCCGCGAGGTCGCTACGGGGGAACGCCCGGGCCATGTCCAGATCCTGGACCTTGGCGTCAGCGACAACACCACCTACCTCATCACCAACCACAGCAGCGCGCCTGATTTGCTGGACCTCGTGGTCGCCACCAACCCGCCCTACATCGAGCCGTTCTTCACTGAGACGCTCGGCAGCGAGATCTTTGGCCAGGCACGTACGCACGAGCCCGAAACTTACGACGGCCTTTACGAAGACGACGAACACGACGCCGAGTACATCCAGTACGACGAAAATGGCTACCCCATTCCGAACGAGGGCGATACCGATCCTGCTGCCGCCCCTCAGGGCAGTAACGTACCTCCCATGCCTGCGTCCAGCCCGTCGTCGTCCAAGAGCGGCATAGCCGGCAAGCTGGCTGCTGCCGCCGCCGGCGCTGGTGCCGCCGGTTTGGCCGCCTGGAAGAACTCCGGGACCAAGAACCACGACGCCGGTGCTGCCGCCGGCAGTGGTGCCGCTGACTCTGGCTCCGGTGCCGCTGCGTCGGGTTCTGGCGCGGCGGGTGCTGGTGCGGCGGGTGCATCGGCTCAGCCGCCAACGCAGGCCGTGACATCACAGCCAACACCTCCCCAGGCTCCGCCGGCAGCCCCGGCGCAGCCGCCAACACAGGCCGTCAATGCCCAGCCTGCACCGACTCGTGAACCGGCAGAACCCAAGGTTTCCCTGTGGTCCGAAGAGGACTATGGCTTTGCCGGGGGTGGTGCTGCCGCTGGCGGAGGCGCCGCTGCTGTCGGTGGTGCAGCTGCTGCGGCTCGAGGTACCTCCGACTCCGGTTACGACCGCGCCCCCACCAGCTTCCCGGCGTCGGCCGCTGTCCAGGAAGACTACGACGACGAGGAAGTGTACGAGGACGACGCTCCGGAGAAGGAGCCGCGTTCCCTCCGTTGGCTCGTCGGCGGCCTGCTTGCTGCCGTATTGATCGTGGGACTTGTCCTCGCCGTCACCAACCTGGGCAGCCTCCTTCCCAGCGGAGCCCCGGCAGCCACGCAGAGTACCTCCGCACCTGAAACCAGCAGCACGCAATCCGAGGAGCCAACACCTTCGGAGACGGCGCCGCCGGCCGCACCGCCCGCCATCGAGGGCATCTCGCGCCTCGGTGACTTCCCCTTCGCGGCCACGTACGACAAAGACCTCGCGAGGGCCTTCGACGGCAACGCGGCAAGCTACTGGTCTGACATGGAATTTGCCACAGCCGACTGGGGTGGACTCGTCACCAACATGCCGCTGGTGATCGAGCTCAAGGAAAAGACTGAGGTCAAGTCCATCGTGCTGAACCAGTTGGGTGGATCCGGCGGCAGCATCAGCGTTTACACCAACGACCGCCCTGCCATGGACGGAGCCAAGCTTGTGGGCACCAACAGCTTCACGTCCCCGGAGCTGACCATGCCCCTGGCTGCGCCGACGCAGACCCAGTACGTCATTGTGGACATCAAGGCCCTGCCAAAGCTGGCTGCACCGAAGACCCGTTTCGGATTCGGCCTGCGTCTGGCAGAGGTCACCGTTCAGTAGCCCCACCCAATCAGGTAAGCAGTAGAGGCCGTTGTGACTCGTCATAACGGCCTCTACTGCTCTCTGCATTGGCGTCACCGCTTATAAGCGGGACGCGTGCAGACGGTACCCTTAACAATGGTGGCTTTGAGGGTCCCCATCTCCAACGGAATATTTGGGGTGTAACCGGGGTTGAGTCAGGTGGCTGCCCCGAAAGCCGCAGCATCGACTAAGGAAGAGGTTCACGCCACGTGAGCATTGCAGAAAACAGCGCATCGCAGGTGCGTGACGTCATCATCGTAGGTTCAGGCCCCGCCGGCTACACCGCCGCCGTTTACACCGCCCGTGCCAACATGAAGCCTCTGCTCATTGCCGGTTCCGTCACCGCTGGTGGCGAACTCATGAACACCACGGACGTGGAAAACTACCCGGGCTTCCCCGACGGCATCATGGGCCCGGACCTCATGGAGAACTTCGAAAAGCAAGCCGCACGTTTCGGTACCGAAATCCAGTTCGAGGACGTCACCGAACTTGACCTCGACGGGGACATCAAGACCGTGACCATCGGTACGGGGGAGACCTTCCAGGCGAAGGCCATCATCCTGTCCACTGGTTCGGCCTACCGCGAGCTCGGCTTGGCGAACGAAAAGCGCCTCTCAGGCCACGGCGTCAGCTGGTGTGCAACCTGCGACGGTTTCTTCTTCAAGGATCAGGACATCGCCGTTATCGGTGGTGGCGACTCCGCCATGGAGGAAGCACTGTTCCTCACCAAGTTTGCAAAGTCCGTCACGGTGGTCCACCGGCGCGATACGCTCAAGGCTTCAAAGATCATGGGCGATCGCGCGCAGGCTCACGAGAAGATCAACTTCGTGTGGAACACTGCCGTTGAGGACGTTCTGGGTGGAGACAAGGTCACTGGCCTGAAGCTGAAGAACCTCGTGGATGGCACCGAGTCCGAACTCGCTGTCACCGGCGTCTTCGTCGCTATCGGTAACGATCCCCGCACGGACCTCATCAAGGGCAAGGTTGATCTGACGCCCGAGGGAACCATCGCCGTGGAAGGCCGCAGCTCCCGGACCAACATCAAGGGTGTCTTCGCCGCGGGCGACGTCATCGACCCCACCTACCGCCAGGCCATCACGGCTTCGGGCTCCGGTTGTGTAGCGGCCCTCGATGTTGAGCACTACCTCGCAGACTTGCACTCCTAAGCTGCATCCAAGCAACCATACGAAGGGAAAAGTTATGAGCAACGCAAAAGACGTAACTGACGCAAGCTTCAGCACTGATGTCCTGGCTTCCGAGAAGCCGGTCATTGTGGACTTCTGGGCAGAGTGGTGCGGCCCCTGCCGCAAGCTCGGGCCCATCCTCGACGAGATCTCCGTTGAGTACGGCGACAAGGTTGACGTTGTGAAACTCAACGTCGACGACAACCCTGCCATCGCCGCCGAATACGGCATCACGTCCATCCCGGCCGTGTACCTGTTCAGTGGGGGAGAAGTGAAGAGCACTGTCATTGGCGCCAAGCCGAAGCAGTTCTTCGAGAAGGAATTCGCGGACGTCCTGTCCTAGGGTCGATTCCTCACCCTGATTCAAAAAAGCCGGCGGTTGCTGCTCCTCACGGAGCGGGAGCCGCCGGTTTTTGTCGTCTTTAGGGAAATGAACCATTTGCGTTTACTTTTCGTGTTGTGGTTGCCGTGGAAGGCATGGGATCCGCTCAATGGGCGCGCTTCACGTCACCCTACCTGGGGTAGGCCAAACTGGGCCCTCTCTCACCTCCCACGCCCTCCCACCCCACCCTCTCTCACCTCCCGCGTCCTCCACCCCCACCCTCTCTCACCTCCCACACCCTCCAACCCCACCCTCTCTCACCTCCCACACCCTCCACCCCCACCCTCTCTCACCTCCCACACCCTCCACCCCCACCCTCTCTCACCTCCCACACCCTCCACCCCCACCC
>NZ_JBFRDF010000015.1:0-103207 GCF_052113445.1 Paenarthrobacter sp. YAF11_1
CGGTGGGTCAAGCCGCAGGAGTTCGTGGACCTCCAGCACGAGGCCGAGGAGATCGGTTTCCTTGGTGTGATGTCCGGGCCGTTGGTGCGGTCCTCGTACCGGGCCGGGCGCCTCTGGGCCACCGCGATGCGGAAGAAGGGCTGGGAAATCCCGGCCGCCCTGGCCCATATCGAATCCTCCGGCACCACCCGCCAAGAAGCCTCCACCATCCTCGCCGCCCACAAGTAGGCAAACCGCCCTCAGCCGCGTCGCCCCACCAGGCGGCGCGGCTGAGTTGTTTCACCCGCGGTAGAACCGGTTCCTGGCGCCCATGTGATCCAACTGGAAGCACCAAGCGGCCCGCCCGATGCCAGAGGTAGCAGCGTCCAAGCTGCGTTCCAAGGTGGGGACGTCAATGACCTGTTCGTCGGGGGCGAAGATGAACTCGTCCCCCGTGTGGATAAGGCTCTTTTCCGTCTGGGCCGCCGTGTACCCGTGCACGGATGGTCGGGTCCAGAAGATGCCTTTACTGACAATCCTGGCGGGCACACCTGCGGCAGTAGCGTTGGATGGGACATTCTTGGTAATCAAGGCACGGGCAGCAAGAATGCTGCCGGAACCCACCTTGGCTCCCTTGAGAAGGAGCGTGTCTTCCCCCAACCAGACATGGTCTCCCACCCAAATGGATTCACTTGGATTGACCCGCTGATGGTGCTCCACTGAGTAGATCAAATGAGGGTCGGCCGTCCTGAAGGCAACCCGCGACGAGAACATTGCGTCCCGGCCCACGATCACGTGCTTGCGTTCAGTGGGGAGGACGCGTGCTTCGGCCGTGAAAGTAGCACCGGGCCCCAAATAGAACACGGACTCTTCGAATACCGTCACAATCAGCCTGATGAACCCATGGGATTTCCGGAGATGGATGACGGCGTCGTTCCCCAGGAAACGGAGCCTTGTGTTCCGCAGCCTTGTTCCGTCCTCAATGAACAGAACGTTTCCGGTTCCCGCGAATTCCACGCTGGATGAGGTGAATTCAGAACCGGGCGTTTCCTTGAGGTGCACTACGTTGTCTTGAATCGCGGCGACGTCCGCGTAAGACCGGATGATCTGGTTTTTTGGCGCTTGGGCACTGCTGGGTGAATCAGTGGTGTCCTGCACCGGCCAACACCTCCCCGGAGTCAGCAAGCACAACACTGGTGTCTTCCCAGTCGATGCCGGACAGGACCTCCGCAGCATCGGCGTGCGTGTCTTCGTGGACGATCAACAACAAGCGCTGGACTCCGGCGGCGATGACAAACCTCAGCGCTGCGATGTCCGCCAATGCCCAGCCATCAAGTGGTTGAACTACAGCCTTGAAAGCGCTTCGAGAGCTGCAGTCAGGGACGTCTGCACTCACTGAATCTGTAGTGGCAACGAAATGGATTTCCATCGTGTCTCCGTCACCGGCCAGAGCACGGCAGTCATAACGGAAGCGGGCGACGGTGTCGCCGTCGAGTATTGCGTACTCTTGCGTGGTTTCTGTCTCAAGAGTCAGCGGCTGGAAACTTAAGTTCGTCTTTTGCACCTGGGTTCCCGGTTTTACAGCCGCAGGCAGAGCGGCCGTCCACGTGGTTCCGTCGGCCTTCATGGCGATGACCTCGGAGAGCTGGGTAACGGGGTCATAGGCCGGGAAGAGGCTCTGCTCCCCTGCGGTGTATTTAACGAAGTGGTAGGAATGGTCCGTCATCAGCTGCAGGAACCGTGTTCTCCCCGAGCTCCCGGCGATGAACCAGTTGGCCCCAGCGACCATGGAGGCTTCGGCGTCGATCCGGACCTGCACCTGGAGGGTCTGGCCGTAGCGGAAGGTACGCATCTCTTCGCAGGCGAAGTGTTCCTTCACCTGGTGGCTGAGGAAACTCCGGATGATGCACAACATGGCAGGAAGCGCGGCCCTGGCGACATCGGAGTGTCCGCCATTGATGCGGTATTTCGAGAGATTGGGTATGTCGGAGGCCAACTCGATCAGTGAGTGGTTGCTCAGCTCATCGGAGTTCGAATAAAAATAATCAATTTTGCGTCCTTCCGCGAAATACCGGCGGAGGCGGTCCTCTGGTTGCCCGACATCGCGCAGGGCACGGTTCTGCAAGAGGTTGTCCTTGAAGAACGGCTTGTTAAAGTAGTACGGCAGGTTCATTTGCGGCACTGCAAGCAGCATGGCAGCACCGGGATAGTCCTTGGCATAGTGGATGGCAATGGAACCGCCCTTGGAGGCTCCGAAGAAGAGCATCTCTTTTCGATCAATGTGGAACCGGCTCCGCAGCCCCTCAATGGCTCCCCCAACGCGACTCTCCAAAGACCTGCCCGCGTTGTCCACCATCATGTAGGAACCGGCCACCAGGTAGCGGTCTTGGAAGCACACCATCAAGGTGTCCTGCAGGTCCGTTTCCGTGAGGTCCTTGAGGTAACTTACCGCGTAGGAAATCCGCGTTGTCGAGGGGCCAAACCCGGGGAAGGTGATGAGCATCTTTTTCGGGTTTGTTGTGTTGCCGCGCAAGGAGTAAAACACGTCCCCGTATTGCTCCACACCATACTGCTCATCGTAGGCAACCTGCTGTTGCGTAGTGAACGCGCCCCGCCCGATCATCAGCTCATATGGCGCGTCGATATCGACGGCGAAGCGGGAGACATCGTCCGAGGTGACCATGATATTGCGGTATTCAAGGGGGAAGCCCCGGGCCGGTGGTTCCACCATGTTTCCATAGACAACTTTCCCGTCCTGGAGAAGCCTGAATTGCTGCCCGTTCCACGCCTCCCAATTGCCCAGGGTCAGCTTGGCAAAGTAGACCCCTTGCGGGAGGCTTTCGGAGGCCACCCGGCGGAGCCTCCCCTCCAGGCCCTTGGCCTTGATGAAGCGCCGCACAGGTGAATCAGCACGGGTTGCCAGGACTGCCCTGGCAACCTCCAGCCCGGCAGGTGAGTAGGCCGCCGCCCGCCCCGCTTTGGTGATGCTCCTCTTGAAGCCATGAATCAACGCCATCAGAGACTCAACATCCTTTCGACGATCTTTTCGTTGATGCGTGCTGGGTCCACTCCCTCAAAGAAGCGCTCACGACGCCGGATGTATTTGGGGTCCTCGACGGCGAATCCCTCCCCGACGATGTGGTTCACCAGCTCGGAGTGCTCACTGAACACCGGGCCAAGGCCGTCCTCGGTGTAATCGAGGCGGCTTTCGTAGGGTTGGTCGTTGAAGAAGTCCACTGCATCCCAGTGGTAATACGCGATGGGGGTGCCAACGAAGGCCGCGTCGAGAGCCGCGGAGCTGTAGTCGGTCACTACGAGTTCAGCGGCGCGTATGGCCTCCCTGTAGGTCAAATCAGACCTCACAATGCGGTCTGTGAACCTGAACTGGCCTGCACGCTTTTCTACGTTGGGGTGCAGCTTCACGTGCATGATCCGGTCTGTGTCCTCAAGGAACTTCATGAGCCGTGGGTCCGAGAGCAAGGCATCAATGGCATGGAAGTAGCTCGACTGGACAAAGTGCTCAGTCGATGCCTGGTGCAGGTTGAAACGCCATGTGGGCATCAAGAGAAGATGCTGTTGTCCGTGGACATCACGGGCCAGGGACTCATATCGCGGCAATCCGCTGTTCAGGGTCTCAACCGGCGCCAATTTGCTCATGTAGTCCGCTTCGATCCTGCCCGTGGCGACGAACACGTCGAAGTACTTGGAGAGCACCCAGTCGGACATGTCGTTGAGTTGGATTCCATGCTGGAGGTAGACAAACCGGGAGTTGGCGAACGATTTTCCCCGGTACCTGATGTTGTAGATCTGAGAGGACACCACAAGGTCTGATATGAGGAACTTCTCATAGAACTCTTTGGTGAAAATGGAGATCAGGTTGAAGCCCTTGGCCTCAAGGCGCTCCCAATCGGGCGACTTGGGGTTGATCGCGAAATACGCATGGGCGAATTCGGGATGCTTCGCAGTGAAGTACTCATACAGATGCTCGGCATTGTCGTCTGCTTGATGTGGCCGGTCGAAGAAAAGGATGGTCGAGGAGGGGCGGATTGGCCTGTTATAGAAGTTGTAGCTCCCTGGCCTGGCATGGCCGGACCTGAGGTTGCGTGCCAGATAACACTTTCCGATCGTCAGGATTTCCTCGTTAAAGAGCAACTCATACAGCGGGATCCCGCTGCCGGTGTCATCTGGCTTATGGCTGAAAACCAGGTAGGAGTCTTTGTTGCTGAGTTGTTTGTAGAACTGCCTGCCGTCTGCCGGGTCATCCAGCCAGCGGATCCAGGCGGCTTCGAAAGGTTGCAGCGGCTCCACCATTGCCAGTAGCTCCATCAGCTCGAAGCCGCTGACCAAGTCCCGAAGATGGTTCAAGGTAATGGACGTCGCTTTCTGCCCCCGGATCCCCCTGAGGAACAGTGCAACATAGCGCAGGACCTGCAGCCTGATTTCCTTGGAGTGAACGGGCATCACCGGCAACAGGCGGTTGGCTTCAGCAGCAATCCTCAGGCCGATCGCTGCCTTGGTGTCCGATGCCACTGAGAAACCTGTGGTGAGCGGCCTGACCTTCGCTATGGACCAATACATCCGATAGCTGGTGTAGATGGCGGAGCGATCCACATCCCCGAGCGCCTCCAGCGCGTCGGACAGTCTCCTCGTGTTGAAGGCACTGCCAAAGACGTCGGTGTCGCGGGCGTAGTGGTAGGCGTCGTCGAGCTTGGTTCCGGCTACGTTCTTCGGGATGGGGCCTGTGTACATGACGGGCTCGGCAAGATAGACGGTGCGCGACTTGAGGTATTCGAAGAGGGTGGCCACGTAGTTCGCAGACAAGAGATGGGATGTCCGCATGAAGATGACGTACTTGCTGTCGATCTGCCGGCAAAGCCTGGCAATGACGGCCGTCGTCAAGGACTCGGCCACATGGAGGACAACGAAATGCGATTCAAGGCGTAGGCGCGCAGCTATCAATCGCCGGTACATGGCTGACTCGCGGTCGAGTTGTCCGGTTTCCTCCAGGACGATGGTGAGCAGTGGCGGCAAATCGGGCATGTGGTTCCTAGGGGATCGAACGTGGGAAATGCGCAGTATCGAGTCACTCCGGCGCTTGGGAGTCACTTAAACCAAGTGACACAGCGGGCTGGATCATGACGAAGAATTTAAGAATGAATCGCCTGTGGCCCGGCCAGGTTCCACAAGGCGTCCGGTGTCTGGGCGTACATCACGTAGAATTAAGGCACTATGGCGAACTCCCCTGATTCCAGCAACTCGACCCCTTCGGCCGACGCACCCAAGCGTGGGCTGTTCCAGCGCAAGCCCAAGGAAGCCAAGGCAAAGAAGCCTAGCCAGCTGAAGCAAATCGCTGAAGTCTTCAAAATGACCCGACGGAATGATCCCCAGGTCGTGTGGATCATGGTGCTGGCGTTCCTTGCCGTGGTAGCTGTCGCATTCTTGATCGGCTTCATCCTGGAGAACTGGGTCACAGGCCTGATCATTGGTATTCCGCTGGGTCTTCTGGCAGCGGTGTTCATCCTTTCCCGGAGGGCCGAAAAGGCCGCCTTCGCGCAGATCGAGAACCAGCCGGGCGCTTCTGGTGCCGCTTTGGGAACCCTCCGCCGCGGTTGGGTCACACAGGACCAGCCTGTAGCTGTCAACCCCCGCACGCAGGACGCAGTCTTCATGGCCATTGGCCGCCCGGGCGTTGTCCTTGTCAGCGAAGGCCCCACGCACCGTGTCAAGCCCCTTGTGGATGCAGAGCGCAAGCGCCTTGCCCGGATTCTCCCGAACGTCACCATCCACGTCCTGGAATCCGGACGCGGAGAAGGCCAAGTGCCCCTGAACAAGCTGGCAAAAACCATGGGCAAGCTCAAGAACGAGCTCACCAAGATTGAAGTGAACGCAGTCAGCAAGCGCATCAACTCCCTGGGGAACCGCCTGCCGATCCCCAAGGGCATCGATCCCTACAAAGCGCGCCCTGACCGCAAGGCCGCACGCGGACGCTGACACTGTTCGTGGCTACGAAAAAACCGCTGCTCCCCGAATCGGGGAGCAGCGGTTTTTTGTCGTCCCGTTGCCGGGAAGGATGCCTACATCCGTATGAGGATGGTGTTCATGGCTTTATCGTGCAGGCCACGTTGGTCGGGATCAAAGACGACCGCCGGGATAACCAAGCACAAGAGGATCGTCCGTACCACTGCGGCCACCGGGCCGGCCGGAGCACCACCCAAACGAACCACGTGGATACCGACGATCCTGTGTCCGATGCTGTAGCCCAGAGTGCCAATCAAGAGAATCTGCTCGACGGCGAAAATGGCCAGCGTAGCCCACTGGTTGCCGCCGAAGGCGAAGTTGCTGATGACCAACGCAATGGTCCAATCCACAACGATGCCCAGGATACGGCGACCAGCGCGCGCGGTGGAGCCGGGACCCGACTCCGGCAACCCAAGTCTCTCGCCGGGATATTTGGAGATTCCGGACGTATCCGGACCGCTCAACCAAGAGCCAATGTCTTTTCTGTCAACCACCCCTTAAGCCTAACGGCTGGGCTGCTCGGTGTCCGACCTCCCACAGCTCCGGAAGCGGCCGCCAGGGTTGTTTGTTGGGCGGCGGTGTTCGCCCACCGGACCGACGTGGACCAGACACCGGGAAGCCGACTACCGTTTACACAACAGATGATTCTGTAACCTGCCGGAAACAATACTGACACCCCCGGGAAATCCCATCTCCCTATGGTGGTATGAGTTGCCAGCCACCATTGCAAGGGGATGTTTTGTGTCTCCGGAGCTTTGGCATGGGCTGCACCACGCGGCCTTCCGGGCCTGTTACTTGATATGCATAAGGAGCATAGATGTTCAAGACTGCGGACGAAGTCCTCAAGTTCATCAAAGACGAAGACGTCAAATTCGTCGATATCCGCTTCACCGACCTTCCTGGTGTCCAGCAGCACTTCAATGTGCCGGCCAAGAGCGTTGACCTTGACTTCTTCGTCAATGGCCAGCTCTTCGATGGTTCTTCCATCCGCGGCTTCCAGGGCATCGCTGAGTCCGACATGCAGCTCATCCCGGATGTGACCTCGGCCTTCATCGACACGTTCCGCATCGAGAAGACGCTTGCGCTGAACTTCTCCATCGTGAACCCCCGCACCGGTGACCCCTACCACCGCGACCCCCGTGGCGTAGCCGAGAAGGCTGAAGCCTACTTGGCCTCCACAGGCATCGCCGACACCGCGTTCTTCGCTCCTGAAGCCGAGTTCTTCGTCTTCGACAACATCCAGTACGAGTCCTCCCCGCAGGGCAGCTTCTACAAGATCGACTCTGAAGAAGCCCACTGGAACACCGGCCGTAAGGAAGAGGGCGGAAACCTCGGGTACAAGACCCCCGTCAAGGGCGGTTACTTCCCGGTCTCCCCCACGGACAAGCAGGCCGACCTTCGCGACGCCATGTGCATCGAGCTGGACAAGGCCGGCCTTGAGGTTGAGCGCTCCCACCACGAAGTTGGGTCCGCCGGCCAGGCTGAGATCAACTACAAGTTCACCACGCTGACCGCGGCTGCTGATGACCTGCAGAAGTTCAAGTACATCATCAAGAACACTGCCGATGCTTGGGGCAAGTCCGTCACCTTCATGCCGAAGCCTGTCTTCGGCGACAACGGCTCGGGCATGCACTGCCACCAGTCGCTGTGGAGCAACGGCGACCCGCTGTTCTATGACGAGAAGGGCTACGCAGGCCTCTCTGACATGGCCCGCTGGTACATCGGCGGCCTGCTGAAGCACTCTTCGGCAGTCCTGGCTTTCACCAACCCGACGGTCAACTCCTACCGCCGTTTGGTCAAGGGCTTCGAAGCCCCCGTGAACATGGTCTACTCGCAGGGTAACCGCTCCGCAGGTATCCGTATCCCCATCACGGGCACCAACCCGAAGGCCAAGCGCATCGAGTTCCGCGCACCGGACCCCTCGTCCAACCCTTACCTGGCGTTCGCTGCCCAGCTGATGGCCGGCATCGACGGCATCCGCAACCGCATTGAACCCCCGGCTCCCATCGACAAGGACCTCTACGAGCTCCCGGCCGAGGAAGCCAAGGACATCCCCAAGGCTCCGGGCTCCCTGGAAGAAGCTCTTGAGGCCCTTCGCGAGGACAACGAGTTCCTGCAGGCCGGCGGCGTCTTCACCCAGGACCTCATCGATACTTGGATCGACTACAAGTACGAGAATGAGATCCGCCCGCTGTCGCTGCGCCCGAACCCGTACGAGTTCGAGCTCTACTACGGCGTCTAAGCTCCACCACAAGCATTAACCAAGGCGATCCCCGGTCCACATGGACCGGGGATCGCCTTTTTAGTGAGCCAACTACTCAGTCTTATCCTGATCGCGTTCGCGGATGTTCCTTGCGATCTCATCCAGTTTCTCCTTGACGAAACCGGCAGCTTCCGACAGACCCTTTTCGGCGCTGCCGAGCGGATCCAGCTGAAGGTAGACCTTGTGGTCTATCGGGAGGTCGTATTCATCCTTCAGGTGGGTACCRCCGCCGACTCCATCCAGCGACAGGTAGACCAACGCTTCGGTTCGCGCAATGCCTGCGATGGTTCCGAAAACCACAGTGAAGTCATTGGGCTGAAAGCTCACGGACTGACCCACATGGCGCCGGTCCAACTCCCCGGCAAGGACGGTCTTCTCTGTCGAACTTCCCTTGTATTCCATGGACTTTCCTCTGCCTCGTGAACAGTGAACAGTGACACAAGAAGTCTATAAGGATACTTAGCGTCTGCGCAGCTTGATGCCCCACCAAGACCCGGCAGCGGCGGCACTCACGGGCGCGACGCGATCAGTGCTCGGTTCTGGGCGCCTGTCCCGGGACTTCCGGCGCCGCACAGTCAGTGCAGAACACCCGGTCGGTTTCTTCGCCGCAGCACTGGCAGCGATGGAGCAGGGCCGCTGGTTCAATCACATACGTTGTCATAACCACCATGCTGCCCCCGCGGCAATAGCGGGGACACGAGTAGCGTGTACTCGTTTTTTCGGCTGCCAGGCGCCTCGACTACTTGGATTCGTAAAAACGCAGCTCATCTAAGGTCGCCGGATCCGGGCTGACAACTCCCCCGGCCATGGCAGCAGGTTCGTTATCGGAGAAGGTGGCAAAGCAGCGCCGGCAGACAAAAGTACCGGCACGGCCGTGACGAGAGGACCAGTGCGGCCCTGCCTGCTCGCAGCGGAAACAGCACATGTTGGAGAAAGCTGCACCATCGGAATCCACACTGATTGTCACGGGAGAATCCTAAACGACCCCAGCCGCCCGGGACCAGACCCTCAGCAGGGATAGTTCTTCTACTGCTTGCCGTATTTCTTGTGCACCGCCTGCTTGCTGACGCCCAGGCAAAGGGCTATCGCCTCCCATGACAACCCGGACTGCCTGGCCGCACGTACCAGCGAAGCTTCCCGCCGCCCCACTTCCTTCTGAAGTTCCGCTACAGCGTAAAGTGCCTCAGCCGGGCCCATTCCATCCATCGATCCCACCAGTGTCTTCATTCGATCCACCTCCATGTCGTCAACCATAGTTGACAACATGGAGACCGTCAACCAATGTTGACACCAGCATCAGTCGAAGGCCCTGTACATGATCCGCTGCGGACCGGAACTGCCGCCCAGGTACCTGCCTGCATCGACGAAGCCGGCCCTGCCGTAAGCAACATGGCCCGCCGGATTGCGTTCGTTAACGGACAGCACGACGCCGGCCTGGCCGCCGCCCAGCCGGGCCGTCAGCTTGCGCGCCTCCTCCACTGCCGCACGCGCGGCCCTTGTTCCCAGGCCGCGCCCTTGGCTTCCCGAGTCGATCAGGAAGCCCCTGAGAAGCCACGCTGAATCGTCGTCGGACCAACCCGCCAATCCCCCAGCCCCGCATTGGAGGGTCAGTACACCCACCGCCAGCCCCCCTGACTCAATGACGTACGGCAGGCGGGACTCTTCCTCCATGCCCAGCAGCATCATCCGGAGGGGGTCGCCAACGAACTCGCGCTGCCCCGCCTCGATGGACAGCGCAGCCACGGCACCCAGCTGAATGGCCCGCGCGTCATCGTCCAGAAGCTTTAGGGGAATAAGCCACACATCACCCACACCATGGTGATCATTCACGCTCGAAAACAGATCTTCCGAGTCATATTCGAGCATTTTCCGGGGTCTTCCTACTAAGGTTGTCACAACAGTTCCCTACGTCGAAGGAACCTCTCCATGAACCGGCCGAACGTCATTCTGATCTGCGTGGATGAATGGAGGGGCGACTGCCTGTCCTCGGGCGGCCATCCCCACGTCGAAACACCCCATCTTGACGAACTCGCCCGCAGCGGCGTGCGGTTCTCCAAAGGCTATTCTGCTACGCCATCCTGTGTCCCTGCCCGCGCGGCCCTGTTTACAGGCCAGTCGCAGGAACGGCACGGCCGGGTGGGGTATAACGACGGCATACCGTTTCACGCTGTCCACCCGGTGACCGTACAGGACGAGTTCAGGAAGGGCGGTTACCACACCCAAGCCATCGGAAAGATGCATGTGTGGCCCGAACGCTCAAGGCTCGGCTTCGACGACGTGATCCTCCATGATGGCTACCTTCACCACGCGCGGCGGCAACACCAACAGCACTTCGCCATGTTTGATGACTACGTCCCGTGGCTCCGGAGGCAACCGGGGATAGGCCCGGATGCCGAGTATTTCGATCACGGAGTGAACTGCAACTCAATTGTCGCCCGGCCCTGGGACAAGGCGGAGAACCTGCACCCTACACAGTGGATCGGAACGCAGGCCATTGAATGGATGCAACGCCGTGATCCCGTGAAGCCCTTCTTCCTCTACCTTTCCTTCCACCGTCCGCACCCACCGTACGACCCGCCGTCGTGGGCGTTTGAGCAGTACCTCGGCATCCCTGACTATGAGGCCGTGGTGGGCAACTGGGAGCACCACTGGGATGAGAACCGGAGGGACGGCGACTACCAAGCAAGCTATGGCAGAATGCCGGACCATGTGGTCCACCGTGCCAGGGCTGGGTACTACGGCCTGATGGCGCAGATCGATCTGCAGATCAACCGGATCAAAGAGTCCTTGGCGGATTTTGGCCTTGACCACAACACCGTCATAGCCTTCACCAGCGACCACGGTGAAATGATGGGCGACCACCACATGTTCCGCAAAGCCGTGCCTTACGAAGGTTCCGCCCGCATTCCCTTCATTATCGCCAACTCACCTGCAGCAAAGGACTCAGCGCGTGGGGCCGTGGTGGACCACGTGGTGGAACTGCGGGACATCATGCCCACCCTGCTGGATCTTGCCGGGTTGTCCATCCCGGACTCCGTGGATGGGAAGTCCCTTGCGCCACTGGTGCGGGGCGAGAACACCCAATCCGTCCGGGACGTCCTGCACGGCGAACACGTCTACTGGGGGCAGAACCTGCACTGGTTGACCGACGGACACCACAAATACATTTGGGGGTCCGGAAAAGGAACAGAAGAACTGTTCAACCTCGACGCCGACCCGCAGGAACGCTTTAACCTCGCCGACGACCCCGCGCGCCACGCTGAACTGCACCGCTGGCGGGATCGGATGGTGGAGACACTCCGGGACCGCGAAGAAGGCTACGTGGTCAACGGCAAGCTGGTGCCCGGCGTTCCGGTGGTCTCCATGTTGCGGCATGCCCGGGAAAAGGCCGACGCGGCCCTTCCCCTTGGCTAATTGCCGTAGAAGACCTTCTCGAACACGCCCCTGGCCCTCCGGCTGAGCCGTAAGTAGTCCTCTTCGAACTGGCCGGCATTTCCCGGCGCATATCCACACCACCGCGCCGCAGCCTCAAGGTCCTTGCGAGATGACGGCAAAAGGTCCGAAGCCCGTCCCGTGACGATCACATTCGCTGAACGTATCCGGCTGGCAAACCGCCATGCATCCCGCAGCAGCGCAGCGTCGTCGTGGCCAATGAAGTCCAGCTTTTCCGCCGCGGCGAGGGCCTCAAGCGTCGAACTGGTCTGCAGCTCCGGATGCTGGCCGGCGTGCTGCAGCTGGATCAACTGGACCAACCACTCGACGTCGCTCAGCCCGCCGCGCCCAAGCTTGACGTGACGCGCAGGGTCAGCACCTCGCGGCAAACGTTCAGACTCCACGCGCGCTTTGATTCGACGGACTTCCCGCACATCCTGCTCCGCCAACTCACGTGGGTAACGGATCGGATCAATAAGCCTGACGAAATCGGCAGCCAGCTCATCAGAACCTGCCATGGGGCGCGCCCGCAGCAGCGCCTGGGCCTCCCAGATCAGCGACCACCGGCGGTAGTACTCCGCATAAGACTCCAGCGACCGGACCATGGCACCGTTCTTGCCTTCGGGCCGCAGGTCCGCGTCCACCATGAGAACACGTTCGGCCATGATGGCCGGCTTGAGTGGCTGGGTGAGGAAGCTGGAGACTTTAGCGACAATCGCCGTCGCCTGCTCCTGGGCCTCTGCATCAGAGAACCCGGGCCGGGCGCGATGCACATAGATGACGTCGGCGTCCGAGCCGTAACCGATCTCCCGTCCGCCCTGCCGCCCCATGGCAACCACCAGGACATCGGTTTTCAGCGGACCATCGCCGGCAATGACGGATTCGGCTACATGAAGCGCCCCCAGGACAGCGGCCCGGTCCGTTTCGGCCAGAGCAAGACCAACCGCGTCCTGGTCCAGCAATCCGGAGCTGTCGGCAATCGCTGTCCGCAGAATCTCGCGGCGCCGGATCAAGCGAATGAGCCTCATGGCGCTTTCGGGATCCGGGTGGCGGGAAAGCTTGGACTGGATCTCCTGCCACTGGGCTTCGAAGCTGATGGGCACCAGCTCTTTGTCGCTGCCCAGCCAGGCTACGGATTCCGGGGACACTTCCAACAGGTCAGAAATCAACCGGGAATTGGCCAGCACCTGGCACAAGCGTTCCGCCGCCGCCTGCGAATCCCTCAGCAGACCCAAATACCAGTGCGTGGTTCCAAGCGCTTCGCTGACCCTGCGGAAGGCGAGCAGACCGGCGTCGGGGTCCACGCCTTCTGCGAGCCAGCCCAGCAAAATGGGAAGAAGCTGCCGCTGCAGCGCCGCCCGCCGGCTGACTCCGGCCGTCAGTGCTTCAATGTGCCGCATGGCTCCTTGCGGATCCGAGTAACCCAGGGCAGCAAGCCGGCCTTGCGCTGCCTCGGGGCTGAGCTTGGCATCCTCGCTGCTCAGCTTGGCCGCAGTATTGAGCAGGGGGCGGTAGAAGATGCGCTCGTGCAGCTCCCGCACGGCTTTTTTGGTCTTCTGCCACGTAGCCATCAGCTGGTCCGGATGGGGCCGCTCCAGCGAGAAGGGCCCCAGGACGGCCTTGGCAAGGAACCGTTGGGCGTCCTCTGTCACAGGCATGAGGTGGGTTCGCCGCAACTGGAAAAGCTGGATCCGGTGCTCCAGCAAGCGCAGGTACCGGTAGGCGTTGTCGAAAGCGGCCGCATCCGAACGGCCAATGTAGCCGCCGGCAGAGAGTGCGGCAATGGCTGACGTGGTGTCCCTGCATCGAAGGGATTCATCGGATTTTCCATGGACCAGTTGCAGCAACTGGACGGTGAACTCGACATCGCGAAGGCCGCCCCGCCCCAGCTTGATCTGGCGCTGTTCCTCGGCCGCGGGAATGTAATCGGTGACCCTGCGGCGCATCGCCTGCACAGATTCGACGAACCCCTCACGGCCTGCGGAGGCCCACACCAGCGGTTCCACTGCCTTCTCATAGCGCTGGCCCAGTTCGCGGTCGCCGGCGATGGTCCGTGCCTTCAGGAGCGCTTGGAACTCCCAGCTTTCTGCCCAGCGTGCGTAGTAGCTGAGATGGGAGGGCAAGGTTCGGACCAACGGCCCCGATTTACCTTCGGGACGGAGGTTGGCATCGACTTCCCACAGCCCGGGCTCCGGCGCCGACGAGGAAATCGCACGGGAAATCCCGGACGCCAGGGCCGTACCAATGGTGGATGCCCGCGCGTCCTCCAGCTCCCCTGCCTCAATGACGTAGATGACATCGACGTCGGAGATGTAGTTCAGTTCGCGGGCGCCGCATTTGCCCATCCCCATGACGGCAAGCCCGACGTCGGCGATCTCCGCTGCAGCGTACTGTCCGGCCGCTTCGGCCCGGGACACGGCGAGGGCAGCCTCGATGGCGGCACCGGCAAGGTCGGCCAGCTCGGCTCCGACAGCCGGCATGAAGTCCTGGGGCGATGCGGCACAAAGATCCTTGATGGCCAGCTCTGTCAGACCGCGTCGATAGGCGCTTCGAAGGGCCGCATAGGCCGGCATCCCCGTTATCCCGGCCACGGGGCGCTGGGCTCCGGGTTCGGCCTTCACGGAACGGAGCAGCATGGCCCGGAGCTCTTCGCTGGAGGCCTGGAGGGGCTCCGGGCTGACGCGGACATCGAAGACATCCAGATGTTCCGGCCGACGCATGAGGAACTCCCCCAGCGCCTCGGAAGCGCCCAACAGACGGTACATGGGCTCGCTGGTGTCCTGCTCCGCCGCAGCCAGCTTCTTCAGCCCGGGATTCTTCTCGAGGAGCCGGACCAGCGATTGCAGCGCCGTGTCCGGGCTCGCCGACATGGAGAGCCCGGCAAAGAGCGCTTCCTGGTCAATGCCCTCAAGCTCAGGAGCAGCAAGGAAACGTTCTGCCTTTTCGAGATCACTGAAACCGGCTGAAATGAGCCGACGTGCAAGGCTCATTGGCCCTGCCTACAGAATGCCGAGGTTGCGCTGCAACTCGTACGGCGTGACCTGGAGGCGGTAATCCTGCCACTCCGCGCGCTTGTTGCGCAGGAAGTGCTCAAAGACCTGCTCGCCCAGGATCTCGGCCACAAGCTCTGATTCCTCCATGGCGCGGATGGCGTCGTGGAGGCTGGCGGGCAACGGCGCATGCCCCATGGCCCTGCGCTCAGCGGTGGTCAACGACCAGACGTCGTCTTCTGCTGCAGCGGGAAGTTCGTAGCCTTCCTCGATGCCCTTCAATCCGGCGCCCAGCAGGACAGCGTAGGCCAGGTAAGGGTTGGTGGCGGAGTCGATCCCGCGGTACTCGATGCGCGCCGACTGGCCCTTGCCGGGCTTGTACAGCGGAACGCGGACAAGGGCGGAGCGGTTGTTGTGTCCCCAGCTCAGGTAGCTCGGCGCCTCGCCGCCGCCCCAAAGCCGCTTGTAGGAGTTCACGAACTGGTTGGTGACTGCCGTGAATTCGGGCGCGTGCTTCAGGATTCCCGCGATGAACTGGCGTGCCGTCTTGGACAGCTGGAACTCAGCTCCGGCTTCGAAGAACGCGTTGGTATCGCCCTCGAACAGGGAGAAGTGGGTGTGCATGCCGGAGCCGGGGTGGTCGGTGAATGGCTTGGGCATGAAGGTGGCGTATGTCCCCTGCTGGAGCGCGACCTCCTTGATGACCGTACGGAAGGTCATGATGTTGTCAGCGGTCTGCAACGCATCCGCGTAACGGAGGTCGATCTCGTTCTGGCCCGGGCCGGCTTCATGGTGGCTGAATTCCACGGAGATGCCGACGGATTCGAGCATGGTGACAGCCGTACGGCGGAAGTCCTGGGCAACGCCGCCCGGAACGTGGTCGAAGTAGCCTCCCTCATCCACGGGAACCGGAGAGCCATCGGGGCCGAGGTCCTTGGACTTGAGCAGGTAGAACTCGATCTCGGGGTGGGTGTAGCACGTGAACCCCATGTCTGCAGCCTTGGCCAGGGTCCGCTTGAGGACGTTGCGGGGGTCAGCGGCAGAGGGTTCACCATCAGGAGTCAGGACGTCGCAGAACATGCGCGATGTCTGCTCCGTCTCACCGCGCCACGGCAGGATCTGGAAAGTCGACGGATCCGGCTGGGCGAGCATGTCGGACTCAAAGACGCGGGCGAGGCCCTCGATTGCTGAACCGTCAAAGCCGAGGCCTTCTTCAAAGGCTCCTTCAACCTCGGCAGGCGCAAGCGCCACCGATTTAAGGGAACCCACGACGTCGGTGAACCACAAGCGTACGAAGCGCACGTCACGCTCTTCGATCGTCCGCAAAACGAACTCTTGCTGGCGGTCCATAGGGCCTCTTTTCCGATTCAGTGTCCATGCCGCTGGTTCCAATGGTTTGGAGCCACGACAACTCAGCCTTCACTCTACTAAGACTTCGGTGCTTATGCCGCAGCAGTACCCGCGCGTAACACAGCGTTTACATTCAGTGACGCTTGGCACACTGGTGGCAGGCGTCGTCGGCACCCCTTAGGCTCTACCCATGGCCCCGAGCAACCTCCCTGAGTCCACCACGCCCGCCGAAGTTCCCGCACCGTACGGGACCGGCCCGGCAACTGCTGCCACGACGCCCGCTTCAAGCACTGGAAAGCCGATCAGCAGAGTCAGGATCCACCACCTCCAGCAGGCCAAGGACAATGGCGGGCGCTTCGCCATGCTGACTGCCTATGAGCAGTACACCGCGGAGATCTTTGACCAAGCCGGAATCGAAGTCCTCCTCGTCGGCGACTCGGCATCCAACAACGTCTTCGGCAACGAGACGAGCCTGCCGGTCACTGTGGACGAACTCCTGCCCCTGACACGAGCGGTGAGCCGGGCGGCCAAGCGGGCCCTGATCGTGGCGGACCTTCCCTTCGGAAGCTACGAGGTTTCGCCAGGGCACGCAGTTGCTACAGGCGTCAGGTTCCTCAAAGAAGGCCTGGCGCACGCGGTCAAGATCGAGGGCGGCGCCTATTACGCGGACACCGTCAAAGCCATGGTCCAGGCCGGCATCCCCGTCATGGCCCACATTGGCTTTACCCCGCAAAGCGAACATTCTTTGGGCGGCTATCGCGTCCAGGGCCGCGGAGACGACGCACAACGCCTCGTGGACGACGCCGTTGCGTTGCAGGACGCCGGAGCTTTCAGCGTGCTCATGGAAATGGTTCCGGCGGAAACGGCAGCCGCCGTCGATGCCGCGCTGCGGGTACCTACCGTAGGTATCGGTGCGGGCAACACCACTACAGGCCAAGTCCTCGTGTGGCAGGACATGGCGGGATTGCGGGGAGGCAAAATGGCCAAGTTCGTCAAGCAATACGCTGATCTCCGCACCACCCTGGGCGACGCAGCCGCAGCCTACGGTGAGGACGTCAGGTCCGGGCAGTTTCCCGGACCTGAGCATTCCTTCTAGTCGTCGTCCTGGGCGTCCCAGGCATCGTTTCGGGCCTTAACCTTTTCCAAGGCGTGCTCGGCTTCTTCCCTGGTTTTATAGGGGCCAATCAGCTGGGTCCAATCGGACATGGCGTCCTCTTCGATCTCGTGCGTCTTGACGTTGTACCAGTACTCCGTCACGTCTCCTCCTCGGTCCTCGGGCGGCTGGACGCGTAACGTTGGCGGGGTCACAGGAACCCAGCCACCCTTTGTTACTTACGTCTCTTGTGTGCCTTATATGATCAATCTATGCCTTCTCTTGCTTCGACTGCACCCATCGGCGCCCTCACACCGGGAACCGTCAGCCCCGAGCGGCCTGTCCCGGCCTCTATTCCGCGGCCCGAGTACGTCGGCAAGAAGGCGCCGGCCAAGTTCACAGGTTCCGAGGTGAAGTCGGCGGAGACCATCGAGAAGATCCGCATCGCCGGCAAAATCGCTGCCCAGGCGATCGTCGAGGTCGGCAAGCACCTGGAGTCCGGCGTCACCACGGACTACCTGGATAAAATCGGCCACGAGTTCCTCCTGGACCATAAGGCCTATCCCTCCACGCTTGGCTACCGTGGCTTTCCCAAGTCGTTGTGTTCCTCGCTGAACGAAGTCATCTGCCACGGGATCCCCGATTCCACCGTGGTGCAGGACGGCGACATCCTGAACATCGACATCACCGCCTTCATCGGTGGAGTCCATGGGGATACCAACTACACTTTCCTGGTTGGCGACGTGGATGAGCAATCCCGTCTGCTGGTTGAGCGTACGCAGGAGTCGCTCAACCGGGCCATCAAGGCCGTGGCCCCTGGCCGCGAAATCAACGTAATCGGCCGTGCCATCCAGTCCTACGCCAAACGCTTCGGCTACGGCGTGGTGCGGGACTTCACTGGCCACGGCGTGGGTGAGGCCTTCCACACGGGCCTCATCATTCCGCATTACGACGCAGCCCCGGCGTACAACACCGTGATCGAGGCAGGCATGGTCTTCACCATTGAACCCATGCTGACGCTCGGCACCATCGAATGGGACATGTGGGCCGACGACTGGACAGTCGTCACCAAGGACCACAAGCGCACGGCCCAGTTCGAACACACCCTGCTGGTTACTGAGACCGGCGCGGAAATCCTTACCCTTCCCTGAGCTCTTCGGAAGGTCCAGCAGCCCGGGCGGCTGCGCCATGCCCATCCCCTCCTGCCATGATCGGAATTGCATTGTCCAAGAAGGATGAGAAGACCCACAAGAACGCACCGCTGATCGGTATCGACATCGGTGGCACAGGCATCAAGGGCGGCATTGTCGACCTGAAAAAAGGCAAGCTGATTGGTGACCGCTTCCGCGTTCCCACACCCCAGCCCGCAACTCCCGAGGCAGTCGCCGGGGTCGTAGCCCAGATTGTCGAAGAACTCTCCAGCCGTCCGGACGCCCCGGCTGCAGACTCCCCGGTGGGTGTAACCTTCCCCGGTATCATCCAGCACGGCGTGGTCAACTCAGCAGCGAACGTGGACAAGACCTGGCTCGGCACTGACATCGACGCAACGTTTACCAAGCGTCTTGGCCGTCCCGTGGAGGTCATCAACGATGCCGACGCAGCCGGTCTCGCGGAAGCCCGCTACGGAGCCGGCGAAGGCGTGGACGGAACGGTCCTGGTCATCACGCTGGGAACCGGCATTGGTTCTGCCTTCATTTTCAACGGCCAACTGGTCCCCAACGCCGAACTGGGCCACCTGGAGGTGGATGGACACGACGCCGAGACCAAGGCTTCCGCGGTAGCCCGTGAACGCGATGGCCTGAGCTGGGACGAGTACGGCGTCCTGCTTAACCGCTACCTTCAACACGTGGAATTCCTGTTCTCTCCCGAACTTTTCATTGTGGGCGGCGGCATTTCCAAGCGCTCCGACGAGTACTTCCCGCATCTGGACCTGCGCACCAAGATCGTGACCGCAAAATTGAAGAACGACGCCGGCATTGTCGGTGCCGCGCTTGAGGTCGCCCTGCACCACAAGCTCGCCAAGTAGTCCGCGGGATGGCTGGGGGCACGGTCCTGGAGGTAGGTACGGCTATCGTGACGGGAGCCAGCCGAGGCATCGGCGCTGCCGTGGCACTCGCTGCAGCCCGCGCCGGATACGCGGTGGTGGTGAATTACTCCGAGGACAGTGCCGGAGCCAAAACCGTGGTGGAGGACATCATCGGCGTGGGCGGCAGGGCACTGGCCGTCCAGGCAGATATCAGCCGCCCTGCCGACGTCGTGCGTTTGTTCGACGAAGCCGCAGGCCTGGGTCAGGTGACCGCTGTCATCAATAACGCGGCCATCACTGGCAACCTGATCGGCACCTTGGTGGAGGTCCCGGCCGAGACCGTCCAACGGGTCGTTGACGTCAACGTGTCCGGGATGATCTACACGTGCCAGGAAG
The DNA here is from genome assembly GCF_052113445.1 of Paenarthrobacter sp. YAF11_1. Lineage (NCBI taxonomy): Bacteria > Bacillati > Actinomycetota > Actinomycetes > Micrococcales > Micrococcaceae > Paenarthrobacter > Paenarthrobacter sp. YAF11_1. The sequence goes on from NZ_JBFRDF010000015.1 coordinate 19,548, forward strand.
CCGTGCGACGACTCTCCACGGACAACGGCGGCAGCGGTGGATCAATCGTCAATATCTCCTCTACCGCCACCAAGGCGGGCTCCCCCGGAACGTGGGTCCACTACGCTGCCACAAAGGGGGCTGTGGATGTCCTCACGGTTGGTTTGGCGGCCGAGGTGGCCAAACAGGGCATCCGGGTCAATGCGGTGGCCCCCGGCAGCACCAACACCGGATTGCATGCCGCCGCGGGGATGCCGGACCGGGTGGAAAGACTGAACTCCACCATTCCCATGGGGCGCGGGGCCGAACCCGAAGAAGTGGCGGCGGCAGTCCTGTGGCTGATGTCCGCTGAGGCGGGGTACATCACCGGCGCTGTGCTTCCTGTTTCCGGCGGACGCTGACCGGCGTGCCGGAAAGGCGTACCCCGATGCGCTTCGGTCCTGGTGCCGGTGGCGGGTGCGGCTTCCCCTCCGCACCGCCACCGGAGCTAGAGCGGGCTCTTCTCTGAACCCGTGGCCTCTTTGGCGCCGGCCTTCGCATGCTCTTGATGCTCGTGGCGAAGCAGTGAGATGGCCGATTCGAAATCTTCCAGGGACTCGAAAGCCTGGTAGACGCTGGCGAAGCGCAGGTACGCCACCTCGTCCAGCTTCCGCAGGGGGCCAAGAATGGCCAAACCTACCTCGTGCGCGTCAATTTCCGCTGCACCCGAGGACCGGATGTTCTCTTCGACTTCCTGAGCCAGCATGGCGAGATCGTCCTCAGTGACCGGGCGTCCCTGGCATGCCTTGCGGACACCACTGATGACCTTGATGCGGCTGAAGGGCTCGCCGACGCCGGACCGTTTGATGACGGACAGGCTGGTGGTCTCCACTGTGGTGAATCGGCGACCACACTCTGGGCATTGACGGCGGCGGCGGATGGAAGAGCCGTCGTCGGCCATGCGGCTGTCAACGACGCGGGAGTCGGGGTTCCGGCAGAACGGACAATACACGCTGGGCCTCCCCTGACAGATCCGGCACGAAACGGGCCCGGCGGGTTGCCGGAAACGCAAAAGGTGCCGGAAGTTTAACTTCCGGCACCAGTTTACGTTTGTTCAGTACGTAATGACAAGCGTGTAATTACTACATGTAGTGGTGGGCACCCTTATATGTAGTGGTTGGACGCTTACGCGAAGCGGATCCGTACCGCGTCGCCGTGGCCGGGAAGATCCTCGGCACCGGACAAGCTCACGATGTGGCCGCTGACCTGTTCCAGCGCCGAACGGTTGTAGTTGATGACCTGCACGGCACGGAGGAACGTGGTGACGTTCAAGCCTGAAGAGAAGGCGGCTGTCCCACTGGTGGGCAATACGTGGTTGGATCCGGCGCAGTAATCACCCAGGCTCACGGGGCTGTAGTCACCTACAAAGATGGCACCGGCATTGCGGATCCGCGACGCCACAGCCGCAGCATCCGCCGTCATGATTTCCAAGTGTTCAGCCGCATAGGCATTGCAGACCGCGATCCCCTGATCAAGATCGTCCACCAGCACCACACCGGACTGAGACCCGGACAATGCCTCCAGAACCCGGGTGCTGTGCTTGGTGACGGCAGCCTGCCGTGCAAGTTCACGCACCACCGCGTCAGCCAGGTCAGCGGAGTCCGTCACCAGGACCGAAGCTGCTTTGGGATCGTGCTCTGCCTGGCTGATGAGGTCGGCGGCCACGAGGGGAGCTTGTGCAGTGGAGTCGGCAAGAATGGCGATCTCGGTGGTGCCGGCCTCGGAGTCGATGCCCACCACGCCCTTGACGAGCCTCTTGGCTGTGGCTACGAAGATGTTTCCGGGGCCAGTCACCACGTCCACAGGTTCGATGGGCAACTCATCCGCTGAGCCCGGGATCCCGTACGCGAAGGAAACGATGGCCTGTGCACCGCCGATGGCATAGACCTCATCAATGCCCAACAGCTTTGCGGCCGCCAGGATGGTGGGGTGCGGAAGGCCGTCGAAGTCTTTCTGCGGCGGGGAAGCCAGCGCAATCGACTCAACTCCGGCCGCTACGGCCGGTACAACGTTCATGATCACGGAGGAAGCCAACGGAGCGAGCCCGCCGGGCACATAGAGCCCAACACGGCCCACCGGAATCCAATTCTGGCTGACGACGGCACCATCGGCCAGGGCAACATCCACATTGGCCGGACGCTGCTGCTCTGCAAACTGGCGGGCTCGGCTGATGGACTCTTCCAAAGCAGCGCGGACGTCGGGATCCAGCCGGGCCAAGGCCTGGGTCAGCACCTCGGCCGGCACGCGCGGGTGGGACTGTTCCACGCCGTCGAACTTCTTCGCCAGCTCAGCGAGGGCCGCAAAGCCGCGACCGCGGACGGCCGAGATGATGTCCTGGACCTTCTGTTCGGCGTCGGCCATGGTCTGATGGCGCGCCCTGGGGACTGCGGCACGCAACTCAGCCAAGGAGAGGTGGCGGCCCCGGAAATCGATGCTCCGGAAATCGAGGGAAGCGGCGGCGCGGGCGGAAGTATCCGAAGAAGTGGTCACGTGGCTATTTTACGGGCTTCTTGGAAAGAACCCCGAACAGCGCCAGGACGAACGTGATGAACGCCGTCGCAGCCGGCCACAGGAGCAGCACAGCATAGGAACGGAGGGTGAATCCATATCCGGGGCCCAGGGCGGGGTTGGGAGCCGGGCCAAACAGCTGCGCGGCCAGCAAGCCAACCAACCACGCCACAAGGCCACCCAATGCGCCACCTGCAAGTGCGAACGTTAATCGGCGTCCCACGTTGTGGCCCTGCAGTTTCCCGTCCAGCATGACGCCGGTGAAGCAGCCCGCCACGAGCACCAAACCTGCCAGGACCAGGTCGCGTGGAAGCCAGGACTCCGGATTGCTTGCATCGGCAAGCGCGGGGTTGCCGGAAACAAAGTTGAGCCCACCGGGAGCAAGCAGCCACCAGAGCACGCCAACAACGACGCCGGCAACTGTCGGAAGGACAAGCCAGAGAGTCTCCTTGGAACTGCCGGGAGGAGGGGCCGAAGCCGGTTCGGCAACAGCAGGGACGTGCACGGTTGGCTCGGTCATACCCCTCACATTAACAAAGGTTCATGCAGGCCCCACAAAATGAGGACCCGCCAGCGCCGGAGGAATACTCTGAAGGGAGACTCAGCCCCCAGTCCAGGAGATTCATCCACGTGACAAGCGAACCATCCGGCTTTGACCGGACTTTCAGGGAGATGTTCCGCCGGCATGCGGCCGGAGTTGCCATCATCACGGCGAACTTGAACGGAAAGCCTTTCGGTTTCACGGCCACTTCTGTGGCGTCGCTGTCCGCTGAGCCGCCCCGGTTCACCTTCAACATGGCCAGGAGCTCCAGTTCGTGGCCGGCCGTGGCGAATGCCGAGTACATCGGCGTCCACATGCTCGGGCTCGAGAACCAAGCCCTCGCCAACCGTTTCGCCCGAACACGAGACCGGTTCGACGGCGACCACTGGGAACCGGGCCCCCATGACGTCCCCATCCTTAAGGACGTCAGCGGCTGGCTTGTGGGCAGGATCCAGATGCGGCTCTCGTTCGAGAACAATGCAGTGGTAGTGGTGGAGGTTGTCGACGGGCAAGTCGGCGGTGAGGGCACTCCCCTGCTCTACCACGGCGGTGGCTACAGCAAGCCCGCCCCGCTCGACTACGAAATCTGAGCGGGTGGAATCCTACCCGGCGGCTTCGGCCCCGGCGGCCGCGGGCCGCTAGTTGTCCAGGCAGGCCGGGCCCAGCAGGACCTTCAGGTCGCCAAAAAGGGACGGACTGGGGTTGACCCGCATATGCACGGGCAGCCCCATGACCTCCACCTTGGTATCACCCATCAGCTTGAGCCGGACTTCGGAGTTCCCGCGGTGGGTGCGCAGCACATCGCGCAGGTCCGTCACTACCGCTTCGGTGGCCTTGAACGTGGGGATGGTAATGATGACGGGACCATTAACGCTCTCGCTGAGGTCCGGGACTGAAAGCTCCATGCAGTTCAGCGTCACTGCGCCATCGTCCCGGCGTTGCAGCCTGCCCTTAACCACCACAATGAGGTCCTCCGCCAGTACGGAGGCGATGGGACCGTAGACCTGGCCGAAGAACATGACCTCCATGGAAGCGCCGAGGTCTTCGATTTCGGCCCGGGCGTAGGCGTTGCCGCTGGCCTTGGCGATCCTGCGGCTCAACGAGGTGATCATGCCCGCGATGGTGACAATCGCGCCGTCGTGCGGTCCGTCCTCACCGATGATCGAGGTAATGGACTGTTCCGCGTGCTGACTGAGAACGCCCTCCAGCCCCTGCAGGGGATGATCTGAAACGTAAAGCCCCAGCATGTCCCGTTCGAAGGACAGTTTGTCCTTCTTTTCCCACTCGGGCAGGTCCGGGATTTCCGTGGTGAGCGACGCTTCGGGCTCCTGGTCCTCGAAGCCGGCGAAGAGGTCGAACTGGCCAATCGCCTCGTTGCGTTTGAGGGTGATCACCGAATCGATGGCTTCTTCGTGGATCATGGCCAAAGCCCGGCGGTGGTGCCCCAGCGAGTCGAAAGCGCCGGCCTTGATCAGCGATTCGATGGTGCGCTTGTTGCACACCACGGCCGGAACCTTCAAGAGGAAATCCTTGAACGAGGTGTAGTTGCCCTCTGTTGCCCGCGTTGAGACCATGGCGTCCACCACGTTGACGCCGACGTTCCTGATGGCACCCATGCCGAAACGGATGTCCGTTCCCACAGGCGTGAAGTTCAGCGAGGATTCGTTGACATCCGGCGGCAGGACCGTGATGCCCATGCGCCGGCACTCGTTGAGGTAGATGGCCGACTTGTCCTTGTCGTCGCCCACCGAGGTCAGCAGTGCAGCCATGTATTCCGGCGCGTAGTGCGCCTTCAAGTAGGCCGTCCAGTAGGAGATCACGCCATACGCAGCCGAGTGGGCTTTATTGAAGGCATAATCGGAGAACGGAAGCAGAATGTCCCACAAGGTCTTCACGGCAGCCATGGAGTAGCCATTGTCCTGCATGCCTTGGGAGAAGCCGGCAAACTGTTTGTCCAGTTCAGACTTCTTCTTCTTGCCCATGGCGCGGCGGAGAATGTCAGCTTGGCCCAGCGAGTATCCGGCAAGCTTCTGTGCCACGGCCATAACCTGCTCCTGATACACGATCAGGCCGAAGGTGCCGCCGAGGATTTCCTTGAGGGGTTCTTCCAGCTCCGGGTGGATCGGGATGACCTCTTGGATCCCGTTCTTGCGCAGCGCGTAGTCAGTGTGGGCGTTGGCGCCCATGGGACCCGGCCGGTACAGCGCCAGGACCGCAGAGATGTCTTCGAAGTTGTCGGGCTTCATCAGCTTGAGCAAGGACCGCATGGGTCCACCGTCAAGCTGGAACACGCCCAGGGTGTCACCGCGGGCAAGGAGTTCATAGGAAGCGGCGTCGTCGAGTTCCAGGTTTTCCAGGTCCAATTCGACGTCGCGGTTCATCTTGATGTTTTCCAGGGCATCCGAAATGATCGTCAGATTTCGGAGGCCCAGGAAGTCCATCTTGATCAGGCCGAGGCCCTCGGACGTCGGGTAATCGAACTGGGTGATGACCTGGCCGTCCTGGAAACGGCGCATGATCGGAATGACATCGATGATGGGGTCCGAGGACATGATGACACCAGCGGCGTGGACACCCCACTGGCGCTTCAGGCCTTCAATGCCCAAGGCGGTCTCGAAGACCTTGGCGGCCTCCGGATCGGTAGCGATGAGCTGGCGGAAATCGCCCGCTTCGCTGTAGCGCTTGGACTCCGGGTTCTGGATGTCGGCCAGCGGAATGTCCTTGGCCATGACGGCAGGCGGAAGCGCCTTGGTCAGGGTCTCACCCATGCTGAAGGGGTAGCCCAGCACGCGGGAGGAGTCCTTGAGCGCCTGCTTGGTCTTGATGGTTCCGTAGGTGACGATCATCGCCACACGCTCGTCGCCGTATTTCTTGGTGACGTAGTCAATCACTTCGGAGCGGCGCCGATCATCGAAGTCGACGTCGAAGTCGGGCATGGAAACGCGGTCCGGGTTCAGGAAGCGTTCGAAGATCAGGCCGTGCTGCAGAGGGTCGAGGTCGGTGATGCGCATGGCGTAAGCCACCATGGAGCCTGCACCGGAACCACGGCCGGGACCTACCCGGATCCCGTTGTTCTTGGCCCAGTTGATGAAGTCGGCAACCACCAGGAAGTAGCCCGGGAATCCCATGGAGGTAATGACGCCGAGCTCGTAGTCCGCTTGCTTGCGGACCTTGTCCGGAATGCCCTGGGGGTAACGGTACTTCAGCCCGGTGTCTACTTCCTTGACCAGCCAGGAGGTCTCGTCTTCGCCGGGCGGGCAAGGGAAACGCGGCATGTAGTTGGCGCCCGTATTGAAGGAAACTTCGCAGCGCTCTGCAATGAGCAGCGTGTTGTCGCACGCCTCGGGGTGGTCGCGGAACAGTTCCCGCATTTCCTGCGGCGACTTCAGGTAGTAGCCGCTGCCCGAGAAAGCGAAGCGGGAGCCGCCGTTGTCATACGTTGGTTCCAGGAGCGTGGAACCGGACTGGATTGCCAGCAGGGCCTCGTGGGCTTTGGCATCGTGCTCGTGCGTGTAGTGGAGGTCGTTGGTGGCCACCAGCGGGAGATTGAGCTCCTTGCCCAGGCGCAGGAGGTCGCCGGTGACGCGGCGTTCAATGTCCAGGCCGTGGTCCATCAGCTCTAGGAAGTAGTTCTCTGCCCCGAAGATGTCGCGGAACTCCGCTGCGGCCTCAACGGCTTCGCGGTAAAGGCCGAGCCTCAGCTTGGTCTGGACTTCCCCGGAAGGGCAGCCCGTGGTGGCGATCAAACCTTCGGAGTAGGTGTTAAGCAGTTCCCGGTCCAGCCTGGGCCACTTACCAAAAACGGAGTCGAGGGAAGCAATGGACGAGGCCCGGAACAGGTTCCTCATACCCACGTTGTTGTAGCTCAGGAGCGTCATGTGGGTGTACGAGCCACCACCGGAAACATCATCCTTGCGCTGGCTTTCGTCGCCCCAGCGTACTCGTTCCTTGTCACCCCGGGCGGTGCCGGGCGTGACGTAGGCTTCGACGCCGATGATGGGCTTGATGCCCTGGTCGGTGGCCTTGCGCCAGAAGTCGAACGCACCGAACAGGTAGCCGTGGTCCGTGGTGGCCAGGGCGGGCATCCCGAGACGTTCGGTTTCATCGAACAGCTCACCCAGTCTGGCCGCTCCATCCAGCATGGAGTACTCGGTATGGGTGTGCAGGTGGACGAACGAATCATTGCTGGAAGTCACCACGACAGTCTACCGTCCCTGCCCGCGCGGGGCAGGGACCCCTGGCCGGCGGTGCCCTACGCTGAACCGGTGGCGAGGAGATCCAAGGCGTACTGGAGGTCCGCCGGATACTCGCTGCTGACCTCCACCCACTCACCGGTGCCGGGGTGGGTGAATCCAAGCTGACGTGCGTGCAACCACTGCCGGGTCAATCCAAGGGTGGCTGCAAGACGGGGATCCGCACCGTAGGTGAGATCTCCGGCACACGGGTGACGCAAGGCCGAAAAGTGCACGCGGATCTGGTGCGTCCGGCCGGTCTCCAGGTGCACTTCCACCAGGGTTGCCTTGCCGAAGGCTTCCAATACCTCATAGTGGGTCACTGATGGCCGGCCGCCTTCGATCACCGCGAACCGCCAGTCGTGGCCGGGGTGGCGACCGATCGGAGCATCGATGGTGCCCTCCAGGGGGTCGGGCAGTCCTTGAACCACGGCGTGGTAGACCTTCTCCACCGTGCGCTCCTTGAAAGCGCGCTTCAGCACCGTATACGCGTGTTCAGTCTTGGCCACCACCATGACCCCCGACGTGCCGACATCGAGCCTGTGGACGATCCCGGCGCGCTCGGGCGCTCCGGATGTCGAGATCCTGTACCCGGCGCCGGCGAGACCTCCCACTACTGTGGGTCCCACCCACCCTGGTGAGGGATGGGCTGCGACTCCCACCGGCTTGTCGATGACAACGAATTCCTCGTCGTCCAGCAGGATCTTCAGGCCTTCCACAACTTCCTCCACCACTTCCAAGGGGTCCCGCCGATCAGGGACGGTGACATGCAGCACCGAGCCGGCGGCCAGCTTTGCCGATTTCCCCACTGGCACGCCGCCTACGGTGACGTTGCCCTCAGCGATCAGCAGCGCCGCCGCAGAACGGGAAATGTCAAGCAATTGGGCCAGGCCGGCGTCAGCCCGCACACCTGCAAGTTCGTCGGGCACTACAACGGTGCTACTCACCGGCAGTTTCCCCCGTGGAACCGCCGGCCGGCTTGGCGTCATTGGCAGGCTTGCCGTCATCAGCCGGCTTGGGAGCAGGCGCCTGACGTGTCCCATCCATGCCGATGCCGCGAAGCGTCAGGAGGCAGATGATGACGACGCCGGACACCACAGCTGAGTCGGCGATGTTGAAAATGGCAAAGTTGGGCAGCTGGATGAAATCCACCACGTGTCCCATGGCAAAGGATGGTTCCCGGAACAATCGATCTGTGAGGTTGCCCAGCGCTCCCCCGAGGAGCAGGCCCAGCGACAAGGCCCACCAGGCCGATCCCAGGCGCCGTAGTTGGAACAGGATCGCCACGGATACGACGGCCATGACAATCGTAAAGATCCACGTCACGTTCTCGCCGATGGAGAACGCAGCACCCGAGTTCCGGATGTAGTACCAGTGCAGCAGCGGGGGAAGTACGGGAATCCGCTCGCCCTCCGTCATATTGCTGGTCACCCAAAGCTTGGTGAGTTGGTCAAAGGCGTAGGCAAACACGGCGAAGCCGGCAAACAGCCAGAGCATGGCCGGGCGCCACTTGCGGCGGGCGGCGGGCGCCGGCTGCGGGGCGTCATCGGTGAAATCGGTCATAGTGCTTTCATTCGGGAAGCGTGGCGGGCGCTGTCATGGGCTTTAACAGCAAAAGCCGGTGGCCGAGGAGTCCTCAGCCACCGGCTTTCAGAATACTTGCTAAACGTCTGCGGTTGCTTCGCCGACCTCAGGGGCGGCAACAGAACCACGGGCGTCCAGGTCGCGCAGCTGGCCTTCGATGTAGGCCTTCAGGCGTGAACGGTAATCGCGCTCGAAGCCACGGAGCTGCTCAACCTTGCGCTCAAGGACGGAGCGCTGCTGCTCCAGGGCACCAAGGATCTTGCGGGACTTCTCCTGGGCATCGTTGACGAGGCTGGAAGCCTCGATCTGAGCCTCGGCAATGATCTTTTCCTTCTGCTGCGCACCGTCGGAGACGTGCTTGTCGTGCATCTGCTGGGCCATGGCCAGCAGACCTGCAGCAGATTCAGCGGAGGGTGTGACGCTGTTGTTCGCAGCGGGAGCCTTCGCAGCAGCGGCAGAAGCCGCTGCAGCCTGCTCGGCTTCCTTCTTCTTGGCAGCTTCTGCAGCCTTGGCTTCGGCCTCTGCCTTGGCTTCAGCTTCCTTGTCGACCTTGACGGGGGCAGGAACCTTCTCAACCACCGGAGCCGCAGCAGTTGCAGCAGGCACTGCCGAACCGGCTTCGCCGAGCTTCTTGCGAAGTTCGTCATTTTCCTGGTTCAAGCGGCGAAGTTCCACCACGATCTCGTCGAGGAAGTCATCTACCTCGTCCTGGTCGTAGCCTTCGCGGAACTTGGTCGGCTGAAAGCGCTTGTTGACAACGTCTTCTGGCGTCAAAGCCATCTGGTCACCTCGTTGGTCTAGTTAGTCAGTAGGCCTTCCGGCCGTTCAAAACTACGGTACCTAAATATCATCTTGTTCCTCCAATTCAACACCATCGTGTTGATTTGGAGAATTTGCGGCCTTTGAACCATCGGTGGTCCGGGTTCCGCGGAGCAGCTACGCCAGGCTGCTGGTTACCGCCATAGCAATACTGACGGCAATAATCAGGATCAGGAAGCCCAAATCCAAGGAGATTCCGCCCAACTGGAGGGGCGGTATCAGCCTCCGGAGCCTCCCCAGCGGAGGATCCGTCACGGAGTAGACCACATGCGCTGTAACCAACGCCACACCCCGTGGCCGCCACTGGCGGGCAAACATCTGGACCCATTCGAAGATGAGCCGGATGATCAGGGCAATGAAGAACAGTAACAACACAATATAAATAAGGCCGAAGACAATGCCCACGAGTTAGCTCAGATCTCCCACTTGTTCCGGAATGCGGATCGGTCCCTACTATTGCAACACAGATGCCAGGCAGGGTGACCCGCCTGGCATCCGCAAAAGATCGTTGTCAGCTCTGGTTGAAGAAGCTGGCTTGGGTTTCGCTGGCCTTCTTGTCATCTCCGATGACCTCGACATACGACGGCGACAACAGGAAGACTTTGTTGGTCACCCTCTCGATGCTGCCGTGAAGGCCGAACACCAGGCCGGCGGAGAAGTCCACGAGGCGCTTGGCATCGGCTTCACCCATGTCGGTGACGTTCATGATGACGGGAATGCCATCCCGGAAACTCTCACCAATGACCTTGGCGTCGTTGTAGGAACGGGGGTGAACGGTGGTGATCTGCCTCAGGCCAGAGGCATCTTCGCGGCTGGAGGCCGCACGCTTGATGGGTGTCACGGGTGCGCGGTATTCCTCTTCGGCATCTACAGTGGGCATTTCACGGACAACTTCCCGGACGGGAGCAGGCGCCCTGCGCTCTTCCCGTTCCTGTGCCTGGGGGCGTTCTTCGTCGTGGTGCGAGGCGACGGCCTGCTCAGATTCGTAGTGTTCATCGCCGTCGGCGAGCCCAAGATAGATCATTGTCTTGCGCAGAGCGCCAGCCATGGTGCACTCCTATCGTTTCTGCAGTAGGCGGGCCGCCATGACGTGACATATTGGAACCCCGGCCCGTCATTCCAATACTTTGACGCTACCCCACGGCCGGACGGGAACCGAGAATATCGGAGCCTATTCTCAGGTGTGTCGCCCCGAATTTCACTGCCGCTTCGAGGTCCTGGCTCATCCCTGCGGATATCGCAGTTGCGGCTGGATGAGTGGCCCTGAGGGCCTCGGAAATACCGGCAAGTTTCTCGAATGCCGCTTCCGGGTCCGCTCCCAACGGCGCTACGGCCATGAGCCCGGACAAGTTCAGGCCGGAGGCCGATTCGATCCTCTCCGCCAACACCCCGACGTCGGAGGGGTTGGCGCCACCACGGTGGGCGCCGGCGTCGTCGTTCAAACCAACCTGGATGAAGCAGTCGAGGTGACTGCGCCCGGTAGCATGCTGTTCCCTCGCAACAGCCTTGGCCAGGGCGTCGACAACCTGAAGCCTGTCGATCGACTGAACCGACGCGGCATACTTGGCTACCGACTTGGCCTTGTTGCTTTGGAGTTGCCCAATGAAATGCCACCGGACGTCGACGTCGGGAAGCCCAGCGCTCTTGGCGGCCGCTTCCTGATCACGGTTCTCTCCAACATCGGTCACTCCGAGTGCAGCCAGTCGGCGGACATCGTCTGCGGGATGGAACTTGGTCACCACGATCAGCCGTGGCGGGTCATTCCGTCCGGCAGCAGCAACAGCCGCTTCGATCCGGCGCCTGACCACGTCAAGCCGGTGGGAGAGTTCGGCGGTCCGGGCATCGCCCGTCAGGCCCTCGCGCTTTTCGTCGTCGCGACCAAGGCTAATCATGAGTCCACACCAAACCTGCAAATCGACCCGTCCGGGAGTCCCGGCGGTATGAGAAAAGTGAATTGTGCTCCAGCGTGCACTCCCCCGAGTACTCCACGGTGACATCCATGGCTTCCAACTGGGCCCTGACGCCGGCGGGAAGGTCCAAGGAGGGCGTGCCCCAGGATGTGGAGGACCACGCGGCAGGAACCCGGGCCGCGACCTCGTCCCGCAACCCGCCGGGCACCTCGTAACAGGATCCGCAGATGGACGGCCCCAGCCAGGCGTGGATATCCAGTGCACCGCGCTTGCGCATTTCCTCAACGGTTGCGGGGACAACTGCGGAAGCCACACCGGGACGCCCGGCATGGGCCACGGCAATCACAGGGCCGGCGCCTGCACCGTTACCCACGAAAACCACGGGTACGCAGTCGGCCACCATGACGGCCAACGGTTGCGCGGCACGGGAGGCAGTGCCGGAAGCGGTGGCGGCTGAAACCATGGCGTCGGCGGTGGGCCCTGCCCCGTGGACGTCAATGAACTCCACGGCGCTGCCATGGACCTGATCCATGTATTGGAACTTGCGGGCTTCCAGTCCGGCGGCCTGTTCAACTTGAGCGCGGCGGGCCAGGACCTCCTCGGGGTTGTCTTCCACGTGGAGAGCCAGGTTCCCGGCGCCTGTATCCGTGAAGGCTACAGAGACGCCGGGCCGAACTTCATTGCGCCACCAGAACACCAGGAATTGACTCTCCGAACGCGGCTTACTTCAAGAAGTCGGGGACGTCGAGGTCGTCCGAACGGCTGCCCGAAAGATCCGGCTCTACTACCGCCGGGAGATCGACGTCGAAGCCTGAGTCGGCAGGGAGCGCAGAGGGACGCTGCTGACCCCAGTTGCTCAAGCCCGCGGCACCGATTCCGGCCGTTGCGTGCTGCGGTGCAGCGGCGCTCGACGGTGCGCTGCTCGGGGCAGCGGGACGATCTGAGGGTACGGGGTTCTGGGCCGGACGCGACTGGTCCATGGAGGGAGAGGTAGCCTTCACGTCATCGAAGCCTGCCGCGATGACGGTCACGCGTGCTTCATCACCCAAGGCGTCATCAATGACTGCGCCGAAGATGATGTTGGCTTCGGGGTGGGCCACTTCCTGAACCAAACGGGCGGCCTCGTTGATTTCGAAGAGGCCCAGGTCCGATCCACCCTGGATGGAGAGCAGGACGCCGTGGGCGCCGTCGATGGAAGCTTCCAGGAGCGGGGAGGCAATGGCCAACTCGGCAGCTTTGACCGCGCGGTCTTCGCCGCGGGCAGACCCAATACCCATCAAGGCAGAGCCCGCGCCCTGCATGACGGACTTGACGTCAGCGAAGTCAAGGTTGATCAGGCCCGGAGTGGTGATGAGGTCCGTGATGCCCTGGACACCGGAGAGGAGCACCTGGTCCGCGGAACGGAAGGCGTCCAGGACGGAGACGTTGCGATCACTGATGGACAGGAGGCGATCGTTGGGGATGACGATCAGGGTGTCGACCTCGTCACGCAGGGCGTCGATGCCGGCCTCAGCCGAACCTGCACGACGGCGACCCTCGAAGGTGAAGGGCCGTGTCACCACACCGATGGTCAGCGCGCCCAGCGAGCGGGCTATGCGTGCCACCACGGGGGCGCCACCGGTGCCGGTGCCACCACCCTCGCCGGCGGTAACGAAGACCATGTCAGCACCGCGGAGAACTTCTTCGATCTCGTCGGCGTGGTCCTCGGCGGCCTGCTTGCCGACCTCGGGGTTCGCGCCGGCGCCAAGGCCACGCGTGAGTTCACGTCCAACGTCAAGCTTGACGTCGGCGTCGCTCATGAGCAGCGCCTGCGCGTCAGTGTTGATCGCGATGAATTCGACGCCCCGAAGGCCTACCTCGATCATGCGGTTGACTGCGTTCACGCCACCGCCGCCGATGCCGACGACCTTGATGACGGCCAAGTAATTCTGCGGTGCTGCCACGTTTCGTGCCCCTTGCTTGTGTCCTATAGCGAAACTGATCGAGTCCAACTTGAATTCTTGGACCTTAACCCTCTAGTTGAAGGTTATTGTTATGTCAAGTAACTCTACTGCGACGGTATTTCCTATGCTTCGCACATGCAATCTCCGCTTGCGCGTGTCGTGTGATTGCCGCGAAATAAGGCCCCCGCCGGTCGTAGGTTACGTCCTCAACGCTGCTTATTTTGTGAATGGGTGCCGCGGAACGCTGACGTCGTAGACACTCACTTGAACCTTAGGGTCCGCAGGCATCTTCAGCAGCGCTTCCAGTGCCTTCGCCTTCAGTTCCCTGTCCTCGGCATTGCCCCACACTACCGTCTTTCCATCCACCAATTTCAGCTCCACGGCGTCCGGAGAGGCTGCCGAGGCCGTGGACATCTTGGCCCGGACATCGGCAGGCAGGGTGTCAAGGACCGCCGCGATGGCCTTGAACAACTCCGTGTTGGTGGCTCCGGCCCCGGCATCGATCAAGGGCAGCGCCACCGCTGACTGGTCCTTGGTTGCCCCGAGCTGCACACCGTCCACATCCACCATCACGTAGGAGTCTCCCTGCTTCAGCAAGGCCACCGGAACGCGTTCGTTGACATGCACCAGCAACTCCGACGGCGGCCGCGCCTCCATCGTGGCGGAGCGAACCTGCACCAGTGGCTTCAAGAGCTCGTTGATCTCTTGTTCACCCACTTGGGGCAGGGGTTTGCCTTCGAGTCCGGAAAGAGCTTTCTGCACCGCTTCCGGAGTCAACAGCGAGGTGCCGTCAACCGTGATGGTCCTGACTGCCAGCACGGGCGAGAAGACCGCTCCGGCGATCAAGGCCGCCACGGCAGCCGCCACAATGGACAGCGTCCATATCAGCAGTCTTCGCTGGCGCCGCCGTTTCGGCTCCGGAAAGACAATGACGTTGTCCGACGATGCGCCGGACGTGGCGGATTTACCGGTGGCCGGCGGCGGCGCAACCGTGACGGAATTCGCCTCTGGGTCAATGGAGCGTTGCGCGCTGATGACGGGGTCGGCTCCGCTGCCCGGCCGTGGGGTGCCCGGTCGGGATTCTGTTCCCGGCCTGTACGTCGGCTTGCGGGTGCTAGCCACCCAAGGCCTCCACGATCACTGGCCCGTAGGCAGTGACGTCGCCGGCTCCCACGGTCAGGATAACGTCACCGTCGTGGGCGACGGCTGCCAGGGCCTGCACTGCTTCGTCAGCTGCCACCAGCCGTCCCGTGGCCAGCTGGTCGGCGATCAAGGCACTGGTAACGCCGGGAAGCGGATCCTCGCGGGCAGGATATATATCCAGGATCAAGGCAGTATCCGCTGCGTCCAATGCCGCGGCGAACTCCTTGGCAAATTCACGCGTACGCGAAAACAGGTGCGGCTGGAACAGGACATGGACTTTACAGCCGCCTGCTACCGAGCGGGCCGCCGACAAGGCAGCGCGAACCTCTGTGGGGTGGTGGGCGTAATCGTCATAGACCCGCACTCCCCTCCCCTGGCCTTTGAGCTCAAACCTTCGCGAGGCGCCGGTGAAATGGCCCAGCGCGGCGGCGGCAGCTTCCGGTTCCACACCAAGTTCGACGGCGACCGCGAACGCGGCTGCCGCGTTCAGGGCGTTGTGACGTCCGGGAACCTGCAATTCAACCTTGTGGACCTGGTCCCCGATGGCCACCGAAACGTCACCCGGGCCGCCGTCGAAGAGCCGGATGTCGGCGTCGTCCGAGGTCCCGTACGTCAGTACCCGCGTGGTCCCCTGGCCTGCGGTGCGCTCGGCCAGGGCACGGGCGCCGGCGTCGTCGGCACAGGCCAGGAGAACGCCGTCAGCGGGAAGGAGCGCCGCGAAGTTGTCAAAGGACGCGAAGACCGCTTCCGGTGTTCCGTAGTGGTCCAGGTGGTCGGCTTCGACGTTGGTCACTACCGCGATCAGCGGCCGGTAATTGAGGAAGGAACCGTCGGACTCGTCCGCCTCGGCAACAAAGATGTCGGAGTCACCATGGGCTGCGTTCACTCCCAACGCCGGGACGTTGGCCCCGATGGCAAAAGACGGATCAACTCCGGCTTCCTTGAGCAGGACGGCGATCATGGAGGTAGTGGTGGACTTGCCGTGCGTGCCCGCCACTGTCACCACGCGGTGGCCGGCCATGGTGGCTGCCAAAGCTTCGGAACGGTGCAACACCGGCAGCCCGGCGGCACGCGCTGCGGCGAGTTCCGGATTGTCGGCGCGGATGGCTGAGCCCGCGACGATCGTCTGTGCGTCTGCCAGATTGCCTTGGTGGTACCCCACCGCGATGCGCGCCCCTGCCGAGGAGAGGTCGTGCATGACTGGAAGGTCTTTGGCATCGGTACCACTGACAGGGACGCCGCGGGCCACCATGATCCGGGCGACGGCGGACATTCCCACGCCGCCGATGCCAATGAAGTGGACGCGGCCCAGGGACTCGAGGGGGGCGATGCTGGTGGTCATGCGGATACCGCTTCCAGGACAAGATCAGCCATGCGCTGATCGGCGTTTCTTATACCAAGGGCTTCGGATTTGCGCGCCATGGCGGCGAGCCGGCCGTGGTCCGAGAGCAGGGGAATGAGTTCTCTTTCAAGCCATTCCGGGCTGAGGTCCTTGTCTTCAACCAGGAGCGCCCCGCCCGCATCCACCAACGGAGCAGCATTCAGCGCCTGTTCCCCGTTGCCGATGGGCAGCGGCACAAACACGGCCGGGACTCCCACCGCCGCCACTTCACTGACCGTTCCTGCGCCGGCGCGTGCCAGAAGGACGTCGGCCGCTGCGTAGACGTTCTCCATCCCATCCACATACTCAACCTGGCGATATCCCTCGGCTGCGAGCAGGCCGCCGTCGTCGTTGAGGAGCGCTTTACCGTTGCCGGTGATGTGCAGGGTCTGGATACCGCTGGCCGCCAATGCCGGCAAAGCGGCAGCGATGGATCGGTTGATGCTCATGGCTCCCGAGGAACCGCCGGTGACGATCAACGCGGGTCGGTTCGGGGCAAAGCCCAAGGCTTCCTTGGCGGCAGGCGCCGCCGTTGACCGGTGCAGCCCGGAAATGGGACGCCGCATGGGCATGCCAACATGACGGGCGCCCCTCAACCGGGTGCCGGAGAAGGCCACTGCAACGTGGTTGCTGAACCGGGCTCCCACGCGGTTGGCCAAACCGGCCCTCATATTGGCCTCGTGGATCACCACGGGGATGCCGAGTTTGCGGGCGGCGAGGTACATCGGAGTGCAAACGTAGCCGCCAACACCCACCAGGACGTCCGCGTTGGCATCCTTCAGGATCCGCCTGGCCTGGGAGACCGCGGCCAGCAACCGGCCCGGCAGCTTGATCAGGTCAAGGGAGGGCCGGCGCGGAAACGGAACCCGGTCAATCGTGGCGAGTTCGTATCCGGCCGCCGGGATGAGCCGCGTTTCCATGCCCGACGGCGTGCCGACAGCCAGGATGGAAGCATCCGGACGCTTGTCCTTGATGGCATCGGCGATGGCCAGCAGTGGGCTCACGTGCCCGGCAGTACCGCCGCCTGCAAGGACGACGGACAAAGGCTTGGACGCAGTGCGGGAATCAGGAGTCATGAAGTGCTATGTACGCTTTCGTGCGGTTTTCGGAGAACGGCGCGGCAGGAACCGGGGGCGCTGCTGCGGCGGCAACTGGCCTCGGGCCAAGGACAAGACTACGCCGATACCGCAAAGTGACATGATCAGTGCTGAACCACCGTAGGAGATGAAGGGAAGGGGCACGCCCACCACGGGGAGGAGCTGTGTCACGACCGCCATGTTCATGCTGGCCTGGCCCAGGAGCCAAACCATGATCCCACCGGCAAGCGTGCGCTGGAACGGGTCGGTTTGCCGGACCACCACCCGGAAGATGGCGATGCCGAGGATCGCGAACAGCACCAACACCACCAGGGTCCCCACCAGTCCAAGCTCTTCTCCGATGATGGCGAAGATGAAGTCGTTGTGGGCTTCGGGAAGCCAGTTGTACTTCTGCCGGCTTTGGCCCAGCCCCAGCCCGGTCCAGCTTCCCTGCGCCAGGCCGTACATGCCGTTGGTGGACTGGAAGTCGAAGTCGAAGTTTTCCGTACAAGAGGCTGAAGCCGTGCCCAGCCACGAGGTAATGCGGCAGATGCGGTTGGCGCTGCTGATGGTTCCCAGGACGGCGCCCACTGCGCCAACGGCACCGGCGATGGCCAGCATCTTCCCCGGCACTCCAGCGAAGTAGAGTCCTGCGGCTGTGATGGCCGCGATGACTATGACCGTCCCGAGGTCGTTGCCCAGCATCACCAAGGCGATGACCATTCCAGCTCCGGGTACCACGGGAATGATGACATGCCACCAGCGGTGGAGGAATTTCTGCTTGCGCGCAAGTACAGCAGCGATCCAGATACAGAGGATCAGTTTTGCCATCTCTGACGGTTGGAGGGTTATCCCGCCAAGGTCGATCCAATTCTTGTTGCCGTTGACGGTGTTGCCCATAACCTGGACCAGGACCAGGAGCACCACCACCGCACCGAGGGCCCACCAGGACAGCCTTTTCATCCAGTTTACGTTGGTCCGCGAAATGACATACATACCTATCAGACCGACCACGCCGAACCCGGCTTGCTTCAAGGCATCCGCATAGGGCGATTTCCCTTCGGAAATCGCCTCGACACTTGAAGCGGACAAGACCATCATGATTCCGATGGCAGTGAGGGCCAAGGCACACCCCAGGATGAGGTAGTAGGTGGAACTGTTGGGCGCCTTGTCCTTGCCTTCCAGGCTGTCCCAAAAGTTGCGCAGGTGTCCGCGGAGCCCGGAAGGCTTCTTCCCCGGCTTGGCCGGAGCCTTGGGTTTCCCGTCCCGGGGGTCCTTGCCGCGGGTGCGGGTGGGCGTGCTGACCATTGTTACTCCTCGGTGGTCGGTGCCTGCCCTTCCACAAGCTCGCGAACTGCCTGGACGAAAGCATCGCCGCGGTGAGCGTAGGAAGAGAACTGATCCATGGATGCAGCCGCGGGTGCCATCAGGACGGTGTCCCCTGGCATGGCCAGTTGGGCCGCCGACGCCACGGCCTGGGCCATGATGGCCTCGCCGTAGATGGGCGAAGCGGCATTGCCGGCTACGGTCTGCACTTTTTCAGTGTCGCCCTTCGCCTGCGCTATCACGGGGACATCCGGTGCGTGTCGCTGGAGGGAGCCTTCCAGCGCCTCGGTATCGGTACCGATGAGCACAACAGCTTTCAGTCGGGGCGCATGTTCTTTGACAAGGTCGTCATAGTTGACTCCCTTGGACAGTCCTCCCGCTATCCACACAACCTGCTGGAAGGAAGACAACGCAGCGGACGCAGCATGGGGGTTGGTGGCTTTGGAGTCATTGATCCACAGAACCTCGTTCTGCTTGGCCACCAATTGGATGCGATGGGCGCCGGGCAGGTAGTTGACCAGGCCCTGCTTCACCGCTGCCGGCTCAATCCCGTAAGCGCGGACCAACGCAGCGGCTGCCAGCGCGTTGGCCACCATGTGCCGCGGCGCCACGGGCCCGAGGTCGGACATCGCGGCCAACTCCGCTGCGGAGTCTTTGCGCTCGGCAATGAAGGCACGGTCAACCAGCAGTCCGTCCACCACACCCAGCATGCTGATGGCAGGTGTGTTGGTGGTGAAGCCAATGGCACGGCACCCCTCCACCACATCGGCATTTTCCACCATGCGTTCGGTTTCGATTTGCTCCGCGTTGTAGACGGCAGCCTTCTGGGTGTTCTCATACACCTTGGCCTTGTCCGCAAGGTAGGAGGCATACGATCCGTGCCAGTCCACGTGGTCCTCAGCGACGTTGAGGCACACGCTGGCCACAGGTGACAAGGAGTGGCTCCAGTGGAGTTGGAAGCTGGAGAGCTCAACAGCAAAGGCGTCGTAGTCCACCGGATCGCGCAGCGCATCGAGGATGGGGGTTCCCACGTTGCCTACGGCGATGGCCTTGAGCCCCGCCGCCTGCAGCATGGATTCGGTCATGCCCACGGTGGTGGTCTTGCCGTTGGTACCGGTAATGGTGAGCCAATCCGCCGTCTTGCGTCCCTCGCGGACGCGGAGTCGCCAGGCCAGTTCTACATCTCCCCAGACGGGGATGTGCTTGCGCTTGGCGGCAGCGAGCAACGCTTGGTCGGGCCGCCATCCCGGCGAGGTAACAACGAGTTCAGGCTGAGAATCATCGATCAACGGCAAGGCACTGACGGCATCTTCCCCCAGCAACACATCCACCGCGCCAACAATTTTCAGGGTGTCTGCTTGGGCTTTGGCCTTGGGTGTGGTGGCCGCATCAACCACCACTACCTTGGCTCCAAGCTCGATCAGGGTGTCAGCAGCCGAGAAGCCGGACACGCCGATTCCCGTTACCACCACCCGCAGGCCGCTCCAGTCAGCGTCCCAGCTTGTAAGTCCGTTGAGCCTGTCCACGGCGGACGGCGTTGTCTCCGGGCTTCCGTTCACAGCAGTACCACCCATTCAGCGTAGAAAATTCCAAGGCCGGCGGCCACGAAGAGGCCGGCGAGGATCCAGAAACGGACCACCACGGTGACTTCCGCCCAGCCCTTCAGTTCGAAGTGGTGTTGGAGCGGCGCCATCTTGAAGACACGTTTGCCGCCGCTGAGCTTGAAGAAGCCCACCTGGATGATGACCGAAAGGGTGATCAGGACAAAGAGCCCACCGATGAAGGCCAGCAACAGTTCAGTGCGGGACAGGATGGCGAAGGCCGCAACTGCGCCGCCGATCGCCAAGGACCCCGTGTCACCCATGAAAATCTTGGCCGGTGACGTGTTCCACCACAGGAAGCCCACCAGGGCGGCACTGAGGATCGCTGCCAGCAGGGCAAGGTCCATGGGGTCCCGGACCTGGTAACAGCCACTGCCCGCTTCACGCGGCGATCCGCAGGCCTGGTTGTTCTGCCAGATCCCCATGATCGTGTACGCCCCGAAGACCATAATGGAGGCACCCGCGGCCAGACCATCCAGGCCGTCAGTCAGGTTCACGCCGTTCGTGGCCGCGGTGATGATCAGGTTGGACCACACGATGAAGAGGATCGCACCGAGCACGGTTCCCCCAAAAGCGAGGTCCAGCCAGGGGATGTCGCGAACCAACGAGATCTGGGTGGATGCCGGGCGCAAGCCGTCCTCGTTGGGGAACTGCAATACCAGGACAGCGAAGATGATCCCCACCGCTGCCTGGAGGATCAGCTTGGCGCGGGCGTTCAGGCCCAGGCTTCGCTTGTTGGAAATCTTGATGTAGTCATCCAGGAAGCCCACAAAACCCATGCCCACCATGAGGAACAGCAGCAGGAGCCCGGACGCCGATGGCCCCGGGGAGCGGGGGTTCATCATCCACATGATCAGGTGGGTCACGAAGTAGCTGATGAGGACGGCCGCCACCACCACAGTTCCGCCCATGGTGGGGGTGCCGCGTTTGGTGTGGTGGGACGTCGGACCGTCGTCCCGGATGAATTGCCCGTAGCTCTTGGCCACGAGGAACTTGATGAACAGGGGTGTCCCAATCAGGGCCACCAGAAGGGCGACGCCGGCGCCGATCAAAAGTGCAATCACAGCAGCTCGTTCCCTTCGCTTGCGGCCGCTTCAGCCGCGTTGACTCCGGTGGGCTCGGCCCGTGGAGGTAATGCTATCCGATCACCCAAATGCCGCAGCCCCACTCCGTTGGAGGACTTGAACAGCACCAGGTCACCGGGTTCAAGCTCGTTCTGAAGGAGCTCGTAGGCTTCTTCCACTGTCTCGGTGAACGAACATTCGTCACCCCAGGATCCTTCCTGGATGGCTGAGACGTAGAGGGCACGTGCTTCGCGTCCCACCACCACCAGCCGTGAAATGTTCAAGCGGACCACCTGCGTGCCCACTGCGGTGTGCTCGCGGATGGAGTCCTCCCCCAGTTCAAGCATGGCCCCAAGGACCGCCCAGGTCCTCCTGCCTTGCCCGAGGTCTGCAAGGGTCCGCAGCGCTGCCCGCATCGATTCGGGATTGGCATTGTAGGCATCATTGATGATGGTCACGCCGTCCGCGCGTTCCGTCCGCTCCATGCGCCAGCGGCTGGCCGCAGACTGTGAGCTCAAGGAGGCGGCAACAGCGGCGGCCGGGATGCCTGCGGCAAACGCGGCTGCCGCGGAGGCCAACAGATTGGTCACATGGTGACCACCGATCAGGCGGCTTCGCACCTCGACGGCAGGCCCGCCGTCGGGCAGTACAAGATCAAATTCCGGGAACCCTTGGTCATTGACCACTACGTTGCGGGCTTCGACTTCCTCGGTAGTCGCCGGTGACGACGTGAAGCCCAGGACCTTGGCCTTGGTCCTGCTGCGCATGGCTGCAACGCGGCCGTCGTCCAGGTTGATGACCGCTGTGCCGTGCTCGCTGAGGGCTTCAACGAGTTCGCCCTTGGTTTGGGCGATGTTTTCGACGCCGCCGAATTCACCTGCGTGCGCCGTGCCCACTACCAGGACAACGCCGATGTCCGGCTTGACCATGTCCGCAAGGTACTTGATGTGGCCCAATCCAGTGGCGCCCATCTCGATGACCAGGTACCGGGTGTCTGCGTCAGCGGCGAAAACCGTCAGCGGCACACCCACCTCACCGTTATAGGAACCCTGCGGGGCCACCGTCTTGCCGGCCTCCGTCAGCACTCCGGCGAGGAGATCCTTGGTGGTGGTCTTGCCGGCCGAGCCCGTGATGCCGATGACGGTAAAGTCCTCGCCACGCTGCGCACGTTCAGCCCGGATGCGCCGGACGCTCTCCGCTGCCAGCGCGCCCATGGCCAAGACCGCGTCGTCAACCACGACGGCGGGGAAAGGGCTTCCGGCGGCATCGGCCACTTCACGTTCGGCGAGGACCAGTACGGCGCCGCGCTCGAACGCGGCATCAACGAAGTCGTGGCCGTCGGCGTGCTCGCCGGGCTTGGCCACGTACAGGGAACCGGGTGTCGCTTCCCGTGAATCAGTGACGACGGAGGTGGGCACGACGTCGGGAGCTCCGGTCAATCGGCCATGGGTGATGTCGGCGATCTCCGCCGCAGTAAGTGCAATCATCTCGGTTTAGGACTCTATCCGCTGGTCCGTTGAAACGCTGAATCCCTTGGATGTCAAGGCGGCGCGCAATTCCACCCTGTCGTCCAGCGCCAGGTTGACGCCTTTGACCTCTTGCCACACTTCGTGGCCACGTCCGGCTATCAGGATGGTGTCGCTGACTGTGGCCATCTCCACGGCCAGCCGGATCGCCGCGTCCCTGGGGTAGGACTCGATGATCTCGCTGGACAGACCCTCGGCATCGCGCGCCGCGTGGGCGCCCTGCAGGACCTCGGCGCGGATGGAGCCGGCATCTTCGTCATGGGGATCGTCATCGCTGACAATCACTACGTCAGCCAGGCGCGCGGCAATGGCACCCATGGTGGGCCGCTTACCTTGATCGCGCTGGCCAGTGGCGCCGAAGACCACGATGACCCTGGAGCCCTCCTGGGGGGAACGCACGGCCTCCAGGGCACGCGCCAAAGCATCGGGATTGTGGGCAAAATCAACAACGGCCGCCGGTTCGGTCGACACCAACTGCATTCGTCCCGGAACACCAACGGTAAAAGGATCGTGGGCATCCAACGCTGCCTGCAGAGTCTGCTCATCGACGCCGGAGGCCAGGACCATGACGGCTGCAAGGGCTGCATTTGCGACGTTGAAGTCCCCGGGCAGACCCGTATGGACGCGCAGGGCGCGTCCACCGACGTGCCGGAGTTCAAACTCCGAGCCGAGTCCTCGTGCGGAGACCTCCGCGACATGCCAGTCAGCGACGGTGTTGGAGTCTTTGGCCGAGAGGGTTGTGACAGGGATGCCGGCTGCCTCCGCGAGCTTGCGTCCCCATTCGTCGTCCACGGTGACAACGGCGTGCCGGGCCCTGCCTGCGGTGAAAAGATCTGCCTTGGTGCGGAAGTACTCCTCCATGCTCCCATGCAGGTCCAGGTGGTCCTGGGTGAGGTTGGTGAAGCCCGCGACGTCGAACATCACACCATCCACACGTCGGTAGGAGATCGCATGGGATGACACTTCCATGGAGGCAGCCTCCAAGCCTCGTTCCCGCATCAAAGCCAGCAGGGCGTGGACGTCTGTGGACTCCGGTGTGGTCAGCAGGCTGGGGATCGGTTCGCCGCCCGCCACGATCTCGATGGTGCCAATGAGCCCCGGCTTCTTGCCCAGGGCCCGCAGCAGCGAGTTGATGAAGTAGGTGGTGGTTGTCTTGCCGTTGGTCCCGGTGACACCGTAGAGCGTCGGGTAACCACCCTCGGCCGGCTGGCTGCGGTAGATCAGGGCTGCCAAAGGACCCACCGCCGTGCGCGGCTCGTCAATGATCAGGACAGGCACCGGCTGTTCGCCGGCCAGCGCAAGCTGGCGCGCCCCGTCGTCGTCCGTCACCACCGCGACTGCACCGGCCGCAACTGCCTGGGGAACGAAGTCGGCACCGTGGCGCGAAGCCCCCGGCAAAGCCATATAGAGATCACCGGGTTCCACAGCCCTGGAGTTGAGCGTGATACCCGTTACTCCCCCGGACTGGAATCCCTCCGGGGCAGCAACGCCAAGGACCTCCGCAATGGTGGCCAAAGGCACCGCTGCCACAGACCCGGGGCGAAAGCCGGACCGGCCTGCATCCGGCGTCGTGACGTTGTTGGCTGCCTCATTGTGCTCTGACACGTGGTTCTCCGTTGGTGCTCGTGGAACGACCGGCTGGGGGCCAGCGGCGCCCGGGCCGTTAGTGGTGGATCGAATTTTGGCCGAAACAGACGCCCAAGAAGCTTACTTGACGAACTGGGGCAGGCGCGCGGGAGTTCCCGTGGAAGGAGCCACGTTATAGGTCCGCAGTACCTGCGCCATCACCGATCGGAACACCGGCCCGTTGGTGACGCCGTAGATGTTTCCCTTGGGACGCTGCAGGACCACTTCGACGATGAAACGCGGGTCGTCCATCGGTGCCATGCCCACCATCGAGGCGGTATAGCCGTCGAAGCCGGGCAAACCGTCTTCACGGGGCGCCTGGGAGGTTCCCGTCTTGGCACCAACCCGGTAGCCATCGATGGCCGCGTCCTTGATCTGCCCCTCGGTCACGGCACTCTCGAGAATGTCCCGGACCTGCTGCGCGGTGTCCTTGGACACCACCTGGCGCGAATCCTTGGCGGCAACCTTCTGTTCCTCCCCCTCGGGGGTGACGTAGCTGTCAATAAGCCTGGGCTGCAGCATCACGCCGTCGTTGGCGATGCTTTGGAACGCCCGGACTGTCTGGAGGGTGGATTGGGAAACGCCTTGGCCGAACAGCACCGTATATTGCTGCCGTTCGTCCCACTGCTCAGGCTTGGCGAGGATGCCCGTGGCTTCAGCCGGCAACCCGATGTCCGTCTGCTCTCCAATGCCGAATTTCTTCAGCCAGTCGTAGCGCTGTTCCTTGGTCAACCTGCTGCCTGCCATGACGGTTCCGGTGTTCATGGACCATCCCAGGATGCCCGCCAGGGTGCGTTCCTCCGTACCGTGCTCAAAGGCATCCGTAAACGTCTGTCCGTCGATGGTGTAGGCCGTTGGAATGGTGAAGTGATCCAAGGGGAAGGACTTGCCTTCCTCGATGACAGCTGCTGCGGTGATCATCTTTTGCACTGACCCGGGTTCGTAGGCTGCCGTCACGGAGCGCACGCCCCGATCCTTGGCGTCCACTTTTCCAGGATCGTTGGGATCCGGGGCGTTGGTATCAGCCAAGGCCACCAGATTGCCGGTCTTGGTGTCCATCACAATGATGGACCCCCACTCCGCGTTCATCTTGTTCACCTGGCTTTGGATGGCCTGCTGGGCGAAGTACTGGATGTCGGTGTTGATGGTCAGCTTGACGTCGCTGCCGTCCACGGCCGGAGTCAGTTCATCGGTGGCCACCGGAATCCTCAGGCCGTCAGCGCCGATCTCAAAGACCCGCTTCCCTTCAACACCGCGAAGGATCTCGTCCTGGGTTTGCTCGATGCCCGCTTGTCCAGTGATCCCGTCCTGGAGGAAACCCACCACGCCACCGGCAACGCTGCCGTTGGGGTACACGCGCTTGCTGACGCCTTCAGGGACCACTCCCGGGATGTTCAGTTTGGAGATGCGGTCTTCAAGTTCGGGCTTGATGTCCTTGGCGACCACGAAGTACTTCTTCTCACCGGTCAGGGCCTCACGGATCTTCTCCACGTCAGACCCCAGGAGCGTAGCAAGCTCCGAGATGCCCTGGTCCCTGGTAATGGTCTCTATCTCGTCGGTCTTCTCGTTATAGCGCTTGAAAGAGGCTGTGTTCGTATTCAAGACCTGATCGACCACCAGGTTGTAGCGGATGACGCTGCTGGCCAACACAGTTCCATTCGCGTCCACAATCTGTCCGCGCTCTGCCGGCAGGACCTGGGGAGTGAGGCGCTTCGCCAGTGCGGCTTCGGCCATTCCTCCCATGTCCAGGCCCTGGACCATGAAGAGCTTCCCACCCACAACCAGGAGCAGGGTCAGCATGATGCCAAGACCAACACGCAGCCGCTTTTTTGCCGCCGGCGTCTTCGTTTTTTTCGATGTGCCGGGGTTCTGAGCCACGTTGATTCCTTGCTGCTGGCCTAGCTTCAGTGGACTGATGGATTACTGCCCGGGTGCCTTCTGCTGGGGGGCCGGGACTGATCCCCCGTTGAGTTCAACCGGCGGTGCGGCTGCCGGTGGTGCGGTGGTTGCAGCAGGCGCCGCTGGAGTGGCCGGTGCCACCGGTGTTACCGGTTTGAGGTTCTCCAGCGGATCCTTGGTTGTCACCGAGGGAACCACGTCCAGCATCCCCGCGACGGCCGGAGGAGCAAGTTGGGCCAAAGGAGCATCTCCCTTAACTGCCGGCGTTGCCTTTCCGGTGACGGTCATCGTATTCAGATCAATCTGTCCCTTGACAGTGGAAGGAACCATCCCCAATTCTGCAGCCTTTGCCGACAGATTCTGGGGAGCTTCGAAATTCTGCTTCTTCTGTGTCAGGTCCTGGTTTTCCTTGTTCAGGGTGGCTGCCTCAGCCTTGAGCTGCACCAGTTGGTACTGGGCAGTGGAAACTGAGATGTTCAGGACAAGTACGGTCAGGAGGGCGGCTGCCATGGCCACGAAGCAGAGGACCACGAAAGGTGTCCGGCGTTTGCCCGGAGCGGTGCGCACCAGGGAGAGCGGAGTGCGGGCCTTGCGTCCGGCGTCGGGCTTTCCGGCAGGAGCGGGCAGCGCACGGGCGGTATTGCCCACCACGGAGGGCAGTGTCTTCGCTGCGGCGTTGCTCATGCGTCTCTCCTCGGTTTGATGCGCTCTACTGCCCTCAAACGGGCGGACGCCGCGCGGGGATTCTCAGCGATTTCTGCTGCCGTAGGCACTTCCGTGCCCTTGGTGATGGTCTTTAGTTCGGGTTTGTGTTCTTCAAGTTCCACGGGGAAACCAAGTGGGGCTGAGGATTTGGATCCGGTCTGGAAAACCGACTTCACAATCTTGTCCTCCAGCGAGTGATATGACATCACTACAATCCGGCCCCCCATGGCCGTAGAGGCAACGGCTGCAGGAACGGCCCGTTCCAGAACATCCAGTTCCTCATTGACCTCAATCCGCAACGCCTGGAACGTGCGTTTAGCGGGATGGCCACCGCTCTTCGCGGCTGCGGCGGGGACAACACTGCGGATCTGCTCCACGAGTTCGCCGGTGGTTGCAAAAGGCTTCTCTGTTCGTGAATTCACGATCCTGTTGGCGATACGCCCGGCAAACTTCTCTTCGCCCCATTTACGAATAATCCGTACCAGCTCGTCTTCGCTGTAGTTGTTGACTACATCGGCAGCCGTCTGGCCGCGGCTGGTGTCCATCCGCATGTCCAGGGGGGCGTCGTAGGAGTAGGCGAAACCACGCTCGCGCTCATCCAGCTGCAGCGATGACACGCCCAGATCCATGAGGATGCCGTGGACCTCCGGGATCCCCAGATCTGCCAGGACGTCTTCGATTTCGTCATAGACGGCGTGAACCAGGTCCGTCCGGTTCGAAAAGGGCTCCAGGCGTGCGCCGGCCAAGGCAAGGGCTTCCTCGTCGCGGTCAATGCCGACCAGGTGCAGGTCCGGAAAACGCTGCAACATGGCTTCGGAGTGACCTCCCATACCCAGGGTCGCGTCAATGGCAACCGGGGTCGCTCCACGTTTCATGGCAGCTTCGAAGCCGGGGGCGAGCAGATTGATGCAGCGGTCTTTGAGGACGGGTACGTGGCGCTCCGATGTGGGCTTTGCCGCGTCCTGCTCTTCCACGCTGCCTCCTCTTTCCTCAATCGCTTGCCTGTTGTTTCTTGAATCGGATCCCCATCCGCGCCTATCGTTCGGCCGGCCTGGCTCAGGGGAAGTTGAGCCAGGAAGACTGTTCGATGGGCGGCTGGAGATCCCATTCAAGAAGCGGTAATGCTGCTTCCTCCGACCGGCTAGATGAATCCGGGCAGATTGTCGTCATCCGTTTCCGAGAAGGCTGCTTCCTTCTCGTTGAGGTACTCATTCCAGGCATCGGCATCCCAGATCTCCGCCCGGGTACCGGCACCGATCACGGCCAGTTCCCTACCGAGGCCTGCATACGCCCGGAGCGCCGGCGGAATCGTCACGCGCCCCTGCTTGTCAGGTACTTCATCAGAGGCTCCAGACAGGAAAACGCGAATGTAGTCACGGGCCTGCTTGGAAGACAGTGGCGCCTCCCGCATCGATTCGTGAATACGTTCGAATTCTTTCTGGCTGAAGACGTAGATGCAGCGTTCCTGGCCCCTGGTGAGGACCAGCCCCTCCGCAAGCTCCTCACGGAACTTTGCGGGAAGGATGATCCTGCCCTTTTCATCGAGACGCGGCGAGTGAGTGCCCAGAAACATCTGGCCCCACCGCCCCTCAGTTAAGGTGCCCGTTCATTCCCAACACTGCCACTACCCTCTTATGCGCTCCACTTTACTCCACAAAGCCCCACAGTCAACGCAGTATGGGGCGTTTCTCCACCACCTTGAGTTTTAAGATGACCGAAACGGCGCGGCTTTCAGGCCCGTGGCGGGAAGTGGAGGGGTGATCGCCCCAGCGGTTCGGCGCGTCGGTGTGCAGAAGGGGGTCCAGGCATTCACTCCGGACATCGACGCAGTTTGCCGGTGTTTAGTGGTGGAAAGTGGGTCCGGGGGTGGGAAGTGGAGGACTGCCCCCACACGTGGTTAAACGCAAAAAGACCCGCAGTTTGCGGGTCTTTCGATATCCCCGATGAAGCGTCAGGGACGTGCGTGAAGCAGGGTGGCCGGCACAGCCGGTGGAAAGTGGAACGAACGCTTAGGAATCGTCGCGGCGCCGCTCGTCCCAGCGCTCTTCCAGGCTGCTCATGAACGAACTCTTGGGTTTGCCCTTTGCGGGCTTGCCTTTGCCGGCTTTGCCAAAGGCTGCTCCGCGCAGCGTGGCGAAGTAAACGCCAGCACCCATGACGACGAAGCCGAGGACACCCACAGGTATCGCCTGCATCGACACTCCCACGAGCAGGAGGAGGATGCCGGCAATGGCGCCGAGCACGCCGATAATCACATGCCGGGTTGACCAACTGCGAATGGGATCCGAGCCCATGGTGCTGGCAAACTTCGGATCGTCCTCATGAAGTTGCTTCTCCAGTTGCTCAAGCAGCTTCTGTTCGTGCTCCGAGAGGGGCATCGCGACCTCCTTTAGTCAGCCAGCGTCTGGACATAACGCTTTCTGTGCGTCTGTTTCCCACAACGATCGGACCAAGAAAATCGTTCCCAAAATTCCCTCGTGGTTCAGCGGGCATCTCAGGGCCGACTGTTCAGGAAACAGTTTGTCCAGACGATCTAAATCTCTGTAATAAATAGGATAGTTTGTCCGACGCCGTTCTGAAAGACGCCCGGGGCCCAGCGGGACCAAGCTCACAGCTGATCACGTACCCGTGGGGGGCTTTCCCGGTTCCAGGAGCCTCGCAGGGAGCAGCGTCTTGGAACCGAAACGTTCAGAAACGCGGTCCAATGCCTGCTCCGCTGCCCTCCAATTGTCGTCCCGGCGATCCAGGCTCAGCTGCAGGGACGTCTGTCCGGCAGGTTCGAGCTGCTCGGCCCGTACCCCTACGAGGCGGACACTCATGGACCGCGGGCCCAGGGACTCCAGCAGTTGCACAGCCACTTGGTAGATCATCTGGGCGCTGTCCACCGGGGCGTGGACGGTCCGGCTCCTCGTGACGGTCGAAAAGTCCGAGTACCTCAGCTTCAAGGCGACGGTCCTGGCCAGCATGCCTGAACTCCGCAACCGGCCCGCCGTTCGGTGCGAAAGGCGCAGCAGTTCCTTGTGCAAGAGGGCATCATCTCCGGTGTCGTTGGAGAACGTTTCCTCCGCTCCGATGCTCTTCTCCAGCCTGGTGGGGGTCACCGGTCGCGGATCGACCCCCATGGAGAGTCGGTGGACGTGTTCGCCGCTGGCCCCCAGGACCTTTTTCAAGGAGGCCAAGGGGGTGGCAGCCACATCTGCCACGGTGCGTATGCCGAGCCTGGCAAGCACTTCACCGGTCTTTCCACCCACGCCCCACAATGCGTTGACAGGGAGGCTGTGGAGATACCCAAGGGTGTCCTCGGCGTTGATCTGAAGGATGCCGTCGGGCTTGCACCGGGTGGACGCGATCTTGGCCACGAATTTGGTGCTTGCAATTCCCACGGATGCCGTAATGCCAAGTTCCGACTGGACCCGTCGCCGAATGAGGTGGCCGATGTCCAAGGGCGGACCGAGCCGGCGAATCGCGCCGCCAACATCGAGGAAGGCTTCGTCGACGCTGAGGGGTTCCACCAGATCCGTAATGGAGGCAAAGATCTCCATGATCTGGCCGGACACTTCGTAATACACCGTGTGCCGCGGGTTGATGATCACAGCGGAGGGACAGCGTCTCATGGCTATGGACATCGGCATCGCGGACTTCACTCCGGTGGCCCGGGCCTCGTAGGAAGCAGAGAGCACCACTGACCGTTCGGCGGGAAATCCGACAATGACGGGTTTTCCCCGAAGATCGGGGCGGCTGCGGAGTTCAACGGAGACGAAGAACGCGTCCATGTCGACGTGGAGTATGCTGGTTCGCCTCAGTTCCCGCAGGGCATCACCAGCGCTGCGGGAGGGTTCATGGCCAGCCCCTGGGCCGCTGCCGAATGCTTCCTGCCTCACATCGGCAATACTATGCCCGGCCACTGACTAAACTGGAGGCACTGTCAGGCTCAGCCCCCGGAAGGATACCCTGTGAAGCTCTTTGGAACTCCTCGATCGCGAGGGTTTGCCCTRCTCGCAGCAAGTCTCGCCGTAGCGGCCTCGGCATGCACACCGTCGCCTGGAGGCTCGGCCGCCCCC
This sequence comes from Paenarthrobacter sp. YAF11_1, assembly GCF_052113445.1. Lineage (NCBI taxonomy): Bacteria > Bacillati > Actinomycetota > Actinomycetes > Micrococcales > Micrococcaceae > Paenarthrobacter > Paenarthrobacter sp. YAF11_1. Next base: position 50,511 of record NZ_JBFRDF010000015.1, read on the forward strand.
TCCCCCACGGATTCTTCATCCCAGGCGTCACCGTCCACGTCAGGCGCCTCAGGCTCCGCCTCCGCCTCCGCGCCGGAGACTGCAACGGCGACGGAGCCGGCCACCCCGGCGCCCGGCGCAACGGCAACGGTAAACGCCCTTGTTCCGGGCTTCCCTGAGCAGCTGATCCCCGTCATGCCCAAGACTTCCGTCCGTTCCAGCAGTTTTGACAAGGGCACCTCGCTGGCCACTGTCGCGCTGGTCGGAACCGTCAAGGCCCCGCCGGAGGGCGTGGTGGACTACTACAAGACGTCCCTGGAGGCGCAGGGTTTTAAGCTTGTTCCTGGCCCTGAAGCCGTGGGCAACGTCACCTCACTGGACTTCATCAGGGGCGACGGCGAGACCGTGAACGTGTCAATACGGCAGAAGGAAGGCGTGTCCACCTTCACCGTTGGCGCCAACGTGGCGTCCGGGTCCATCAAGTGACGGCATTTTCCCAAGTGGCGTCCGAACAGACGGAATTCATCAGCGGCGTTGCGGGCAAGCTGGGAGACTTCCTGTCAGAGCAACAGGAAGTCATGGCTACGGTGTCCCCGGACGTCGAACCTCTGATCGGATCAATTTCCAACCTCGTCACTGGCGGCAAACGCCTTCGTGCACTGATGTGCTACTGGGGCTGGAGGAGCGCAGGCGGACACTCCGGAGACCCTGACATCGTTACTGCCGGTTGCGCGCTGGAACTGTTCCAGGCAGCGGCCCTGATCCACGACGACATTATTGACCGATCCGATACCCGCCGCGGTGGACCCAGCGTGCACAAACGCTTCAGCCAACTCCATGAGATGAATGGCTGGGCTCTGGACAGCGGGCGTTTTGGGGATGCCGCCGCCATTCTGACGGGAGACCTCTGCTTGTCCTTCAGCGAGGAGTCTTTTACCGAAATCGGCATCAGGGCCGCGGCGGGAACCCCCGCGCGCCGCATTTTCAATGTCATGAGGGCCGAGGTCATGGCCGGCCAGTACCTCGACATCCTTGAGGAGGTGGCCGGCCCTGTTCGCGACCGGGCCGGCTCGGTGGATCGCGCACAATCGATCATCCGCTACAAATCAGCGAAGTACTCCACGGAACATCCGCTGGCATTGGGCGGAGCACTTGCCGGCGCCCCTTCGGGGCTGCTGAAGAAGTACTCGGAGTTTTCCTTGCCCCTCGGTGAGGCTTTCCAAATGCGGGACGATGTCCTTGGAGTCTTTGGCGATCCCGAGACCACCGGCAAACCGGCAGGCGATGATTTGTTGGAAGGCAAGCGCACTGTCCTTGTTGGATTTGCCTTGAACCAGGCGACCGCCGAGGAAGCGGAATACCTTGATCGAATGCTGGGTAATCCGGACCTGGGCGAAGACGATGTAGCTCGTATCCGCCGCATCATGGTGCATTGCGGCGCTCTGGATGCCACGGAATCCCGAATTGCCGCGCTGAGCGACCAGGCCTTTGAAGCGCTGGAACGCCTGCCACTCGATGACGTACCGCTCACAGCATTGAGGCAATTGGCCGAGGCCGCCGTCAGCCGGGCAGCATAGCGCCCGGCATCTTCAGGGCGGTTCAGCGGGTGGGGACCGGCTCCGAAAGGACATGACGCGACGACGGCGGGGGAACCCGCCGTCGTCGTCGTTTTAATTCAGTTCCCGGCGGACTTCTCCAGCCGGGGCGGCACTATTACCAGGCCAGAGACTGGGCGCGACGCCTGATTTCCGTTTTTCGTCCCTCACGCAGGGCGTCGATGGGACGGCCGCGGAGTGATTCATCCGGGGTGAAGAGCCAGATGATCAACTCTTCGTCGTTGTAGCCGGCATCGCTGAGAACCGCAATGGTTCCCTTCAAGCTGTCAACAACATGCCCATCCTGGATAAACAAGGCCGGGACTGAGCGGATATTCCGTTCTCCCCGCCTGATGGCTACCAGTGCACGTTCATCCAAAAGTCCGTGGACTTTGGTGATGGAAACTTCCAGCAGCTCGGAGACATCCGGCAGCGGGAGCCAGTCGGAAACAAGGCTTTCTACATTACTCACGGAACAAGGTTGCCATGCCACACTGCCCGGCGCCTAGCCGGGTTCGACGGCGGCTTCCGGCAAACGGCTTTAAATCGCCATTTCATTGGCAATAATTCCGTCCCCATAATCCCGAACGACAGGAATTGTTGTGTCGATTGAATAAGTGTGAGAGATTCACACTGATCACACTTGCACCATTGATAACATCAGTAACATTGGCAACACTGACAACAGCGCCACCCAACACCCGCTGTTGAGATGAGGACACTTTCATGACGACGCCCCGCTCGCCGAAACGAACCATGAGCCTGCCGGTCATCGCGGCAACCACGGCTGCGCTTCCCGCCGTGGTCTTGTCCTCGCTTGCCCTGGCCCAGCCCACCATGGCTTCCCCGGCACCCCAGCCCCGCAAAGTCCCGGCCACGCTTGCTGCAGCAATGAAGGCGCAAGCCGTCAATGCCGGCACCGTCATTCCCGCACAGGCTGTTGCGGCCACGCTGCCCGCAGCCCTGCGCCCCATGGCCCCTTCGGTTCCGGATACGTACACGATCGTTCGTGGCGACACCATCAGCGCGATCGCCCGCCGCTTCAATCTGGACACCGCTGCGGTCCTCCAGTTGAACAAGCTCGCGGCCACCACGTGGATCTACCCGGGCCAGACCATCAAACTCACGGGCACGGCCACGCCCGCGCCGGCCCAGCCCTCCGCGCCGGCGGCTCCGAGCGCCCCAAGCAACGCCACCATCTACACAGTGGTCTCCGGTGACACCCTGGGCGCGATTGCCGCCAAGCATGGCGTGCCCCTGTCCAGCATTTTCAGCTGGAACAACCTCAATGGAAGCTCCATCATCTATCCGGGCCAGAAGATCAAGATCAGCGGCGGTTCCGCACCCTCCACGCCCGCTGTTCCCGCGCCGGCCCCTGCGCCCTCGCCTGCCCCCTTGGCCAGCACAGGTTCCTACACCATCAAGGCCGGCGATACCCTCAGCTCCATCGCCTCACGCCACGGCGTCTCCCTGAGCGCGCTGATGACCGCCAACAAGGTCTCTGCCACCACGGTCATCTACCCGGGCCAGAAGCTCAGCATCCCAGGCCCCGGACTTCAGCCGGCCGGTGAGACCAAGCCGCTGGTTCCCAGCACCTTCCTGGGCTTCACCTACCCGGCGGCTGTGGTGAGCTCGGCCAACGAGAACAAGGCCCTCCTCAATGCGTCGCCGGTGCCCAGCCGGGCCGAAATGAAGAGCATCGTGGCAGATACGGCCAGGCGCATGGGTGTCAGCCCCTCCCTGGCACTTGCTTTCGCGGAACAGGAATCCGGCTTTGACCAGCGGGCGGTATCACCTGCCAACGCCATCGGCACCATGCAGGTCATTCCGTCGTCCGGCCAGTGGGCCTCGGACCTGGTGGGTCGCAAGCTGAACCTTTTGGACCCGTACGACAACGCCACAGCAGGTGTCGCGATCATCCGCGCACTGATTGCCACGAGCAAGGACCTGGACACCGCGATTGCCGGTTACTACCAGGGCCAGTACTCAGTCAGTAAGTACGGCATGTACGACGACACCAAGCGTTACGTCGAATCGATCAAGGCCCGCCAGCGCACGTTCGGCTAGGCTTCAGCAGCACCTCTGAAGGGGCCCGGATCCCATTGGCCAAACCAATGTGGATTCGGGCCCCTTCCCTGCCTCGTTTAGGATCGTATGGTGCAAGAACCAACGCAGGACCACTTCATTGGGACTATGGTGGACGGCCGCTACCTGGTCCGTTCCCGCCTCGCCAAGGGCGGAATGTCCACCGTCTACCTGGCCACGGACCAGCGCCTTGAGCGCGACGTGGCCCTCAAAGTCCTGCACCCACACCTGGCAAACGATCCCACCTTCCTGCAGCGGCTGAGCCGCGAAGCAAAAGCCGCCGCCAGCCTTTCCCACCCCCACATTGTGGGCGTCCTGGACCAAGGCGAAGACGGACACATCGCTTACCTGGTCATGGAATACGTCAAGGGCCACACCCTCCGCGACGTCCTCACCGAGCAAGGCGTCCTGGCGCCGAGGCTTGCCTTGGCACTGATTGATCCCGTGATAGAAGGACTGGCCGCCGCCCACGGCTCCGGCTTGATCCACCGGGATATCAAACCCGAGAACGTCCTGATCGCCGACGACGGCAGGATCAAGGTGGGCGATTTTGGCCTGGCCCGGGCGGTCTCAGCCAACACCAGTACCGGCGCCCTGATCGGCACCGTGGCCTATCTGGCTCCCGAACTGGTACTCGGACAACCCGCAGATGCCCGCAGCGACATCTACTCGGCGGGCATCATGCTGTACGAAATGCTGACCGGCAAGCAGCCCTATGCCGGCGACTCCCCCATCCAGGTGGCCTACCAGCACGTCAACGCAGTGGTGGGCCGCCCCTCGGACGTTGTTCCCGGACTGGCCGAAGACCTTGACGAACTGGTGCAGTGGTGCACGGCAGCCGATGCAGAAAACAGGCCCGTGGACGGCACTGCCCTCCTGGCCGAACTCCGCCACATCCGAACCACACTGACCGACGAGCAGTTGGACCACCGGCAAAACCCAGGACCCGCCCCCTTCCCTGCCGCGCCCGCAACCACCGCGACCGGTAGCGGCGCCGGGAATCCCACGGAAGCGCTGGCAACCACTGCCTCACCCACCGAGTTCATCAGCCACCAGAGCAACCCGACCACCATCATGGCCGCCGGCGGTTCTGCCCTTCAGCACTCCCAGGCAGCGGCAGGCATGGACGCTGACCAGGATCTTCGCCAGCCCGGCAAGCGTGAGCTGAAGAGGCTCGAAAGGCAGCAGACCAAGGACCGCGCACGCGCTGCGGCGACCCCTGTCCGCCCCCTCAGGGAAGGCAATCCCCGCCGCCGTGGTGTGATCTGGACCGTCGTGATCATCATTCTGGCGATGCTCGCGGCAGCCGCCGGGTGGTTCTTCGGCATGGGGCCGGGCTCACCCGGGACCGTACCCGAAGTCAAGAACAAGACCGTCGCGGAGGCACAGCAGCTTCTCCGTACTGCGGGTTTCCAATCGGAGCCACGCGATGTCTTCGACGACGACATCCTTGCCGGACTCGCGGTCGGAACGGAGCCGGAATCCGGTGCTGAGGTGCGGAAGTTCCAGCCCATCACCCTTTTCGTCTCCAAAGGGGCCCAGCTCTTCGCGCTGCCGGGATTGACCGGCGGCACCCTGGACGAGGCCAAGACGGCACTCAATGCCGCTGAAATGGCCCTGGGGAACGTCACCGAAGCCTTTGACGAGAAGGTTCCTGCCGGCGTCGTGATTTCCCAGGACCCAGCCAAGGGCAAAGAAGTGCGGCACGGGACCCCCGTGGCGCTGGTGGTTTCCAAGGGTCCGCAGCCGATTCCAGTGCCGGACGTCCGCGGCATGGCACAGGACGCCGCGGTCAAGGCCCTCCAGGACGCCGGGCTCAAAGCAGTGATAGCTCCGGAGACCGTCAACGACAAGTCGGTCCCCAAGGGCGCCGTGGTCTCCCAGGCCCCGGCCAACGGCACTCTCATCCGAGGCGGGTCCGTGACGCTGACCGTATCCAAGGGGCCCAAGATGGTGAAGGTTCCCAGCTTCATTGGCAAACAGGCCGACGAAGCTGAAAGGGAGTTGAAGAAGCTTGGGTTCAAGGTCGAGACCAACAAGATCCTCGGCGGATTCTTCGGAACCGTCCGTGACCAAAGCCCCGTCAATACTGAAGTGCCGGAAGACTCCGTTGTCACGCTGACTGTCGTCTAGCATTCCACTCCAGTTACCTGAATACATGAAAAAGGCGCGGTCCGGATTCATCCGGACCGCGCCTTTTTGATGCATTGCCTACTGCTTGGAGAGGGCTCCTGCCACCAGGAAGGCCATCTCGAGGGACTGCATGTGGTTCAGGCGGGGATCGCACACTGACTCGTAACGGTCCAGGAAAGCGTCCTGGTCGATGGGATCGGCACCGCCCAAGCACTCGGCGACGTCGTCGCCGGTCATTTCGACGTGAAGGCCGCCGGGGACAGTACCCAACGAGTGGTGGACCTCAAAGAAGCCACGGACCTCATCAATGACGTCGTCGAAGTTGCGCGTCTTGTAGCCGTTCGGCGACGTGACGGTGTTGCCGTGCATGGGATCGGTGACCCACAGCACCTGCGCACCCGAGGCCGTGACACGCTCGACGACGGCGGGCAGCTTTTCGCGGATGTTCGTGGCGCCCATGCGCGTGATGAACGTCAGGCGACCCGGTTCCCGGTTGGGGTCCAGTTTGTCGATCAGGCGCAAAGCATCGTCACCGCTGGTGGTGGGGCCAAGCTTGACGCCGATCGGGTTCCGGACACGGGAGAGGAAATCGACATGGGCATGGTCCAGTTCACGGGTCCGCTCGCCGATCCACAGGAAGTGTGAAGACGTGTCATAAGGCAGGCCGGTGCGTGAATCGATGCGGGTCAGGGCACGCTCGTAGTCGAGCAGCAACGCTTCGTGGCTGGCAAAGAACTCGACCCGCTTCAGGGCCTCGAAGTCGGCACCACAGGAGTCCATGAAGCTGATGGCACGGTCAATATCGCGTGCCAGCGATTCATAGCGGGCGTGCGCCGGGTTTTCTGTGAAGCCCTTGTTCCACTGGTGAACGAGCCGCAAGTCCGCGAAGCCACCCTGGGTGAACGCACGGATGAGGTTCAGTGTGGAAGCAGAGGTGTGGTAAGCCTTCAGCATGCGGCCTGCGTCATGGGCGCGGGACTCCGGGGTGAAGTCGTAGCCATTGACGATGTCGCCGCGGTAGGCCGGAAGCGTCACGCCGTCGCGGGTCTCGTCATTGGACGAGCGCGGCTTGGCAAACTGGCCTGCCATGCGGCCCATCTTGATGACGGGCATGGCAGCACCATAGGTGAGCACCACCGCCATCTGCAGGATTGTCTTGACGCGGGCGCTGATCTTGTCCGCGGTGGCGGCCTCAAACGTCTCGGCGCAGTCGCCGCCCTGCAGGAGGAAGGCCTTGCCCTGTGCCGCAGCGGCCAGACGCTCGCGGAGAACGTCCACTTCCCCGGCGAAAACCAGCGGCGGCACCACGGAAAGTTCCTTGACGGAAGCCTCGAAAACGCCGGCGTCGGACCAAGTGGGCTGCTGGGAAATCGGCAGGTCCCGCCAGGCGTCGAGCCCGGGATAGTTCGCAGCCCCGCTTTGGGCGGTGCTGGCGAGGGGATCTGCTGTGGGGGATGCGGTGTTCGCGGTTAGCTCAGTCACCCTTCAAGAGTAGTAGCCTCCGGCAAGGTTGCGGGACAGTGGCCGTAACCGATGCTGCCGCCCGCGTCACAGTTTCCGTGACGCCCCGTCCCCGCCGGCCCCCGGTTCATCCCTGTCCTCCGCAATGTCTTCGGTGGCCTCCTCCGTCACCTCGAGCTGGTGGACAGGCTCCGGGCCCTTGCCGGCCAGCTGGGCCTTGACCACGGCGGCGTACTCATCAACGTATTCCTGGCCGGAGAGACGCATCAAGGCGTACATGATTTCGTCCGTCACAGCCCGCTGGACCAGGCGGTCGTCCTCTAGGCCGTAGTAGCGGCTGAAGTCCAGGGGTTGTCCAAAGATGATGCCAACCCGGCGGATGCTGGGCAGCCGCTTACCGATGGGCTGGACTTTCTCCGTCCCGATCATGGCGACCGGCACCACTGGGACCCGCGTTTGCAGTGCGAGCCTCGCTACACCCACCTTGCCGCGGTAGAGCCGGGCGTCAGGGCTGCGGGTGCCTTCAGGGTAAATTCCCAGCAGGCCCCCGGAGGCGAGGACATCCTTGCCGGCCTGCAACGACATCTCGGACGCCGCCCCTCCGGAACGGTCCATGGGGAGCTGGTTGCTCAGCCTGAAGAACAGCGCCGTTAGCCGCCCCTTGAAGCCTTTGCCGGTGAAGTACTCGGACTTGGCCAGGAAGATCACCGGCCGGTGCACCATCAGAGGCAGGAAGATGGAGTCCGAAAAAGACAGGTGGTTGGACGCCAGGATTGCGGCGCCGCTTTCAGGGACGTTGTCCAGGCCCTTGACCCATGGCCTGAACAGGAGTTTGAGGATGGGACCCAGGAAGATCCTTTTCATGACCCAATAGAACACGGTTGTCCTCCCACGGCCGACGGTTGGCATGCTTCCGGCAACCCGGCCGGCACTCAACTGCAACCCTACTCCAGTGAGAAATGTCCGGAACAGTGACACGATGGGACACATGACGGAACGCCACACACCTGCAGCGCCGCTTGCCTTCCACCATGCCGGGCACGGCCCCAATGCCAGCACCGGAGTGGCCATCTGCCACGGATTCACCGGCAGTCCGCTGAGCATGCTCCCCTGGGCTGAGTACTTGGCCTCCCAGGGATTTGCTGTTTCCGTACCTCTCCTGCCCGGCCACGGCACCAGTTGGCAGGATCTCGCGACCACACGTTGGCAGGACTGGTACCGGACTTTTGAGCAAAGCTATCTGGACCTCGCCGCTCGGACCGAGAGCTGTTTTGTCGCGGGACTGTCCATGGGAGGCGCACTGGCCCTTCGGGTAGCCTCACTGCATGATGTTCCAGGACTGGTCCTGGTCAATCCGGGCCTCAGCTTCTATGACCGGCGCGTGAGGTATGTGGGCGCCCTCAAGTACGTCATGCGCACCACCACACCCATAGTGGAGGACTCGCCGGCCCCGGCCACGGCTGAGACCGGCGATTATTCCAAGACGCCCCTGAAATCAGTGCACGAACTCAAGAAGCTCTTCCGCGCAGCGACCCGGGGATTGCCCACGGTGCAGGCTCCGGCATTAGTGTTCAAGTCCTCAGTGGACGGTGTCATACCACCGAGTTCCGTAGCCGCCATTGAGCGCCACATTGCGTCCTCCCGCTTGAAAGTGGTGACGCTTCCGCACAGCGGCCACGTGGCCACACTGGATGTCGATGCGCCCACCATTTTCGAACAATCAGCCTCGTTTTTCCGTCAGCACGCCGGGGACAGAGTAGCCTCAGAGTCATCATGAAAATGCTTCCGGATTTCTCGCCGTTCCTCAGCAGTTGGAACGGGATAGGCCCCCGCGTCGGTGTCGTCATGTCCCACGGTTTTACCGGCAGTCCGCACAGCGTCAGGCCGTGGGCCGAGCACCTGGCCGCAGCCGGATATGCGGTCAGGCTGCCCTTGCTGCCCGGTCACGGCACCACGTGGCAGGACATGGCGACGCGTTCATGGCAGGAGTGGCACCGCGCAGTGGATGACGCCTACCTTGAACTGGCCGCCGAATGCGACTACGTCTTCAGCACCGGCCTGTCCATGGGCGGCACTTTGGCGCTGCGCATCGCGGCGACGCGCCCTGTGGCAGGAACCGTGGTGGTCAACCCCGGTTTGGTCCTCGATGATCCACGGGCGGTCATCGTCGCTGCTCTTAAGTATGTGGTGAAGACAACGCCGGCCATTGCCAACGACATCCTCAAACCGGACCAGAATGAAGGCGCCTACGCCCGCACACCTGTTGCCGCAGCGCACCAATTGAAGAAGATGTACAAGGACACGGCCGCGATCCTGCCCCGCATCCACTCCCCTGTCCAGGTCTACAAATCCACAGTGGACAACGTGATTTCGGAGGCGAGCCTGGCTTTCCTGCGCGCCCGGGTCAACGCACCGGTGGACGTCAGGTACCTCAACAACAGCTACCACGTGGCGACTCTTGACAACGATGCCCCGGAGATCTTCGCGGGTACCGTGGAATTCATTCAACAAACCGTAGCGACCCTGGCCGGACACGGGCCCTCCCCCGAAAAGGACACAGCCCATGAACAGGCCTGATGCCAACTCTGCCGATCAGAGCGCCAACAAGGACGACGACGCCGTGTGGCTGGACTTGGTGGCCCGGCTGGAGGGGACAGGAACCTCCGAAGCCGGGAACCCGCCGTCGACAGGCCCCCTGGACCCGGTTCCCGGCGACGCCGGGAGGCCCCCGCGTGAATCCAGCAAGGCCTTCAGGGATTTCGACCCCTTGGGATTGTCCACACCGCCCGCTGAAGCGGCCGCGGTTCCCGAATCTTCCGAAGGTGCCGGCCGCCCCTTGGGACCACGTGACTTCGAGGTCGAGGACGACGACGATGACGCCTTCGTTCCCGAGGAGCCTCCGAGTCTTGCCGGCACGGAGCCCTTGACCATGCTGGCGTGGGTTGGTGCAGTGGGAGGACCCATCGCCTTGCTCTTCACCGCAATGTTCTGGCGGTCCGCTCCCCTTGTTGCGATCCTGGGAATTGTTGCCGCTTTTGTGGCGTCGGTGGTCTTCCTCATCATGCGGCTTCCGCAGGAAAAGAATGAGGACGACGACGGCGCCCGCATCTAGGTGCCGACGCCCCCTCTGCGGCGAACGGCTTAGCTGTGGGCACGTCCGCTGACACGTGAAAGGTCCGCGGCGCCGATCATGCCGGCACGTGGACCAAGGGCCGCGAGCTCAATCCCCGCCATGGGCCGGAACCCCCTGCCGGTGAGGTTCTTCGCAAACGACTCCCGGGCCGGGCCGGCCAGCAATTCCCCGGCATCGCAGAGTCCCCCGCCGATCACGAACATCCCGGGGTCAAGGGCAGCGGCCAGGTTGGCCAGTCCCAATCCCAGCCATTCGCCTTGATCTGCCAGGAGTTCGCGGGAGGTCGCATCACCTTCCAGTGCCAACGCCGTAACGGCTGCCCCTGTGAGGTTGTCTGCCGTTCCACCGGCCTTTTCCAAAAGGGCCCGGCCTTCCGGTGAGTTGGTCCGGACAAGTTGGCGGGCCTCGCGACCCAAGGCGTTGCCGGACGCGTACTGCTCCCAGCACCCGCGGTTCCCGCATTCACAACGGTGTCCGCCGGGAAAGATAATCTGGTGCCCGAATTCGCCGGCAACGCCGTAACGTCCACGTTCCACCCGGCCATCCATGACCATGGCTCCGCCAATGCCCGTACCCAGCGTCACGCACACCAGCCGGCTCTCACCCTGGCCGGCGCCGAAGCGCCATTCAGCCCAGGCGGCGGCATCGGCGTCGTTCGTCAGGAGGACCGGACGCCGCAGCAGCTTCTGCAGACTGGCCCGGAGCGGCTCATTGCGCCAGGCAAGGTGCGGGCTGAACAGCACCGTCCCGCCGTCGAGATCCATCCATCCCGCTGCGCCGATTCCGACGGAGGCCACGCGGTGTTCAGCGCTGAGTTCATCCACCAGCTCCACGATGGTCTGTTCCACGGCCCGGGGGTCGGCACCGGGAGTGGATCTGCGGGCTTCGGCGAGGACCCGCCCTTCGGCGTCCACCACTCCGGCCGCAACTTTGGTGCCGCCGATGTCTATTCCAATCGCCAGGCCGCGACGGCCCAAATGGCTGCGGCGGGCAGCCCACGGCACGTCCTTCCATGCTGAGGCCGGTGGCTTGGGTCTGGCACGAAAAGTGGACCGTAGTGCGGGCATCCCATCATCATATTCCGCTGGACTGCGGGCCCCTGCATCGGCGGGTCGGAGAGGCCCCGAGTTGCTTGAAATGACGGCACAACCGTAAAGTTACTCGCCAGTAGGTGAAATAGGACACACCTCCGCGAGCGGGCATACTAGAGTGAAAGCAGCCCCTCGTGGCCCGTGGATATCAAAGGAGCTACCGTGCGTGAAATCAGTGTTCCTCCCCTCGTCAATATCGCCCCGGAAACCAACATCACGGACTTCGTGATCCGGGAGGCTGAAAAGGCCTCAAACCCAGCGTTGTTCTCCAAGCTGGACAGCAATGGGCAGTGGCAGGACATCCGGGCCAAGGACTTCCTCGCTGACGTCAGGGCCCTGGCAAAGGGCCTGATTGCCAGCGGCGTGGCCACCGGCGACCGGGTGGGCATCATGTCCCGGACGCGATACGAATGGTCCTTGGTGGACTTCGCCATCTGGTTCGCCGGTGCAGTCTCGGTGCCGATCTACGAAACGTCATCTCCCTCCCAGGTGGCCTGGAACCTGGGAGACTCAGGTGCCGTGGCAGCCTTCGGCGAAGCAGCACACCACGAGGACGTCATACGCCAGGCAGTGGCAGCCGAGGACATCAGCTCTGTGGCCCACGTTTGGCAGCTTGAGGGTGCGGGGCTGGATGCCCTGCGGGCAGCCGGTGCAGGGGTGCCCGACGACGAACTCGAGTCCCGCCGTTCCTCCGCGGGCCTGGCCGATCTCGCCACCATCATCTACACCTCCGGCACCACCGGCAGGCCCAAGGGCTGCGAATTGACCCACGGCAACTTTGTGGAGCTCTCCGAGAATGCCCGCGCGTCCCTTCCCGAGATCATCAATGAGTCGGGAAAGACCATCATGTTCCTGCCGCTGGCCCACGTCTTTGCACGGTTCATCTCCGTGCTTGCAGTGGCCGGCGGCGTCCAGGTAGCCCACACCCCGGACATCAAGAACCTGCTGGCCGACCTCCAAAGCTTCCAACCGACGTTTATCCTCGCTGTCCCCCGCGTCTTCGAAAAGGTGTACAACTCGGCGCTGACCAAGGCCGAAGACGGAGGCAAGGGAGCCATCTTCCACCGCGCAGTGGACACCGCGATCGCCTACTCCAAGGCCCGCGAGTCAGGGTCCCTGGGCCTCGGCTTGAAGATCAAGCACGCAGTGTTCGACAAACTCGTTTACGGCAAGCTCCGCGCGGCCATGGGTGGGCAGGTGGCCCATGCTGTGTCCGGCGGCGGCCCGCTGGGTGAGCGCCTTGGCCACTTCTTCCAGGGCATCGGCCTGCAGATCCTGGAAGGTTACGGTCTCACCGAAACCACAGCGCCGATCTCCGTCAATACGCCCTCCATGATCAGGATTGGCACCGTGGGCGCCCCCTTGCCCGGAAACTCCGTCAAGATAGCCGACGACGGCGAGATCCTCACCAAGGGTGTCTGCGTCATGCGGGGCTACTACAAGCGCCAAGACCTCACGGCAGAAACCTTCGCCGACGGCTGGTTCCGCACCGGCGATATCGGTGAGCTGGACAGCAACGGATTCCTCAAGATCACCGGCCGCAAGAAGGAGATCATTGTGACTGCCGGGGGCAAGAACGTGGTTCCTGCGTTGCTTGAAGACCAGATCCGCGCTGATGCACTGGTCTCCCAGGTTTTGGTGGTGGGAGACAACCGCCCGTTCATCGGTGCCCTGGTCACCCTGGATGAGGAAGCCCTCCCCGGCTGGTTGGAACGCCACGGGCTGCCATCAAGCACCACGCTGGGCCAGGCCGCAGACCACGCAGTAGTAAAAGCTGCGGTCCAGGAACTCATCAGCAAGGCCAACCAGTCAGTGTCCCAGGCAGAGGCCATCAAGTCGTTCCGGATTGTCCCGGCGGACTTCACCGAAGCCTCAGGGCACCTCACGCCGTCCCTCAAGGTCAAGCGGGCACAGGTCATGAAGGACTTCGACGCCGTGATCGAGGAAATGTACTCGGCTCCGCGCGCGTCGTAGAAATCCACAACAAAAAAGTACCCCGTCCGGACGTTTCCGGACGGGGTACTTTTATGGGCGGATTGCTAGCCGATCACCAGCAGCAAGTCGCCACCCTGGACCTGCTCCACCGACGAAATAGCCAGGCGTGAGACCGTGCCGGCTACCGGCGTCGTGATGGATGCTTCCATCTTCATGGCCTCAATGGTGGCCACGGTATCGCCGGCGTTGACGACGTCGCCCGCCTTGACCGTGACGGTCACGGCACCTGCGAACGGGGCTGCAACCTGGCCGGGCTGGGCAGCGTCGGCCTTCTCTGCTGCCTTGACGTTGCTGACCACCGAACGGTCACGGACAACCACCGGACGGGACTGGCCGTTGAGCGTACACATCACCGTGCGCATGCCCTTCTCATCGGCTTCGGACACGGCCTCAAGCTGGGCAATAAGGCGGACACCCTTTTCCAACTCGATCACATGCTCTGAGCCCTGCTGGAAACCGTAGAGGTAGTCCCGGGTGTCCAGCACGGAAATGTTGCCGTAGGTCTCCACGCTCTTCAGGTAGTCCTTGGTGGGGCCCGCGAAGAGCAAACGGTTCAGCGTGTGCTGGCGCGTCTTGGAATCACCCTTGAGCGCAGCGCTGTCCTCGGCGCTGATGTCCACATCGCGGACCTTGACGCTGCGGCCTTGGAGTGCCTTGGTACGGAACGGCTCGGGCCAGCCTCCGGGAGGATTTCCAAGTTCGCCGGACAGGAAACCGATGACGGAGTCCGGGATGTCGTAGTTCTGCGGGTTCTCATTGAAGTCCGCGGGATCGGCGTTCAGGCCAACCAGGTGCAGGGCAAGGTCTCCCACCACCTTGGAAGAAGGCGTCACCTTGACCAGCCGGCCCAGAATGCGGTCGGCAGCGGTGTACATGTCCTCAATGGCTTCGAACTGCTCCCCCAGCCCCAGGGCGATAGCCTGCTGGCGAAGGTTGGACAGCTGGCCGCCCGGGATTTCGTGCTGGTAGACACGGCCTGTGGGGCCCGGAAGTCCCGACTCGAAGGGCGCGTAAACGCGGCGGACAGCTTCCCAGTAAGGCTCCATGGCGCCGACGTTGGTCAGGCTGAGGCCGGTGTCGCGCGGGGTGTTGGCCAAGGCTGCCACCAAGGCGGAAGCGGCAGGCTGGCTGGTGGTCCCGGCAAGGGAGGCAGCAGCGACGTCAACAGCGTCCACGCCGGCTTCGACGGCGGCCAGGAGGGTCGCGAGCTGCCCGCCGGCGGTGTCGTGCGTGTGGAGATGTACCGGCAGGTCGAAGCGCTCGCGCAACGCCGTGACCAGCTTTGTGGCTGCAGCCGGACGCAGCAAGCCTGCCATGTCCTTGATGGCAAGGATGTGTGCACCGGCGTCGACGATCTTCTGGGCGAGGTCCAGGTAGTAGTCAAGGGTGTACAGGTCCTCGTTGGGATCAAGGAGGTTGCCCGTGTAGCAGAGCGCCACTTCTGCAACGGCGGTTCCGGTGGCCCGCACTGCCCGGATGGCCGGAGCCATCTGGTTGACGTCGTTGAGGGCATCGAAGATACGGAAGATATCGATGCCGGTGGCTGCTGCTTCATTAACGAAAGCCTCAGTCACTTCCTCAGGGTAGGGAGTGTAGCCAACGGTGTTGCGCCCGCGGAGGAGCATCTGGAGGCAGGTATTGGGCAGTGCCTGACGCAAAGCAGCCAGACGGTCCCAGGGGTCCTCACCGAGGAAGCGCAGGGCGACGTCGTACGTGGCACCGCCCCAGGCTTCCACGGAAAGGAGTTCCGGCATCAGGGCAGTAACCGCCGGTCCGGCCGCAACGAGGTCACGGGTGCGGACACGGGTGGCCAGGAGCGATTGGTGGGCATCACGGAAGGTCGTGTCCGTGACGGCCAGGGCCTGCTGCTCGCGAAGTGCCTTGGCGAAGCCCTCGGGCCCGAGTTCCATCAGCTTCTGGCGCGAACCCGAGGTAGGCACCGGCCCCTCGATCGCCGGCAGCTTGCTGGCCGGGTCCGAGCGGACCGTGAGCTCACCGTTCGGCTTGTTCACAGTCACCTCGGCCAACCAGGTGAGCAGCTTGGTGCCACGGTCGGCGGAGATGTGCGACTTCAGCAGCTCCGGGCGCTTGTCAATGAAGTCAGTGGCCACGTTGCCGGCGTTGAAGTCCGGATCCGCAAGGACAGCCTGCAGGAAGGGGATGTTGGTGGACACGCCGCGAATACGGAACTCTGCGAGGCCGCGGCGGGCACGGGCCACTGCTGCCGGGTAGTCCCGGCCACGGCAGGTCAGTTTGACCAGCATGGAGTCAAAGTGCGGGCTGATCTCGGCACCCGAGTAAACGGTACCGCCGTCGAGCCTGACACCGGCACCGCCGGCAGAGCGGTAACCCGTGATCTTTCCGACGTCCGGACGGAACCCGTTGGCGGGGTCCTCCGTGGTGATGCGGCACTGCAGCGCGGCGCCCTTGATGGAAACGGTCTCCTGGCTCAGTCCAAGGTCCGCCAGGGTCTCACCCGAAGCGATGCGCATCTGCGCCTGCACGAGGTCCACGTCCGTGATTTCCTCAGTGACAGTGTGCTCCACCTGGATACGGGGGTTCATTTCGATGAATACGTGCTGGCCGGCGCGCTCACCCTCGGTGTCCACGAGGAACTCCACGGTTCCCGCGTTGACGTAGTTGAGGGCCTTCGCGAAAGCAACGGCATCGCGGTAGAGCGCCTGGCGGATGTTCTCATCTAGGTTCGGCGCGGGAGCGATTTCCACCACCTTCTGGTGGCGGCGCTGCAGTGAACAGTCACGTTCGAAGAGGTGCATGACATTGCCCTCGGCGTCAGCCAGGATCTGCACTTCGATGTGGCGGGGACGCAACACAGCCTGCTCAAGGAACATGGTGGGATCGCCGAACGCGGCGTCGGCCTCACGCATGGCGGACTGCAAGGCCTCGGGGAGGGCTTCGCGCGTCTCCACACGGCGCATACCGCGGCCACCACCACCGGCGACAGCCTTGGCGAAGATGGGGAACCCAATGACGTCCGCGGCCGCGATGAGCTCGTCAAGATCCTTGGACGGCTTGCTCGACTTCAAGACGGGCACGCCGGCCTTGCGGGCTGCTTCCAGTGCTGCAACCTTGTTGCCGGCCAGTTCCAGCACCTCTGCGGGCGGACCCACAAAGGTAATTCCTGCTGCCTTGGCAGCACGGGCGAGGTCCGGGTTCTCCGAGAGGAAGCCATAGCCGGGGTAGATGGCGTCTGCGCCGGCTTCCTTGGCGACGCGGACAACCTCCTCCACGTCAAGGTAGGCGCGGACGGGATGGCCCACCTCGCCGATCAGGTAAGCTTCGTCGGCCTTCTGCCGGTGGATCGAGTTACGGTCCTCGTGCGGAAAGACGGCTACGGTCTTGGCGCCCAGTTCGTAACCAGCGCGAAACGCCCTGATCGCGATTTCGCCGCGATTGGCCACCAGAATTTTCGAAAACATACTTCTCCTGCATCATTGCGGGTGGATCGGTCGGTGGTCACAGTGTGTAGTGCCGCCAGCATCAAACACAAATCTTTGTGGCAACCATCACAAAGGAATCGTCATCTGGGCTGTATATGCGTGCGCGCGATCCGACGGCATGCTATTGCCTGCCTTGTCTCCCGCGGCCGGGCGCGTAGAAAGCGGGATTCGGCCGCGATGCACCATATGATGTTGAGGGGGCTTCGGCAAGCCCCGGCTCCGGCGCTTCCGGAGCCGAATCAGCGCGATACGGCAACCGGCGTTAGGTTTTGGGTTTTCAAGTGCAAGTAGTCAGCATCAGCAGCCTCAAAGGTGGAGTGGGAAAGACGTCCGTGACCACCGGTCTGGCGTCCGCGGCCCTTGCCGCCGGCATTCCTACCCTGGTGGTCGATCTCGATCCCCACGCCGACGCCACCACGGCACTGGGTGTCCAACCGGGCGCACAGCTGGATATCGGCCGGATGCTGAAAAGCCCCCGTAAGGCCCGGCTCCAGGAAAACGTGGCGGGCAGCAGCTGGGTCTCCAACGGTTCCAGCGGCGGCACCCTTGATGTCGCAGTAGGGTCGGCGTTCACTGGAATCTATGACCGCCCGGACCTGGGACGGCGCGACCTCCGCAGGCTGTCAGCAGTACTGGCCGGCACCACCAACTACGAACTGGTCCTGGTGGACTGCCCGCCGTCCCTCAACGGGTTAACCCGCATGGCGTGGAGCGCCAGTGACCGGGTGGTCCTTGTGGCTGAGCCCGGGCTGTTCTCCGTTGCCGGTACCGAACGCACCATGAGGGCCATTCAACTCTTCCGGCAGGAGTTCGCTCCACATCTGGCACCCGCCGGCATCGTAGCCAACCGAGTGCGGACAGGGTCCGCAGAGCACACCTTCCGCCTGTCTGAGATGGAGTCCATGTTTGGTGACTTGCTGCTGACTCCCCACATTCCCGAACAGGCGAATTGGCAGCAAATCCAGGGTGCAGCCCACGCTGTGCACCACTGGCCCGGAGATTCGGCCAAGAACTCCGCCAAGCTGTTCGATGCGCTTCTGGAGAGCCTCCTGGCGGGACAACCTTCCTTGCGGGACCGCCGCCAGCGCTAAGAGAAGCAGAACGGCCGAACAACTGCAGAGTTTCGGCAACAGAAAAAGCCTCCTCCCTCAAGGGAAGAGGCTTTTTCTCTTTAAGTTTTCGCTGCGGCGTGCCGTTGTCTAGCTGATGCGGCGGGCCACGCGGCGCTTGCTCAGTTCGTCGTCGGGAAAGGACTGCTCCACGGCGTGCTCACTCGGAAGCGCGGCCAGGCTTCCCTCTACTTCCCGCCATACGCGCCCAACTGCGATGCCGAAGACGCCTTGTCCACCTTGGACGAGGTCAATGACTTCGTCAGCCGAGGTACATTCGTAGACACTCGCGCCATCGCTCATCAGCGTGATCTGCGCAAGGTCCTCAACGCCCCGCTCGCGGAGGTGCTCCACGGCGGTTCGGATCTGCTGCAGGGAAACACCTGTATCAAGGAGTCGCTTGACCACTTTAAGAACCAGGATGTCGCGGAATCCGTAGAGCCGCTGGGACCCTGATCCGGCCGCGCCGCGTACAGCCGGCTCCACCAGACCCGTACGGGCCCAGTAATCGAGTTGGCGGTACGTGATACCTGCGGCTTTGCATGCAGTGGGACCGCGGTAGCCCGCGTCCTCGTCCAGCACAGGAAGGTCCTCTGTGAAGAGTAAACCTTGGGCGCCGGATGCGGGCGCAGCAATGCCGGTCGAGGCCTGCTTCAGCTCGCCTGCTTCGCCTTTCGGACTCACGTGACCTCCTTGTTCTCAGTTCCCTTGGGGACGGTGCATACTCTGGCACAACACTGAAATGCAGCAGTGTAATTCCCACAAGTCCGCACCTTCCAGTGTGACTTG
This sequence comes from Paenarthrobacter sp. YAF11_1, assembly GCF_052113445.1. Classification (NCBI taxonomy): domain Bacteria; kingdom Bacillati; phylum Actinomycetota; class Actinomycetes; order Micrococcales; family Micrococcaceae; genus Paenarthrobacter; species Paenarthrobacter sp. YAF11_1. Next base: position 69,342 of record NZ_JBFRDF010000015.1, read on the forward strand.
CGCAGGCAGTGTATGCAACGGGAACTTGATATCTTCGACGTTAGGCCCGTCGAGGGCCGAGGTCAAAGACCTCGGCCCCAATTTCCAGTCGTGTCGAAACTTTCACCCTCAACTTTAGGCTTAGGGTGTCTCAGCCTTCGAAGTCTTCGGGTTCCACGTCGTCCAGGAACTCACGAAAACGGCGCATTTCCCGTTCTTCGTCCACGCTGGGATCCGGTTCGGAGTCCTCACCTTCGTCGTGTTCGGTAATCCTGACGCCGGCTTCTTCCATCACGGCGTCCGCACACCAAATACGACACTTGGCCCGGAGCGCCAGCGCCAGGGCGTCCGAAGCCCGGGAACTGACCACAGTGCCGTCGTCGAACTGCAGTTGTCCATAGAAGATGTTGTCCTCAACAGCAACGATGTTGACGCTGATGATGGAATGCCCCAGCGATTCCACGACGTCCACCAGGAGGTCATGAGTCATGGGGCGGGGCGGCACCACGCCCTGTTGGGCCAAGGCGATGGCACTGGCCTCAGGGGTCCCGATCCAGATAGGCACATGCCGTTCGCCATTGAGTTCGCGAAGAAGCACCAAAGGCTGGTTGGACGGCAATTCAATGCGGACGCCCACGATTTCGACTTCGATCATCAACTGTCCATCCGGGAGATGCGATCATGGACGAGCGCCCTGTGAAGGGTAAGGCAAAGCTCACTGATCTCACGGGCAGCTTCAGCCGCGCGGGCCTGGGATGCGGCGTCGCGGCGGGATGTCAGAGGCGCTACGACCCGCTCCACCAAGCCGAACTCACGGTCTGCCGCAGCCTGGAAAGGACGAAGGTGCCGCGGTTCGAGGCCGTGTCCTTCCAATTGCACGCAGGCCCGCGCCACTTGGAGGGCGTGTTCATCGAAGCGCCCGCCGATGTGGCTGATCAGCCCAAAGCTCAGGAGTGATTCCAGCAAGGGCACACTCGCACCTGACTCAGAGCGCAGCTGCTCCTCGGTCAATGCCCGCGCCCGCCCCTGCATCTCGGCAGCCATTCCGGCCGAGACAGCTTGAGGCGCCACAGTCATGCCCGGTGGCAGATTCTCCGGGCGCTCTCCGCGATCAATGGCATCCAGGTAATCCTTGATGACTTTCAGCGGAAGGTACTGATCGCGCTGCAGCGCAAGGACGAAACGGAGGCGCTCGACGTCGCTGTCCGAATACTGCCTGTAGCCGGCAGCGGTCCGCTTGGGATTGATGAGCCCCTTTTCCTCCAGGAAACGGATTTTGGACGCAGTCATGCCCGGGAAGTCGTCACTCAACTGGGCGAGGACTTCCCCAATGTTCAGGACCTGCGGTCCGCGGCGGTCCGGCTGGGCGATAGCCACAGGCAGGTTCCCCGTCAGACTTGGCCTGCTGCGCGGACAGGGCTCAGGTAATAGGTCAACCGGAACTTGCCGATCTGTACCTCGTTGCCGCTCTTCAGGTGTACGCGGTCAACGCGGTCGTGGTTGACGTACGTTCCGTTAAGGCTGCCCATGTCCACCAGTTCGAAGCCTGATGCCGTGCGAAGAAACTGGACGTGCTTGCGGGACACTGTGACGTCGTCCAGGAAGATGTCCGCGTCCGGGTGCCGGCCCGCAGTGGTGGTATCCGCATCCAGAAGGAACCGTGCTCCGGCGTTTGGCCCGCTATGGGCAATGAGCAAAGCCGAGTTGGGCGGAAGTGCTTCCACGGATGCGCGCTCTTCAGGGGCCAACTTGGGGGCGATGCTTGGCTCGTCCCACGTTGGCGTGATGCTGATGGAGGTGGTCTCCGACGTAGGCTGTTCCTCCGCGCCGTTCCCGACATTGGCTTGGTTCTGTTCGCCGCCAACCATGGAATTTCCTCCTCATCTGCCGGCAGTTCACATACCTGCCAGCCACTTCCGCATCCCGGTACCGCCGGGCAAATCGGTTGCTGGCCCGCCGTCGCACTTTTCCTGCTAAGGAAATTCAGCCTGGCGGGCCAGATAACTTTAGCCTACCTGTTGTTCGTACTCTGATGCACTGAGCAGGGAATCCACTGCATCTGCTTCTGCGAGCTTGACCTCCATGAGCCACCCTTCGCCGTAAGGATCCGAGTTAATCAGCGCAGGATCGGTGTCCAAAGCGTCATTGCGATTAATGACCTCGCCGCTCACGGGAGCGTAAATGTCGCTGACGCTCTTGGTGGACTCAACTTCCCCCACCACCTCATTGCCGGTGACTTTTGTCCCGGGCTCAGGCATTTGGGCGTAGACGACGTCGCCCAGTGCGTCCTGCGCAAAGTCGGTAATACCAATCCGCACAACACCTTCGGCATCGGGAGCGGTAACCCACTCGTGCTCCGCGGTATAGGAAAGTTCTTCTGGAATATTGCTCACGGGTGGCCTTTCATCGGGACAATGACGAACCTCGACGGCGGCCTGTGCTGGTGGCCACCGCTGAAAGTATAGGCACATTTCCCCTGCGCCCAAGGGGGTCTCTGCCATGATTGACCCATGACTGAACAAGCACAAGTACCAGCTCAGAAAAAGCGCAATTGGGGCGTCAAAATAATCCTGATCCTGGTGGCATTGCTTGTCGCTGTGGCCGCCTACTTTATTCTGGGGGCCATTCTCCCCCGCTGGTGGTCCGATGTCATTGCCGGGCAGATCAAGCGGGATCTCGGAGCCAGTGTCCTGGTAGGCATGTTCTATGGTTTTGTTTTCACCTTCATTCCACTGCTTGTGGCTTGGCAGGCCACCCGGAAGGCAGTCGCCTGGCCGTGGAAGATCGCCATTCTTTTGGTAGCAGTTGCCATCGCCACCCCGAACCTCCTGACGGCCGGCATTGCCTTTGGCACCACGGAATCAGCCCATGCGGGCCAGCGGACTTTGAGCGTGGACGCCGGCTTCTTTACAACCTGGACTGCCGTTTCTGCCATTGCCGCAGTGGTGGTATTCATCGCCGTCACAGTCCTGTGGGCTCTTTGGCGGCGGCGGGGCAAGCAAATGAAGGCCCTGAAGCAAGCGGAGAACCAACGCATCAAGGCCGCGAAGACCGCTGCAACAGAGACGCAGGGCCCTGCGCCCAGCGCGTAGACCCACCCACAGAACACGAAGCCCGCCACGGAACAATCCGTGGCGGGCTTCTTTTGCTTCCGGCAAACCTCAGGCGACGGTGGCCTCGCGGGGCTCGCGCTCGACGTCGGGCGTTGCAGCAGCCAACGCAACGCGCCCACGCTTGGCGGCCGCGGCAGCGAAGACCATCACCAGCAACGCAGCGACTGTTATGCCGGCACCGGCCCAGATGGGCGAGGTGTAGCCCAGGCCAGCGGTGATGGTCACGCCGCCCAACCACGCCCCGAGGGCGTTGCCCAGGTTAAACGCACCGATGTTTGCGCCGGACGCCAACGTAGGTGCAGTGGACGCAAAGTGCATGACGCGCATCTGGAGACCTGGAACCGTGGCGAACCCGAAGCCGCCCATCAGCGCAAGGGATACCAGCGTGGCAATACTGCTGGACGCTGTGAGCGCAAAGAAGACCAGCACCACGACCAGTCCGGCGAGGATGGCAATGAGCGAGGTGTCGAGGGCCTTGTCGGCAGCTTTGCCGCCCAGGAAGTTGCCGGCAAAGAGGCCGCCGCCGAAGAGCACCAGGAGCCATGGCACAGCCCCGGACTCGAATCCGGATACTTCTGTCAACGTGAACGMGATGTACGTGAAGGCGCCGAACATGCCGCCGAATCCGAGAACGGTCACGGCAATCGAAAGCCACACCTGGCCGGACTTGAAGGCACCGAGTTCACTGCGCAGTCCCTTGGCGGGCTCAGTGGAGGCCTTGGGAACCATGACCGCGATTCCCACCAGGGCAATCACACCAATGATGGTGATAGCCCAAAACGTTGAACGCCAGCCAAAGTTCTGGCCCAGCAAGGTTCCGAACGGCACACCCAGGACATTCGCGGCGGTGAGGCCCGTAAACATGATGGCGATGGCCCCGGCCTTCTTGTGGGCCGGAACCAGACTGGCAGCCACCACCGAACCGATGCCGAAGAAAGCGCCGTGGCAGAGCGCGGCCACAATGCGTCCCAGGAGCATTGCCGTGTAACTGTCGGCGATTGCGGACAGGAAGTTGCCCGCGATGAACAAGACGAGGAGGCCGATGAGAACGGGCTTGCGCGGCAGCCGGGTGACGGCGGCGGTGACCAGGAGGGCACCCACGGTGACGCTGAGGGCATAGCCGGAGATGAACCAACCGGCCGAAGCCTCGCTGACCTGGAAATCGGCGGCAACCTCGGGCAAGAGGCCCATGATCACGAACTCGGTCAGTCCGATGCCGAATCCGCCGAGGGCAAGGGCAATCAACCCTGCGGGCATGTGGAGCTCCTTAGATGGTTTGGTTCCCGCGTGAAGTGGAAGTGCGCCGCCAGGAACCGTAGAATATAGTTGCAGACGCTCTATATATAGTTGCACACGCTAGATACTTGCGCAAGCAACTAGTTTACGGCGTCTCGATCTACACGACATCAAGGCAGGAGCACAGCAAAAATGGGCATCAAGGATGACGCCGTAGAAGTACGGGCACAGGGTTGGCGGACCCTTGCCGCCCTGCACGGAAGCATCGAGGCGGAACTGGAGAAGGCGCTCCAGGCCTCAAGTGACCTGTCGGTAGTGGAGTACACGGTGTTGGATGCCCTGAGCCGCCAGGACGGCTGGCATATGCGGATGCAGCAACTGGCCCGGGCCACCGCCCTGTCCAGCAGTGCCACCACCCGTCTGGTCAACCGACTGGAGGACCGCGGCCTCCTCACGCGGATCCTGTGCGCCGACGACCGCCGCGGCATCTACACCGAGCTCACAGTGACCGGCCAGAAACTGCTCGAGGCCGCCAAGCCTGTGCATGATGAGACGCTGGCCTCCGCCCTTGAGGCCGCCGAATCCGTCCCGGAGCTTGAACCACTGGTGCGGGCACTCGGAGCGCTGCAAAGGGTTTAGCCTTTTCCCCGGCCTCGTTCGTTTCACCCGCCGCTGAACGCCGGGTGAAACGAACAAGGCCGGAAACAAAAAAGGACCGGAATCCCGCGTTTCCGCGTGATTCCGGTCCTTCATTGTCGGGCTGACAGGATTTGAACCTGCGACCCCTTGACCCCCAGTCAAGTGCGCTACCAAGCTGCGCTACAGCCCGCTGGTTCCACCGTTCTCCGCCTAAGTTTTCCTCCGAAGAGTCCCACCTAAGCAGTCCGGCCGAACCACCTCCAAAAGCTTACACGAAGTTGGAGGTCGGAGACGCCATCACAGCCAAACTCGGCTGTGATGCCCGTCTCACTTAGCGCTTCTTGCCACGCTTCTCGCGAACGCGCATGTTGACCTCGATGGGCGTGCCCTCGAAGCCGAATGTTTCGCGGAGGCGACGCGTGATGAAGCGACGGTATCCGGGATCCAGGAACCCGGTGGTGAAGAGCACGAACTTCGGCGGGCGGCTGGAAGCCTGGGTGCCGAAGAGGATGCGGGGCTGCTTGCCACCACGGACCGGGTGCGGGTGCGCAGCGACGAGCTCGCCCAGGAACGCATTGAGGCGCCCCGTGGGGATGCGGCGGTCCCAGCTCTCCAGTGCAATGTCCAGGGCAGGAACCAGGCGGTCCTTGTGCCAGCCGGTCTTGGCCGAGATATTGACGCGGGGCGCCCACTCAACGTGCGCCAGGTCCTGCTCGATCTCGCGCTCCAGGTAGCGGCGGCGTTCGTCGTCCAGGAGGTCCCACTTGTTGAAGGCGAGGACCAGTGCACGGCCGGATTCGATCGCCAGCTGAAGGATGCGGACATCCTGCTCGCTGAGGACCTCGTCGACCGCAAGAAGCACGACGGCGACCTCCGCCTTTTCGAGCGCGGCCTGCGTACGCAGGGAAGCATAGAAATCGGCGCCCTGGGCCATGTGCTGGCGGCGGCGGATACCTGCGGTGTCCACGAAACGCCAGGTGCGGTCGCCAAGTTCGATGAATTCGTCCACAGGATCACGCGTTGTACCGGCCAGCGGATCTACAACGACGCGCTCGGAGCCTGCGAGCTTGTTCAGCAGCGAGGACTTGCCAACGTTCGGGCGGCCGATCAAGGCGATACGGCGCGGACCGCCGGAGCGCTCGACGCCTTCCACCAGGGAGAACTCGGGAAGGGTATCCATGACGTGGTCCAGGAGGTCGGCGACGCCACGTCCGTGCAGTGCCGACACCGGGTACGGTTCGCCGAAGCCCAGGCCCCACAGCGTTGCGGAGTCAGCTTCCTGCGCGAAGTCGTCCACCTTGTTGGCCACCATGATGACCGGCTTCTTGCTCTTGCGGAGCATCTTCATGACGCCTTCGTCCGTGGCCGTGGCGCCAACGGCGGAATCCACCACGAAGAGAACGGCGTCAGCAAGCTCAACAGCCATCTCGGCCTGCTCGGCTACGCGGGCATGGATGCCCTTGGCATCGTGCTCCCATCCACCGGTGTCAACCAAGGTGAAGTTGCGGCCATTCCAGCGGGCCGAGTACATCACGCGGTCGCGGGTAACACCCGGGGTGTCCTCGACAACGGCTTCGCGGCGGCCCAGGATGCGGTTGACCAACGTGGACTTACCCACGTTCGGGCGGCCGATGATGGCCAGGACCGGGTCCAGCTTGAGGGGACCTTCGTCGCCTTCGTCGCCGTATTCGCCGCTGAGAAGTGCGGCATCTTCGTCGTCGAGATCGTAGTCGTCCAAGCCGGCCCGGAGGGTGGCCGCGCGGAGCTCGGCCTCGTCATCGTCCAGGGCAGCCAGGTTTTCAGCCACCTGGTCGGTGCCGGTGGGCGTGTATTCGTCGTCGCCGGCTCCGTGGAGGCCGGATTTTTGAGTCGTATCGCTCATTGCACTTTCCTTAGGGGTGGTCTGCCGGCGTCCCGGCTACTGCTGTATGGCGGTGCTGCGGAGTGGATTCTCCGGGCGCAGGATCCTGGGGAAGGCCCTGGCCTGTGGCCCGGATGGCATCCTGGACGTGATCGGCCAGGGCTTCACGGATTTCCGCAGCCGCCCTGTCCATTGAAACACGCCCCGGTTCGCCCTTCCGGCGCTTCACCGTAATGGGTTCGCCGAAGCTCACGTGGAGCTTGCGGCGTGGTTTGGGGATATGGTCGCGGTGCTCGTCGCCCTGGCGGGTTCCGAGGATGGCGACCGGTATGACTGTTGCTCCGGAGTTGATGGCAAGCCAGGCAACCCCGTTGCTGATGCTTTCGGCTGCACCGCTCCCCCGCGTGCCTTCCGGAAGAATCCCGACACAGCGGCCGTCGTCGAGCAGTTGCTTGCCGAGGTGCAGGGCGGCGCGGTCCCCCGTACGGTCCACCGGAATCTGTCCGGATCCCCGCAGGACAGATCCAAGGAAACCCCTGAACATCTCCTTCTTGACGAGGATGTGCATGGACCGCGGGGAGGCGCCGAACATCACGGGACCATCAAGGAAGCTGATGTGGTTCGCAGCGAAAATCACCGGTCCGCCGGCAGGAATGTTGCCCTTGCCCGTCACGACGGTCCGGTAAATGACGTGATCGAGGAACCACCCGACGGGGCGGCTCCACACTTTGGTCCACGGAGCGGGAAGCCCGTGTCCTTGTTCCTTAGTCGCCATAGATCACCTTGCTGACGATCGCCAAGGCGGTCTCCACTGTTTCCTCGAAGTTCAGGTCCGAGGAATCGAGCGTCACCACGCCGTCAGCCGCCTGGGTGAAGTTCACCACCGTGGAGTCCTTGGCGTCACGCTGGATGACCTGGGCTGCCAACTGCTCTTTGCTCTGGGTGCCACCCAGCTGAATACCCCGGCGCCGAAGCCTGGCTTCCTCGCTGGCCGTCAGGAGCATGCGGACCTCGGCATTGGGCACGACGACGGTGGTGATGTCGCGGCCTTCGACCACCATGCGGTGGTGGTGCTGGTCGATCAGCTCGCGTTGGCGGCGGATGAGCTCGGTGCGGGCACCGAGCGTAGTAGCAACAGCGCTGACGGACGAGGAGATCAAGGGATCCCGGATTTCGTCCGTGACGTCGGTGCCATCCACTGCCACATACTCCGTAGCGGTGCTTGTGCTGATCTCCAAAGGCATGGCCTTGGAAGCCTGCTCCACTGCTGCGCCGTCCTGAAGGTCAACGCCTGTTTTGAGGCAGTACCAGGTCAGGGCCCGGTACATGGCGCCCGTATCCAAGTAAGCCAGCTTCAAGCGCCGGGCAACTTCCTTGCTGACGCTGGATTTACCCGATCCGGAAGGGCCGTCGATGGCAATCACCAGCGGCTTGCCCGGGCGGGCTACCGTCTCCGGTCCAAAAAATTCACGCGTCATTACTGGAGTACCCGCCATCCACGGTCAGTCAAAGCTTCAACAAGGAGGTCGTGCTTGCTGGGAAGCACGGAGAGCTCCACCATGCCCACGTTTTGTCCCGAGGAGTGATCGAGCCGGAGGTCCTCGAGGTTCACGCCAATCTCGCCGATCTCCGTGAGGAGGTGAGCGATCTGGCCCGGTTTGTCGTCCACCAGGATGGTGAGCCACGAGTAGGCCTGAGGAGGTCCGCCGTGCTTGCCCGGGATCCTCGCCTGCCCTGCATTGCCTTCACTGATCAACTGCGCAAGATCCAGCCGGGCGCCGGGCGCCAGCGGCTCTTCAAGCGTTCCGATCAAGCGGTTCAGGTCTTCGCGGACGCCGTGCAGGATGGAAACCACCTTCTCCGCATTGCCGCCCAGGATCTGCACCCAAAGGGTGGGATCGCTGGCGGCGATGCGGGTGGTGTCGCGAAGCCCGTTGCCCGCCAGGGAAAGGGCAGGCAGGGGCGTGCCTTGCAGCCGGCTGGCCAGCAGGGAAGACATGATCTGGGGCAAATGCGATACCAGTGCCACAGCTTCATCGTGCTCGTCCGCCGTGAACTGGGAGACGATGCCCCCAAGATCCCCGGCCAGCGAGCGGGCAGCCTGAACCGCCCCATCCGAGGTTTCCTCGGACGGGCAGACTACCCACGGCATGGAGGTGAAAAGCTCACCCCGTGCAGCAACTGGACCTGACTTCTCACGGCCGGCCATCGGATGCGTCCCCACATAGCGGGTCAGGTCCACACCACGCTCGCGCAGCTGCGCCTGAATGGTCGCTTTCACGCTCGCGATGTCAACCACGACGGCGGACGGGTAGTCCGCCAAGGCCTTCTGCACGACGTCGGCGGTAACGTCCGGCGGAGCCGCGACAACTACCAGCTGAGGTTCTTCGCCCAACTCGCCCAACGGCCGTCCCGCTCCGATATCCACAGCGACCGCCTGATTGGTGGGCGAAGGATCGGACAGGAAGACCGGAACGCCGCGGCCACGCAGGCCGAGGCCGATGCTGGCCCCCAGCAGGCCTGTACCGAGAACGACGACCGGGCCATCAAGATGGCCCCGGCCGTGCGTACCGAATGCCGACATGCCCTAGAGCCCCACAGATGCCAGGAGGTGTCCGACTTCCTGCCTGCCGAGGTTGCGGATGCTGCCCTGGCGCTGGTCGCCCAAACCAATGGGGCCGACCTTGACGCGGACAAGACGCTCCACAGGGAACCCGACGGCATCAAACATACGGCGCACAATGCGGTTCTTACCTGAGTGGAGCACAACCTCGATGAGGACGTGCCCCGGGGTGGAGTCCACCAACCGGAACGAATCCACTGCGGCAACACCGTCTTCGAGCTCGACGCCGTTCTTCAGCTTCGCGCCCACGCCCTGCGGGAACGGGCCACGCACCTGGACGAGGTACGTCTTGGGTACCTCATAGGAAGGGTGCGTCAAGCGGTTGGCGAGTTCGCCGTCGTTCGTCAGCAGCAGCAGCCCCTCAGTGGCGACGTCGAGACGGCCAACGTGGAAGAGGCGTTCGCCCTTGTTCTTGTTGTTCTTGAGGAAGTCGCTGATGCAGGGACGGCCTTCGGGGTCCTCCATGGTGGAGACAACGCCCTTGGGTTTGTTGAAGACCATGTAGACGAGGGTTTCGTCGAGCTGGATCCGGATGCCATCGACGTGGATCACGGCAGCCGTGGGGTCCACGCGCATGCCAAGCTCGGTGGTCACTACGCCATCAACCTCGACGCGTCCCTCGAGGATCATTTCCTCACAGACGCGGCGCGAAGCCACGCCGGCTTGGGCCATGACCTTCTGCAGGCGTACGCCGTCAACATCGTGAAGGTCCGACTGCGGGACTTCCTGACGCGGACCGCGGTTGCGGCCTGGCTTGCGGATGGGTCCCAGGTTCTGACCGAACCGTTCGCTGCCGAATGCCTTGGAACCGTACTGCCTGGCCGGCTTGGCCTTGGGCTTTAATGCGCCCGGCGTACCAGGTGCCTTGCCAAAGCCGGGCTTGTTGGAGCCGGGCTTACGGAAGGGCTTCGCGGGCCTGGCTGCCTGGCCGCGGTCGAAATCGCCCGCAGTTGTGGGGTTGTCAGGATCGAAAGGTGCCGCTTCGCGCGGCTTCGGAGCCTTGAAAGGGCGGCCCTCGCCCTGGGTGAAGTTGCGCTTTCCAGCGCCGGCGCTGCCGCCGCGGCCGGGGAAGCCGCCGGCGTTGGGGCGACCTGCGCCACCCTTGGCCTCATTGCGTCCAGAACTGTTGCGTCCCGAACTGTTACGTGGTGAACTCTGGCGTCCCGCCTGTGTCATGACCCGTCCTTGTGTAGTAATGGCCGGCTTCCGTGCTGCAATCAACACTAGCCAGCCGGGCAGACATCGTCTGCCCCTTGTCGCTGTGCACCCTGAAGGTGCCGTGAATCCATATGAAGTTCTCTTGCGGTGCCGGGCGCGGCCTGTGGCTACATCCGGCTGGCGTCGTAGTAATCGTCAATACCTTCCAGACCTGGAAGGTGCGGCGAAAGCTGTGGCAGTTCAGCCACTGAGCCGATGCCCATCCGCTCCAGGAAGTACGAGGTTGTCCTGTACAGAACAGCCCCGGATTCAGGATCGTTTCCGGAGTCCTCGATCAAACCCCGCTGGGTGAGGGTCCGGACCACAGAATCGACGTTGACGCCGCGAATGGCAGACACCCGGGCCCTGGAGACCGGTTGCCGGTAGGCAATGACCGCCAGAGTTTCAAGCGCTGCTTGAGTGAGCCTGGTGGTCTGCCCTTCGAGCACGAACCTGCCCACGATGTCGGCGAAATCCGACCGTGAATAGATGCGCCACCCTCCGGCGACATTCCGCAATTCAAAACCCCGGGGTGCAGTGCTGGCATCGGCAAAGCCGACAGCATCCACGTCCGGGGCTTTAACAGTATAGCCGCTATACTCCCGCTGCAGGTCATGCAGCAAATCCTCGACGACGGACACCGTCACGTTGAGTCCGGCGGCCAACTCTTCCGAGGTAGCGGGCTCGTCAATGACCATGAGCACTGCCTCCAAGGCTGCCCGCGCGCCGCCGGGCATCGCTGCCAGCTCAGCCAAGCCATCCTGTGCCGTCTCCTGCTCATTCACTGCTGTTCTCCCTGCCGTCCGGCACCACACCGGTCTCATACTCTTCGCTCAGGCTGGAACTGTCCCACCCGTCGTCGTCGCCCGTCCAGCGGACGGTCAACTCCGCCAAGGGTTCGGGCTGCTCAAAAGCCACCACACGGTCCCGGAACATTTCCAACAACGCAAGGAAGCGTGCCACTACCACCAGCGTGGTTTCGGCGTCGGCTATCAGCGTCTGGAAGGACAAAGGTGCGCCCAGCTTCAAGCGGTAGCCCATGATCTCGGCCTGCTCCTTGACGCTTACGGGCGGAGCGTGCAGGTGGTCCAAGCCCACCTCGGCAGGAGCGGAGTCCTTGGGTTTCAGCGCTTTGGCGGCAAGTTCCGCGAACTGTTCCGGTGTATGGCGCCATACGAGTTCGGGCAGCAGCGCGGCGAAGTGGCCTTCCAATGCAACCTGGCGCGGGTAACGACGCGCCTCCTGTTCCAGCGTTTCGCCGAGGATTCCGGCGATTTGCTTGAAGGCCTTGTATTGCAGGAGGCGGGCGAACAGCAGATCCCTGGCCTCAAGGAGCGCGATGTCCTCAGCGTCCTCGACTTCGCCTGAGGGCAGAAGGCGCGCAGCCTTGAGATCCAGCAGCGTAGCGGCGATGACCAGGAACTCACTGGCTTCGTCCAGCGCCCAGTCCTCCCCCAACTCCTGGAGCCGGCGGATGTACTTGATGAATTCATCGGTGACTGTGGCCAAAGCCACTTCAGTGATGTCCATCTTGTGCTTGGAAATGAGGCCAAGCAAAAGATCGAACGGGCCGGTGAAGTTGGCCAGCCGTACCTCAAAGCCGGGTTTGCGGGCTTCGGTGGTAACGGCGTCGGGCGCTTCCGCAATAGCGGCAGTGCCCGCTTCCGCAGCCGGAGCGAGAGACGGTCCCACGGTCGGTTAGGGCGCGCCGCCGCGCGAGATCAGTTCCTTGGCGAGCCGGCGGTAGGCGTCGGCGCCAATGTGGTTGCCCGCATAACTGGTGATGGGCTCGGCGGCCACGGTTGCATCCGCGAACTTGATCGAGCGCTTGATAACGGTCTCGAAGACTTTGTCGCCGAAGGCTTCCACGAGGCGTGAAATGACTTCGCGGCTGTGCAGCGTGCGGGCGTCGTACATGGTGGCCAGGACGCCGTCCACCTGCAGCCGCGGGTTGAGTCGGTCCTGGACCTTTTCGATGGTTTCCACCAGAAGGGCCACCGCCCGCAAGGCGAAGAACTCACAGATCAGCGGAATAATGACGCCGTGCGCGGCAGTCAGTGCGTTGACGGTCAGCAGCCCCAGGGACGGCTGGCAGTCGATCAGCACGACGTCGTAATCGTCCTCGACGCTCTTGAGCGCGCGGTCCAGTACCTGCTCGCGTGCCACTTCGTTGACGAGTTGGACTTCCGCGGCGGAGAGGTCGATGTTGGCGGGAAGAAGGTCAACTCCCTCGACGCCGGTTTGCTGGATGGCGTCGCGGATACTCACCTTGCGGTCCATCAGGACGTTGTACACGGTGAGGTCGAGCTCGTGCGGATTGGCGCCGAGACCTGCGGAGAGGGCGCCCTGGGGATCAAAGTCCACCAGGAGGACACGCCGGCCATATTCGGCGAGCGCAGCAGCGAGATTGATGGTGGAGGTGGTTTTACCCACGCCACCCTTCTGGTTGACCATGGCGATGACTCTTGCCGGGCCATGGGAAGCAAGTGGAGCTGGTTCCGGAAATTCGCGGTAAGGGCGGCCTGTTGGCCCCATGATGGCGTCTTCCAGATCGAGCTCGGTGCCTCCCAGCGTAGCTGTTCCCCGTTCGATGCTCACGTATCTAACCACTCTTTCGACGACGATCTTCCCTGCCGCTGGCCCCCAGCTACAGCGCTACTACCCACCTAGGCTACAGCGCCCGACACGGTTATTTGGGGAACTTGACTTTGTCCGGCTCGTGAGCCTTTACCCTCTAGCTGAGGTAGAAGGTTGCCCCCGTAGCCGCTGAGTGGCGGCCACATGCCGAAGGCCGGCACCTGGAGAGGTGCCGGCCTTCGGCTGCGATGCGATGCGTTGATCCCTGCTTGGGTCAGACGGTTGCCTTTTCGCGGGTTTCAGCCTCGGGAGCGGCCTCTTCTTCGCCGCCATGGGCGATCATGGTCTGCTCATCGAAGGGCTCGCTGCCGGAGAGGACGCGCTCTACCTGGCCGTTGTCGATTTCCTTCACCCAGGTACCGATCAGGACGGTCGCCACTGCGTTGCCGGTGAAGTTGGTCAGGGCCCGGGCCTCCGACATGAAGCGGTCGATGCCCACGATCATGCCGACTCCACCAAGGAGCTCCGGCTTGTGTGCCTGAAGACCGGCGGCAAGTGTTGCAAGACCGGCACCCGTGACACCGGCGGCACCCTTTGAAGCGATGATCATGAAGACCAACAAGGAGACCTGGGCGCCGAGATCCAGCGGGGTGCCCATGGCGTTGGCGACGAAGAGCGAAGCCATGGTCAAGTAGATCGCCGTGCCGTCAAGGTTGAAGGAGTAGCCCGTGGGAACGGTGACGCCAACCACTGGCTTGGACACACCCAAGTGCTCCATCTTGGCGATCAGGCGGGGCAGTGCAGCTTCGGAGGAGGAAGTGGAGAAGATCAGGAGGTACTCGCGGGCCAGGTACTTCATGAGCCTGAAGATATTGACGCCGGCCACTGCGCGGAGCAGCGTACCGAGGATGACCACGATGAACAGTGCGCAGGTGATGTAGAAGGCAAGCATCAGGGTGAACATGCTGAGGATCGCCTGGGCACCGGTGGCGCCGACGACGGCGGCGATGGCACCGAACGCACCAACGGGAGCCAGCCACATGATCATGATGAGGATGCGGAAGACGAGGCGCTGGCCGTGTCCGATCGCGTTAAGGATGGGAGCACCCTGCTTGCCCATCTTCTGCAAGGCGAACCCGACCAGGATCGCAGCAAGCAGCGTAGGCAGGACCGGGATGTCACCGGGGATGATGCCAAGAAGGAAGTCAACGGTGCTGTTGGTGTCCGCTTTCTTGGTGGGATCGTACGGGGTCAGCTTGAGGCCTTCACCCGGGTGGATCAGGTTGCCCACGACGAGGCCGATGCCCAGGGCGAAGGTTGACATGGCTACGAAATAACCGAGGGCGAGGCCGCCCACCTTGCCAACCGTGGCAGCCTTGGCGATGGAGCCGATGCCCAGGACAATGGTGCAGAAAATGACCGGGGCGATCATCATCTTGATGAGCTTGATAAAGCCATCGCCGAGTGGCTTGAGTGACTTACCAACTTCGGGGAACACCAGGCCGATCACGGCGCCGAGTACGACGGCCAGAATGACCGCGATGTACAAGTAATGCGACTTGTCGAGCCCCTTGCGTCCAGCTTTGGCAGCTACTGCCGACTCTCCTCGTTGAGAGGTCATGGGATTCTCCTTTGGATACTGTGTAAGGCGCTGCGGTCCTGCACTGATGTCCAATCCGCTGCCCTTGTGTGATATCCATCATTGAGCCGTTGGTGACACACATCACCGTTGCGGTCATATTGGTCATGGAGGTCCACGTGTTTCACAGCTGGAGCATCGCCCGCCGACTGTTTGTGGCAAACCTGCTGTTTGTCCTGGTCCTGACGGCGGTATTTGGAGCCTTTTCCGTGGTGGAAGCCCGGGACAGGGCCTATGACAACGCCGGGGGGCGAATGCTGGCAGTGGCTACATCCATTGCCGACAATCCGTTGGTACTGGAAGCGGCATCCGCTGCGGAGCCCACAGCAGCATTGCAGCCTTACGCGCTGGACGTCATGGACGATGCTGACGCCGATTTCATCACCATCATGGCTCCCGACAGGACGCGCTGGACGCACCCAAGGGTTGAGGAGCTCGGCAAGCCCTACATCGGAACGATTGAGCCCGCGCTGCGGGGCGAGACGTTCACGGAGGTCACCGCGGGCACCTTGGGTCCGTCGGTCCGAACCATCGCACCGGTCATAGCTGCTGACGGGACCGTCAAAGCCCTCGTGGCAGCGGGGGTTACCGTCCGGACAGTAGACACGGATGTGGCCGAGCGCCTGGGCGTCATCGGCGGCATTGCCCTGGTGGTGTTGAGCTTTGGGTCCGTGGCCTCCTGGCTCCTTGGGCGGTATCTGAGATCGGTGACGCGAGGCTGGGGACCGGAACAGCTGGCTCAGCTTTTCGCCTACTACGAATCGGTGCTGCACTCGGTACGTGAGGGTGTCATCCTGATCGATACCCACGGCAAGGCGGTGATGTACAACGACCAAGCCGCCGAGTTGCTGGGCCTGCAGCCTTCCGACGCCGACCGCTCCCCTGACGATGCCCCGAAGCTCGCTGATCTTCCCTTCGACGGCAGCCTGCGGGCGCTGTTCGAATCGGGCAGACCCGCACACGACGAGATTCATCTGACCGGCTCACGGATCCTGGTGGTGAACCAGGCCCCTGCAGTAGGGCCGGTCCCTGAGCGCAGCCGACAGAAACCCGCCGTCTACGGCACCGTGGCCACCATCCGCGACCGCACCGAGATCGAATCCCTGGGCACGGAACTCCAGACCATGAAAACCCTCTCGGATGCGCTGCGCGCGCAGACACATGAACACGCAAACCGGCTCCACATGATCGTCTCCCTGCTGGAACTGGGCCGCACACCCCAGGCCTTGGACTTTGCCACCAAGGATCTTGAACTCAGCCAGCAACTCACCGACGACATGGTGGCATCGGTGGATGAGCCGGTCATGAGTGCGTTGGTGATGGGCAAGGCGTCAGAAGCCCACGAACGCGGGGTGGAGTTGGAGGTCCGGACGTCAGGGAGCTCCGGTGTGCGCGGCTTGGAGATCCAGGACCTGGTGACCATTCTCGGCAACCTGCTGGACAATGCGATTGATGCTGCGGCGGCCGGTGATTTCCCGCGGAAGGTGGAGCTGGACGTGGAAGCCGGACCTGCCGCCGTCGAGTTCACGGTCCGGGACTCCGGGAGCGGCATCAATTCTGAGTCCATTGATGACGTACTTCAGTACGGCTTCAGTACGAAGTCTCCGGACAAGAATCCGCGCGGTTCCCACGGGCGAGGCGTTGGCCTTGCCTTGGTGCGCCAGGCCGTGGACCGGCTCAACGGTACGATGACCATCAGCAATCCCGGCGGAGCACAATTCCACGTCGTGCTGCCCGCGCCGGTTCCCGAGGAAGAGAAGGCATGACAGACATCCGTGTCCTGGTAGTGGAGGACGAGCCCATAGCTTCGGACGCCCACTCCGTCTATGTCGGCCGTCTGGCCGGGTTTTCACTGGTGGGCACGGCCCCGGACGGCCAGTCGGCGCTGCGCATCCTCGGGGAGTTCGCTGCGTCGGGCTCCCCCGTGGACCTGGTCCTCCTGGACATGAACCTCCCTGACCTTCACGGCCTCGATGTGGCCCGCCGCATGAGGTCTGCAGGAGTTTTTGCCGACATCATTGCCATCACGGCCGTCCGGGAACTGAACATCGTGCGCAGCGCCGTCTCCATCGGCGTCGTGCAGTACCTCATCAAGCCGTTCACGTATGCAACGTTCGCGGACAAGCTCAGCAGCTACCGGGCATTCCGTGAACAGCTGGCCGGTTCAATGTCAGGAATCTCCAAGGCAGGAGCCTCCCAAAGCGACGTGGACCAGGCCTTTGCCAGCCTTCGCGCGCCGACGGAACTGCCGCTGCCGAAAGGCCTTTCGGGGTCCACCCTGGAAGCGGTGAAGGACCTGATGCGGGCGCGGCATGAAGCAGTCTCCGCCAGCGAAGTCATGGACGCCTTGGGCATGTCCCGGGTCACCGCCCGCCGGTATCTGGAATACCTTGCCGACGCCGGAACGGTCACCAGGGCGCCCCGGTACGGTACCCCGGGCCGGCCGGAAAACGAGTATGGATGGAACCGCGCTTAGGCAGTAGTTGCGCCCTGGGATCCCGTCCTGGCGTACAACGTCGCAGAGACTTAATGTATACAAAAGATGAATATTTGTCCCTTTAGGTGCCGCCAAGCCCGTCCTGTGTATACACTGGGGATATGCGCGCCAGTGATCGGGCCTACAACGCCCTCCGTGAAGACATCATTGAATGGCGTCTTCGGCCGGGAACCGTCCTTGCGGAAGTGGAGCAGTCCGAACGGCTCGGTGTGTCCCGAACACCGGTCCGGGAGGCCCTAAGCCGGCTCACTGCGGAAGGATTGACGACGGCGGCAGGCGGCCGCGGCGTCGTCGTCACCGATATCTCGCTGGACAGCATCGACGAACTGTTCGAGGTTCGCGAAACTTTGGAGGTCAGGGCCGCCGCCCTCGCTGCCGAACGAGGCGAGCCGGGGGTGTTCGCCGCGCTTCACACTCAATTGCTGCGGGCCCCTGATTTGCTCAGCAGCGAGGATCCCGCACGGCACGAGTACTACGCCTTGGTGAGCCGCCTGGACGATGCCATTGACGCCGCGATCTCCAACTCTTACCTGGCCAATGCCATGCGCGGCCTGCGCGTCCATCTGGTCAGAGTCCGCCGCCTCGCAGCCGACGACACCGCCCGGCTTCATGCCGCGGCCGCCGAGCATGCCGCCATTGCCGAGGCCATCGCCGCAGGCAACCCCCGGCTGGCAGAAGCCGCCACCACAGTCCACCTGCACCGCAGCCTCACCCACGTCAAGGCCACCCACACCCCTCACTAGAAGGAGCACCATGGTTAAGAACCACCACGTCCGCGTCTACAAGAGCGAAGAGAACCTCCCGCGCACGGAGCAGTTGGCGCACAAGATCGCCGTGGTCGCCGCCGACCCCGTCGACGTCACCCCCGAGGTCACTGACATGGTGATCAACCGGATCATCGACAACGCCTCGGTGGCCATCGCCTCGTTGAACCGCGCTCCGATCGTCGCGGCCCGCGCGCAGGCACTGACCCACTCCCCGAGTGCCAACGGCAAGGGCGCCCACGTGTTCGGCATTACCGATCAGGTCTCCCCCGAGTGGGCCGCCTGGGCCAACGGAGTGGCCGTCCGTGAACTTGATTACCACGACACGTTCCTGGCCGCGGACTACTCCCACCCGGGAGATAACATCCCGCCGATCCTCGCCGTCGCCCAGCACGTCGGCTCCAGCGGCGCCGACCTGGTCCGTGCCATCGCCACCGGCTACGAGATCCAGGTGAACCTGGTCAAGGCCATTTGCCTGCACAAGCACAAGATCGACCACGTGGCCCACCTCGGACCCTCCGCCGCCGCGGGCATCGGCACCCTTCTTGGCCTGGATGTGGAGACGATCTTCCAGTCCGTGGGCCAGGCCCTGCACACCACCACCGCCACCCGGCAGTCCCGCAAGGGCGAAATCTCCACTTGGAAGGCCCACGCCCCGGCCTTCGCAGGCAAGATGGCCGTCGAAGCCGTGGACCGCTCCATGCGCGGCCAGACCTCACCCGTGCCGATCTACGAAGGCGAAGACGGCGTGATCGCCTGGATGCTGGACGGCCCGGACGCCTCCTACGAGGTTCCGCTGCCCCTGCCCGGTGAAGCCAAGCGCGCCATCCTGGACACCTATACCAAGGAACACTCCGCCGAGTACCAGGCCCAGGCGTGGATCGACCTCGCCCGCAAGCTCAACAAAGAGCACCCGGAAACCACGGACCCGGCCAACGTGAAGTCCGTGCTGATCAAGACCAGCCACCACACCCACTACGTGATCGGTTCCGGCGCGAACGATCCCCAGAAGTACTCCCCCACGGCGTCCCGCGAAACACTGGACCACTCCATCCCGTACATCTTCACCGTCGCCCTGCAGGACGGCGCCTGGCACCACGTGGACTCCTACGCCCCCGAACGCGCTGCCCGCCCGGACACCGTGGAACTCTGGCACAAGGTCACCACCGTCGAAGACCCTGAATGGACCCGCCGGTACCACTCCCTGGACATCGCTGAGAAAGCCTTCGGCGGCACTGTTGAAATCACCCTCAACGACGGCACAGTCATCACCGACGACATCGCGGTAGCCGACGCCCACCCGCTCGGAGCCCGGCCGTTCGCCCGCGAGCAATACATCAACAAGTTCCGCACCCTCGCTGCCGGACTGGTGGAGGAAGCCGAAATCGAAAGGTTCCTCGCCGCCGTCGAACGCGTCACCGAACTCGGTGACGGCGAACTGGACCAGCTGAACATCACCGCAGCACCCGGCGTGATCGACCTCAGCAACGCACCCAAGGGACTGTTCTAAATGCTGTACTCAAAAGTCACGCCGGAACAGAAACGGCTGAAGCTGCGGGAATTGCTGGCCTCCGGGACTGTGCAGCAGTTCCCGGGAGCGTTCAACCCGCTCTCGGCACGACTAATCGAGGAAAAAGGCTTCGCCGGGGTCTACATCTCCGGCGCCGTCCTGGCCAACGACCTCGGCCTCCCGGACATCGGCTTGACCACCCTGACGGAGGTGGCCACCCGGGCCGGACAGATCGCCCGCATGACGGACCTGCCCTCCCTGGTGGACGCGGACACCGGCTTCGGCGAGCCCATGAACGTGGCCCGCACCATCCAGGAACTCGAGAACGCGGGCCTGGCCGGCTGCCACATCGAGGACCAATTCAACCCCAAACGATGCGGCCACCTGGACGGCAAGAACGTCGTGGACATCGACACCGCCACCAAACGCATCCGTGCTGCGGCAGACGCACGCCGCGACCCGAACTTCCTCATCATGGCCCGCACCGACATCCGCGCCGTCGAAGGAATCAAGGCCGCCCAGGACCGCGCAAGAGCCCTGGTAGACGCCGGTGCTGACGCGATCTTCCCCGAAGCCATGCGTGATTTGGGCGAGTTCCAAGCCATCCGCGATGCCGTGGACGTGCCCATCCTGGCCAACATGACCGAGTTCGGCAAAAGCGAGCTCTTCACCGTGGACCAACTCCAAGGAGTGGGCGTGAACATGGTCATCTACCCCGTCACCCTCCTCCGCATTGCCATGGGCGCTGCAGAGCGTACTCTGGAATCGATCAGGGCTGCGGGGACCCAAGAGGCGGAAGTGGAAAACATGCTCACGCGTGCACGCCTCTACGAACTCGTCGACTACGAGGCCTATAACCAATTCGATACCGGCGTTTTTAACTTCCAGGTTCCTGGCGTCCGCTAGGCACCGGATTAATCAAGGGGAAAGCAGGCAGTCCGGAACACCGGAGCGCCTGCATTATGAACGAAGGAGAGCAGCATGGCAGCTGTTGACATCAAAAAAGGCCTTGCCGGAGTCGTGGTGGACTACACCGCAGTCTCGAAGGTCAACCCGGACACCAACTCGCTGCTCTACCGCGGGTATCCGGTCCAGGAACTGGCCGCCAAATGCAGCTTCGAGGAAGTCGCTTACCTGCTGTGGAACGGCGAACTGCCCAACGAAACAGAGCTTGCTGAATTCACCGCCCGGGAACGCGCTGGCCGTGCGCTGGACCCCGTGGTCAAGTCAGTGGTGGATACCTTGCCCACCACCGCGCATCCTATGGACGTGTGCCGCACGGCAGCATCCGTGCTCGGTGCCCGGCATGAACTGGCTGAAGATTCATCACCCGAAGCAAACATGAAGAAGGCAATCGACCTCTGGGCTGCCATGCCTTCCGTGGTTGCCTATGACCAACGCCGCCGCCGCGGCCAGGAACCCGTGGAACCGCGCGAGGACCTGGACTACTCGGCAAACTTCCTCTGGATGACGTTCGGCGAAGAGCAGGTGCCCGAGGTGGTGGAGGCGTTCAACGTCTCGATGATCCTGTACGCGGAGCACTCTTTCAACGCCTCGACGTTCACCGCCCGCGTCGTCACCTCCACGCTCGCTGACCTGCACTCTGCGGTGACCGCCGCGATCGGCGCCCTCAAGGGCCCGCTGCACGGCGGCGCGAACGAGGCAGTGATGCACACCTTCGATGAGATCGGCATCCGCAGCGAAGAGACCCTGGAGGAAGCCGCCACCCGGGCCCGGGCGTGGATGGAAGACGCCCTGGCCCAGAAGAAGAAGGTCATGGGGTTTGGGCACCGCGTCTACAAGCACGGCGACTCCCGCGTGCCCACCATGAAAGCCGCTCTGGACAAGATGATCGCGCACTACGGCCGGCCGGAACTCCTGGGCCTGTACAACGGCTTGGAGCAGGCCATGGACGAGGCAAAGGCCATCAAGCCCAACCTCGACTACCCCGCCGGCCCCACATACCACCTGATGGGCTTCGACACCCAGACGTTCACCCCGCTGTTCGTCGCCAGCCGCATCACCGGCTGGACCGCCCACATCATGGAACAGGTAGCCTCCAACTCCCTCATCCGTCCCCTGAGCGAATACAACGGGCCGGAAGAACGGCACGTTCCCTAACGTTTCCCGTTAGTCCACGAGACGTACGACGCCGGGCCGGTCACCGAAAGGCGACCGGCCCGGCGTCGTTTTTTCCACGTTTCCTGCTACGGCTGGTCCACCCAATCGATGGTGTGGACGTCAGCCACATTTTCGTTATCTGCTGCCAAATCCACCCGCACCGCAATACGCTGGCCGGCAATCATGGCCGGCAGCCAGTGTTCAGCGTCGGCCCACATCCGGTCCACGGGAAGGTGCATCACCGGGAACCAGTCGGGGGCGATCTCGTCGCTTTCCGAAGGTTCCCCCTCCCACGTACGGGTCAGGAACACAGTGGTGGCCATGTTCCACTCCGGCCTTGCCGGAAACACAAAGTCAACAGTGCCTGCCGGAATCAGGTCCTTTGCGGCAACCACCACATTGATTTCCTCCATGACCTCCCGGCATGCGGCCTCAGAGGCGGTCTCCCCCGGCTCCACGTGCCCGCCGACCCCCACCACCTTGCCCCTGCCGAAGCCGGTCTTCTTGGTTCCGAGGAGGACATCCTCGCCGTCCACGCCGTCACGGAGGAGGAAGCACAAAGTCACATGGGCTGCAGTCATGCTGCCAACCTTAACCTGATCTCCCCTGCCACTGCCGCCATTGCTACAGTGAGCCCATGACTGAAGGTGGGGGTAACCGGCCAGCCAATGTGGCCGCCGTCGATGACGCTGCAGCTCCTCCGTCCGCCGGCGGAAGCACGGCTGCCGAAACAGCCACAAAAGCGACGCCCGGACGCGACCCATGGCTACCCCGTTGGCTGGTGGCACACCCCCTCTACGCAGGGTGGGCCTGGACCGTGGTGTGGGCCGGGCTGATCGTTTTGGACGAAGTGGTGGACCTGGCCGGATGGACCTGGTACCTGCTGGTCCTCGTGGCAGCACTGCCCACGTTGATTTCCACGCTGGCGGTGCTGCACGCCACGCCCCGCAGCCATCTCAGGGCAGTGGACGCAACAGTACTGGGTCACTTCTTTGTACGGTTCCTGGCGCTCGTGGCGGCGTTCATGGTGTGGGCCGCCTCAGTGGTGATGAGCGCCTCAATCTCCACCACCGTCCAAACCCTGATCGGCGATTCCGAAAAGGAAGTCACGGCGTTGGGCTTCAACCTCATGCTGGCTGCCGTTCCACTGGTGCTCTCCATCCTCTGGATGGCCTTCATTGTGCGTTGTGCATGGTTCCTGCGGCGCTTGCGCGGCTGGCGGCAGGTGCCGGTGAAGACCAGGGTTCCCAAGAAGTTCCTCAAAGGACGGCCCCGGCTCAAGCGCGTTGTGGTGGGCCTGGCACATCCGGGGCTCCTGCTGGTGGCCGGCCTGGGGACGTCGCTGTTGGCGCTGTTCGTGGACGCCGTGGAGTTGACGCTGGACGTGCTCGGGTAGTTCGCGGAACACGCTTGGGTCAGCGCCCTCTTAGCCCAATGCCCTCTTAGCCCAGCGCCCTCGGGTGTGCCGCTGCATAGACCTCGCGCAGGGTGTCTGCGGTGACCAACGTGTAAACCTGAGTGGTTGTCACGGAGGCATGCCCCAGCAGTTCCTGCACTACCCTGACGTCAGCTCCGCCTTCCAGCAGATGAGTGGCGAAGGAGTGGCGGAGCGTGTGCGGCGAGACGTCCTTGGTGATGTTGGCTTTCTCAGCCGCCGCTTTGAGGATGGTCCAGGCGCTCTGCCTGCTGATCCGACCGCCGCGGGCGTTGAGGAACAGCGCCGGTGTTCCCTTGCCTTTGGATGCCAGCAGCGGCCTGCCTCGGACAACATAGGCTCCGACGGCGCGGGCTCCGTATGAGCCGAGGGGCACCAAGCGCTCTTTGGAGCCCTTGCCGAACAACCTGACGATCGCGGGATCCCCATCTGTGTCTTCGAGGGAAATGTCATCGACGTCCAACCCCACGGCTTCGCTGATGCGGGCACCTGTGGAGTAGAGGAATTCCAGGAGAGCACGGTCCCTGAGCCCTGTGGGCGAGTCGGCTCCGGCAGCTTCCAGGATCCGCGTGACCTCGTCGACGCTGATGGCCTTGGGAAGCCGTTTGCCCGGCATGGGCGGGTGGACATCGCTGGCGGGGTCCGCCGTCGTGGTTCCTTCAAGTGCCCAGAACTTGTGAAGTCCGCGGACCGCCACCACCGTACGTGCAGCGGAGCGGACACCCAGCACAGCGGCGCCATCGCTTCCATCCGACAACGCCTGGGCGAAGGCGGTCACATGATGCCGGGTGATGTCGCCGGGCCGTTCCACGCCCTGGTCCTGGAGGAAGTTGGAGTACCGCGACAAATCCCGGCGGTACGCCGCAAGGGTGTTCGCTGCCAGGCCGCGCTCCACACCCACATGCTGCAGGTAGTCGGTTACTGCGCGGTCAATGCCAGTGGGAGTTCTGGTGGCAGCCTCGGCCATGCTCAGCGCTGGCTCGGGTGAGCCGGCCACGGCGCATTGGCGGGACGAAGCCCAGTGAACCCATCGGCTTTCGCAGCTGCGGCCGCCAGGATGCCCAGCACCGCCGACGGATTGTGCAGGCGGCCTTCCAACACTGCCTTCACGGCGTCATCAAGCGGCACCCAGTGGAGTTCAATTTCGGCCTCTTCATCGGTGCGGACGTGGCGGTCCGCCACGGGAACGTCACTGATGCCACGCGCCAAATAGATCCGGACTGCTTCGCTGGACGAACCGGGCGAGTTGAAGAAGTCCACCAGGACGTTCCACGTAGCCGCGACCAAGTCAGCTTCCTCCGCCAACTCCCGGGCCGCCCCCACCACGAAGTCTTCTCCTTCGACGTCCAAAAGGCCGGCTGGGATTTCCCACAGATCCATGCCGACCGGATGCCGGTATTGCTTCAGCAGCAGGATCTCACCGTCCACGTTCATGGGGAGCACCGCTACTGCGCCTGGGTGGTCAATGTAGTCACGAACAAGGGTGTCCGTGCCATCGCTGAGTTGGAACGAGTCGCTGACAACATCCCAGATACGGCCTTCGTAGACCTTGCTGGTAGACAAAAGACGGCGCGGGCTCGGCATGTCCGAAACCTGCCTTGATGTGCGGGGGGTTTCAGAAATACCGGGCATCGCGCCGTCCTTCGTTAGTACTTGCGTCTACTTGGCAGCTACCGTGCGGGCACCGGTCTTGGTGGCCACGGGGGCACCTCCGCGACGCTCCAAGGCAGCCTTGACCAAACCTGCGAACAGCGGGTGAGGGCGCGTGGGGCGCGAGCTGAGCTCCGGGTGCGCCTGCGTGGCCACGTAGTACGGGTGGACCTCGCGGGGAAGTTCCACATACTCCACCAGCTTGCCGTCAGGCGACGTACCGGAGAACACCAGGCCTTCTGCTGCGATCTGGTCGCGGTACTTGTTGTTGACCTCGTAGCGGTGACGGTGGCGTTCGCTGACCGTGGTGGTGCCGTACGTCTCGGCGATGACCGAGCCCTCGTCCAGCTTGGCTTCGTACAGGCCCAGGCGCATGGTGCCGCCGAGGTCTCCCTTGCCTTCCACGATGTCCAACTGCTCTTCCATGGTGGCGATGACCGGGTACTTGGAGTCGGGCTCGAACTCGCTGGAGGAGGCACCTTCGAGGCCAACCACGTTGCGGGCGTACTCGATCACCATGCACTGCAGGCCGAGGCACAAGCCAAGGACCGGGAGCTTGGATTCACGAGCGAACTTCAAGGCGCCGAGCTTGCCTTCGAGGCCGCGGATACCAAAGCCACCCGGCACGCAGATGGCGTCCACACCGGCCAAGGCCTTGGTAGCCCCGGCGTGGGTTTCGCACTCGTCGGAGGGGACCCAGCGGATCTTGACCTTGGCTTCGTTGGCAAAACCGCCGGCACGAAGGGCCTCGGTGACCGAGAGGTACGCGTCCGGGAGGTCGATGTACTTGCCCACCAGGGCAACCTCGACCTCGTGCTTGGGGTTGTGCACTGCTTCGAGCAGTTTGTCCCACTTGCTCCAGTCAACGTCCTTGAACGGCAGGTCCAGTGCGCGGACGATGTAGGAGTCCAGGCCCTGTGAGTGCAGGGTCTTGGGGATGTCGTAGATGCTGGGGGCGTCAGCTGCGTTGACTACGGCGTCGATGTCGACGTCGCACATACGGCCGATTTTCTCGCGCATGGCGTCGGGCACTTCGCGGTCGGAGCGGATCACGATCGCTTCAGGCTGGATGCCGATGGAGCGAAGGGCTGCCACGGAGTGCTGCGTCGGCTTGGTCTTCAGTTCCTGGGACGGTCCGATGTACGGAACCAGGGACACGTGCAGGAAGAAGACGTTGTTGCGGCCAACATCCTGACGGACCTGGCGGGCCGACTCAAGGAACGGCTGCGATTCGATGTCGCCCACGGTGCCACCGATTTCGGTGATGATGACGTCCGGAGCGTTCTTGCCCTCGGCAGGCAGGCGCATGCGGCGCTTGATTTCATCGGTGATGTGGGGAATGACCTGGACGGTGTCTCCGAGGTATTCGCCGCGGCGTTCCTTGGCGATGACGGTGGAGTAGATCTGGCCCGTTGTGACGTTGGCCGAACCTTCGAGGTTTTCATCGAGGAAGCGCTCGTAGTGTCCGATGTCGAGATCGGTTTCGGCGCCGTCGTCCGTGACGAATACTTCGCCGTGCTGGAAGGGGTTCATCGTGCCCGGATCCACATTCAAGTAGGGATCGAGCTTCTGCATAGTTACAGACAAACCGCGTGCCCGCAGCAGGTGACCGAGGCTGGAAGCCGTCAGACCCTTACCGAGCGAGGACGCCACACCACCGGTGACGAAGATGTGTTTGGTCGTCTTGGACGAGCCCGGGAACCGGGAATTTACACGGGAATTTGATCGCTGCACCACGGAATTCGAGCTTATCATCAATTACGCCTTCCACGCGTCTGTTCGGATTCCCCAAATGGTCAATAGTTGCTCACCACCGCATTCCAAGCAAGAGCCGGGCGGGATTAAGTGTGCCGATGTGATGGTGCTCGCATTCCGGCCAACAGCACTATGCGCGCTGCGGCAGGAGCTTCGCGTCGTCCAGCAACTCCTGGGCGTGGGCCTGCGCCGATTCGGAATCCTCTTGCCCTGCCAGCATGCGGGCCAACTCCTTGACGCGCTCGTCGTCGCTCAGTAACTGTACGTCGCTGGAGGTGAACCCGGTGGTTGTCTTACCGTCAGCACCGCGCACGGAAGTTTTTGTCACTCGGATGTGTTGATCGGCGAAGGCAGCAACCTGCGGCAAGTGAGTTACCACCAGCACCTGGACGTGCCGGGCAAGCATGGCCAGCCTCCGGCCGATTTCGACGGCGGCCCGGCCACCCACGCCCGCGTCCACCTCATCGAACACGAACGTCGGCACAGGATCCACCGCGGCGAGAACCACCTCGATGGCCAACATCACCCGGGACAGTTCACCGCCCGAGGCTCCCTTGCCCAGAGGCCGGGCCGGAGCCCCGGAGTGCGGCTGGAGAAGGAAAGCGATCTCGTCGGTGCCCCAAGGGCCCAACGATCCATTCCCATCGACCTCAATGACCAGCGTGGCGTCAGCCATGGCCAGCGCCTTGAGCTCAGCACTGACTCTGGCTGAGAGATCCTTGGCAGCTTTGAGGCGGGCCTTGGAGATAGCCGCGGCCTGCTTCCGAAGAGTCGCTTCCGTCGAAGCCACCTCAGCATCCAGGGATTCGATGCGGCTGGAATCATCCTGAAGCTCGTCCAGCCGGGTCCTTGCGGTCGCCGCCCACTCCAGCACTTCGTCAATGCTGGGGGCGTATTTGCGGATCAACTTGGCAAGGGCGGCCCGGCGCTCCTCGATTTCGGAGAGCCGCTCCGGACCTTCGGTATCCAGGGCGGCCTGATAGCTGGACAGCTCTGTTGCAATGTCGTTGAGGAGGAACCCGACCTCCGCGAGCCGGGCAGCGGCGGAACGCAGCTCTTCGTCGTGATCGGCAACGTGCTCCAGTGTCCTCTTGGCAGCATCCACCATGGTGGTTGCGTCGCCGGCGTCCCCGAATTCCTCGGCGATGAGGGACTCATGGGCTGCAGCTGCGGCCAATCGGAGTTCTTCGACGTTGGCGAGCTTCACCGCCTCGGCCTTGAGTGTTTCGTCCTCCCCCGGCTGGGGATCCACCTCGTCGATTTCCTTCAGGGCCGCATCCAGGGACTCAGCTTCCCGCAGCCGCTCCCGGGCTTCGCTGCGCAGCGTTTCAAGTTCGGACTGGATGTTCTTCCAGTGGTTGTACAGCTCCTGGTACTCCCCCAGCGTCTTGGCAAGGGGCGCACCGGCGAACCGATCCAGGGCATGCCGCTGCGCAGTGGCGCTCTTGAGCCGGATCTGGTCCGACTGCCCGTGGACCACCACCAGGCTCTCTCCCAACTCAGCCAGGACCCCCACAGGCGCGGCGCGCCCGCCAACGTAGGCACGACTGCGCCCATCGGCACCCACGGTACGGGCCAGCAGGAGCTCAGCAACGCCGTCGAACTCTTCAGCCTCACCGCCTGCCTCCTTGGCGCGCTCAACAGCGCTGTGCGCCGGATCGAGCTTCAAGACCGCTTCAGCGGACGCCGACTTGGCTCCACTACGGACGGCACCTGCATCTGATCGGGCACCAAGAAGGAGCCCGACGGCGGTCACCACCATGGTCTTGCCCGCACCGGTTTCGCCGGTGACAACGCTCAGGCCAGGGCCCAGCGGCAGGGCGGCATCGGTGATGACGCCAAGGTCACGGATTCGGAGTTCTTCAAGCATGGTTCACTTCGCATTCGTGGGGTCGGAAGGGTCACCGTCCCGGGGACCTTCTACATCCCGAGGACTGGGCAACGGAGCCGGTGACAGGGTCCGGATGACCGGAAGCGGGCCCGTGTGGACTTCCCCGCTCCGGGGAGCCGGTCCACGCCAACCGTGGATGGGGAGTTCAAACTTGCGGACGAGTCGCGCAGAAAAGGGTGTCTTGTGGGTGCGCGCCAACCGCACCGGCGTGGCTGAACGGGTCACTTCAACACGTGCCCCGGGCGGCAGGTCCACGGAACGCCGGCCATCGCACCAAAGGACACCTATGGCTTCGGTCCGGTTCATGATTTCGACGGCCAGCTTGGACCTCGGCGATACCACCAGCGGCTTGGCGAACAGGGCATGGGCACTGATCGGAACAATCACCAGCGCTTCCACCTCCGGCCACACCACAGGCCCTCCCGAGGAGAACGCGTATGCGGTGGAACCCGTGGGAGTTGCGAGGACCACGCCATCACAGCCGAAGGAGGTCAACGGACGCTCGTCCACCTCCGTGACCACTTCCAGCATGCGCTCACGGTTGGCCTTCTCAATGGCAGCCTCGTTCAACGCCCACGTGTGCCAAATCTTCTGTCCTTTGACCCACACCTGGACATCGATGGTCATGCGTTCTTCCACCGTGTACTGGCGACTCGCGATCCATTCCACTGTTTGTGCCAGGTCGGCACGCTCGCTTTCAGCCAGGAAGCCCACGTGCCCCAGGTTCACTCCCAACAACGGGACGTCCACCTCACGCACGAGTTCCGCGGCCCGCAGGATGGTTCCGTCCCCACCCAGGACCATCACCAACTCCACGTCCTCCAGGTTGACGTGGTCGTTGAGGATCTCGATGGGTGTATCCAACGCACCGAAGAACCGTTCAATATCGGCAAGTTCGGACTTCTGCAGCACAGGAACCAAGCCGGAGGAATGCAGTTGCGTACAGGCATCCCACGCTGCGCGGAGCGATTCTTCCCGCCCTGTGTGGGCAAGGACAAGTACACGCCTGCTCATCGGGTTCTGCTTTCTAGTGGTTTGGCCAGAATTTCTTGATCAATGCAGCAACGTCCCCGTCCCGCTCTTCGATCTTAGGCAACACCGCGGACATCCCGCGCTTCATCCACAGGAAGTATTCAACATTTCCGTCCTGGCCCGGCAGCGGACTGGCCGCGAGGTCCATCAGGACGAGCCCTGCATCCACCGCCGCCCGGGCAACCTGGGCGACGGCCCGGCGTCGCTCATCGTCCGATGACACCACGCCGGTTCGGCTCAGCCGTTCCTTGCCCACCTCGAATTGCGGCTTGACCATCAGGACCATGTCCCCGCCGGGTTCAGTGCAGTAAGCCAGCGGCGCCACCACAAGGGTCAACGATATGAAGGACAGGTCCGCAACCGTCAGGTTTGCGAGCCCACCGATCTGCTCCGGGGCCATGTATCTGACGTTCATACCCTCATGGACGTCCACGCGCGGGTCATCCCGCAGGTGTGGCACCAACTGGCCGTGTCCTACGTCCACCGCCACCACACTTGCCGCCCCCTGCCGCAGCAGGACATCGGTAAAGCCACCTGTGGAGGCGCCGGCGTCGAGACACCGCTCTCCGGCGACCACGACGGCGGGAAACGCCTCCAGCGCGCCTGCCAGCTTATGCCCGGCGCGGCTGACGTAGATGTCCTCAAGATGGGCCTCTACGTCCAAGTCCGTAGCCGAGTCCACCTGGAGTGCGGCTTTGGCGAGGACAGTCCCCGCGGAGCTGACTTTGCCATCGCTGATGAGCTTTGCTGCATGGGTGCGTGACCTCGCCAACCCACGGGTGACGAGTTCCTGGTCGAGTCGTGCCATACGCTAGCTGTCGCCTTCCGGGCGGGGAGTACTTTGTGGCGCGGCAGGGAGACCGGGTTCAGCGTCCAGGGCCTCCAGCAAGGAGTCATGGATGGCTGCGTACAGGTCTCCGTGTTCTGCCACGGAGGTCGCAGGCACGTTGTCCAGGACATCGAGGGCCCTGTCCACCAGCGGGTCCCCCGTGGAGCTGGCTGCATCGGGCCACTGGACCTCCGGACGCGCCGGCCCCAAATTTTCCGGCACGAGGCCGTCTTGGCCCGCGAGGCTTTCCGGGGCTTCTGGCGCCTCCGGGGCTTCTGGCGCTTCCGGGGCTTCTGGCGCGGATGCCGGTAGATTAATGGGCTCGGTCATCGCACCAGTCTAGTGAGTTCGCCATTCCACCTGCGGCGCCTGGGCAACGGCGATGTCGGGGTGCCTGGCCCACCATGCCGCACAAGCCGCCCGCCAAGCGTCAAGGTCGCCCTCATCACCGGTGACCGTGACGGTCCCATCCCCGGCGACTGCCGATGCTGCACCGCAACGGAAAGTGCCGTCGTCGCTGGTGACCTCAGGATAGGGCGCGTAAAGGCCCTCCAAGTCGGCCAAAAGATACGTGGGGCGCTCGTCGGTCCGCGCCGCAAGGATGGTGTAGGTGGTGTCCACACCGGTGAGGACGGCCGCCGTCGCAAATCCCGCGCGATTCCCGCCCAGGATGTCCGTGTCCAGACGGTCGCCCACAACCAGCGGACGATCGGCGTTCAACCGTTTTGCTGCGGCGTGGAAAAGCGGCGCTTCAGGTTTACCCGCCACCAAAGGAGTCTTTCCCGTGGCAGCCGCCACGGCCGCAACCAGCGTTCCATTCCCAGGTGCCATGCCGCGGGCCTGCGGGATGGACATGTCCGTGTTGGTGGCAAACCACATGGCTCCACCGGCCACTACATAGGACGCCTCAGCGAGATCCTTCCAACCGATCTCAGGGTTGAATCCCTGGACGACCGCAACCGGCGATTCAGCTGCACTGTGTACCGGCTTAAGTCCCACCAATTCGATTTCATGGGCCAGGGCCGCACTGCCGGTGATGAGCACATGCGCCCCCGCAGGCAGCATGGAAGCCAGAAGCTCCCCTGCTGCCTGGGAGGAACTGACCACTTGATGGTCCTCTGCCGGCGCACCGAGCTCACGCAGGTGCGCAGCGACCTGGGCCGGGGTGCGTGAGGCGTTATTGGTGACGTAACCAAGCCCCACGCCGACGGTTTCGAGACGCTGCAACGACTCCACAGCCCCCGGGATGGCGTGAGGTCCTGCGTAGACCACACCATCCAGATCGGAGAGGACGGCATCAAAGAAGGAGATGAGTGAATCAGCCATGCTGGGAGTCGGTGCCTTGGTTTGCGGCGTCTTCTTCCTTGGCTTCTGCTTCTTCTTCCTCAGCGTCGTCTTCTGCGGAGTCGATGTCCGACTCCGCGTCGTTCGACTCGAAGTAGTCAGATTCGGCGTCATCAAGTTCAACGTCATCGTGATCAACGTCAGCCGCTGCGGCTTCCGCAATAACCGATTCGGTCTCAGGCTTCACGACGTCGGATTCCGGAGCCGACTTGACAAAGCGCGGCTTGCTCGCGGCTGCTTCTTCCTGCTCATCCCACCCGAGGTCAAGGATCTCCGGCTCAGCGAAGTCGCCGACGCCCAAAGCATTCTCAGCCACCAAAGCCTGGCGGGCCCACTTGTCCGCTTCCTCCGTGCGACCCACAGCGCTGAGTGCTTCAGCGTAGGCACGGAACAGCCGCGGGCTGTAAGAGAAGGCCCTGTTGATGTCCAACTGGGGGATCTCCAGCTCAGTGACAGCAGCATCAAACTGCTTGAGATCCGCACGGGCACCGGCAGCCACCATCGCGAGCTCCACCTTGCCCGGAGCATCCAGGTCCTGGGCTTCTGGAGAGCGAACCATATCCAGCGCACGGTCCGGACGTCCGAGGCCTCGCTCGCAGTCAGCCATCACAGGCAGGTGCACGTTGGATCCACTGATGCGGCGGTACGTACGGAATTCACGCAACGCCTCCCCGTAGTGGCCCGCGGCATAAGCGGTCAGGCCCACGGCTTCACGAACAACAGAAAGGCGTCCGCCACGACGGCTTGCAGCCAACGCGTGTTGGAAAGCCAACTCGGGCTCAATGTCGATCAGGCGGCCAGCCATGACCAAGTGCTTGGCGACCCAGCCCGCGCTCTGCTCCTCGAGCGTCTTGATCTGGTGACCCGTGGCGCGGTCGAGCTCCTTGCCGGTGACATCCTCATCGATCTCGGGAGACCGCTCACGGTCAGGACGGTTTGAGCTGCGGATGTCCTTGGCGTTGGGTACCCTGGCCGGGCGCTCTTCCCAGGAGTTACCGCGGTCATTGCGGTCGCCGAAGGGCTTACGGTCACCGCGGTCGTTGTTGAACGGGCGGCGGTCATCGCTGTCGCGRCGGGGGCCGTCGAAGTTCCGCGGTCCACGCTCGGGACGGTCGCCGAAGGGCTTACGGTCACCGCGGTCGTTGTTGAACGGACGACGCTCACCATCACGGGCCGGACGGTCACTGCGATCGCCGAAGGGCTTACGGTCACCACGGTCGTTGTTGAACGGACGACGGTCACCATCACGGGCCGGACGGTCACTGCGATCGCCGAAGGGCTTACGGTCACCACGGTCGTTGTTGAACGGGCGGCGGTCATCGCTGTCGCGACGGGGGCCGTCGAAGTTCCGCGGTCCACGCTCGGGACGGTCGCCGAAGGGCTTACGGTCRCCRCGGTCGTTGTTGAACGGACGACGGTCACCATCACGGGCCGGACGGTCACTGCGATCACCGAAGGGCTTACGGTCACCACGGTCGTTGTTGAACGGACGACGCTCACCATCACGGGCCGGACGGTCACTGCGATCACCGAAGGGCTTACGGTCACCACGGTCGTTGTTGAACGGACGACGCTCACCATCACGGGCCGGACGGTCACTGCCGTCTCGGTTCTCCCTGGAACGGAACCCACGAGGGTCCCCGCCTGAGTTGTTGTTGGGGCGGTACGAACCGCGGTCGTCGCGGTTACCGCCGAAGTTTCCGCGATTACCGCCGCGATTGCCGCCGTTGTGCTCAGCCATGGTGGATTCCTCCTGTTGCGAGCCGACCACTGGCGCGTGCGTA
This sequence comes from Paenarthrobacter sp. YAF11_1, assembly GCF_052113445.1. Lineage (NCBI taxonomy): Bacteria > Bacillati > Actinomycetota > Actinomycetes > Micrococcales > Micrococcaceae > Paenarthrobacter > Paenarthrobacter sp. YAF11_1. The sequence continues at coordinate 102,818 of NZ_JBFRDF010000015.1, forward strand.
GTCGCTCATAACCCTTATTTCGTTGTCACGCCGCCGGCAGCACTCAGCTACCGACTCGTATGTCTTATGCAATTCTATTCGACGTCACCACGACCACCGAACGCCTGGACCCGAATAGTGGCCTCCCGTGGCAAGTCTCACAGCCGCTCCAACAGCCTGCTTGAAGGCGTGGCAAAGATGCTAATTTGCTCGGTTGTTGGTGTTGCGCGATGACTCAGCCGGCCGTGGTGGACCCGAGTTCTTGTGTTGTGGTGGTTAAAGGGGAAGAGCCCCGACCTGTGGTCGGGGCTCTTGCCTAATGTGTGTCCGGCGGTGTCCTACTCTCCCACACCCTCCCGGGTGCAGTACCATCGGCGCTGTGGGTCTTAGCTTCCGGGTTCGGAATGGGAC